>NZ_CP083956.1:4999419-5693803 GCF_006442795.2 Mesorhizobium sp. B1-1-8
GGTGATGACGCCGAGCGTGCCTTCGGCACCGACGAACAGGTTCTTCAGATCGTAGCCGGTGTTGTCCTTCTTCAGCTTGCGCAGATCGTCGAACACCTCGCCGGTCGGCAGCACCACTTCGACGCCGAGGCAGAGCTCGCGCGCATTGCCATAGGCGAGCACGCCGGTACCGCCGGCATTGGAGGAGAGATTGCCGCCGATCTGGCAGGAGCCCTGCGCGGCGAGCGACAGCGGAAACAGCCGGTCGGCGGCATCGGCAGCTTCCTGCAGCGTCTGCAGGATGACGCCGGCCTCGGCGGTGACCGTATTCGACAGCACGTCGATCTCGCGGATGCGGTTCAGCCGCGACAGCGACAGCACGATGTCGCGCCCGGACTTGTCCGGCACCTGGGCGCCGACCAGCCCGGTGTTGCCGCTCTGCGGCACCACCGGCGTCCCGGTCTCGGTCGCCAGCCGCATGATGCGGCTCACCTCATCGACGCTGCCCGGACGCAGCACCAGCGCCGTCCTGCCGTGCCAGAGGCCGCGCCGCTCAGTGATGTAAGGCGTAATGTCGGCCTGGTTGCGCAGCGCGTATTTGTCGCCGACGATGGCTGCGAAGCGATCGATAAGGGCTGGGTCAAGGTCGAAGGGCTGGTCGTTCATGAGAGCGACCCTATGGCGCTCAGGCGATCTTGTCACGCGGCGCGGCGGCGCGCACGAGCCGGTCGTTGATCGCCTCGCCCAGACCTTCGAACGGGATCGGCTCGACGGCGATGGTCGCGGCGCCGCTGCGGTCGAGGTCTTGCATATAGGCAAAGAGGTTCGCCGCGGCCTCGCGCAGATCGCCGGTCTCGGACAGATTGCGGAATGCTAGCGCATTCTCCCAGCCTTCGACGCGGTCCCGGCCGAAAGCAAGCAGCGCCTCGCCCCCGGCGACCTCTTCAGCATTGAGCCGCACCGATGCGCCCGGCGCATAATGGGAGGCGAGCATGCCCGGCGCCTCGATGCCGGCAGCGCCGCGCAACAGCTTCGCGCCGGCGACCGCTTCGATCTCTTCGGCGGCAATGCCGCCTGGCCGAAGCAGCCGCAGTTTCCCGTCCTCAATCTTGACGATGGTCGATTCGAGCCCGACCGGCGTTGCGCCGCCATCGACCACCAGCTTGATCCTGTCTCCAAGATCGTCGGCGACGGCTTCGGCCGTGGTGGCGCTGATCCTGCCGGAGGAATTGGCGCTCGGCGCGGCGAGCGGCCGGCCGAGGCTGGCAATCAGCTCGCCGCCGAAGCCACGCGGTATGCGCAACGCGATGGTGTCGAGCCCGGCGGTAACAAGGGGGTGGATGCCGTTCCCCGGACGCTGCGGCAGCACCAGCGTAATCGGGCCGGGCCAGAACGCTTCCGCCAGCTTTGCCGACAGCGGATCGAATTCAGCGATGCGGGCCGCCATGGCGAGATCGGCGACATGGGCGATCAGCGGGTTGAAGCGCGGACGGCCCTTGGCCTCGAAGATGCGCGCGACCGCGACGCCGTTGGTGGCGTCGCCGGCCAGCCCATAGACGGTCTCGGTCGGGATGGCGACGACATCGCCACCCTCCAGCAGTGCCAGCGCCCGCCGCATCGCCGCGCCGACGCCAAGTATCTCAGCCAAATTCGTCACCAATCTCGAATATGCCGGTCCCGTAATACGGCGGCGGACACGGGGCAAGTGCGGACATTGGCGATTTATCAATCCCTAAAATGTTAAGTTTCCGCGCAAGCCGACAGCAATGCGCCGGCATTAGGGTTGGGTTTGTTGTTGTTGCGGCTGGGGTTTCGGTCATGATGTCAGTGCGTATCCTGGGAGCTGTCGGCGCCGGATTGATGGCAATGACGAGCGTCGCGCAGGCCTCGTCCATCATCGTGCTCGGGGTCTCTACCTCGACACCGTCCATCATCAGGCTGGGCACGGCAGAACCCGTCAACATCTCCGCCGCTTCGACACCATCGATCGTAGTGCTCGGCGACCCGGTGCCCGCCGTCACCGACGAAAAGGTCGCGGCGATCCCGGAGCTCGGGCACAGGCATGCACAGGCCCCGATGATCATTCGCGCCGGCGTTGTCGGCGGCGCCTTTGCGACGCCCATGGCGACCGCATCAGCCAAGCCCGAAGCACCGGCGCCCACCACGCCAGCCGGCGGCACCGCGCCGGCATCAACGCCGGCCAAGGGCACCGCTCCGGCGACAGCAACGCCTGCCAACGGCACCGCCGAAGCGGCCCCCAACAGCGACACCAAGGCGGACAAGCCGGCCGCGACAGCGAGCGCCTCGGGCGACGGCGCGCAGAAGCAGCAGCCACAAGCCACGCCACCGAGCGCCCCGATACAGCCACGCTTCAGCAAGGCGATGTAGGCTACGCGGCGGCGCCCCCGGCCTGGATGCGTCGGGTGCGAGTGAGCATCCTCGAAGATTGATAAAAAAGGGCGACGCAAGCGTCTCCCTTCGCTTTCAAGCGACGAAACGGCTCAGGCCGCTTCTTCCTTGTCTTCCTTGTCGTCCTTGTCTTCATTGTCGTCGTCGTCCGACTCGTCTTCGTCGTCGTCCTCGCCGTCCTCGTCTTCGTCATCCGAGTCGTCGTCGCCCGAAGCCTTGGCTTCCTCATCGGCGTCTTCGTCCTCGTCGTCGTCCTCGCCGTCCTCATCCTCGTCGTCCGACTCGTCATCGGCCGAGGCTTTGGCTTCCTCGTCGTCGCCTTCGTCCTCGTCATCGTCGGACAGAGCGGCGGCTTCGACCACCGTGGCGGCGGCGGGGTCGATGGTGTTTTCGGAAGCGGATTCGCTCGCCTCGGCGGCGGCCGGCGTTTCTTCAGTCAATTCGATATCGTGATCGGAATTCATGGCATGCCTCCGTTGTTTGGGGGAACGTCTAGTTCTCCCACGCGGAGGTCATCGCCATATGACTGTAAGCCGGCTCCAGCGCATTAAATTTGGCGCGCAAAATGCCGAAGAATGTCCGCACCCTGGCGGACAGAGGCAGCTGCGGAACCCGCTTTTTTGACTTGTCAGCCGACGATTTTGGAGAAATCGGCGACCTGGTCGGTGGCGGCGCGGATGCGGGCAAGCAGGGCCAGCCGGTTGGCGCGTACGGCCTGGTCCTCATCATTCACGAGAACCCGTTCAAAGAATGAATCAACCGGTTCACGCAACACGCTCAGCGCCAGCATGGCAGCGGAAAAATCTTCGTTTTGAATTGCTTGGCCGGCTTCCTTCTCGGCCTGATTCACCGCGGCAAACAGCGATTTCTCGGCATCCTCGCGAAACAGCGCCGGCTCAACAGTCTCGGCGATCAGCGTTTTCTTCTTCTCCTCGGCAGCCAGGATGTTGGCCGCGCGCTTGGTGCCGGCAAGCAGGTTCTTGCCATCCTCGCTGTCGAGGAAGGAACCCAGCGCCTCGACGCGGCGCACGATTTGCAGGAGATCGTCGGACCGCGGCGTGATGACGGCGTCGATCAGATCGTACCGCGCGCCCTGGTCACGAAGGTAGACCTTCAGGCGGTCGTGGAAGAAGGCTAGGACGTCGGACGACTGGTCCGTGCCAGCTGGGAAATTTGCAACGACTTTTGCGAAGGCCGACGCCAATTCCAGACGAATCCGGTTCTCGATCAGGATTCTCACCACGCCAAGCGCCGCGCGCCGCAATGCAAACGGATCCTTGCTGCCGGTGGGCTTTTCGTCGATGGCCCAGAAGCCGGTGAGCGTATCGAGCTTATCGGCAAGCGCCACCGCAATCGAGACTGGATCGGTCGGCACGCGGTCGGACGGACCTTGCGGTTTGTAGTGCTCCTCGGCGGCCGCCGCCACTGACGGATGCTCGCCCTGTAGCAGCGCGTATTTACGACCCATGATGCCTTGCAATTCCGGGAATTCGCCGACAACCTCTGTCTGCAGATCGGCCTTGGCCAAGACAGCAGCTCGGCTTGCGAGCGCGGTGATCTCCCCCCTTGAGGGGGAGATGGCCGGCAGGCCAGAGGGGGTCGGTCCGACCGGGCTCGGCCCTCTATCGCCGACGAAAAAGGTTGGCGCTTCACGCGAGGCGACCCCCTCTGTCGCCCTTGGCGACATCTGCCCCTCAGGGGGGGAGATCGACTGCGCCACGATCGGCGCCAGTTCTTCCGCAAGCTTTTTGATGCGCTCGACGCGCTCGCCCTGCGTGCCGAGCTTGGCGTGAAATGTCACGTTGAGATGATCGAGGCGGGCCATGCGCTGGTCGAGCGGCTTCTTCAGGTCGAGGCCGAACTTTTCCGCCGATGCCTGCAACTGGTCGAGGTCTGGCAAATCGCCCTGGTCAGTCCGCCAGAAATACAAAGCATCCGAAAGCCGTGCGCGCACCACCTTGCCGTTGCCGTAGGCGATCTCCTTGCCGCCGTCGGTCGCCTCGATGTTGGCGACGGGGATGAAGCGGTTGGAGAGATGGCTAATCTCCCCCCTTGAGGGGGAGATGCCCGGCAGGACAGAGGGGGTCGCTTCGGCTGACGCGACCTGATCTGGTCTGTCGTTGAAAGAGGAAGTTGGCGCTCCACGCGAGACGACCCCCTCTGTCGCCTTCGGCGACATCTCCCCCTCGAGGGGTGAGATTGGGCGCGACGTCACAAAACACTTCTGGTTGGCGCGGATGGTGAGCCGGATGACCTCGGCCGGGATGGTCAAAAAATCCTGCTCGAATTCGCCCATCAGCACGACCGGCCATTCGACGAGGCCGGAGACTTCTTCCAGCAGGCCCTGGTCCTCGACCAGGTCGAGCCCGTTGGCGAAGGCGATGTTGCGGGCGTCGGCCAGGATGATCTCTTTGCGCCGGTCGGCATCGAGCACGACCTTGGCCGCCTCCAGCTTGCTCACATAGTCGTTGAAGCGGCGGACGGTGATCGGGCCCGGCGCGTGGAAACGGTGGCCGTAGGTGATGTTGCCGGCGCGGATGCCGTCGATCTCGAAATCGACCACCACCGGCTCTTCGGTCTCCGGGCCGAAAGTGCAGACGATCGACTGCAGCGGCCGCACCCAGCGCAGCGAGCCGGGTTTTGCGGAGGCCGGCCCCCAGCGCATCGATTTCGGCCAGGGGAAATTGCGGATAATGGCGGGCACCAGTTCGGCGATGATCTGATCCGCCGCCCTGCCCGGCTTGGAAACGTGGGCGACGTAAAAGTCGCCCTTCTTCGGGTCGGAATGGACATGCGCCTCGGCAACCGAGGCAAGGCCGGCCTTGCGCAGGAAACCTTGCACGGCCTGCTCGGGCGCGGTCGTCGCGGGCCCCTTGATCTCCTCGCGAATGTCCTTGGAGCGCGCGGTCAGCCCGCGAATGTCGAGCGCCAGCCGCCGCGGCGTCCAATATTCGCGCGCCGCCTCATAGGTGAGGCCCGCCTCGACCATACCGTCGGTCAGCATCTTCCTGAGGTTGCCCGCAGCCTTGCGCTGCATGCGAGCGGGGATTTCCTCGGAACGAAGTTCAAGAAGCAGGTCGGGCATAAATCGGGCTCATGCGGCAAAAAGGTCCGGGCGGGCATAGCAACTCAACCGGCCGCTGTCACCCTGCACGCGAACCGTCGGCGTGGCCGATTTCCGGAAATTTTCATGGCGGCTGTCGGGACGGCGCGAAGCCGCTCGTCCTTGGAGCAGAAATTCCCGTGAACCGAATGCAGCGCTGAAGCGACCAACGCTCAGGCAGAGAGCTATTGGCTGAACGACCATGAAGACGGCATCGAGAACCCTGCAGATCCTGGCGCTCAGCGCCTGCTTCGCCGCGCAGATGCATGGCACGTTCGCGATGCCGGGGGTGAGACAAGCACTGCGCACGATCGACAGCGCCAGCAGCCAAATCACCCTGCCGATCACCGCCGCCACCGAAACCGCAAAAGCCGTATTGGGCTAAGCAGCCGCCAGGCCGCCCGCCCGCGTCTTCAGGAATGCCTCGCCGCAGGCCTTGGCCAGATTTCGCACGCGCAGGATGTAGCTCTGCCGCTCGGTGACCGAAATCACGCCGCGCGCGTCGAGCAGGTTGAAAACGTGGCTGGCTTTGATGCACTGGTCATAGGCCGGGAAGACCATGCGATGCACCGGCAGATTGTCGTTCGACGCCGGCTGGCCGGCGTCGAGCAGCGCCCTGCACTCGGCCTCGGCATCCTCGAAATGCCGAAGCAGCATCGCCGTGTCGGCATATTCGAAATTGTGGCGCGAATATTCCTGCTCGGCCTGCAGGAAGACGTCGCCATAGGTGACTTTTTCGGCGCCCTCGCGGCCGTTGAAATTGAGGTCGTAGATATTGTCGACGCCTTGCACATACATGGCGAGCCGTTCCAGCCCGTAGGTGAGCTCACCCGCCACCGGGGCGCATTCGATGCCGCAGACCTGTTGGAAATAGGTGAACTGCGAGACCTCCATGCCGTCGCACCAGCATTCCCAGCCGAGACCCCAGGCGCCCAGCGTCGGGCTCTCCCAATCGTCCTCGACGAAGCGGATGTCGTGCAGCAGCGGATCGACGCCTATCGCCTCGAGCGAGCCGAGATAGAGCTCCTGCAGGTTGGGCGGGTTCGGCTTCAGGATCACCTGGTACTGATAGTAGTGCTGCAGCCGGTTCGGGTTCTCGCCGTAGCGGCCGTCCTTCGGCCGGCGCGAAGGCTGGACATAGGCGGCATTCCAGCGCAGCGGACCCAGCGCGCGCAAGGTGGTCGCCGGATGGAAGGTGCCGGCGCCGACCTCCATGTCGTAGGGCTGCAGGATGACGCAGCCATAGGCGGCCCAGTAATTGTGCAAAGTCAGGATCAGCCCCTGGAACGAGCGGCTGGGATGCATATGGGCAGGGATGTCGATGGTCACGGCGGCCTCGGGAAGCGCGGAGATCACGCATTCCCTAGTTGCCGGGCCGGCGAGCGTCAAGGCAGCCGCGCCCGTGTGCGCCGGCGAGGTTGAACGCTTTGCGGGCTACTGGCCCATTGCCGGCCGCTGCCGGTGGCCGTCCGCTCGCTCGAGTTTTCAACGGCAAAGGTCTGGCCATGTCCGGTCAATTCATCGTCCGCCCCGTCACCCGGCAGGATTACGAGCAATGGCTGCCGCTCTGGGACGGCTACAATGCGTTTTATGGCCGCTCGGGTGAGACGGCGCTGGCTGAAGATATCACCCGGATGACGTGGTCGCGCTTCTTCGACGCCTATGAGCCAATGCACGCGCTGGTGGCGGAGCGCGAAGGCAGGCTTCTCGGCCTCGTCCACTATCTCTACCACCGCTCGACCACGGCGATCGCCCCGAACTGTTATTTGCAGGACCTTTTCACGGAACAGGCCACGCGCGGCCAGGGCGTCGGCCGGGCGCTGATCGAAGGCGTCTACGAGCACGCCAGGGCCGCCGGCTCGGGCCGTGTCTATTGGCTGACGCATGAGACAAACCACACCGCCATGCAGCTCTACGAAAGAATGGGCGAGCGCTCCGGCTTCGTCGTCTACCGGAAAATGTTCTAGGTCCTCGACATAGGGATTTTGAAAAGTCGCCATTGTCGACGAGTAAGATTTTCGCCGGTCATTTCCGCGAAATCGGCACGAACGCTGAGATTGGCTGAAGCCGCCGAACCTCGTCATTCCAGGGCGGAGCAGCCGCGAAGCGGCGTCGCGGAGACCCTGGGATCCATTCCGTGACCCTGATCGAAGAGTGCAGCGGAGCAGAATTCTGCGCCGCAGCAGCGCTCATGCGTTACGGAATGGATCCTCGGGTCTGCGCGCGTCGCTTCGCTCCTTGCTCCGCCCGTGGATGACGATGGAGTGGGCGTATCTGCCAATCTCCAAAGCATGCCACCTGCCAACGCAAACACAGCCTACGGTCAAGATTTCGCCGCCAGAGATTGGTGTTGCCTACATTCAAGTGAGGCTGACCCGAGCTCGGCAGACGTCGAGCTGAATCGAAAACGGGGCTCAGCGAGCCCCGTTTTGTCAAACGCTGGCGAAAGAGTCAGCCCTTCGGCGCGGGCGTCGGGTCCGGCTTGACCTTCGGGGTTTCCTGCGCCGTGTTGGATTCGATCGGCGGCAGGCCCTTGAGCAGCTTCTGCTGCAAGGCGGCAAGCACGTCCGGATCGGGCTTCAGGTCGCGCGCCTGGTTCCACTGGAAGGTCGCTTCGAGCTTGCGGCCGACGCGCCAATAGGCGTCGCCGAGATGGTCGTTGAGGACCGGATCCTCCGGCTTCAGCGACACGGCCCGCTCCATTTCGCGCACGGCATCGTCGTAGCGGCCGAGGCGGTAATAGGCCCAGCCCAGCGAATCGACGATGTAGCCGTCGCTTGGCCGCAGATCGACGGCCTTCTGGATCATCGCCAGGCCTTCCTTGAGGTTGGTGTTCATGTCGACCCAGGAATAGCCGAGATAGTTCAGGACCTGCGGCTGATCGGGCTGCAGTTCCAGCGCCTTGCGAAAGTTGGGTTCGGCCTTCGGCCATTCCTTCAGCCGCTCATAGGCGATGCCGCGCTGGTAGAAGATGTTCCAGTTGGCGGCGGTCGGCGTCTTCAGCACCTCCGCGGCTTTGTCGTAGAGATTGGCGGCCGAGCGGAAATCCTCCTTGGAGGAGTAGACCCCGCCGAGCGCCAGATAGCCGCGCATGTCGTTGGGATGCTTGTCGAGATAGGCCTTGAGATGGGCGATCGCCTCGTCGTGCTTGTCGAGATCGGCAAGGTTGAGGCCGAGCTGCAGGTCCGACAGCTCCTTCAGCGGCGAGGAATCGGGAATGCGCCGGTAGAGCGCGATGGCGCCCTCGCCGTCCTTCAGCTGCTCGGCGACGGCGGCGAGCTGCACCAGCGCCGCATCGCTGTTCGGCTTCAGCGCCAGCGCGTATTGCAGATAGAGCCGCACGAAAGGCTCGCCGCCGCCGCGATTGAGCGCGGTGGCAAGGTCGAGCAGGATTTCAGAGGCGCCGTCCGACGGGCTGGAGACGAACGGCTCGATCTTGTCGCCCTTGCTGATCCTGTCGCGCAGCGCGGTGATTTCCAGCTTGCCCGGCGCGAATGCCTCGGCCTGGTTGAGAATTGCCAATGCCTTGGACTTGTCGCCCTTGCGGGCGAGGAAGGAGGCATAGGCCTGGGCATTGCGCAGCCAGGTCTCAGGCGCCGAGCCGCCGGCCGCGGTGTCGGCCATGGTGGCGGCGTAGATTTCATCGGCCTTGTCGGAAAGGCCGGAGGCATCGGCGATCAGCGCGCGATGGAAGGACTTGAACAGGCCGAACCAGTCTGGCCCCTTGAGCTTGTCGATGGAGGCCATCGCCTCCGAAGCATCGCCCGCGCCTTGCTTGGCCCAGCCATCCATGACGCCCGACAGCAGCCGGTCGAGGTCGGATTCGAGCGACAGCTTCAGCCAGTACTGGGCCTTGGTGAAATCCTTCTTGTGGAAGGAATCGACCGCGAGCGCCAGCCGCGAGAAGCGCTCGACATCCGGCACTTCCTTGAGCTTGTCGGCGTAGACCAGCGATTCCTCGAAGTGGCCTTGCGCGATCAGCGCCAGCATCAGGCTCTGCTGCAGCTCGGGGTCGCCCGGCGCGAAGGCCAGCGCCTGCTTGTAATAGGCGATGGCGTTGTCGAGGTCGTTGTCGCTTTCGGCGGTATGGGCGGCGAGATAGGCGCCCGAGAAGGACGTGATCTGGACCGGTTGGGCGGTTTCCTTGGCCTGGGCAGGCAGCGCCGAAAGCGCCACACCCGTCAGAAATGCCAGCCTCTTCAGCCAGCGCGAACGTCCTTGCCGCATCTTATCCCTTTCAGTCAGACGCGATCCCGCCCTCGGCGGACCGCCCTTAGACTCGACCTTTTCCGAACAAAGCATGGCCTTTTTGGGGTCATGCTTCAATGCGGCGCGAATCACAATCCGATCATCCCGCATAACAAACGACGGCAAGCACGGGAAATATCCTCCTGCGAGACCGAATGCGCCAGACGGTTCGGCTTAAAGGCGCGTGCCGCTAAAGCCGCTCGCTGCCACCGTGCCGCACAGTTCAAACCACTCGCAACCCGGACACGCGGTGCGCGTCAGGCCGGAAGAAAACGCTTTCCGCATCCGCGCCAGGCTCGGGGCATCCAACCCAAGCCGATCGCCGGTAAGGACGGTCCTGCCGAGCAGCTCGCCGATATCGCGCGCCGCGAGTTCGTCCCGCTCGGTTGCGCTTTCGCCCCGGCAGTGCGGCTCCGGCTCGTTGAGCAGCGGCGCGCAAATATCGTCGGCCCCGGAAACGATCAGAAAATCCTCGCCCCCGCCAAGACGCGCTACGATCCCATCATAGTTGGCGGTGAAGGCGGGGCTGTATCCCTTGCCGACATAGGTCAGCAGGCAAAGCAGGTGGTGGGCGCGGAGCCGGACGGTCATCGGTCCTCAGGATGCACCGGCTGCCTTAGTGCCGGAGAACAGCTTGAGTGTCGCGGCGCCCAGCGCCGACTTCAGTAAGCCGCCGACGATGAACGGCAGGAAGCCGAAGGTGATGGCTTTCCCGGCGCCGATGATGACGGCGAGCCACGCCGTGCCGAGGACCAGGCACAGGAGATTGCCTAGCAGCATGGCGGCGAAAGCAAGCATGACCCGATTGCCGTTCCAGCCGCGCTCGGCCAGCCAGCCGACGAGAGCGCCGACAACCGGAAACGAAAACAGATAGCCGCCCGTCGGACCGACGAAATGCTGCATACCGGCCGCACCGCCGGCCAGCACCGGAAAGCCCGCCGCGGCCTCGACCAGCCAGGCGGCGATGGTGAGCGCGCCGAAACGCCAGCCATAGAGGGCGCCGACCAGCGTCACTGCGAAGGTCTGCATGGTGACAGGCACCGGCACCATAGGCACCTCGATGTAGGACGACAGCGCCAGGAACAGCGTGCCGAGTGCGACGGCCACGACCTGCCAGGCGAGCGAACGGCCATCCAGCCTGAATGGGCTGAAGGAGGGCTTGCGGGTCGGATGTGCAAAGTTGGTCACGGTGATTTCCCTGTTTGTTGAAATTATAGATAATTATCTATTTCGATCTATTATCGAATCCACATTTTTAGCTGGATAGCAAGCGCCTGCCCTGCGAAAAGCAGGTGGACCATCCGCGACGCTAACCATTCAGGTATCACCTGGACGCCAAAAGCCGACATTTTACGGAGACGGAACGCCAGCCGCGCTCGCTATCCGACGATGGCGAAGGCGTCGCGGGTTCTGCCGGAGGCGGTCTTGACAGGCTTCTGGCCGATCCATTGCACGTGCCGGCCAAGCGTGGCCATGGCCGATTCCCTGTTGCCCTGCCTGAGCGCGCTCAAAATCGCGCGGTGATCCTGATCGGTGCGGGTTTCCCATTCGGAGCGCCAGGCCGCAAACAGGAAGCGGGCGCTTGCGGCATGCAGATCATCGATCGTGGAAAGCAGGCGCGGCATGTTGCAGGGCGCCAGGATAAGCCGGTGGAAGGTGCGATTGGCCTCCTCCCAGGAGCGGACGTCACGGGACTTGTCGCCGGCCTTGGTCGCCTCCTCGGCCTGGTCGAGGATGGCGGGCGTCAGGTGCGGCGCGGCGTGGCGCAAAGCCAGCACTTCGAGCGCTGCCCGCATCTCGGCCACCTCCCTCACCTCGCTGAGATCGAAGGCAGCGACGCGCACGCCGCGGCGCGGTTCGCTGATTGCCAGACCTTGCGCCTCGAGACGGCGAAAAGCCTCCCGCACCGGGACGTGGCTGGTGTTGAATTCTTCCGCGACATGGTCCTGGCGTAGCCGCGACCCCGGCTCGATGGCGCCCGATATGATGCGGTCCGCCAGTGCCTTGCTGATGCGGACGGCGATGGTGTCGTCTGAACTGGCCATGTTTTATAGATAATTTGTGGAGCCGTCGGTTGTCGAGACGATCGAGCCGGGATTCACAGGTACCTCCCGGCGGATGCCGGGAGCAAGGCCTGGAATCCGGCAGGCTCTCAGTTCACCCGGCTGATGCAGAAATCGATGACGTCGATCAGCGCCGATTTTTGCGGCGTCGCTTCCAGCGGCGCCAGCGCATCCCTGGCGATCTCGCCGAAATGGCGGGCGCGGCCTATCGTGTCGGCGATGGCGCCATGGCGGATCATCAGGCCGATCGCCTTCTCCAGCCCGGCATCGTCAGTGACATTGTCCTCGATGGCGCGCTTCCAGAAGGTGCGCTCGGCCTTGGTGCCGCGCCGGTAGGCGAGGATCACCGGCAGCGTCACCTTGCCTTCGCGAAAATCGTCGCCGACATTCTTGCCGAGATCCTTGCTGGTGCCGCCATAATCGAGCGCATCGTCGATAAGCTGGAAGGCGAGGCCGAGATTCATGCCGTAGGAGCGCAGCGCGACGCGGTCGGTCCGCGAGGCCTGGGCAATGACCGGGCCGACCTCGGCGGCGGCCGAAAACAGCGCCGCGGTCTTGGCCTTGATGACGGCGAAATGCTCGTCCTCGGTGGTCTCCAGGTTCTTGGCGGCGGCAAGCTGCATCACCTCGCCCTCGGCGATGATCGAAGCAGCGCTGGACAGGATGTCGAGGGCTTCCAGCGAGCCGACCTCGACCATCATGCGAAAGGCCTGGCCGAGCAGGAAATCGCCGACCAGCACGCTTGCCTGGTTGCCCCAGATCATGCGCGCGGTCTTCTTGCCGCGGCGCAGCGCGCTTTCATCGACGACATCGTCGTGAAGCAGCGTTGCGGTGTGCATGAACTCGACCGCGGTCGCCAGCTTGACATGGCCCTCGCCCGAATAGCCGAACATCTGGGCGGCGGCGAGCGTCAGCATCGGCCGCAGCCGCTTGCCGCCTGACGAGATCAGGTGGTTGGCGATCTCCGGGATCATCTCGACGTCGGAGCCGGCCTTGGACAGGATCAGCTCGTTGACTCGGCCCATGTCGGCGGCCGTCAGATCGATGAGATCCTTGATGGAGGCGGGTTCCCGCTTCCCGTTTTCAATGTTGAGAACGACACCCACCACGATCACTCCCGTCTAATCCACGCGCACGACGGCACCCCTTGTCCCGGCGGGACTCTAGGGCGGCACTACCGGGCACGGCAAGAGGCGAATTGGCGCGGCTGTTCCCGTGTGACGTGCGGCATGCGTTTACATCAACGCCGCAAACTGCGAGTTTCATTCCATGATCGAGCTCATCCGCACCAACGACGCCGTCGTCATCTCCTTCGTCGAATCGCTGATGCGCGACGCCGGCATCGCCTGTTTCGTCGCCGACCAGAACATGAGCGTGCTCGACGGCTCGCTCGGCATCCTGCCGCGGCGCGTCATGGTCGATGCCGACAAGGCCGATGCGGCGCGGCGCATCCTGAAGGATGCCGGCATCGAGAACGAAATCCGCCAGAACTAATGGCAGCACAAGCAATGGAAACACCGGGCGCCCTCGCCCCCGACACGCCGGCTCACACGGTCGATGCCTTCCACCGCGGGCGCTTCTGGCTGGTGCAACCAAGGCAGAGCGGCCACCGCGCCGGCATGGACGCCATGATGCTGGCGGCCGCCGTGCCATCCGCCTTTTCCGGGCGGCTCGCCGATTTCGGCGCCGGCGCCGGCGCGGCAGCCCTTGCCGTGCTGTCGCGTTGCCCCGCGGCGCACGCCGTGCTGGTCGAGCGCTCGGCCGAAATGGCGGCGTTTGCCGCCACCACGCTTGCCCATCCCGGCAATGCGCATCTCGGCGACCGCGCCTCGGTGCTGACGGCCGACGTCACGCTATCAGGCCGGGCGCGCGGCGAGGCCGGGCTGGCCGACAATTCCTTCGACTTCGTCATCATGAACCCGCCATTCAACGCCGCCGAGGATCGCGCCACCCCTGATGCGCTGCGCAGGCAAGCACATGTCACGCAAGACGGGCTGTTCGAGCGCTGGATCAGGAGCGCGGCGGCCGTGGTGAAGCCGCGCGGCGGGCTCGCACTCATCGCCAGGCCCGAGCAGCTTGTTGCCATTCTCGATGCGATCGAAGGCCGCTTCGGCGATGCCGAGATGCTTTGCGTTCACCCGCGCCCCGAGGCGGCGGCGATCCGGATCGTCATCAGGGCGGTGCTCGGCGCGCGCGGCAAGCTTTCGGTCCGGCCGCCGTTGACCTTGCATGGCCTATCCGGCAACGAGCCGACGGAGCGGACCGAGATGATCAACAATGGCCTGGCGTCGCTGTTCGGCGACTGAGCGGCCGCGCTTGCCGGCAGAGGCATTTTGCTGTTGGCCGGCGAATTCCTACATGCCAAGAGCAAAGATGAATCCTCATCTTGTCCTGCAAATGACCGGAGACACGCTTTCGTGAAACGCTTCTTCAACCGCCTGCTGCCGAAATCCTGGCGCTCGACAGTCGTCACTATCCCGGTCATCCGGCTGCATGGCACCATCATGGCCGGCGGCGGCCCGCTCCGGCCGACCCTGTCGCTCGCCTCCACGGCCGGCCTGATCGAGAAGGCGTTCGCGTTCGACGCGCCGGCGGTGGCCATCTCGATCAATTCGCCGGGCGGCTCGCCGGTGCAGTCGCGGCTGATCTTCAAGCGCATCCGCGATCTCGCTGCCGAGAAGAACAAGAAGGTGCTGGTCTTCGTCGAGGACGTGGCGGCGTCCGGCGGCTACATGATCGCGATCGCCGGCGACGAGATCTTCGCCGATCCGTCCTCGATCGTCGGCTCGATCGGCGTGGTGTCGGCCTCGTTCGGTTTCCCGGAACTGTTGAAGAAGATCGGCGTCGAGCGCCGCGTCCACACGGCCGGCCAGAACAAGGCGGTGCTCGACCCGTTCAGGCCGGAGAAGAAGGAAGATATCGAGCGGCTGAAGACGCTGCAGCTTGAAGTGCACGAGACCTTCATCGACCTCGTCAAGGAGCGGCGCGGCACTAGGCTGAAGGACGATCCGGACCTCTTCACCGGCCTGTTCTGGACCGCCAAGAAAGGCCTCGAGCTAGGCCTAGTCGATGCGCTGGGCGATATGCGCGGCGTGCTCAAGACCCGTTTCGGCGCCAAGACCGAGCTCAGGCTGGTCAGCGCCCCGCGCGGGCTTTTCGGCCGCTTCGGCCTGTTCGGCTCGCGTCTTTCGGCACCCGACATCGCCGCGGCCGCCGCCAGCGGCGTCATCGATGCGGCGGAAGAGCGCGCGCTTTGGGCGCGCTTCAGGCTTTGAAAAAGCCATAAAAGCCGCTAGCATTGCCACTTGACCGAGCCCATCCGGCCGGCCTTGCCGCCGATAGCGGAAGGAGTTTGAGATGCCGCAGATCATTTTCTTCGCCGTCGTCGGCGCCGCCGCTTATTTCGGCTATCGCACCTTCGTGCGCGAGGCCGAGCGCGTGACGGCCAAGATCCGGCGCACCGAGAAACAGGCGGCCAACGGCACGATGGGAACGCTGGTCAAGGATCCGAAGACCGGCGAGTACCGTCTGGCCAAGGACTGAACGCCATCTCGCCAGCAGCCGACATTTTGGAGACCGGCACACAAGCCCGGACTTGGCTTGCACCTGCCAAGATCAATCTGGCGCTGCATGTCATCGGCCGCCGGCCGGACGGTTATCACCTGCTCGACAGCCTTGCCGTGTTCACCCGCTTCGGCGACCGGGTGGAGATCGGGCTGGCCGAGCATGACGAATTTATGGTGTCCGGGCGCTATGCCGCCGGCGTGCCGCTCGATGGCGACAATCTGGCGGTCAAGGCGCGCGATGCATTGCGGCGGGAAGCCGGCGCACGGCCGACGCCGCCGGTCGCCATCCGGCTGGAAAAGAACCTGCCGATCGCCTCCGGCGTCGGCGGCGGCTCAAGCGATGCGGCAGCGGTGCTCAACGGCCTCGCCCGAACCTGGGGCCTCGACATCGACGAAGCCGGACTGGCGCGGATCGGGCTGTCGCTCGGCGCCGACCTGCCGATGTGCCTCAGGGCAAGGCCGCTGATCGCGCGCGGCATTGGCGACGAGCTGTCGCGGCTCAAGGATTTCCCGGCGCTGGCGCTGGTTCTCGTCAATCCCGGCGCCGCCGTCGCCACGCCCGACGTGTTCAAGGCGCTTGCCAGGCGCGACAACGAGCCGCTGCCGCCCTTGCCGCGCCGTCTCGACTTCCACGCTGTCCGAAACTGGCTGGAGACGACACGCAACGATCTCGAGCCAGTCGCGCGCTCGATCCAGCCGGCCATCGGCGAAGCGCTCAAGGCGCTCAACAAAGCGGATGCTGCCTTCGCCCGCATGTCGGGCTCCGGCGCCACCTGCTTCGGCCTGTTCGAGACCGGCAATGTCGCCAAGCGCGCTGCGATCGAGATCCGCGGCCGCCACCCCGACTGGTTCGTCGCCGCAACGCGCAGCATGGAGGCCGGCGCCCATGGCCAGGATTGACGAAAGCCGCCCCTTCATTGCGGTGCGCATCGCGGTGCTGACGGTTTCCGACACGCGCAGCCTCGCCGACGACAAATCCGGCCAGACGCTGGCCGACCGCATCACCGAGGCCGGCCATATCCTTGCCGCGCGCGACATCGTCACCGACGACCGTGAAAAGATCCGCGACAAGGTGCTCGGCTGGTCGAAAGACGAAAATGTCGATGTCGTCATCACCACCGGCGGCACCGGCTTCACCGGCCGCGACGTGACGCCGGAAGCGCTGGAGCCGATCTTCGAGAAGCGCATGGACGGCTTTTCGGAAGTCTTCCACCGCATCTCCTTCGACAAGATCGGCACCGCGACGATCCAGAGCCGCGCGACCGGCGGCGTCGTCAACGCAACCTTCGTCTTCGTGCTGCCGGGCTCGCCCGGCGCCTGCAAGGACGCCTGGGACAGCATATTGAAGCCGCAGCTCGACTACCGGCACATGCCCTGCAACTTCGTCGAGATCATGCCGCGGCTTGACGAGCATTTGCGGCGCGGCGGCAAGACCGGATCGCAAACATAGGCAAAGCGCCGGTTCGAGATTGCCTTCGCCAGGCAGAATGGCGAGCTCGCCTTCGAAAAGCCATTCCAAGTCCCGTGACTGAAAGTTACCTTGTCTGCGCCAGCAAGGAACTTGTGCGATGGCCATGCATAGCGGCGGATGCCATTGCGGCAACATCCGCCTCAGCTTCTCAACCACGGTCGACCCTGCCCGGATCGAAGTCCGCGCCTGCCAATGCTCGTTCTGCACCCGGCACGGTTCGCGCGCCGCCGCCGATCCAAACGGCCAGTTGGTTATTTCCGTAGAGGACAAAGCGCGGCTGCAGATCTATCGCTTCGGCCTGCGCACCGCCGACTATCTTGTCTGCCGGGAATGCGGTGTCTATGTCGCGGCGATCGCCGGCGACGGCGCCGAGGCCAGGGCGATCGTCATCGTCAACGCGCTGGACGACCGCGAGCGGTTTTCCCGCGAGCCGATCCCGGTGCGCTACGACGCCGAAGGCCGCGAGCAGCGCCTGACCAGACGCCACACCGCCTGGACGCCGGTCAAAGTCACGATCAGCGGATGACCGGCTCGCCATGGAAGCGGCGGCGCGACGGGCGCGAGACGCCGAAGCCGACTTCCATCATCAGCCTTGGCGTATGCGCCGGCACGGTGCCCATGTGGAAGCCGAATGGATCCTCGACAAAGCCAAGGCCGGCCTCGCCGGTCAGCGTGACCGGGCTCTGCGGGCCGTAGACGCCCAGAACCTCTTCGGCCGAGTGCCCGACCAGCAGCGTCAGCTGATGCTTGATCGCCCGGCGCCTGTGGCTGCCGCGGATATAGACATGCGGTCCGGTGCCGGCATCGACCGGCACCAGGTAGAAGAAAAATTTCAGCATGCGCCAGTCGTCGAGGTCGAAATGATATTTGCCGAGCGAGGCGAGGTTCTTGTCGGCGTCGGAGGCCTTGCCGGTCGGGAAGCTCCACCAGACGCGCGTGGTGATCAGCTTGGCCTGGCCGCCGAGATAGTGCTGGGCGATATCGAGCAGCAGCGGATCGTACTGAACGGCGAGCACTGCCTGACAGTCGAGGCTACGCTCGAAATAATGCCCGCTGAGCAGTGAGCGGCCGAAGCGCTTTTCCGCCTCGGCATGCTCGCCGGGCATGAATTCGAGGCGGCGGTCGAAATTGCCGAAACAGGGCGTGCGGCCGGCGAAGGCGCCGATCTCCTCATGGATCGCCCGCGGCAGCATCAGGCCGGAAAACAGCCCATCGGACCGCAGCGCCTCGACAGCAGCGTCGCGCTCGACGCCGGCGAACATGGTCTCATCTGCGTTCTCGAGCGGGCGGGTGCGTTTGGCGCCAAGCCAGTGCATGCGGCGTCCAGGCATGGTGCGCGCCAGCACGAACATCGGCAGCCAGGCCGGGTTCTCACGAAGGTCCGACAGATAGGTCGGGATGCGCACGGCGATGCGGCTGAACAAGCTGCCGTTTCGGGCGATCGCCTCCAGGCTGGCCGTGCCGGATTTGTCTGGGGTAGCAAGATTCATCGGGGGTCCTCGTGATGAACGGCGACCCGACCACGCGTCGGCAGCCTACCGCTCTAGCGTTCCCCAAACCCGATTGTTCCGCACCGAGGAAATTTTAACTCCACCTAATTTTTTGTGCAACGCACAATAGAAGGCACGATCGAGATAGCGCCGAATTTTACCACACTACTCGCTGTGGCCCGCAGAACGGAAACTTCACTTCGGCGGCGCAACCCAGATTTCCGCGTCCAGCCGCTTCGTGGCGAGGCCGCGCGCCAAAGCTTCGGCGCTGCGCGCGCTCTTGGCGAGCGCCGCAGCCTGGCGCTTGCTGATGACAAGCCCTTCGGCGAGCGCGCGGTTGGCGGAAAAGACCCGCGCCAGGAACGGCGCGCGATTTGCCCGCGCGCGTGAAAAGCGCGCCGGCATGGTCTGTCTCGCCATGTGAGCGGCGACCGCTTCGATCCAGCCGTCGGCCAGCCGCGCGCCTGGCTCCAGGATCAGCAGCCAGTCACCCTTGGCCTGGCCGATGCCGGCCGCGATGCCGGCCGCGACATAGTGGCAGCCGGCATGTTCG
The DNA here is from genome assembly GCF_006442795.2 of Mesorhizobium sp. B1-1-8. NCBI lineage: Bacteria > Pseudomonadati > Pseudomonadota > Alphaproteobacteria > Hyphomicrobiales > Phyllobacteriaceae > Mesorhizobium > Mesorhizobium sp. B1-1-8. The sequence goes on from NZ_CP083956.1 coordinate 5,018,302, forward strand.
GCGACGCGATGCGTCTGGTCGGTCGAGCCGGTGTCGCAGACGACGACATCGCGCACGATGCCCTCGACCGCGCCGCCGACCAGCGAGGCGAGCGTGCGGGCAAGGCCCTCTTCGTCGTTGCTGGTTTCGATCAGAACGCTGAGCATCGTCAGCCGAATAGCCGAAAGCCGGACACTGCGCCAGTCGTGCGTTTTGCACGAAAAAGTTCTTGATTTGTTCTCATTGAGGAAATAGGAATAGTTTCATGAACAGAGCGATTCGACAGCCTGCCGACAGTCCCTGGGAGAGGGCGAAAATGGAACAGATCGTACGTGCCGACATTGCCGCTTTCGGAGCTGGCAGAGCCGAGATGGCGAATGCGATGATCGAACAGAGCGGCATGCGGGTGCGGCCGGACCGCAATCGCGGCCGTTCGGCCGGCATCAACCCGTCGGGCCGCTTCGAGCCGGTCAGCCGGCATGTATTCGACGACGGCTGGAATTCGCTGGAGGAATTGCCGCCGTTCAAGACCGAGGTGCAGGTCGAGAAGCCGCGCACCATCATCACCCGCAACGAATCGCCGGATATTTCCTTCGACCGGTCAATCAACCCCTATCGAGGCTGCGAGCATGGCTGCGTCTACTGCTTCGCCAGGCCGACGCATGCCTTCATGGGGCTGTCGCCGGGGCTCGATTTCGAATCGAAACTGTTCGCCAAGCCGGATGCGGCGCGCATGCTCGACAAGGAATTATCGAAGCCTGGCTACCAGCCGCGCACCATCGCCATAGGCACCAACACCGACCCCTATCAGCCGATCGAGAAGCAGTACCGGATCATGCGCGAGATCCTCGAAGTGCTGGAAGCGCGCGGCCACCCAGTCGGCATCGTCACCAAGTCGGCGCTGGTGGTCCGCGACATCGACATATTGTCGCGCATGGCCGAGCGGGGCCTTGCCAAAGTGGCATTGTCGGTGACGACGCTCGACCGCATGCTGGCGAGAACCATGGAACCCCGCGCTTCGACGCCGACCAAGCGGCTGGAGGCGATCAAGCAGCTTGCCGAGGCCGGCGTCCCGGCATCCGTGATGGTGGCGCCGATCGTTCCCGGCCTGACCGATCCGGAGATGGAGCGCATTCTCGATTCGGCGCGCGCCGCCGGCGCCCGCGAAGCCGGCTATGTCGTGCTGCGGCTGCCGCTGGAAGTGGCGCCGATCTTCAAGGACTGGCTGCTGCGCCATTATCCGGACCGCTACCGGCATGTGATGTCGCTGATCCGTTCGATGCGCGACGGCAAGGACTACGATTCGGAATGGGGCAAGCGCATGAAGGGCGCCGGTCCCTATGCCTGGCAGATCGGCCGGCGCTTCGAGATCGCGGCCAAGCGGCTCGGCCTCAATGCCGAGCGGCGGACTCTCAGGACCGATCAGTTCGTCGCGGGAGCCAATGCCAGCGAACAGCTGATGCTGCTTTGACGAAAGAAAAAGCGTGGGCACGCGATGCTGCCCAGGCGCGCAATCCCGTCCGGCCTGTCCCCCGGCCGTGAGACGGTGCCCTCCCGTTCCGACGCCCCATCGGACCCGGAGGGACTTGCGGAGAATCGGAGCCGATGCGAACCTCGCCGCACCATGGCTCGCTCGCGTTCCGATTCTCCGCCCCTGTTTGAAATCGTCGAGAAGCCCGACTTCTCCGTCGAGACGAAGGCGATGGCCGAAGGCCTTTGGCCCGTGGCGGGAATGGATGAGGCCGGGCGAGGGCCGCTCGCCGGGCCGGTGGTCGCCGCCGCCGTGGTGCTGGACCCAACCAACATTCCAGAAGGCCTCGACGATTCCAAGCGCCTCACCCATTTGCAGCGCGAGGCGCTGTTCCTGAAGATCCTGGGCTCGGCGCTCTGCGTTTCGATGGCCTCGATCAGCGCCGAGGGGATCGACAACAGCAACATCCTGAAAGCCAGCCTCGAAGCGATGCGCCGTGCCGTCGCCGGCCTGTCGCTGCGGCCGAAGCTGGCGCTGGCCGACGGCCGCGACGTGCCGCCGGGGCTGCCCTGCGACGGCCGCGCCCTGATCAGGGGCGACCAGCGCTCGCAGTCGATCGCCGCCGCCTCGATCGTCGCCAAGGTGATGCGAGACCGCATGATGTGCGGCTGCGGCGGCCATCACGATCGCTATGGCTTCGAGGTCCATATGGGGTATGCGACGGTCCGACATCGGACCGCGATCGAGGCGCATGGGCCGGTGGCGAGATTGCACCGTGCGTCGTTCGCGCCGTTCCGGCTGGGTAGCGCTGAGGTGGCGGACGAGGAAGAAAGCTTCGCCGGGCTGGAGTGAGCGCCGGCGAGGGTGCGCGTAATCTCCCCCCTTGAGGGGGAGATGGCCGGCAGGCCAGAGGGGGTCGCCTCGCGTGAAGCGCCAACCCTGTTTCTCTAAATTTGGTGTCCGCGCCGAATAGCGTCGCGTCCAGTCGAACCGACCCCCTCTGTCGCCTTCGGCGACATCTCCCCCTCGAGGGGGGAGATCACCTGCATCAGTTCAGCTTGGCTTTCACGTCCTGCAGCGCCGACTTGAACAGATCCGCTCCGGCCTTGGAATCGACCTTGGCGGCAAGCAGCGCGCGGGCCGCTTCGACGGCGATGTCGACCGCGCTGGCGCGAACTTCGCTGACCGCCTCGCGCTCGGCCTGGCCGATCTTCTGCTCGGCAAGCGCGGTGCGCCGCGCGACATAATCCTCGGTCCGCTTTTTCGCCTCGGCGGCGACAAGCTCGGCTTCGCGCTTGGCGGCGGCGACGATGTCGGCGGCCTCCTGCTCGGCTTCCTTGCGCTTCTTCTGATACTGGGCAAGCAGTTGCTGTGCCTCCTCGCGCAGACGGCGGGCTTCTTCCAGTTCGCTGCTGATCTTGGCCGCGCGGGCATCTAGCGACTTGGCCAGCATACCCGGGACCTTCAGGTAGATGACGGCGCCGAGAAAGATGATCAGGGCAATGGTTGCCCAGAGCGTGGCGAGTGATGTGGCGTCCATGATTCCGCTCCTCACCGGCTCGCGGATTTGACCGCGGCCGCGATCTCGGCCTTGTCGGTCTTGCCGCCGACAAGCGCCTCGACGATGGCCGAAGTGGTGTCCTCGGCGATCGTGCCGACTTCCTTCATCGCCCTGGCCTTGATCGAGGCGATGCTCGCCTCGGCCTCGCCGAGCTTCTTTTCGAGCTCCGCCTCGACTTTCTTGCGCGCGGCTTCGGCATCTGCCTTGGCGGCATCGCTCGCCTGCTGGCCGATGGAATTGGCGCGGGCCTTGGCTTCCGCCAGTTCCTGCTCATAGGCGGCAATAGCGGCGTCGCCCTCGCCCTTCAGCCTGGCGGCGTGGTCGAGGTCCTGGGTGATGCGATCGTTGCGGACATCGATGATGCCGCCGACACGCGGCATCACCACACGCTTCAGGAACAAATAGAAGAGCCCGAAGGTGATGACCAGCCACAGGATCTGCGACGGGAAGGTCGCGGCATTGAACGGCGGGAACGTGCCATGCTCGGCAGGCACGGCGGTGCCCGCGTGTGTGTCGCCTTCGGCCGCGGCCGGCGCGGTTTCTTGCGCAAAGGCAGATGTCACGAACATCTCATTCCCCTGTCCATACGGCGGGGCCGCACCATGCGACCCCTTTCGTCAGCGCCTGCTCTTTACTTGAAGACCAGGAGCAGCGCGATCAGGAGCGAGAAAATGCCCAGAGCTTCGGTCACGGCGAAGCCGAAGATCAGGCGGCCGAACTGGCCGTCAGCTGCCGACGGGTTGCGCAGCGCGCCCGAGAGGTAGCTGCCGAAGATGTTGCCGAGGCCGATGCCCGCGCCACCCATGCCGAGGCAAGCGATGCCGGCGCCGATTGCAGCTGCTGCATTTAGTTCCATTTCAAACTCCTGTTGGTTCCGTAGTCGTTGCGGTTGGTACGTCGGGTAAGCTGGCGCCGGGGCGCCGGGTAAATCGATCAGTGGCTCGGGTGCAGAGCGTCGTTCAAATACATGCAGGTCAGCACGGCAAAGACGTAGGCCTGCAGGAAAGCCACCAGCAATTCCAGCGCCGTCAGCGCGACCGCCATGGCGAGCGGCAGCACCGAGCCGGCGATACCGATGGCGCCGAACGCACTGAGGCTGACGACGAAGCCCGAAAACACTTTCAGCGTGATGTGGCCGGCCAGCATATTGGCGAAAAGACGAACCGAGAGGCTGACGGGGCGCGAGACGAAGGAAATGATTTCGATCGCCACCACCAGCGGCAAAAGAAAGACCGGCACGCCCTGCGGCACGAACAGCTTGAGGAAACCGAGGCCGTGCTGGCTGAAGCCGTAGACGACGACAGTGCCGATGACCAGCGCGGCCAGCGTGAAGGTGACGATGATATGGCTGGTGACGGTGAAGAAATAAGGGAACAGGCCGAGCAGGTTGGCGACCAGCACGAACATGAACAGCGAAAACACCAGCGGGAAGAACTTCATGCCCTGCTTGCCCGCCGCATCGCGCAGCATGTTGCTGACGAACTCGTAGGCCATTTCAGAGACCGACTGCAGGCGGCCCGGGATGAGACTGCGGCTGGACGTGGTCAGGTAAAGGAAGGCCGAAGCGACGACGATGGTCAGGACCATGAACAGGGAGGAATTGGTGAAGGAGACGTCATAGCCGCCGATGTGAAGCGGAATGATCGGATGGATCTGGAACTGGTGGATCGGATCGACCTTGTCAGCAGCAGCCACTTTTAATCCCCGTCAAAGCCGCAACCGGCTTCTTAAGTTCACTTCGCGCCTTGCGGCGCCTACTTCATTGCTTCGGCTGGCGCGGCTTGCCGCCCTGGCCGAATTCCGGTGCAAGTCCCGCCGAACGCAGGACATTGAGTATAGCGGCACCAAAGCCCAGCAACAGGCCGGCGATCAGACCCCATGGCGCCGTTCCCGCCAGGCGGTCGATGATCCAGCCCAAGCCGACACCGACCACCACTCCGGCGATGAACTCGCTGGACAGCTTCAGTGCCTGACCGTAACCGGTCGCAGCTTTCGCTTCGTCATTCCCCTCGAGCCGGTCCGTGCGTCTTGTCGCAAGCGATGTTTCAAGCTCGCGCCGGCGGCGCTCAAGTTCGTCGTCGCGGATGGTGGCTTCATGCTGCTGGCCGCGGCCGGTTTGTCCGGTTCCGTCTGGCCCGTTCTTGTCGGCCATCGCAACCCCCTGCCCGGTCAGACTATCGCCGTCCGTCCGCTTGTAAAGTCGCCGGCAACATAGTTAGAGGGTTTGCGCCCGTCAAGCCACGGGCAGAACTTCGGCTCGATGTATTTTGTCTAACGAAATCAATAACTTATTCAGGTGCGACATCGTGCCCGTCGCGCCTATGCGAGGACTCGGGACGAATCCGCGCGGCGGGGCGCACCGACCGGCGCATGCAGGAAACCGCGAAGAGCCCGGCCGGAGGCAGCGCCCGAGCGCTCAGCTCCAGCCGCCGCCATAGGTGCGGTAGAAGATGTGCAGGCCGATCCTGGTCATGCGCTGCATGGCGCGCGCCCAGCCGGGATGGACATAATTGGCGTAGTAATGCGTCGAGGAGCCGACCTCGGGAATGAAGATCTTGCCGGCGGTCACCGCCATGGCGACATCCTGGGCGGTCTTGTACGCTTCCGGATCGTCGATACGCTTCTTGCGGCCGTCGCAGGCGAAGGAGAACTGGCAGCGGTTGAACCAGTTGTCGTTCTGATAGACGACACCGCAGATCGTCTTGGGATAGGCCGGATTGCGGACGCGGTTGAGGATCACCTGCGCGACCGCGGCCTGGCCACGAACAGGCTCGCTGCGCGCCTCGAAATAGATCCCCTTGGCGAGGCATGCCTGTTCCGGCATCGAGAAAACGCTCGCCGGCAGCGGGTTCTGCATCCACGCATGGTCGCCCTTGCCCATCGGCGGGATGAAGCGGCCGTTGCTGGGATCTTCGTCCTGCAGCAGCGCCTCGAAGGGCGAAGCTTTCGCATAGTCGGGCGCCGACTGGGCATAGGCGGTGGCGAGGATATCCGGCCTGTCGTTGTTGACGAGCGCGGCAAGGGCGGCCGGCACGCCGGGATCGGGCTTCTTGTCTTCGCGGATGTGGAAGGCCTGGGCGATCTGCACTTCCTTGCCCTTGATCTGCGGCCTGGCGAAAGCGAGCTTCAGGCCGCTGTCCATGCTCGGGCGAAGCAGCGAGGACGTCCGCTCGAAGATCGAGCCGGCGCTGAAATTCTTCGGCGGCGCGACAGGCGAGACCTGGATGATGCGGCCCTTCTTATCGGCGCGCATGACGCGGTCCTCATCGGGTGTAGCACCGGCGACATTGCCCTTGCCGCGAAAGGCGACCGCGCCGACACCGGGCAGCTTCACGCCGGAGCCGGAGAGCGAGCCGGTGGAGGCGGAATCGACGAACGGCATTTCGGCGGCATGCACCGAGCCGGCGGCGGATTTTTCGACATAGGCGTTCCAGCGGGCGTTGGGCTGCTCCAGGCCGGAAATCAGGCTCGTCATATCCTGATAGGCGACCACCGAGGGAAAGCCGACCCAGATGCCGAGGCCAAGTAGCACAGGAGGAAGGACAGAACGTTTCTTCTCACCGGCGGCGGCCAAAAGCCGCTTCAAAACGCGTCGATGCACGGAACTCTCCAGGAACGCTACTGACCCGACTGGAGAGCCAAAATGATGCATTAACCTTGATGGTGGGTTAACGGCATCGATCGTGTTTATTTTATGTTGAAGCGAGCCGGCTTCCTGCTTACGCAGAAAGCCGGCGAAAAATCAGGCCCGCCGAAGGAAGGTCGGCCAGGCGACCGCCGCGCAGATGGCGGCCGCAAACCACACGCCCGGCCATGCGCAGAAAAGCAAAAGCCAGGGAATGGCGATCGGCACCAGACAGAAGCTGAGAAAGACGAAACTGTTGCCCAGGCTGAGCGCGGTGCCGACATGGCCGGCGCCGGCCAGCGTAGCGAGTTCGGTATAGGCGACGCCATGCCAGGCCGAGACGCAGATGCCGGCGACGACCACCATGAAGGGAAGCATCGGCAGCAGCGCCGGGTGCGCGCTGGCGGCGAGCACCAGCAGCCAGAGGGTCGCAAAGGCCAGCGCGCTGAGCAGGCTGCATAGCCTCAGGAACGGACGGCGGTTGCCATGGCGGTCGGTGAAGCGGCCGCTCCAGACGCGCATCACCATGGCGCCGGTCTGCACGGCGACAAGCGTTGCGCTTGTCACCCATGTGCCCATGCCAGCGAAATCGTGCAGGAAGACGGAAGCGAAGGTTAGCACAGCCACCTGCGGGAAGCAGAGCAGGCCGATGGCCGCCGAGAGGCGCCAGACCTCGATGTTGCGCAGTGGCGGCGGACCATTCGTCACAGCAGCCGCAGCGAGGCCCCCGCCTTCGGCCGGCGGCTCGTGCAGCCAGCGCCAAGCGAAAAAGGCAGACAAAGCGGAGACGACGGCAAGCAGGCCGAAGACGGCGGCGAAGCCGCAAGCCGAGGCAAGCGACGGCAAGACGAGCGCGCCGAGGCCGCCGCCGAACGGCACCGCCGTCTGCCTGATGCTCATGGCAAAGCCGCGCTCGCCTTCGCGGAACCAGCCCATGATGGCGCGGCCGCTGGAGCCGTTGACGCTGCCGCCGAGCAGACCGGTGAGGAGCAGGCTTGCCGAGAGCAGCGTGACACCGGGAATGGCAGCCTTCGTCGGTACGACGAGCAATGCCATGATCAAAAGCCACGCCGCCGTTGCGCCGAGCCCGGTCAGAAGCACGCGGCGGTCGCCCCATCGATCGGTGAGCACGCCCCAGGGCAACTCGCTCAAGGCGACGCCGAGACCGAGAAGGCCGAGCGCCAGGCCGAGCGCGGCATTGTCGAGATGATAGCCCTGACGCATCAGCACCGCCGTTGCCGGTATGCCGGCAAAGGTGGCGCTAAAGGCGGCATTGCTGGCGACGCCGATGCCCAGAACCTTCCAGCGGTGATTGGGCCCAAAGGTCCTGCCGGCGGAGCCGACAGCTACGGCTTTATCCGGAGATTGGCCGTCGTTGCATGTGGCGATAATGGACATGATACGGTTCCCATGGCGCCAGTTGCCCGGCTTGACGGCCACGGTTTATCGCCATAACTTCGTCCATAAAATCAGGAAGTTTTTGATGAACAATCCCGAAAAGTGGGATTATCATATGCGGCGCGTGACCTTCGACCTCGATGTCCTACGGACCTTCGTCACCGGCATGGAGCTGGGCAGCTTCGCCAGGGCTGCTGACAGGCTCGGTCGCTCGACCTCGGCCGTCAGCGCGCAATTGAAGAAGCTGGAGGAGCAGGCGGCGACACCGATCTTCCGCAAGGCGGGGCGCGGCCTGGCGCTGACGGAAGCCGGCGAAACCATGCTCGGCTACGCGCGGCGGCTGATGGAGCTCAATGACGAGGCGGCCTCCGCCATCCGCGACGTCGAGTTGGAGGGCTGGGTGCGGCTCGGCCTGCAGGAGGATTTCGGCGAGGCGGTGCTGCCGGAAGTGCTCGGCCGCTTCGCCCGCACGCATCCCAAAGTGAGAATCGAGGCGCGGATCGCGCGCAGCCACGAGCTTACCGAACGGATCATGGCGGGCAGTCTCGACATTGCGCTCGCCTGGAACGACGGCGCGGTCCTGCCCTACAGCCGCCATGTCGCCGACGTGCAGACGCGCTGGATCGGCCCGGCCAAGCCGATCGAGATCGGCTCGCGTGGCGGCGAAGCGTTGCCGCTGGTGGTGTTCGAAGCGCCCTGCCTGCTGCGCACGGTGGCGACCGAGACGCTCGACCGCGCCGGCCTCGCCTGGCGCATGGCCTTCTCAAGCCCCAGCCTCGGCGGCATCTGGGCAGCTGTCGCGGCGGGGCTTGGGCTGACGATCCGCACCGATATCGGTCTGCCTGCCAACGTCCGGCCGATCGCGCCGGGCTCGCTTGGGCTGCCGGCCCTGCCGAAACTGGCGCTTCAGTTGTATCGGAAGGACGCCGAGCTAGATCCGGTGGCGAGGCGGCTGGCGGATATTCTTTTACAGGCGGCGCTGGAGGCGCTGCCGGAGGATGCTGAGATGAAGGAGAAGCTGCCAGAGGTTGCTTAGTCTCTTGGCCGACGCCTATCGAGTTCGTCATCCTAGGGCGAAGCAAGGAGCGAAGCGACGCGCGCAGACCCTAGGTGTTTCATCCCAGGCTTTAATGGTTCATTATTTTCCCCCGATTGGAAGGAGGCACTATGGGCCAGGTTCTGCATGGGCGCGCCACGACGACAGAGGCAATCCGTCGAGCAATACAAAATAGTCAAGAGAGCCTGAGGAAGCTGTCCAAGCGCTACGGGATCGATCCGAAGACGGTTGCCAAATGGAAGGGGCGAACTTCGGTCGCTGATCTGCCGACTGGTCCCAAAGCCCCGAAGTCGACGGTGCTGTCGATCGAGGAAGAGGCTGTCATCGTCGCTTTCCGCCGGCATACGCTGTTGCCCCTGGATGATTGTCTCTATGCGCTGCAGCCAACGATCCCGAACCTGACGCGCTCGTCATTGCATCGCTGTCTGCAGCGTCATGGCATTTCGAGATTGCCCGAGGTTGAAGGCGACAAGCAGCCCAAGAAGAAGTTCAAGGCCTATCCGATTGGCTATTTCCACATCGACATCGCCGAGGTGCAGACCGCCGAGGGCAAGCTATATCTCTTCGTGGCCATCGACCGAACCTGCAAGTTCACCTACGTCGAACTCCACACGCGGGCCACAAAAATGATCGCGGCCGAGTTCCTGCGCCACCTCATCCAGGCAGTTCCCTACCAGATCCACACGATCCTCACCGACAACGGCGTCCAGTTCAAAAACCGCGAGCAGGACCGCACCGCCATGGAGCACATCTTCGGGCGCACCTGCCGCGACAACGGCACCGAGCATCGTACCACCAAGGTGAAGCATCCCTGGACCAACGGCCAGGTCGAGCGAATGAACCGCACCATCAAGGACGCGACCGTCAAGCGCTTCCACTACGACGATCACGACCAATTGCGACAGCAACTCAACGACTTCGTCGCAGCCTACAATTTCGGCCGGCGACTGAAGACCCTCAAGGGCATCACTCCCTTCGAGTTCATCTGCAATGTCTGGAAAAAAGAGCCTGAGCGGTTCAGACTCGATCCAATCCATCAAATGCCGGGACTAAACAAGTAGGATCCATGCCGTTGCCTCGCGCGAGGAAAGCAGCGGAGCAGAATTCTGCACCTAGCAGCGCCCTGACGTCACGGCATGGATCCTAGGGTCTCCGCTTCGCTTCGCCCTCGGATGACGACCGGAGGGGGCGCCGCCGATCCCAAAGCCTCAGCGCTTCTTCGCCCTACCCGCGAACGGATTGTCCGAGGTGCGCAGCGCCATGCGGATCGGCACGCCCGGCATGTCGAAGGCCTCGCGCAGGCTGTTCGACAGATAGCGAACATAGGATTGCGGCATGGCGTCCGGCCGCGAGCAGGAAACGACGAAGCCCGGCGGGCGGGTCTTGGCCTGGGTGACATATTTGATCTTCAGCCGGCGGCCGGCGACGGCGGGCGGCGGATGATGCGCCAGGATGCCTTCCAGCCAGCGGTTGAGCTTGCCGGTCGAGACCCGGCTGTTCCACACCTTGTGCGTCCTGATGACTGATTCCATCAGCCTGTCGAGGCCGCGCCCGGTCTCGGCCGAGACCGTCACCGCCTGGATGCCGCGTACCTGCGGCAGCAGCCGCCCGGTTTTTTCGCGCAGCTCGGCCAGAAGCTCCTGCGGGTTGTCGATCAGGTCCCATTTGTTGAAAGCGATCACCGGCGCGCGGCCCTCGCGGATGATCAGGTCGGCGATCTGCAGGTCTTGCTTCTCGAAGGGAATGGTGGCGTCGAGCACGATGATGACGATCTCGGCGAAGCGGATGGCGCGCAGCCCGTCCTGCACCGACATCGCCTCCAGCTTTTCGTGGATCCTGGCCTTGCGCCGCATGCCGGCGGTGTCGAACAGCTTTATGCGCCGACCGCGCCAGTCCCAGTCGACGGAGATCGAATCGCGGGTGATGCCGGCCTCAGGGCCGGTCAGCAGCCGCTCCTCGCCGATCAGCGCGTTGATCAGCGTCGACTTGCCGGCATTGGGGCGGCCGACGACGGCGATGCGCAGCGGCTTGGTGTCGTCATAGGCGGGCTCGGCGTCGGGATCGGCGATATCCTCGCCGACCAGCACTTCGCTCACCGCAAGCTCGTCGCTCGCTTCTTCCTCGTCCTCGCCGAAGGCGCGCTCCTCGCCAAGGGCGGCGATCACCGCGTCGCGCAGATCGGGCAAGCCCTGGCCATGCTCGGCCGAGACCGGGATCGGCTCGCCGAGGCCGAGTTCCCAGGCCTCCAGCATCCCCCCTTGAGCGCCACGCGCTTCCGCCTTGTTGGCGACCAGCACGACCGGCTTGCCGGACTTGCGCACGATTTCGGCGAAGGTGCGGTCGTCCGGCATCAAGCCGGATTTGGCATCGACGGTGAAGAAGATCAGGTCCGCCTCGCGGATGGCGATCTCGGTCTGCTGGCGCATGCGGCCGGGCAGCGTCGAGGCGGCCGCGTCCTCGAAGCCGGCGGTGTCGATGACGTCGAAATGTAGATCGTAAAGCTTGGCGGCGTGGACGCGACGGTCTCGCGTCACGCCCGGCGTGTCGTCGACAAGCGCCAGCTTCCTTCCCACCAGCCGATTGAAAAGAGTCGATTTGCCGACGTTAGGCCGGCCGATGATGGCTACCTTGAATGACATCCGGGGTCACGACGCGCTGCCCGAACCGCGGATCAGTTCGGACATCAGCTGCGCCCGCTGGCGTGAGTTGCGCGGGGCGCCGTCATCCGAAGCGATCTGGTCGAACAATTTCAACGCATCCTGCGACTTGCCTTCCTTCCAGGCGGCAAGGCCGAGCGCCTCGCGCGCGGCGTGGCGCAGCGGATTGGTGTCGGCGGTCAGCGCCTCGACGCGGCTGGAAACATCGGCGAAGGACCCACGGTCGACAAGCAGCAGCGCTGCCCTGAGCCGCGCCATGTCGCGGATGCCGGCGGGAATGGCGGTGTCGGCAGCGACCTCGTCGAAATCCTTGACGGCGGCGTCGACCTCGCCCTTGTCGGCCTTGACGGTCGCGGCGCGCATACGGGCGAGCAGCGGATAGGCGCCGTAGCCATCCTTCTCCAGCTGATCGAATGCGGCGATCGCTTCGTCGTTCTTGCCGTCACTGGCAAGCTTGAGGGCCTGCGAGAAGGCATCGCCCGAGCGGTTGGCGCGGGTCTCGTCCCAATAGCGGTAGCCGACGACGGCAGCGGTGCCGAGCACCACCAGAATGGCAAGGCCGAGGATGGCCGGGCCAAACCGGTCCCACAGCGCCTGCGCCTGATCGCGACGAATCTCTTCGTTTACTTCGCGGATAAAACTGTCGTCCGACATCAATCAAAACCATTGCGGCCCCGGAGGGGGCGCTTCTTGAGCCCGCGTTTTAGCGAAATTTTGTCGGCATGGAAGGGGGCGGCCCGGAAAATCGGCGGATGAGCCAAGCTGCCCATGGCCAGGCCGGAACGCATCGGCGCCACATTTGAGCGATAGCCGGCTCTGCAACGGCCCGAAGGGGGGATCAGATTGTCAATGTCACGTTCGTTGCGCGTTGTCGCGCTTTGTCTCGGCTCGCTTGCCTGCGCCGGTTCAGCCTTCGCCGATCCGCCGAAGCCACCGACGCCCGTGGCGGTGGCGCCCAAACAGATCATCCTCATCTCCTTCGATGCCGCCCGCGAGATCTCGCAGTGGGAACGCAGCCGCGCGTTGGCGAAGCGCACCGGCGCGCATTTCACCTACTTTCTCTCCTGCGTGTTCCTGCTCTCGCCGGAAACACGCTTGCAATATGCCGGGCCCGGCAAGGCCGCCGGCAAATCCAATGTCGGCTTTGCCGCCTCGAGGCAGGAGGTCGCCGACCGGCTGGAGGAGATCCGGCTCGCGGCCGCCGAAGGTCACGACATCGGTAGCCATGCCTGCGGTCATTTCGACGGCAAGGACTGGAGCAAGGCCGATTGGCTGGCGGAATTCGGCTCTGTGCGGCGCGTTCTCGAAAATGCCTATGCAATCAACGGCATCTCACCAGAACCGGCCGACTGGCGCGACTTCGCGCGCCACGCCGTTGTCGGTTTCCGCGCGCCTTACCTGTCGGCCAACAAGGCGCTCTACGAAGCGCTGCCCGAGGCCGGCTTCCAATACGACGCCAGTGGCGTTTCGAAAGGCCCAGAGCTGCCGCCGATCAAGAGCGGCCTGACGCACTTCGCCCTGCCGCTTATCCCGGAGGGACCGAACGCGAAGCCGGTGATCGCGATGGACTATAACCTCTATGTCCGCCATTCCGGCGGCTTCGAGAAGCCAGCCATGGCGGGCGAGTTCGCCGATCATGCCTACCAGGCGTTCCGCGCGGCCTTCGACGCCCAGTACAACGGCAAGCGCATTCCGCTGGAGCTCGGCTTCCACTTCACCCAGATGAACGATGGCGCCTACTGGGACGCGCTGGAGCGCTTCGCGGATGAAGTCTGCGTCAAAGCGGACGTCGAATGCATCAGTTTTCGCGATTATGTCGAGCGGCAACGCGCCGGCGAAAGGCAAGCGGCCGTGGGCGGCTGACTAAACTAGCCGCGCCTAGCTTGCTGGCTGATCTTCAGGACGCATACCTGCTTGCTCGCGCTCCAGATAATGCTGGTCGATATCCGGCAGCGGCTCGCCCTGCAGCGTCGCTTCGAAGGCACGCAAACGTTTGTGCACGGACTGCAGCTCGACAATCGTTGACCAGGAATTGAGCAAGAATTGCAGCGAATTCGTCACCTTGCCGAACGCGTTCGAGATCTGGTTCAGGGCGCCGAACGTGATCTTATGCGCAACCAGCGAGGGTCCCAGGATGAGCAACGAGAAGATATTGTCGGCCTGCAGATAGGTGTAACGGACGACGTTGAAATAGATATAGTGGAAATAAAGCCTGAAATAATTGTGGCGGACATTGGCGAACAGTTCCGCCGTCGTTGCCGGCTGCGCTCGGTCGGCATGGTCTTCGCCGTAGACGAGTTCCTTGCGATAGGCGGCCTCGACGCGTTGGTTGCGGAACTGCAGGCCCGGCAGCTTGAGACCGGCGACCATGACGGAAATCGTTCCGAACAGACACCAGCCCAATGCGGCTACGACCAAAGGCTGGGGGACCGCGCCGATGATCGGCAGCTCGGTAATGTGGGCCTGCAATTGAATCAAGACCGGCAGAAAGGCAATCAGGGTCATGATCGACTGGACGAAGGTCGAGCCCAGATCCTCCATGATCTGCGAGAAGCGCATTGTGTCTTCCTGGATACGCTGCGCGGCGCCCTCGATGTGGCGCAGCCGGCCCCAGTTCGTCATGAAGTAATCGTTCATGGCCGTGCGCCAGCGGAAGATCCAGTGGCTCACAATGAAGGCATTGACCACCTGCACATTCATGCCGACCAGCGCCAGCCAGGAGAAGTCGGCTAGTCCTATGTAAAATTCCGAGTCAGTCGACGCTGTCGTCCCCGACATCAAGCCCTGCACGTAGTCGAAGAAGGGCCCGTACCAGTTGTTGACCGCAACCGAAACCTGCACGTTGAAATAGATGAAGAACAGGATGACGGCGGTCATCAGGATCGACCAGTTCTGCCAAGGATGCGGGGCATACCAGCTCCAGAACGCGTAGAAGATCGCCACGCAGGCCGCAAAGTAGAGGTAGAACCACAGGAACGGCTTCGACCACAAAACAGCGATGCCGATGATGGTCGGCGTGCCGGCCGCCGCTGGAGGCAGGCCGATGACAGCGCCCAACTGCTCACCGCCGAAGAACCAGAACAGGATGGCGGCAAGGCTCCAGACGGCGGCCGAGGTGAAAAAGAGCTTCGGCTGCGGGAAGAAAGATACGAACACTGTGGCGGGTTTCCTCGGTCTGAGCGCAAATCAGCGGCGTTGCTGGTCGGCGGGCATAAGGTCACACATTAGCGGGAAAGAAAATGCCCATGCCCGATGCCCGGCACCGAGCAAAACCACAATCATGGCGATTTTGGCGCGGCCGACCAGGCAATAATACCGGAGGCGAGCAACGCCGCCGCCGCCATGATCGAGGCCAGCACGTAATTGCCTGAAGCCTGGGCGAGCATTCCGGCGGCGATCGGACCGATGATCTGGCCAAGGCCGAAGGCGGCCGTCATTATCGCGAAGATGCGGCGCGGCGCCTGCGGCGCAAGCTGCCGCGCCGTTTGCAGGCCAAGCGCGGTGACGGCGATGAAGGTGCCGCCGAGCAGGACGCCGGCGAGCAGCGGCCCGGCAAAGCCGCCGACGGCGACGCTGGCGGTGACGCCGACCACCTCGACCAAGCAGCTCAACGCGTAGGCGGCATAAAGCCCGATCCTGCCCGCAAACTTCTGCCAGAGCCAGGTCGACGGAAAGCCGACAAGGCCGGTGACCATCCAGACCGTTGCCTCGAAGACGCGTCCGCCGCCGCCCTGGCGAACGATGGCGACGAGGAAGGTCGCCGTCACCACATAGCCGAAGCCGAACAGGCCATAAGCGAGGATCATCTTGGTCAGCGACCTGTCCCTCGGCAACGCCGGCTCGGGCCCGTCGACGCCGTTCGTCGGCGCGGCGGAGCCCGACAGCATGGCGACGGCGACGAGCCCCGCAGCAGAAATCACCGCCGACCACAGCCAGCCCGCCGCCCATCCGGCATGGGCGGTGACCAGAACGGCCAGCAGCGCCGAGGACCCTGCAATGCCGAGGCCGACGCCGCCGAAATGCAGCGCCTGCAGATTGTTGCGGCCGGCGGCGGCGAGATGGCTGAAGACGATCGACGACATGAACACCATGACGAAGGCGCTGGCCAGCCCGGCCAGGAAGCGGATGACGACAAAGGCGGTCATCGTTCCGCTGAACCCCATCAGGCCGACGAGCAAGGCGCTGGCGGCGAGACCGGCATACATCAGCAGACGCTCGCGGCCATGCGCCCAGCCGCCGGCGGCGGCTAGCGCGCCGATAAGGTAGCCGAGATAATTGGCGGAGGCGATCCAGCCGGCATCGGCCGGCGTCAGGCGCAGTTCCTCCATCATGCCCGGCAGGATGGGCGTGTAGACGAAGCGGCCGATGCCCATGGCAACCGCAAGGGCGACCATGCCGGCGATGGCGAGACGCAAGGGCGAGGCGGCGTTCATTGCAGTGCACAATAGGCACGCCGATCGGCGAGACAATGTGCTTGCGTTAGGCCAGCCTACGTCCAGGGCACAGACGCCCCCTCACCCAGCCTCCGCTTCGCTCGGCTGACCTCTCCCCGGCGGGGAGAGGAGCCTGTCGGCGCCGGCGCTTCCCTCTTCTCCCCGCCGGGGAGAAGGTGGCCGCGAAGCGGCCGGATGACGGGGAGCGCCGCCGAAAAGGCCAATATCTTAGCGGCCGGCCGCGCCCATCGACTCATAGGCCGTGCAGCGCGCCGTCAGCCGGAACGGCATGTCGCCCAGCTCGCGCTCCGACATGGTGTCGAGCACCGGATGCGACAGCGGATCGACGATCCAGCGGGCAATCTCGCCATCGTTGCGGCGGTCCTGCCTCGTCGCGGTGCTGGAAAGCTCCCTCAGCAACGACAAAATCTTCACCGGATTGCCTCCTAGTCTGGGCTTGCCTCGCCAAAATCCGCCTGCTCGCGCCAAGTTTCAATTGAGATTTCGGACCTTCCGGTTTAGAAAAACTGAATGGCTATGCTGAACCGCGTCCATCTGAACGGCCTGCGCGCCGTGGAGACCGTCGCCCGGCTGGGATCGCTCGCCGCCGCGGCGGCCGAGCTCAACGTTTCCGTCAGCGCCGTCAGCCAGCAGATCAAGCGCACGGAAAAGCAGCTCGGCCAAGCGCTGTTCGACCGCACGCCGGGCGGACTGGTCCCGACGGAATTCGGCACCGTTTTCACGGCCCGGCTGAGCGCCGGTTTCCGCGAGCTGGCGCAGGCGGTGGCGCTGGCCGGCGAAGCGAACGAATGCACGCTGGTGGTTTCGGTGGCGCCGGCCTTCGCCTCGAAATGGCTGCTGCCCAGGCTGTCCCGGCATTTCGCACGGCATCCCAACGTGCTGCTGCGCATCGATGCTTCGGTGCGGATCGCCGATCTCGACCATTCCGACATCGACATCGCCATCCGGCTCGGCGATGGCAACTGGCCGGGCGGACAGGCCGAGTTGCTGCTGGCGCAGGAAGTCTTCCCCGTCTGCGCGCCGTCGATCGCGGCCAGGCTGAAATCGATCGAGGATCTGGCGCAGACCTGCGCCATCACCGACGAGCGGGCCATGATCAGCTGGGACAGCTGGTTCGAGGCGGCCGGCGTCGAGCCGGTCACCTTCCTCAAGGGCGCGCGCTTCACCGACCCGATGCTGTGCCTGGAATCGGCGATCGCCGGCCATGGCGTGATGCTTGCCTGGCAGTTGCTCACCGCCGACGCGCTGGCCGACGGCCGGCTGGTAGCTCCGTTCGGTGTCCGTGCCGAGAGCGGCCTGGGCTACTGGCTGGTGACCTCGCAGACGAAAGGCGAAAGCCGCAAGGTGCGCGATTTCAAGGCCTGGATCCGCGAGGAGATCGCCGCGACCATGGCGCAATTCCGGGCGCTCGACAGCGCTGCCTGAAAACAGGCCCAGTCGATCGCGGTGGAAAGGCCGGCGGCACCGGTCTATGTAAGGACCAGACCCCATCACGGCAGGCAGGATCATGACCACACATTCGCGCGTTTCAGCAACGATCGACCCGGTGAAGCTCGACAGGCTGGCCGAGGTCGCTGTCAAGGTCGGGCTGCAGCTGCAGCCCGGGCAGGACCTGGTGCTGACCTCGTCGATCGCCGCGCTGCCGCTGACCAGGCGCATCGTCGAGCACGCCTACAAGGCCGGCGCCGGGCTGGTGTCGCCGATCTTCAACGACGACGAGATCACGCTGGCGCGCTTCCGCTATGGCGCCGACGCCGGCTTCGACCGAGCCGCCGGCTGGCTCTATGAGGGCATGGCGAAAGCCTTCTCCAATAATGCGGCGCGGCTTGCCGTACGCGGCGAGGATCCGTCGCTGCTATCGGCGCAGGATCCCGCCAAGGTGGCGCGCGCCAACAAAGCGAATTCGATGGCCTACCAGCCAGCGCTGGAAAAGATCACCGGCTTCGACATCAACTGGAACATCGTCGCCTATCCCGATCTTGCCTGGGCAAAGCAGGTATTCCCTGGCGAGCCCGACGACGTCGCGGTGGCGAAGCTCGCCGAAGCGATCTTCTCGGCCTCGCGGGTCGACGTCGAGGATCCGATCGGCAATTGGAAGGCGCACAATGCAGCCTTGGCCGAGCGCACGAAATGGCTGAACGAACACAACTTCCATGCGCTGCATTTCACCGGGCCGGGCACCGACCTGACGGTCGGTCTGGCGGAAGGCCATGAATGGATGGGCGGCGCCTCGACCGCCAAGAACGGCATCACCTGCAATCCGAACATCCCGACCGAGGAGGTGTTCACCACGCCGCATGCATGGCGCGTCGAGGGGCACGTCTCCTCGACCAAGCCGCTCTCTTACCAAGGCACGCTGATCGACGAGATCTCGGTGCGCTTCGAGGCCGGCAGGATCGTCGAGGCCAAGGCCTCGAAGGGCGAGGACGTGCTGAAGAAGGTGCTCGACACCGATGAGGGTTCGCGCCGGCTGGGCGAAGTGGCGCTGGTGCCGCATTCCTCGCCGATCGCAAAGAGCGGACTATTGTTCTTCAACACGCTGTTCGACGAAAACGCCGCCTGCCACATCGCGCTCGGGCAATGCTATTCGAAGTGCTTCGTCAACGGCGCCTCGCTCAGCCAGGCCGAGATCGCCGAGCGCGGCGGCAATAAGAGCTTTATCCACATCGACTGGATGATCGGCTCGGACAAGATCGACATTGACGGCGTGGCCAAGGACGGCAGCCGCGTGCCGGTCATGCGCAAGGGCGAGTGGGCCTGAGGATCTTATTTATTGACGCAAATTCCGCTGGAATTGCTTAGTCAACGGAGGTTGCCATGGCCTTCGACATTGCGGTGAAGCGCATCTACGAAGCGCCTGACAAGGCCGATGGCCAGCGTGTGCTGGTCGACCGCATCTGGCCGCGCGGTGTCGCCAAGAAGGACGTAGCACTCGCCTTATGGCTGAAGGAGATCGCGCCGAGCGACGAGCTGCGCAAATGGTTCGGGCACGAGCCGGAGCGCTGGGCGGAATTCCAGAAGCGGTACCGCACGGAGCTGGATGCGAATGGCGAGGCCGTGGCGCAACTGCGCGGCCTGCTACGCGACGGCAAGGTGACGCTGCTCTACGGCGCGCATGAAGAGGCGCATAATAATGCGGTGGCGTTGATGGGGTATTTGGAAGCCAAGCATAATTATTGAGACGTCGAGTTCCTGCGCCCCCTCTCTGTCCGGCAGGACAGAGAGGGGGCGCAGGAACTCGACGTAAGTGGTCGAGCCTATTTTATTTCCCGCCAACCGCCGCCTGATAAACCTCCGGCTTGAACCCAACCAGGATGTCATCGCCGATCTCCAGCACCGGGCGCTTGATCATGGTCGGCTTGGCCAGCATCAGCGCCTTGGCCTTGTTCTCGTCGAGCGCCTGCTTGTCTGACTCCGGCAATTCGCGAAAAGTCGTGCTTCCCTTGTTGAGCAGCTTTTCCCAGCCGATCTTGCCGACCCAGCCATCCAGCCTGTCCGCCTCGATCCCTTCGGCCCGGTAGTCATGAAAGCGGTAGGCGACGTCGCGGCTCTCCAGCCAGACGCGCGCCTTCTTGATCGTGTCGCAGTTGGTGATGCCGTACATGGTGATCGTCAAGACAGACCTCGGAGATGGATCTTCGAATCTGACTGAAAACTAGGCCTGCCCTGCCCGCTTTGCCAGCGCTTTGCAGCCCTTGGACCATGGTGCTCGGCGAGTTGGCCGATCACGTGAAGACGATGTCGGATGCTTACATGGCGGCCAGGGACATTCGTCCCGGCCGCCATGCCTGACTTTCAATGAGCAACGCTCGCTGAAGCCGGTCGACCTTCCGGCCTCAATAGTAGAAGCGCTCTTCGGCAATCTTGCCGTTCTTGACCGTGTACAGGCCGACCTCGTCCATGGTGACGCGCTCGCCTGTCGCCTTGGGTGTTATGTCAAACTTGAAGCGCAGTGCGAACTGGTCGCCGTTGACATAAGGTCCCTCGACAGAGCCGCCATGGACCTCGTTGTTTTCCTGCCACCACTGGCTCTTCTGCCTGACGGCCTCCTTGCCGTTGCAGACGGCCATCGGTCCTTCCATCGCCTCATAGCTGACGATGTCGTCGGCGTTGTATTTCGCGGCAGCACCTTCCAGATAGGAAAGCACTTGCTGGCCGGCCACCGCCAGGCGGCTCCACAGGTGACAATTCGTGTCAGGATGAACGGTCAGTTTTGCAAAGGTATGATGACGGCGCGTTGGGGTACTCACATGACGGCCAGGACATCGTCCTGACTGCTCAATTGCCAGCGGCCACAGATCTGATATCGGCCCTGCCGCAGGAAGCTATGGATGAGGACGAAGTCCCGCACAGTCCAGCCAATCGGCTCAATCGGCCGCTCGTCAACTTTCGGAACACGCGCCTTGTCACGCAGCAGCGTGATGTGAGGTTCGAACGAAGTCGCAACAAAAGGTTTTAGCGGACTGTCGATAAGCACGGCGCCCAAGCTGCGCCAAAAGGTCTGCAGCGGCGGGATTCCGTCACTGCCGCGCAGCACCAGCGCCCCACCACCGAATGCCGACAAGCGATCGAAGGAGACATTGAACGCATGAGCCCGGACAAGGGCACCTGCGCAGCAGGCGGCATCGACCAGGGGCCTTGGCAATCCGTCGTGATCGCCGAGACCGACAAGAGAGATATGCATCTGTTTTGCTGGGATGAGTTTGCCACGCAATTGCAGGTCGCGTTGCCAAACAGCAGCCCGCTCCTCCAACGGGAGGGCAACTGTGCTCTCCAGAAGAATGGCGAAGAACAACCGGTCGTTCCGGTGCAGGTCGGGTTCGCCCCAGCGGAAGAATGTTTGGCCGTTTTTGCCGATCCCGAATGAAGGCAGCTCGTCCATGGCTGATCCCTTTCGGACTTTTCATCCAAGGATCCGAATATAATAGAACAAATGGGGAACAAACTACAAGGACGAATAGCATCCGCGCTCGATCGCGAGCCGCCGCACCAGCGCCAGCACGCTGTCGATGGTCGGCGTCGGCTGGCCGGTAAGATGTCCCAGTTCCTGCACCGCTGTCACCAGCGCGTCGATCTCCACCAGGCGGCCGCGTTCCAGATCCTGCAGCATCGAAGTCTTGTGCTCGCCGACATCGCCGGCGCCCTTGATGCGCCGGTCGACGGGAATGAGGAAACGCACGCCGAGGCTTTCGCCGATGGCCTGCGCCTCGAACATCATGGAACGGACGACTGCCCGCGTGCCTTCATCGGCGACGATTGCCGCGAGCGTGCTGCCGGTGAGCGCCGAGATCGGATTGAAGGAGAGGTTGCCCCATAGCTTGACCCAGATCTCCGAGCGGATGTCCTCGCGCACCGGCGCTTGCAACCCGGCCTTGACCATTTCGCGGGCAAGCGCGGTCACCCGTTCGCTCTTTTCGCCCGACGGCTCGCCGAGCGAAAAGCGCGTGCCCTCGACATGGCGGATCAGGCCCGGCGCGCCGACCTCGACGGCGGGATAGACGACGGAACCGATGACGCGCTGCGGGCCGATGCGGCGCCAGATCGCGCCGCCCGGATCGACCGCGTCGAGCCGCGTGCCTTCGAGCGCGCCGCCGGCCTTGTAGAAATACCACCACGGAACACCGTTCTGCATGGTGACGACGGCCGTGTCCGGCCCGAGCAGCGGCGCGATCTGCTCGAGCGCCGGCGCCAGCGAATGCGCCTTCAGCGCCAGCACGACATAGTCCTGGGCGCCGAGTTCCTCGGCCCGCTCAACGGCTTTGACCGATGCGACCGTTTCCCTGCCGTCCTCGATCAGCTTGAGCCCTTCGGCCTTGACCGCATCGAGATGGGCGCCACGCGCCACGACCGACAGATCGACCCGACCGGCGATCGCGAGCTTGGCGGCGAGATAGCCGCCGATCGCGCCGGCGCCAAAGACAGTGACGCGCATCAGCCGAGACCGAGTTTCGCAGCGAGGCCGATGCGCTGCAACTTGCCGGTGGCGCCTTTCGGGATCTCATCGAGGATCACCACCTTGCGCGGCACCTTGAAGTCGGCGAGCCGGGTAGCGGCAAAGCCGCGAATGTCGGCCTCGCCGACGGTCATGCCTTCGCGTAGCACGACGGCCGCCGCGACCTCTTCGCCGAGCTTGTCATGCGGCATGGCGAAGGTGACGACCTGCGCCACCGCCGGATGATCCATCAGCACGCCGTCGACCTCGAGCGGCGAGATTTTTTCGCCGCCGCGGTTGATGATCTCCTTCAACCGCCCGGTGACGCGCAGATAGCCGTCCCCGTCGAGCACGCCCTGATCGCCGGTATGGAACCAGCCATGGGCGAAGGCGCTGGCATTGGCGTCCGGGTTCTTCTCGTAGCCGGCGGTGACGTTGGGCCCGCGAATGACGATCTCGCCGATCTCGCCGGCATTGAGCAGCCGCCCGTCCGGCGCCATGACGGCCACGTCCGGCCCTGCTGCAGCCCCGACGCTGCCCGGCTTGCGCTGGCCGGGCGGCAAGCGGTTGGACGCCATCTGGTGCGCAGCTTCGGTCATGCCATAGGCCTCGATCACCGGGCAGCGGAAGGTAGCCTCCAGCTCGGCCATCACCTGCGCCGGCAAGGATGCCGAAGACGAGCGGATGAAGCGGAGTTTCGCTTCGGCCAATTGTTCCGGATTGCGCGCGGCACGCGGCAGGATCGCCTGGTGCATGGTCGGCACCGCCGTGTACCAGCTCGGCTTCGCCTCGCTCAGCCACTGGAAGAAGCGCAGTGCGTTGAAGCCGGGCGTGCAGCAGACGCTGCCGCCCGCGGCAAGCGAGGACAGCACCGCCGCGATCAGCCCGTGGATGTGGAAAAGCGGCATGATGTTGAGGCAGCGATCAGCCGGGGTCAGGCCGAGCGTCGCGCCGATATGCCCGGCGGATGCGGCGAGATTGGCGTGGCTGAGCGGCACCAGCTTTGGACGCGAGGTAGTGCCGGAAGTGTGCAGCAGAAGTGCCGTGTCGCCGTCCTCGGCCAGACCCGACGAAACAGGCGGGGCGACCGGGTCGCCCTCGATCGTGAAGACGCCGGCCGGCGCGCCGCCCGGCACCACCAGCCGCAGCACGGGGATGCCGAGGCGTTCAGCAACCTCGACCGAGGGACCGGCCTCGTCTTTGCCGACGAGGATCGCCTTGACGCCGATGTCGGTCAGATAGAAATCCAGCTCGTCGGTGCGATAGGCCGGATTGAGCGGCGCGGTGGAAGCCGCCGCTGCCACCACGATGAAGGCCGCCGCCATCTCCGGGCCATTCGGCAGCACGATGGCGACGCGGTCGCCACGGCCGATGCCAAGCGCGTTGAGGCGCGCGGCGGTGTCGCGGATCAGGCGGCGCAGCCCGCCATGCGTCAGCGTTGTCCGGTCAGGCGCGGAAATCGCCGGCGCGTCGTCGGCGCCGGGTGCAAGGCGATGGGCAAGATCGGTGGCGTTTTCGCTGTTTGTCATGGTCCCAGACTATGTTTCGAACGATCGGCCGATGTCCAGCAAAGGGCTGCTCAATAGCCGAGCGCCAGGCCGTCCTTGCGCGGATCTGAGGCGCCGGTCAGCGTGCCTTTTTCCCAATCGATCAGCACTGCCTGTCCGCCGCCGAGCGGATGGTCCGGTTCGACCACGCGATGGCCCCGACTGCGCAGTCCCTCGGCGGCATCGGGACGCACGCTGCGCTCGGCCTCGACGACGTCGTGGTTGTAGAAGACGCGCGCGGCATCCAGCGCCTGCTGCGGGTCCATGCCGAAGTCGATCATGTTGGTCAAAAGGTGGACATGGCCGAAGGGCTGGTAGCCGCCGCCCATGACGCCGAACGGCATCACCGCACGGCCGTTCTTGGTCATCATGCCCGGCATGATGGTGTGCATCGGCCGCTTGCCGGGTGCGATTGCGTTTGGGTGCTTTGGGTCGAGGCGGAAGCTGGTGCCGCGGTTCTGCAGCACCACGCCGGTCTTAGGACCGACGACGCCACTGCCGAAGGAATAATAGGTCGAGTTGATGAAGCTCACCGCATTCATGTCTCGATCGACGATGGTGATGTAGACCGTATCGCTGCCCGGCAAATCGAGGCGCGGCAGATCGGTCATGGCGCGCTCGGGGTTAATCGCGGCGCGCAGCCGGTCGGCATAGACGCTGGAGAGCAGCTCCTTCACCGGCACCTCGACATGGTCTTGGTCAGCGATCAGGTTGTCGCGGTCCTGATAGGCCAGACGGCCGGCCTCTATCTCCAGATGCAGGCGCTCGGCGCCGTCGGGATCGAGTGAGCTAAGTTCGAAGCCGGAGAGCACGTTCAGCATCAGCAGCGCCGTCAGCCCCTGATTGTTCGGCGGCATCTGGTGGATGTCGTGGCCGCGATAGGGGGTGCTGACCGCGGTCCGGTAATCGCCCTTGGTGGCGGCGAAATCGTCGGGCGTGTGCAGGCCGCCAAGCGCGCGAAGCCGCCCGACCAGATCCTCCGCGACCTCGCCTTCGTAGAAACCGGCCCGGCCTTTCCTGGCGATGATGCGCAATGTCTCAGCGAGTTCCGGCTGGCGATGGACATCGCCGGCCTTCGGCGACTTGCCGCCGGGCAGGAACATGCGCGACGCCACCTCGTCGAGTGACAGGTCGGTTTCCGGATCTTCCCAGTCGAACGCGACGCGGTCGTGCACGACGTAGCCGTTTTCCGCGTAGTGGATGGCCGGCGCCAGCGCGTCGGCGATGCCCTTGCGGCCGTGATCCTGCAGCAGCCTACACCAGGCATCGACGGCGCCGGGAATTGTGACGGCATGCGGACCCTGCTTCGGCACTTCGCTGAAGCCGTTCTCCAGATACCAGTCGACAGTGGCCGCGGCGGGCGCGCGGCCGGAGCCGTTGAAGGCGATCACATTGCCGTCGCCCTTCGGACAATAGAGGACAAAACAGTCGCCGCCGATGCCGGTCGATTGCGGCTCGACCACCGCCTGCACGGCCGCCGCGCAGACCGCCGCGTCCATGGCATTGCCGCCGGAGCGCAGCATCTCGATCGCGGCCAGTGTGGCGAGCGGGTGCGAGGTCGCGGCCATCGCCTCGGTGGCACGGACCGGCGAGCGGCCTGGAAACTGAAAGTCACGCATTGGTATCCCTGCATTCAACGTCCGCGGCCGAGAAACTGGGCGGCGGACAACAAGACGATCGATAGAACGATCAGGCAAGTCGAAATGGCGGCAATCGTCGGATCGATCTGGTCGCGCAGCGCATTGAACATGCGGCGCGTCAAAGTCGTGGTCTCGCCGCCCGAGATGAACAGCGAAACCACCACCTCGTCGAAGGAGGTGATGAAGGCAAACAGCGCGCCGGAGACGATCGAGAAGCGGATCTGCGGCATCGTCACCTGGCGGAAGGCCGAGAAAAGGTTCGCGCCGAGGCTGCGCGCCACCTTCTCCTGGTTCATGTCATAGGACCGCAAGCCCGACAGCACGGTCAGCACCACCAGCGGCAGGGCCTGCACCGTATGTGCGATGACGAGGCCGGTCAGCGTGTTGTTGAGGCCGATGCGGGCATAGAGGAAGAAGGTGCCGATGCCGATCAGGATGACCGGAATGATCAGCGATGCGGTGAGCAGCGCGTTGATGGCGCCGGTCAGCCTGAGCGTGCCGATGTTGATGGCGTAGGCTGCGGCGGTGCCGAGCGGCGTCGCCACGATCATCGTCATCACCGCCACCTTGACCGAGACTATGGTGGCATCGCGCCATTCCAGCGAGCCGAAATAGCTTTCGTACCAGCGCAGCGACCATTCCTGCGGCGGGAATTGCAGCAGCGTCGAGCCGGAAAAGGACATGATGACGATGATGACCGACGGCGCGATGAGGAACAGCAGCACAAGGCCGCCGAGAAGATAGAGCCAGAGCCTTTGCCGGTGCGATATCGGCAGACTGTTTTCGACGCTCATCGCTCGCTCCACACGCCGGTGGCGCGAGCGCCGAGCAGCCATTGGAACAGGCCGAGCAGCGCCAGCGTCACGGCAAGCAGCACCACGCCGAGCGCTGCGCCCGCACCCCAGTTGGAATAGAGGCTGGTGGTCTGCTCCATGCGCATGGCCCACATGATCACCTTGCCCCCGCCCATCAGCGCAGGCGTGACGAAGAAGCCGAGGCAAAGCACGAAGACGATGACCACGCCCGAGGCAAGGCCGGGCACCGAGAGCGGAAAGAAGATCTGGCGGAAGGTAGCGGCCGGACTGGCGCCGAGATTCATGCCGGCGCGCAGGATATCGGTGTCGATGGTTTTCATCGAGGCATAGAGCGGCAGCACCAGGAACGGCAGCATGATATGCGTCATGCCGATGACGACGCCGGCGAAATTGTTGGCGAGCGGCAGCGGTTGGCTGATCACGCCGAGATCGATCAGCCAGCTGTTGACCAGGCCCTTGCGCTGCAGGATGACGAGCCAGGCATAGGTACGCACCAGCACGGAGGTCCAGAATGGCAGGATAACGAAGATCAGGCAGATCGAGGCGGCGCGGCGCGGCAGCTGCGACAGCATGTAGGCGAGCGGATAGCCGAGCAGCACGCAAGCGCTGGTGACCGCAAAGGCGACCTTGAAGGTGGTGACGAAGGTCCTGATGTAGGACGCCTGCTCGAAGAAGCGGGCATAGTTGGCAGCGCTGAGCTGCCCGGTCTCGTCAAACAGCGAGAGCCAGAACAGCCAGCCGATCGGCACGATAATGACGGCAAAGACGAGCAACAGGCCAGGCGACAAGAGCGCCAGAAGCCCGAACGCCTCCCGGCGCGCATCGGCGCGCAAAGCATCAGCGTTGAGGGGCCTGTCCAGTCGGCCAGCGGTGGTATTTTGAAGACTGACGGATTGCATGCTCATCAGTCGGCCGCCACCAGCACTACGTCCTCAGCATTTATGCCGAGATTGACCGGCTCGCCGGGCGCCGGCAGTTTCGCCAACACGTCGGAGCGGCAATAGTCGCGCAAAGTCAGCTGGCGGCCATCGCGCAGCATTGCGTAGCAGACGAAGCTGTCACCCTGATAGATGACGTCGCCGACCGTGGCCGGGATCACATTGACATTGCCCGCCGGGTCGGCCTCAGCGACCAGGCGCAGCTTTTCCGGCCGCACCACCATGAGGTGATTGCCGGAGGACGGCGCCGCTGCCGTCATGCGGATCTTCCTATCCTCGTACCAGGCGCTGCCATTGCGGCATTCGACCGGGATGAAGCTGGAGTCGCCGATGAAGCCGGCGACGAAACGTGTCCGGGGGCTGGCATAGAGCGTCTCGGGCCGGTCGATCTGCTCGATGCGCCCGGCATTCATGACGGCGATGCGGTCCGACATGGTGATCGCCTCGCGCTGGTCGTGCGTGACGTAGACAGTCGTCATGCCGAGCCGGCGGTGCAGGTTGCGCAACTCGATCTGCATGTGCTCGCGCAACCCCTTGTCGAGCGCCGACAGCGGCTCGTCCATCAGCACGATGCGCGGTTCGAAGACGATGGCGCGGGCCAGCGCCACGCGCTGCCGCTGGCCGCCTGAAAGCTGGTCGACGCGGCGTTCGCCGAGCCCCTTCAGCTGCACGAGATCCAGCGCCTTTTCGACGCGCTCGACGGTCTCCGTCATGGAAACGCGGCGTTGCTTCAGCGCAAAGGCGATGTTGTGGAAGACGTTCATGTGCGGGAACAGCGCATAGTTCTGGAACACCATGCCGATGTTGCGCCGGTGCGGCGGCATGGCGATGATCTCTTCGCCGCCGACCTTGATGCTGCCGGCGTTCGCCCGCACGAAGCCGGCCAGGATCATCAGCAGCGTCGTCTTTCCCGAGCCGGACGGCCCGAGCAGCGTCAGGAATTCGCCTGCCGCGACGTCGAGGCCGAGATCATGCAGCACCGACACGCCGCCGAAGCGCTTCTCGATACCGCTGATGCCGATGGGAAGCGCGGACTGCGCGAGAGACAAGAGCATCTCCTTCAACTCCGGATCATTTTTCGCGAAACGATGCGGAGCGGCGCCTCGTAGACACCGCTCCGATCCGATCGCTACTGCTGGATCAGGTTGTTGAACTTCTCGGTCGCCTCGACGAGCGTGTCGCGCCAGAATTCAGGATCCTGCAGTACCTGCTTCTTGACGTTTTCAGGGGCGGAATTGATGTCCTTGATCCGCTCCTGCGGGATCTTGCCGGTCTCGAAGGCCTTCTCGTTTGCCGGCCCATTGTCGACATAGAGCGGCAGATTGGCCTGGAGCTCGGGGCTGACGAACCTGGCCAGCGCCTTCATGGCGACATCCTTGTTCTTCGAGCCTTTCGGGATGACCATGCAGTCGGCGGTCAGCACGCCCTGGTCGAAGGAGAAGCTGACCGGCGCGCCTTGCTTCTTCAAGGTGCCGGCGCGGCCGTTCCAGATGCTCGCCATGTCGACCTCACCATCCTTGACCAACTGCATGGCCTGCGCGCCGGACGTCCACCAGGCGTCGATATGGCCCTTGACCTTGTCGACGGATTGCAGCGCGCCGTCGATGTCGACCGGATAGACCTTGTCGATCGGAGTGCCCTTGGCAAGTGCGGCGACGCTTAGCGTTTCGGTCGCCTGGCTGCCGGAGAGCGCGCGGCGACCGGGGAATTTTTCGACGTCCCAGAAATCGGCCCAGGTCTTCGGCCCCTTGTCGCCGAAAACATCGGTCCGGTAGATCAGCACGACCGAGGTGTAGGAGATGCCGACCCAGTCGTCATGGACAAGCTTCGGGTTGATGCCGCTCTTGTCGATGACGTTGTAGTCGAGCTTCTCGAACAGGCCCTCCTTGGAGCCGCGCGCGCATTCGTCGGCGCCAAGCTCGGTGATGTCCCATTTGACGGCGTTGCCGGTGACCTGCAGGCGCACATCGTCGAGGCCGTTGGTGGTGTCCTGCTTGATGGTGATGCCGAGATCCTTGGCCGTTGGATCGAAGAAGGCCTTGGTCTGCGCCTCCTGGTAAGTGCCGCCCCATGAGGCGACGGTGATCGTATCGGCGGCCGACGCCGGAACGGCGACGGACGCCAGCAGGCCGGCGACGGCCATGCCGTGAATGCAAAGTCTCTTCGTCATTTTCGCTTCTCCAACCGGTGTTCCCATTATCGTTGCTTTGGTATGCGAATTTGTATACAATTTTGAGTGTAATTCACCGGAAGCCGATGTCAACATGGGCCATGTGCTTTTTGGCCGCGGCAGGAAAAGGGGCGGTTCGGAGCGCTTGCTTGCCCCGATTTGGTCCTGTTCATGCAGGGGCTGAAAGGCACTAGACTGCGAATCCATATAGACCGTTGGAGGCGGGACGTTTGAGCAAGGAGAGAAAGAACACGCTGCGCGACTCGGTGTTCGAGGCGCTGAAGGCGATGATCATCACCGGCCAGATCCCGCCCGGCTCCCGCGTCACCGAAAGCGACATGGCCGAGCGCCTGAAAGTGAGCCGCACGCCGGTGCGCGAAGCCTTCAACCGGCTGGAACGCGACGGCCTTGTCGTCGGCCGGCCGCGCCAGGGCTATGTCGTCACCGAGTTCAACCTGACCATGTTCCGCGAGGCCTTCGATATTCGCGAATTGCTCGATGGACGCGCCACCGAGCTGGCGGCGGCCAACGCCACCGCCGCCGACAAGGCGCGGCTGCGCGGGATGCTGGCCGAGTGCGAGCGGCTGGCGGCGATCCCCGACCGCAGCACGCGGGAGAAATTCGAGGAACTGCAGGTCGGCATCGACCTGCACCGGGTGATCGCCGAAATCAGCGGCAATGAGATGCTCCATGGCATGCTCTGCGGCATCCTCGACAAGTGCCAGCAATATGTCTGGACGGAGCTTTTATGGCTGGACGAGTGGAAGCTTACCCGCGAGGAACACAGCGGCATCGTCGATGCGATCTGCGCCGGCGACGTGGCGCTGGCTGGCGAGCGCGCCCGTGCGCATGTGCGCGGGTCGCGCGAAAACATCCTGCGGCTGCTGCAGGCCAAGTCCGACTACCAGGTGTTTTTCGCCAAGGCGTCGTGAGCGGCCGGCCTCGCCACGGAGATCAGTTCGCGAGCATGGGACAGTTGGCGCCGCGCCGCAGGCTGATATGCGCCACGTCGCCGGCGCTGAATTGAAAACCATCGGCGCGGCGCGGCGCATCGATCACCACCGGCGTCCCCTGCCCGAGCCTGGCGTGCAGGCGCAACGTGCGGCCGTGAAAGACGATGCCGCTGACGCGCGCCGGCGTGGTTCCGGCGGCGGCTTCGGTGGTTGCCAGCAGATCCTCCGGACGTACGCCGATGGTGCGTATGTCGCCTTCGCCGGGCAGGTCGCCGCCTTCCGAGACGGCTTCCAGCAGCAGGTCGCCGGCTGCAAAGCGCAGCCGCTCGCCGTCGCGGCCGATGAAGCGGGACTGCAGCAGGTTCATGGTGCCGATGAAGGAGGCGACGAATTTGGTCGCGGGCCGGTCGTAGAGCGTTGCCGGCGGCGCGATCTGTTCGATCCGGCCCTTATTCATGACGACGATGCGATCGGAGATCGACAGCGCCTCGGTCTGGTCGTGGGTGACCATGACGAAGGTGGTGCCGAGGCTCGCCTGCAGCCGCTTCAGCTCGACCTGCATCTGCTCGCGCAGATGCGCATCGAGCGCCGACAGCGGCTCGTCAAGCAGAAGCACGCGCGGCTCGCAGACGATGGCGCGGGCGAGCGCGACGCGCTGGCGCTGACCGCCGGAGAGTTCGGAAACGCGGGAAGCGAGCTTATCCGCAAGGCCGACCATGTCGAGCGCCTCGCCAACGCGCTTGGCCTGCTCGGAGCCCGATAGTTTGCGCAGCGACAGGCCGAAGCCGACATTTTCGGCGACGTCCATATGCGGAAACAGCGCGTAGTCCTGGAAGACGGTGTTGACCGGGCGGTCGAAGGGGCGCAGCGCCGTGATGTCGCGGCTTTCGAGCAGCACCTTGCCGCTGGTCGGGCTTTCGAAGCCGGCAATGACGCGCAGGCTCGTGGTCTTGCCACAGCCGGAAGGGCCGAGCAGGGTCAGGAACTCACCTGGCGCAATGTCGAGGTCGACCGAATCCAGGCCGACGATGCCGCCAGGAAAAACCTTCGAGACCCCGTCCAGCCGCACGAGTGCGTCAGGCGCCATCGCGCACCTCTGACGGCCTGGTGGTGTTGACCCAGAGGATCTGGCAGCGCTCGGCGCCGGGGTTGCGGAAGGCATGCAGCAGCGTGCTCTTGAAGGCGAAACTGTCGCCGGCTTTGAGCGTGTATGTGGTCGCATCCACCACCAGTTCGACCTCGCCGGTCATCACCAAGCCGAATTCATGGCCGGCATGGGCATAAGCCTCGGCAGTACCGCCACTGGCCTCGACCGTCACCAGCATGCCGGTAAGCGTGGCGCCGGGCGGCGACAGCAGCGCCTTGGCGATGCCTTCCGACTTGACCGGGATCGAGCGCCTTTTGTCGGCGCGGACGCAATAGAGGTCGTTGACGGCGTCATTGCCGTCGGCGATCAGCGCCGACGGCTCGATGTCCAAAGCAGCAGCAAGCGGCCAGATCACCTTGACGCGCAGTGATGACATGCCGCGCTCGATCTGGCTCAGCGCGCCGATGGAGATGCCGGCCTTGGCGGCAAGCTCGGCCAGCGACAGCTTGCGCTCGAGCCTCAGCGCCCGCACGCGCCGGCCGACGCGGATATCGGCATCGTCCTTTGGTTTTGTCGCCGCTTCGTCCAGAACATCCATGCAATGATCCTCGTTTGCTTTCTCCTTCTCCCCTTGTGGGAGAAGGTGGATCGGCGCGCAGCGCCGAGACGGATGAGGGGTGTTCCAGCGGAGTGAGACGCTGGTTTTCCCTGGAACACCCCTCATCTGGCCGCTTCGCGGCCACCTTCTCCCACAAGGGGAGAAGGCAAGAGCGCTCACCCGCCTGCTTTCACCTTCTCGAACATTTTCGCCATATCGTCATTCTGCTTCATCGGTCCGGTGAAGATGGTGGTCTTCAGCATCACTTCCGGGTCCGCCGGCAGCTGTAGCTTCTCCAGTTCCTCCTTCGACACGCCGGCGAAAGCTGTGGAGAGGGAGCTGCCATAGCCATAGGACTGGATCAGGAACTTGCCGGAGTCGGCATCGAGCCGGCTGTTGATGAAGTCATAGGCGAGGTCGACGTTCTTGGCGTCCTTCAGCATGACGAAGCCGCAGGCCCAGGTCAGCATGCCTTCCTTCGGCTTCATGAATTCGACCGGCACGCCCTGCTTCTTCAGCGATGTGGCGGATGCGTTCCAGGTCATCGCGGCAACCAGTTGGCCGCTGGCCAGCGCCTGCTCCACCGAAGTCATATCTGTCGTGTAGCTCGACAGCAGCGGCCGCTGCTCGCGCAGTTTTTCCGCCACCTTGTCCATCTGGTCAGCCGTCATGTCGAACGGATTGACGCCGGCCAGCAGCGCGGCGACGATCGGCGTGTCATGCACGGCGTCGATGGTCGCCATGCGGCCGGCATATTGCTTGTCCCACAGCAGCTTCCAGCTCGCTTCCGGGTTTTTCACCAGATCGGTGCGGTAGAGGATCGAGGTGTTGCCCCAGTCCCAAGGAACCATCCATACCTTGCCGTCGCCGGCCTGCAGGTCGGGCAGGTTCTTGAATACCGGGAAGATCGAATCCCAGTTCTTGATGCGCTTGGTGTCGATCGGCTGCAGCAGCCCTTCTTTGTTCCAGCGCGCCACCTTGTCGTAGCAGGGATGCGCGATATCGGGCCGGAAGCCGGC
The DNA here is from genome assembly GCF_006442795.2 of Mesorhizobium sp. B1-1-8. NCBI lineage: Bacteria > Pseudomonadati > Pseudomonadota > Alphaproteobacteria > Hyphomicrobiales > Phyllobacteriaceae > Mesorhizobium > Mesorhizobium sp. B1-1-8. The sequence goes on from NZ_CP083956.1 coordinate 5,051,203, forward strand.
CTTGACTTTGGTGAAGGCATCGTCGTCGTCGCCGAAGATCGAGGCCTCGACGCCGTCCGGATGCGCGGCAAGGAAGCTCTTGTTGAAGTCGGGCAATTCATAGCCCGACCAGGTGAAGTATTGCAGCTTGTCGGCGGCCAATGCGACAGTCGACGACAGCGCCAGAGCAAGTGCGGCAAAGCCCGCCCGGGCTTTGTGTCCAGTGACCGATTTCAGGTGGAATGTCATTTTTCGTTCTCCTCTTCTTTGTTGTGGTTCAGGCTGGATTAGCGGTTGCTGGCCGGCGCGCGGCGCCGAGGCCCCGATGGCGCAGCATTTCGGCGATACCGGCGATGATGAAGGACACAGTCAGGATCACCGTTCCGAGCGCCATGACGGTCGGCAGCGAGCGGGGGAAGCGCAGCTGGCTCCAGATGTAGAGCGGCAGCGTCGGCTGGGTGCCGGCAAGGAAGAAGACGACGATGAATTCGTCGAACGAGATCAGGAAAGCCAGCATGAAGGCCGACAGCACCGCGGGCGCACTCAGCGGCAGCATGACGCGCCGGAACGTCGTCCAGTCGGAGGCGCCAAGATCGAGCGCGGCCTCGCGAATGGTCTTCGGAATGGCGGCGAAGCGGCTGCGCATCACCACCACGGTGGTCGGCAGAGCGACAAGGATATGGCCAAGCACGATGGCGATGCGAGAAGGTCCAAGGCCGATAAGGTTGACTAGGATCAGCAGCGAGATGCCGACGATGACCCCGGGAATGAGGATCGGCAGCCGGGCGATGGCGCTGACCGCGGCGGCAAGCGGCGAGCGGCCGTAGAGGTCCATATAGGAAACGGTGATGCCGCAGAGCGTCGCGCCCGAGGCGGCGATGGCCCCGATGACCAGGCTGTTGGCGAGCGCGCCGGAGAGCGCCGGATTGCCGTAGAGCGTCCTGTACCATTCAAGCGTGAAGCCCTGCAGCGGGAACGCCGCCTGGATCGAGTTGTTGAAGGAAAACAGCGGGATCAAAAGGATCGGCAGATAGAGAAAGACCAAATAGGCAAGCACGTAGAGGCCGAGCCAGCGGCCGCTCGCGTTGGTGTCGAGGCGCGCCGCGCTCATGCGCGGCTGCCGAATCTGCGGTCGGCGCCGCGCGCCACCAGCACCACGCACAGGATGACCAGCATGACGCAGACCGAGAGTGCGGCGCCGAACGGCCAGTCATTGGCCTTGCCGAACTGCGACTGGATCAGCGTGCCGATCATGGTGCTGGACGGGCCGCCGACCATGGCCGGCGTGACATAGTCGCCGACGGTCGGCACGAAAACGACGAGGGCTGCCGCCAAAACGCCCGGCATCGAGTTCGGCAGCACGACGCGCCGGAACGACGTGAACGGCCGCGCGCCGAGATCGGAGGCGGCTTCGAGCAGCGATTTCGGGATGGTGTCCAGCGCCACATAGATCGGCAGGATAGCAAAGGGCGCGTAGGCGTGGGCGAGCGTGACGACCACCGCCGCCGGCGTGTTGAGGAAGGCCAGCGTCGGCTCCGACCAGATGTGGCTTTCGATCAGCGCCGAATTCAGCACGCCATTGTAGGCGAGCACGATCTTCCAGGCGAAGACGCGCAAAAGGTAGCTGGTCCAGAACGGCAGCGTCACCAGGAAGAGCAGCAGGTTGCGGCGGCGATCGGCGTGAAAGGCGAGGTAATACGCGACCGGATAGGCAGTGACCACGGTCGCCAGCGTCACCAGACCGGCGATGACCAGCGAGCGCAGCGTGACCGTCCAGTAGAGCGGGTCGGTTGCCACTGTGACGAAGTTTTCAACGGTCAGGCCGGCGCCGAGCAGCGAGCCGTCATTGCTCCTGAAGGCGAGGAAGATCACCAGGCCGAGGGCGAAGAGGATCAGGAAGAAGGTGACCAATCCGCCCGGCAGCAGCATGGCGAAACGGAAGGCCGGCGAAGTGCGGGCTTCCGGCGATGGCCGCGCTGCAACGATGATCGACATCTTATTGCCTATTGGGGCTGCCATCCGATTTTTGAAATCGGCTAATGCTTTTTCATATTCATGAAACTGTCAAGCGGAATCGCTTGTGCGCTGCACGCGCTCAGCGTCAGCGCTCGAATGCGTCGAGCATCCGGTACCAGGCGATCGTCGCGGCGACGCCGACCTGCCGGAAGGCATGGAACGGGATTGGCCGGATCGGCGAGAGAGGGAACGGCAATTCTGTGGCGTCGCCGGTCGCCAGATAGCTCGCCATGCGCTTGCCGAGCGCGCTCATCAGGCCGACACCCCTGCCCTGGCAGCCGACCACGGCGAGGAGGCCCTTTTCGGGCTCGTGCAGGTGCGGCAGATGATCCGGCGTCATCGCCACGCGGCCGAACCAGCGTTTCTCGATCGCAATGCCGGCAAGGACGGGATAGAGGCGAAGCAGCGCGCGTTCGCAATGCGCCCAGTCGGCGGGGCTGGAAGGCAGCGCCATGCGGCCGCGACCGCCAAGCACCAGCCGGCCATCGGCGCTTTTGCGGTAGTAGACAAGAATGCGGCGCGAATCCGATACGGCCTGGCCGCCGGGCAAGACAGTGGCAGCCAGGTCGGCCGGCAGCGGCGCGGTAGCGATCTGGAAGGAATGCAGCGGCACGATCGTCTGCGCCAGGCCGGGCAGCAGGCCGTCGGTATAGGCATTGGTGGCGAGCACGACCGCCTTGGCGCGCAGCTCGGCTCCGCCTGCCGTTGCAACTCGCCAGAGGCCGGCCTCGTTGTTGAGCTTCAATACCTTCTGCCGTTCGGCGATCTTCGCGCCGGCCGCCGTGGCAACACGCGCCAATTCCATCGTGTAGGAAAGCGGATCGATGACGCCAGCGCGGCGATCGAGCCAGCCGCCGAGATAGCCTTTGGCGCCGGTGATCGCCGCGATCTCGGCCTGGTCGAGCAGCTTGACGTCGGCGCCGCGCGCCCGCCATTGGCGATCCCGGTTCGCTGCCGCGGTCAAAGCGGTTTCGGTGTGGGCGGCCTGGATCCAGCCATTGCGCGCAAACGGCACCGCCAGTTTCTCGTCGCGGATCAGGTCGAATACGGCATCGGCCGTCGACGCGGCGAAATCGACCAGGGCCTCGCCGCGCTCCCTGCCGAAGTGCTCGATCAGCCATTCCGGATCGTATTTCAGGCCGGGGATGACCTGGCCGCCATTGAGGCCTGAGGCGCCCTGCCCGATCATACCTGCCTCCAGCACCTGCACCGACAGACCGGCGCGGGCCGCATGCAACGCGGTCGACAGGCCCATGATGCCGCCACCGACGATGACCGCATCGACAGTGCCGCCTGCCATAAGCTCCCGCTCAAATGCCAGGGCTATTTTGGGCTTCTGCCAGATCGGATCGGAAAAGGCTGCGGGCAAGAGGTCACCTACGGACTGAACTCGTGAAAATCCTATTGTTGATTTCATGAATTTGAAAGTGCGCTTCACTGGGCCAGTTTGAGCGATGACTGTGAGACAGCGCGCCCATTGGCCCATCAACGATCCCATCAACGGGATAGACGTTTGGTCAAAATCCGGGGAAAGTGCCGCGCGACAATCGAGAGGACAAGACCATGACCGACCCGACCCGCCTGCCCGCCGATGGCCTTTTCGTTGGCCGCGCCAGGACCAGCGAAGCTCCGCATCCGCTGGTGGTCACGGTGCGCGACGGCCAGGTCATCGACATCACCTCCAGAGCAGCGCCAACCGTGCGCGACCTTTGCGGGTTGAAGGACCCGGCCGGCCATGTGCGCTCAGCCAAGGGCAAACCGATCGGCGCGCTTGAAGAGATCGCCGCGAACAGTTTTGAGGCCAAGCGCGACGCGACGAAGCCGATCCTGCTTTCGCCCGTCGACCTGCAAGCGGTGAAAGCCTCCGGCGTCACCTTCGTCGTCAGCCTGCTCGAACGGGTCATCGAGGAACAGGCGCGCGGCTCGGCCGAAAAGGCCGACGCCATCCGCGCCGACATCGCCGGGCTGATCGGCCACGATCTGTCGAAGCTGAAGCCCGGCTCGCCCGAAGCGATGGAGATCAAGGCCAAGCTGATTTCGCGCGGCGCCTGGTCGCAATATCTGGAAGTCGGCATCGGCCCGGATGCCGAGATCTTCACCAAATGCCAGCCGATGGCCTCCGTCGGCTTCGGCGCCGATGTCGGCCTGCATCCGGTCTCGACCTGGAACAATCCGGAGCCGGAGATCGCCATGATCGCCGACAGTTCGGGCCGCATCGTCGGCGCCACCATCGGCAACGATGTCAATTTGCGCGACGTCGAAGGACGCTCGGCGCTGCTGCTCGGCAAGGCCAAGGACAATAACGCCTCGGCGTCGCTCGGCCCCTTCATCCGCCTGTTCGACGAGACATTCTCCATCGATGATGTGAAAAACGCAGTGGTGCGCCTGAAGGTCGAAGGCGAGGACGGGTTTTCGCTGGAAGGCGCAAGCTCGATGGCCGAGATCAGCCGTTCGCCGGAGGAACTGGTTGCGGCTGCCATGGGCCCGCACCACCAATATCCCGATGGGCTGGCGCTCTATCTCGGCACCATGTTCGTGCCATCGAAGGATCGCGGCGAGAAGGGCAAGGGCTTTACCCACAAAATAGGCGACATCGTCACCATCTCGTCGGAAAAGTTCGGCGCGCTGGTCAACCGGGTGCGGCTGTCGCCGGACTGCCCGCACTGGACCTATGGCGCCAGCCATCTGATGCGGGACCTCGCCAAAGCCAATCTGATCTAGCATCGCGTCCCAAGCGACATTGTCCAGCGCCTCCCTGGCAAGCTGGTGTGAGACGGCGCCGCTGCCCCGGAAAATATCACCTCAGCTGATGCAATCTGATGGGATTGCTGATGGCGCGCTTTGTTGTGCCAACATCCATTGGCGATGGAGGCTTGCCATCGGTCGAAAAAGGGAATGCTCTAAAGCTCCCGGTCGGCGCTGGCAGGAGATGCGGTCTTCGATCGCATCGCGCATGACTTGGAACTGTTTTTCAACATGGGAGGAAATCGAATGCTTTCGAGGCTAAGACTGCTTGTGCTTGGCTTGGTCGCCATGCTCGCCATTCCGGCGATGGCTGAAGCCAAGACGTTCTACTGGATTTCGCATGGCGGCCCGGCCGATCCGGTCTGGACCTACTTCCTCGCCGGCGCCAAGCAATGGGCGACCGATACCGGCAACAAGGTGAACACCTCGTTCCACAACGGCGATGTCGCCTCGCAGCAGGAGGCTGTCCGCGCCGCCATATCGGCCAAGGCCGACGGCATCGTCACCACCAGTCCCGATCCGGGCAGCCTTGTCGAGATCGTCAAGGAAGCACGCGCGGCCAATATCCCGATCATCAACTTCAACACGCCCGATCCGAAGGCGAATTTCAACGCCTATGTCGGCGGCGACAACGTCACCTTCGGCAAGCACTGGGCGCAGTATCTGGTCGACAAGGGCCTGGTGAAGAAGGGCGACTTCGTCTGGATGCCGGTCGAGGTTCCCGGCGCCACCTATGGCGTGCAGGAAGAGGAAGGCATCAAGAGCGTGTTCGGGCCGGCCGGTATCACCTATGAGGTGACCGAAGCGACCCTCGACCAGGCCGAAGTGATCAACCGCATGGTCGACTATCTCACCGCACATAAGGGCAAGGTGAAGGCGATCATCGGCCTCGGCGACCTCGTCACCGGCTCGATCAAGCGCGTGTTCGACCAGGTCGGCATCAAGCCGGGCGAAATCCCGGTCGTCGGCTGGGGCAACTCGCTCGACACCACCCAGGAAGTGTTGAACGGCTACGTCAATGCCGGGCAGTGGCAGGACCCGCAGGCGACCAGCTATGTGGCGCTTTCGCTGGCCAACATGGCCGCCAGCGGCATTCCCCCGGGCTTCAACGTCATCACCGGCGCGCTCTATGAGAAGGATACCGCCGGCGTTTACGACAAGATCCTGTCCGGCAAATAATCTGCGCGCAAAAGGCCGTGGCCGCTTTGCGGCCACGGCTCTCTTTCCGTCGAGCCTGCTGCCGCGCGGGCTTAAGCCATTCCTTCACGTCGCGGGCTCACTGTGGAAAATCACTCCTTCGTCCAACGCCTGATTGCCAGGCCGGAACTCGGCCCGCTGGTGCTGCTGGTCATCGAGATCGCCGTCTTCTGGAGCATCAACCCGGATTTTCTGTCGCCGCAGAACATCTCCAACACGCTGGCCTTCACCGTCGAACTCGGACTGATCGCGCTGGCCATGACCTTGCTGATGACATCGGGCGAATTCGATCTTTCCGTCGGCTCGCTGTTCGGCTTCTCACCGGTGCTGATGTGGACCCTGTTCAACGGCGGCGTCACCTCGCTGGAGATGGGCTTCGTCATCGCGCTGGTGGTCGCGGCGTTCATCGGCCTCGTCAACGGCTGGTTCGTCACCCAGCTCAAGATCCCGTCCTTCCTGGTGACGCTCGGCATGCTGCTTGTCGTGCGCGGCACGGCGCTGTTTGTCACCGACGGCTTTCCGCAGCGCACCTGGAGCGCCGAAGGCAGCTGGCTGGCGGAAATCCTGGTCGGCGATTTCTATATCGGGCCGTTTCGCATCTACGCGTCGCTGTTCTGGTTCATCGGCGCCGCGATCGCGCTGGGTTACGTGCTGACGCAGAGCCGCACCGGCAACTGGATCCAGGCCGCCGGCGGCAACCCCAATGCGGCACGCGCGCGCGGCGTCAACGTCAGCCGCGTCAAGATCGGCCTGTTCGTGCTGTCGTCGCTCATGGCCTCGCTTGCCGGCGTCATCTCCTCGCTGCGCACCTCGGCCGCCAATCCCAACAGCGGCACCGGCTACGAGCTCGAAGTCATCGCCATGGTGGTGATCGGCGGCACGGCGCTGACCGGCGGCCGCGGCACCATCATCGGCACCGTGCTCGGCATCCTGATCCTGCGCGTGATGCGCAACGGCATCGTGCTAATCGGTGTGCCGGGGCTTGCCTACAACATCTTCATCGGCGCCATCATCCTCGGCATGATGGCCCTGCATTCATGGCTCGAACGCCGGCACCAGGCAGGGACCTAGAACCATGGCCGAACCGCTGATCCGCATGGAACACATCCGCAAGTCCTATGGGCGCGTGCAGGCGCTGGTGGACGCCAACTTCCATGTCAATGAAAGGGAGATCGTCGGCCTGCTCGGCGACAACGGCGCCGGCAAGTCGACGCTGATCAAGGTGCTGTCGGGCGCGGTGCCGCTGACCAGCGGCGACATCTTCATCCGCGGCCAGAAGGTCCAGCTGCGCAACACCAGCGACGCCATCGCGCACGGCATCGAGACCATCTACCAGGATTCCGCGCTGGTGACGCAATTGTCGATTGCCCGCAATCTGTTCCTCGGGCGCGAGCCGATCAAATCGCCGCGCTTCTTGAACCGCATGGACCAGGAGGCGATGAACACGGTGGCGCGCGACCTGCTGAAACAGGTCGGCATCTCCAAGAACATCCCGCCGACGACACCGATCGGCTCGCTGTCGGGCGGCGAGCGGCAGGCGGTGGCGATCGCGCGCGCCATGCATTTCGACAGCGACCTGATCATCCTCGACGAGCCGACCAACAATCTCGGCGTCGCCGAGACGCAAGGGGTGCTGAGTTTCGTGCGCAACGCGCGCGATTCCGGCCACTCCTGCATCTTCATTGCCCACAACATCCACCACGTGTTCCAGGTGGTCGACCGCATCGTCGTAATGCGCCGCGGCAAGGTGGTGGCTGACGACATCGATCCGAAAAAGACCACCGTCGCCGAGGTCGAGCGGGTCATCACCGGCATGTCGGACAAGGAGATCCGCGACGCCCTCGCCGACGGTGCGCCATCCAAGGGCTGACTTCATCTGGCACGGGATTGCATCAGATCCTATGACTGGACCCATGAAAGCTACGGTATCCGACATCGCCAGGAACTGCGGCCTGTCGACCGCAACGGTCGACAGGGTCTTGAACAACCGGCCGGGCGCGAGTGCCGCCAACCGGCAGCGCGTGATGGAGGCGGCCAAGCAACTCGGCTATCTGCCGGTCGTCGACCAGGTCGTGCTGCCGTCGCGGCCGGCGCATCTGGAATTCTTCCTGCCGATCGGCTCCAACGCCTTCATGATCGACCTCGCCCGCCATATCGAGGACTATGCGGCACGTCTGCCGCTGGTCGCCTCCTGCCGCATCCACAACCTTGCCGGCATTGCGCCGGACGCGCTGCAGGGCGCCGTCGAGAATCTCTCGCTGAAGGCCAACGGCGTCGGCGTGATCGCCGTCGACCATCCGCGCACGCGCAACATTTTGCGCGAGGTGGTCGAGGCCGGCATCCGGCTGGTGACGCTGGTCTCCGACGTGCCGGCAGCACCCCGCTCGGCCTATGTCGGCATCGACAACCGGGTGGCGGGACGCACGGCGGCGCTTTTGATGGGACGCTTCCTCGGCGGCCGGACCGGACATCTGGCGATGGTGGTCGGCTCGCGTTCCTATCGCGGCCATGAAGAGCGCGAGATGGGTTTTCGATCGGTGCTGGGCGAGGAATTCCCCAACCTCACCGTCTCGAGCGCCGTCGAGAGCAATGACGAGCCGGATGCCAGCTATGCCGCGACCATGAAGGCGCTGCACAACGAACCGGAACTGCTCGGCATTTACTGCGTCGGCGCCGGACGCTCGGGCGTGGCCAAGGCGCTGCTCGAATCCAGGCCACGCAAGAAGCCCGTCTTCATCTGTCATGACCTGACCAAGGAAACGCGCGGCTATCTGGTCGACGACCTGGTGGACGTCGTCATCGACCAGAATGCGCGGCTGATCGCCGAGCAATCGGTGATCCGCCTGCTCGGATCGATCGCCTCATCGGCGCCATACCTGACCAAGAAATTCATCGAGCCGCGACTGATCTTCAAGGAAAACGTGCCGGTGCAGTGAACGGGCGGCTGCCCGCTGGCAGTCCGTTTCACCGATTTGTCTGATAATTGATCCCACAAATCTGCACACCAGCTATGCACGTTTGGCAATTGCCGAATCATTGGGCAGACCGTAATTACTGGGTGTCGGCCATCTCCTCCTCCCAGATGTGATGCCGACGCTGAATGCGGTGTATCCTCCTCCCACGCCGTGTTCGAAATCGAGCCCGCTGCCACCTCCTCCCGGCAGCGGGCTTTTTCTTGCCCGTGCGGAAAATAGTGCAGAGGCGGCCGCGAAGCGGTCGGATGAGGGACGTTTCAGCGCGCCCGGAACGAGCCGATCAAGCCTTCCGCCATACGCACGAACTGCGCGCTCGGGCCTTCGGCGCCAACGCTCTGCATGGAGACGCGGGCGCCTTCGAGCAGCAGCGACAGCGTGTCGGCAAGAAGCTCGGCCTGGCCGATGCCGGCGTCACGGCAGAGCGCGACCAATTTTTCGCGCTGGGCTTCCTTCAGTTCCTTGATAACGCGCCTTGCCGGGTGATCGGTCTCGCTGAGCTCGACGGCAGCGTTGGCCATGTCGCAGCCGCGACAGTCGGCGCTGAGCATTTCCGAAGCCTTGCGGACCCAGGCATGCAACTGCGCGAGCTTGTCGCCGGGATGCTGAGCTTCGAACTCGTCCCATATCCTTGATGCTTTCGCGGCCGTGGCTCGCAGGCATTCGATGATCAGCTCGTCCTTCGATTCGAAGTGACGGTAGAGCGTCATCTTGTTGGTGCCGGCCGCTTCGGTTATGGCGTCGACGCCCACGCCCTTGATGCCATGCTTGTGGAACATATCCTGCGCCGTCTCCAGGATCCGGTCCCTGGGGCGAGAACGCTCCACGACGCCGTCTGTCATCACAATCTCCTTTCGTTTCCAAAAAACCCTCGGCCACCTCTTGACTAGGGTGTTACCGGTCTGTAACTTCCAGAATGTTACTTACTGGTAACACCTATAGCGCTCGACGTCAACGACAAGGCACCACCGATAGCCCTGCCAGAGCGAGATGGGACAAGAAACCTGCATGTCATGCGGCTTCGGCCGGTGAAAAAGGAAAAACGGTTCGTGATCAGCTGATGCGAGCCGCAGCAAGGAGCCGCTCCTATGCACAAGGCAAAAGACCTGACGATCGACGAAGCCGTCCGGGATCCGATGATCCGGCTGGTGAACAAGGCGGACGGGGTCAACCCGCGCGCCTTCGAGGCGATGCTGCGCTCGCTGGCTGCCGAACAGGCGCCGGGCGGCAAGGCCCTGCCGGATTTCCTGGAGGATTCCGGCTCGGGCCGGGCCCGGCGCATGCACCGCGCCGCAAAGCCGTTCGGAGAGGCATCCGCATCATGGTAAATTTCTTCATCCACCGCCCGATCTTCTCTTCGGCGATCGCCATCATCATGGTGCTCGCCGGGGCGATCGCCTATTTCCTGCTGCCGGTCTCGCAGTTTCCCGACGTCACGCCGCCTCAGGTCGTGGTCAGCGCCCATTATCCGGGCGCCAGCGCGCAGGTGGTGGCCGATACGGTGACCACGCCGCTCGAACAGCAGATCAACGGCGTGCAAGGCATGACCTACATGTCGTCGACGAGCTCGAACGACGGCTCCTCGACGATCACCATCACCTTCGATGTCGGCTATCCGCTGAGCACCGCTGCCGTCGATGTGCAGAACCGCGTCAGCCAAGCGTCCTCCTCGTTGCCGGCGATCGTCAACCAGGGCGGCGTGACGATCAAGAAGCAGAACCCCAATTTCGTGCTGATCGTCGACCTCACCTCGCCGGACGGTTCGGTCGATCCGGTGGCGCTGAGCAACCTCGCCTATCTGCAGGTGGTCGATCCGCTGAAGCGGCTGCCCGGCGTCGGCGACGTGCAGATCTTCGGCGAGCGGCGCTATTCGATGCGCGTCTGGCTCGATCCGGACAAGCTAGCCAACCTCGGCATCACCGCCGTCGATGTGCAGAACGCGATCGCCGAGCAGAACGTCCAGGTCGCCGCCGGCAAGATCGGCCAGTCGCCGGCCCCCGCCGGCACGGCGTTCGAAATGCAGGTCAACGCAGTCGGCCGATTGAGCGATCCCAAGGAATTCGGCGACATCGTCGTGCGCGCCGACTCGGCCAATGGCTCGCTCGTGCGGCTGCGCGACGTCGCCCGCATCGAGTTAGGCGCGCTGCAATATTCGTCGTCCGCCTTCTTCGGCAAGAACCCGACGGTGGTGCTGGCCGTCTACCAGATGCCCGGCTCCAACGCGCTCGACCTGCAGCAGCGGGTCAAGGACAAGATGCAGGAACTGTCGGCGCGGTTCCCGAAGGGCGTCGCCTACGCCATGCATTATGATACGACGCGCTTCGTCTCGGCCTCGATGCATGACGTGCTGATCACGCTCGGCGAGGCATTGGTGCTGGTCGTGGCGGTGGTGTTCGTTTTCCTGCAGAGCTGGCGCACCACCATCATCCCGACCATCGCCATCCCGGTGTCGCTGATCGCGACGCTGGCGGTGATGTATATGCTGGGCTTTTCGCTCAACATGCTGTCCCTGCTCGGCATGGTGCTGGCGATCGGCCTCGTCGTCGACGACGCCATCGTCGTGGTTGAAAATGTCGAGCGACAGCTCGATGCCGGCCTCAAACCGCTCGCCGCGACGCGGGCGGCAATGGCCGAGGTGACGGGGCCGATCATCGCCACCACCGCCGTGCTGATGGCGGTGTTCGTTCCGGTCGCCTTCATCCCCGGCGTCTCGGGGCGGCTCTACAACCAGTTCGCGCTGACCGTCGCCATCTCGGTCGGCATCTCGGCCTTCAATTCATTGACTTTGAGCCCGGCGCTCAGCGCTGCCTTCCTGCGTCACCGCGGCGAAACGCAGTTCATCCCGTTCCGCTGGTTCAATGCCGGTTTCGACTGGCTGTCGCATGCCTATGCGCATGGCGTGCGTATCCTCATCCGGCTGCGCTGGATCATGCTCGGCCTGTTCGCGGCCGGCCTGGTGGCGACCTATTTCGTCTGGCAGAAGCTGCCCTCGACCTTCCTGCCGGTCGAGGACCAGGGCTATTTCTTCGTCGTCATCCAGCTGCCCGACGGCGCTTCGCTGGAGCGCACCGACGCGGTGGCGCAGAAAGCGCGCGACATCCTGCAGAACACACCCGGCGTCGACATCGTCGGCTCGATCAGCGGCCTCAATTTCCTGACCAGCGCCGCGCAGTCGAATTCGGCGGTGGAGTTCGCGATCCTGAAGCCATGGGACCAACGCGGCCCCGACCAGAGCGCCTCGAAGCTCGTCGCCGACGTACGCAACAAGCTCTTGCAGATGCCGGAAGCCTTCGCGCTGTCCTTCGATCCGCCTTCAATCCCGGGCCTCGGCACCACCGGCGGCTTCGAGTTCCAGGTCGAGGATCTCACCGGCCGCGGCAGCGCCGCGCTCAACGACGTCACCCAGGCGCTGCTCGCCGAGGCGCGCAAGCAGCCGGAGCTCAACCCGCAGCAGCTGTTCTCGTCGTTCTCGACCTCGACGCCGCAGTTCAACTACGACCTCGACCGCAGCAAGGCGAAGCTTCTCGGCCTCAGCCTGCCGGACGTGTTCAACACGCTGCAGATCTATCTCGGCTCGCTCTACGTCAACGACTTCAACCTGTTCGGCCGTACCTTCCGGGTGACGATCCAGGCCGACAAGGATGCGCGCGGCGATGCGACCGACATATCGCGGCTCTATGTGCGCAACGCCTCGGGCGGCATGGTGCCGCTGAGCACGCTGGGCAAGCTGGTGCCGATCGTCGGCCCGGAAACCGTGCCGCATTACAACAACAACGCTTCGGCGCTGATCAATGGCGGCGCCGCCCCCGGCTTCTCGTCCGGACAGGCGGTGGCGGCCATGGAACGGGCAGCGGCGACGGCGTTGCCGCGCGATTTCGGCTATGAATGGACCGGCATCACCTTTCAGGAGCTCAAGGCCGGATCGATCGCCTCGGTCGTGTTCGGACTGGCGATGGTCTTCGTGTTCCTGATCCTGGCGGCGCAGTATGAAAGCTGGGCGATGCCCTTCATGGTGCTGCTCGCCGTGCCGCTGGCCCTGTTCGGCGCCTTCATCGTGCTCCTGCTGCGCGGCATGCAGATCGACGTCTACTCGCAGATCGGCTTCGTCATGCTGATCGGCCTGGCGGCGAAGAACGCCATCCTGATCGTCGAGTTCGCCCGGCGACGGCGCGAGGAGGGCCTCAGCATCGTCGAGGCGGCGATGGAAGCCGCGCGGCTCAGGCTGCGGCCGATCCTGATGACGGCCTTCGCCTTCATTCTCGGCGTGCTGCCGCTGATGTTCGCGACAGGCGCGGGTGCGGCCAGCCGGCAGTCGATCGGCACCACCGTCTTTGGCGGCATGGTGGCGGCGACGGTGCTGTCGCTGGTGTTCGTGCCGGTGTTCTACGCGGTGATCGAGCGGCTGCGCGAACGCGGCGGCGAGAGCGAGCCCGCGCCGTTTCATCAAGATAATGAACCGACCGCCGAGCTAGCACTTCAGTCGCTCGCCGACGCGGCCGAATAGAATTGGAGACCATCATGCGTAAATGGAAAATCGCTTTGGGAACGGCCGTCGCGCTGGGCGCGATCTCGGTGGCCAGCGTGCATCTGCTCGACATGGGTAATTTGAGCCTCAATGGCGGCACCGCGGGGGCGGCACCCGCGCCCGCGGCCTTCGTCATGCCGGTGCCGGTGGTGAACGTCGTCAAGAAGACCATTCCGATCTATCTCGACTACGCCGCGCGCGTCGAGTCGATCCGCAGCATCACGCTGCAGGCGCGCGTGCCGGGCTATCTTCAGGAGCAGACGGCGGCCGACGGCAGCGACGTCAAACAAGGCGACCTGCTCTATCGCATCGCGCCGGATGATTACCAGGCCGCGCTGGACCAGGCGAAGGCTCAAGTGCAACGCGATACCGCGACGCTCGAATATGCAAAGTCCAATCTTGGCCGCGGCACCGATCTTGCCAAGGCCGGCTATCTCGACAAGGACAGCTTCGACCAGCGCACGAGCAATTTGCGCTCGGCGCAAGCCGCCCTTGCCGTCGACCAGGCGGCGGTACGGACGGCCGAGCTCAATCTCGGCTATGCCGAGATCAAGGCGCCGTTCCCGGGCCGCATCGGCCGCAACCAGGCCTCGGTCGGCACGCTGGTCAGCGTCGCCGGCACGGTGCTCAACACGCTGGTGCAGCTCGACCCGATCTACGTCACCTTCAATCCGAGCGAGACCGACCTCGTCCAGATCGAGCAGGCAAAGGCGGCCGGCCCGGTCGCGGTCGATGTGCTTTTGCCCGGCGAGACCGAGCCCAGCCAGAAGGGCGAGCTCACCTTCATCGACAACACGATCGACCATTCGACCGGCACGATCACCGCGCGGGCGACGATCGGCAATGCGAAGTTCACGCTGCTGCCCGGCCAGTATGTGCGGGTCCGGCTGCATGTGAAGCAGCAGCCCAACACGCTGATGGTGCCGCAGGTGGCGCTCGGCTCCAGCCAGCTCGGCAAATATGTTTATGTTCTCGGCAAGGGCAACACGGTCGACCAGAAGCTGGTCTCGCTCGGGCCGACCGAGGGCGACCTGATTTCCGTGACATCCGGCATTTCCGAGAGCGACCAGGTGATCACGGGCAATTTGCAGAAGATCGGACCCGGAATGCCGGTTTCTCCCTTGCCGCAACCGAAACCGGCCAGCTGATAACCCCCATCAGTTTTCCGGCCTGACGGCGCTCTCGGCTCCCACGCCGAGGGCGCCGTTTTATTATGTACGGCGTGGCAAGCGCCGTAATACCGGCCCCTAGCGATCGTACCCTCTAGCTTGCGCGGTGGTCATAGCGGTAAGATTGTTCGGAAAATGCGTCAGTATCGGCGCATCTCCCTATGCGCGTGGCCTCGAAAAGCGCGCGTCCAAGGGCGTCTGACCAACCCTGCCACAACGGACACAAACGTGAAGATCAAGACCATAAAAGCCTATCATGTCGTGCAGCCCTTCGTGGACGGGCCGTACCGCATGTCGAAGGGGCGCATCGCCGACTGTTTCGACGCGGTGATCGTCGCCATCACCTCCGACAGCGGCGTGGCCGGCTGGGGCGAGATGGCGCCGCTCGGCAATTTCTACTCGGCCGCGTTTCCGGCGGGAACGCGCGCGGGCGTGCCGGAGATCGCGCCGCATCTGATCGGCCAGGATCCGCGCGGCCTGGCCGGCATCGGCAGGCTGATGGACACCGTCTTCAAGGGCCATCCCTACGTCAAGTCGGCGCTCGACATGGCCTGCTGGGATCTGGCGGCGCGTGCCGCCGACGTGCCGCTGGTGACGATGCTCGGCGGCCGCGAGAGCGAGACGGCCGAGCTCTATAAGGTGGTCACCCACGGCACGGTCGACGAGATGGCCGCGCTTGCCGGGCGCATCGTTGCTGAAGGTTACCGGCGCCTGCAGGTCAAGGTCGGCGGCAATGTCCGCGACGACATCGAGCGCGTGACAGCAGTGGCCTCGGCCGTGCCGAACGGCACGGTGATCTTCTGCGATGCGAATGCCGGCTGGACGCCTTACCAGGCGCGGCAGTTCGCCGATGCGACGCGCGGCATCGACTACACGTTCGAGCAGCCCTGCACGACGATCGAGGAGAACATGTCGGTGCGCCGCATGCTCGACAAGCCGATGGTGCTGGATGAATCCGTCACCTCGCTGGAGGCGATGCTGGAAATTCATCGCCTGGGCGCGGCCGACGGGCTGACGCTGAAAATCTCGCGGCTGGGCGGCGTAACCCAGACCCGCTTGATCCGCGACGTTGCGGTCGGTCTCGGCTTCATGATCACGGTCGAGGATACCGGCGGCGCCGAGATCGACACCGCAGCCATGGCGCATCTGTCGCTGTCGACGCCGGAAGAACGGCGGCTGCACGCGATCGCCTTCCATGAATGGGTGACGGTGCGCACCGCCTCCAACGCGCCGCCGGCGACGGGCAGCCGCATGGGCATTCCGGACGGTCCCGGCCTTGGCATCGATGTCGTGCCGGACCTGCTCGGCACGCCCTTCTTCGAGATCGGCTGAGATCAGGCGTATCGGTCGGGACCGCGAGCCGAACGGACGAAAGCAATGCATCAAGAAAATCTGACCCTTCCGGCTTAAGGAGCGGATGGACCAGATAAAACCGCATGCTACAGTCCGGCCGACTGATATTGATGAACGCCGGGACAGGAGAACTCCACGGAACTCATCAACTGGAATGCATCCGCCAACCACAAGAACTGGGGAAAGGGGTCACACCCATGAGCAAGGACTATCGCATTCTCGATCTTATCCGGCGCAGTCGCACGCCACTCGAAAACCATCTCATCGACGGCCTGATCGACGGCCGCCTCAGCCGCCGCGAATTCGTGCGCCACGGCAGCCTGCTCGGCTTGTCGCTGCCGCTGCTCGGCCGCATCGGCATGGCCGCCGGTTTTGGCGCCGCGCCCTCGCTTGCCCGCGCAGCGGGCGCACCCGGCGCCACCATCCGCGTCGGCAGCAACGTGCCGTCCGCGGCGATCGACCCGGTCACCATCGCCGATGCCGGCGGGCTTCTCATCCTGCAGCAGGTCGCCGAATTCCTTTGCATCGACGGCCCGGACCTCGTGCTGAAGCCGGCGCTGGCGGAAAGCTGGAAGCCGAATGCTGACGGCACGGTGTGGACCTTCAAGCTGCGCAAGGGAGTGAAATTCCACTCGGGCGGCGAGATGAAGGCCGACGACGTGGTGGCCAGCATCGACCGGCTCGCCGATCCGGCCAACTCGTCCAACGCGCTGTCGGTGTTCACCGGCACTCTGCAGAAGGGCAACTCGAAGAAGGTCGACGACTACACGGTCGAATTCCACCTCGACGCGCCGAATGGCAACTTCCCCTACATGCTGTCGTCCGACAACTATAATGCCGTCATCATTCCGGCCAGCTACAAGGGCGGCTACGAGCAGAGCTTCGACGGCACCGGGCCGTTCAAGCTCGAGAAATACACGCCCAAGGTCGGCGCCTCCTTCGTGCGCAACGACGACTATTGGGGCGAGAAGGCGCTGCCGGCACGCACCGAATTCACCTTCTTCTCCGACATGCAGGCGGAGATCCTGGCGCTGCAGGGCGGCCAGATCGACATCATCAACCAGATGCCGGTGCTGGCCGGCGTCGCCGTCCTCAACGATCCGAATGTTGAGGTCCTCAGCCTGAAATCGTCGGCGCATCAGCAGCTGCACCTGCGCTGCGACGACGGCCCGATGAAGGACCCGCGCGTGCGCCGAGCGATCGCGCTCTCAATCGACCGCGACAAGCTGGTCGCCGGCCTGATGAAGGGGCGCGCCGTGCCTGGCAACGACAGCCCGTTCGCCCCGGTTTATCCCTCGACCGATCAAAGCGTGCCGCAGCGCAAGCAGGATATCGCGCAGGCCAAGCAGCTGATGGAAGCGGCGGGCGCCGGCAAGGGCTTCAAGGTGACGCTCACCACCGAGCGCTATCTGGAAATCCCGGAATACGCACAGCTCGTCCAGAACTGGGTCAAGGAAATCGGCATCGACCTCGAGCTCAACATCCTCGACCAGAGCGGTTACTACGGCGACGCCGTGTTCGGCAAATCGAACTGGCTGGATTCGGTGATGGGCATCACCGACTACGGCCACCGCGGCGTGCCGAACGTCTATCTTGCAGCGCCGCTGAAGAGCGACGGCACCTGGAACGCCGCGCATTTCAAGAACAAGGACTACGACCAGCTGGCGGCGAGCTACATCGCGGCCCTCGATCTCGAAGCGCAGAAGGCCACCGCCGGCAAGATCCAGAAGCTGCTGCTGGAGGAAACGCCGGTCATCTTCGGCTATTTCTACGATTTCCTGACGGCGACTGCGAAGGGCGTCACCGGCGCCCAGCCGACCGCCATGTCGCAGCTGTTCCTCGAGAAGGCGTCGAAAGGCTGAGCGAAAGAGAACCAGCTTATTCCTGACAGCCGGCTCTCCATGCAGAGCCGGCTCCAATCGGAGTATTCGCCATTTTCTTTTTCCTTGTCCGGCGCCTGGCCCTGTCGCTCGTCACGCTGTTCCTGCTCAGCGTCATGGTTTTCCTGGGCGGCCAGGTGCTTCCCGGCAATGTCGGGCGGGCCATACTGGGTCCCTTTGCCGACCAGCGCGCCGTCGATGCGCTCAACCACTCGCTTGGCGTCGATCGGCCGCTGCTCGCCCAGTACGGAAGCTGGATCTGGAACTTCCTCCATGGCGATATGGGCACCTCCTACATCTTTCGCGCGCCGGTGGCGCCGTTCGTCATCGGCGCGCTCGGCCACTCGCTGAAGCTGGCCCTGGTCGCTTTCGTGCTGGTGGTGCCGATCGGCATCCTCGGCGGCGTCGTCGCCGCGCTCAACCTCAACCGGCCGCTCGACCGCATCATCAGCCTTGGCGGCCTGTCGGTGACGGTGCTGCCCGAATTCGTCACCGGCATCATCCTGATCCTGATCTTCGGGGTCTGGCTGCGCTGGCTGCCGATCGCCGCCTCATGGCCGCCCGGCGCCGGCTTCCTTACCCAGCTCTATTATCTGATCCTGCCGTCGCTGCCGCTGTTCCTGGTGCTGTTCGGCTATATCGCCCGCATGGCTCGCTCCGGCATGATCGAGGCGCTGGATTCCGACTATACGCGCACCGCGGTGCTGAAGGGGCTGCCGTGGCGCACCGTGATCTGGCGGCACGTGCTGCGCAACGCGCTGCTGCCGACCATCACCGTCATCGCCACGCAGACCGGCTATCTGATCGGCGGCCTCGTCGTCATCGAAACGCTGTTTCGCTACCAGGGCATCGGCTCGCTGATCTTCACCGCCGCGCGTGGCAAGGATTTCCCGATGCTGGAGGCCGGTATCCTTACCATCGGCATCGTCTATGCGGTGGCTACATTGATTGCCGATTTCCTTTATTCCGTGCTCAATCCACGCATCCGGCTGGGAGCAGAGCAATGAGCGCCACGGAAACTCCCGCGAATCTGCCCGCGCCGGACGCCGCATCGCGGCGCAGCCCCTGGGGCGAGGTTGTGCATTCGCTCTCCAGGTCCGGCACCTTTCTGACCGGGCTTGCGATCGTCGTCTTCTGGATCGTTTGCGCGCTGTTCGGCCAGCAGTTCGTCCCCTACGATCCGCTGGCAAGCGACATCATCAACGCGCTGACGCCGCCTGCGGCCGATCACTGGTTCGGCACCGACCAGCTTGGCCGCGATGTCTTCTCGCGCGTCATTGTCGGCTCGCGCGACATCCTCACCGTGGCGCCGCTGGCGACGTTGCTTGCCACGGTCGCCGGCACCGCGCTCGGCCTGCTGATCGGCTATTTCCGCGGCATCGTCGACGACGTCATCAGCCGCGTGCTGGAAGCCTTCATGGCGATCCCGGTGGTGATCATCGCGCTGCTCGCCATCGTCGCCCTCGGCACCTCGAAGATCACCGTCATCGTCGTCATCGGCCTGAGCTTCGCGCCGATCATTGCCCGCACCGTGCGCTCGGCGGTGCTGGCCGAACGCGAGCTCGACTATGTGGCCGCGGCAAAGCTGCGCCACGAAGGCGCCTTGCATACGATGTTCGTCGAGATCCTGCCCAACGTCATCCCGCCGATCCTGGTCGAGACGACGGTGCGGCTGGGCTACGCCATCTTCGCGGTGGCCACGCTCTCCTTCATGGGCTTCGGCATCCAGCCGCCCTCGCCCGACTGGGGGCTCTCGATCTCCTCCAATTACGGCATGATCGGCGGCGGCTTCTGGTGGACGGTGCTGTTCGACGCGTTGGCGATCGCCTCGCTGGTGATCGGCGTCAACCTGGTGGCCGACGGCGTCCACGGAGCGTTCAATGACTGAGAAGAACGCGCTTGAACTGAAGGACCTCTCGGTCGCCTATCGCGTCGGCCGCCGTAACCGCGCAGTGCTGCGCAACGTCAACCTAACAATCAAGGCCGGCGAGGCTTATGGGCTGGTCGGCGAATCCGGCTGCGGCAAGTCCACCGTGGCGCTCTCGGTGGTGCGCTATTTGCCGCGCAACGGCTCGATCACCGGTGGCTCGATTGCGCTCGACGGCCAAGACATTATGAGGCTCGATGCGGAAGCGCTGCGACGCGCCCGCGCCGAAAGCGTGTCGATGGTCTACCAGGATCCCGGCAAGGCGCTGAACCCGTCGCTGCGCATCGGCCGCCAGTTGACCGAGATCTTCGAGCTGGCAGGTGTTTCCGGACGGGCTGCCGCCGACAAGGCGATCGCCATGCTGAACCGGGTGCGCATCTCGGATCCGGCGAGCGTCATGCAACGCTATCCGCACCAGCTTTCCGGCGGCATGCAGCAGCGCGTGGCGATCGCCATGGCGCTTGCCAACGATCCATCGATGCTGATTCTCGACGAACCGACGACCGGCCTCGACGCCACGGTCGAAGCCGAAGTGCTCGATCTGATCGCGCAATTGCGGCGCGAGCTGTCGGCCTCGATCCTGTTCATCAGCCACAACCTCGCGGTCGTCTCCAACATGTGCGACCGCGTCGGCGTCCTCTATGCCGGCATGCTGGTCGAGGAAGGCCCAACCAAGGACGTGTTCAACGATCCGCGCCATCCCTACACTGTGGCGCTGCTGCGCTGCCTGCCGCGCGGCGGACAGCGCAAGGACCAGGGCCGGCTCGACACCATCCCGGGCTTCCTGCCCGGCATCGGCGCTACAATCGTCGGCTGCGCCTTCGCCGACCGCTGCGCCCTGGCGACCGAGCGCTGCCGCAAAGAGCCGCCGCCGCTCTACGAGATTAGTGACGATCATGGGGGCATCCGGCTGTCGCGCTGCCACTACCACGACAAGGCGCAGTCGCTGCCGCGCGCGACGCCCGCCGAGATTGCTGCCGCCCAGCCAAAACAAGCGCCGCCGGTGCTGCAGGTCGAAGGGTTGAGCAAAACCTATGCCAGCCACGGCCGCCCCCTGAAGGCCGTCAAGGACGTCTCTGTCAGCCTGAGACCCGGCGAGACACTGGGCCTGGTTGGCGAATCCGGCAGCGGTAAGACCACCTTCGCCAGACTGTTGCTTGGCCTTGTCCCGCCCGACGACGGCAGCTCGATCGAGCTCGAAGGCAAGAAGCTCGCGCCACGGCTCGCCAGCCGCTCGGAAGACCAGGTCAAGGCGCTGCAGATCGTCTTCCAGAACCCGGACTCCGCGCTCAACCGGTCGCATTCGATCCGGCATATCCTGAGCCGCGCCCTGAAGCGGCTGGGCGGGCTCACCGGCAAGACGCTGGACACACGCCTCGAAGAGCTTGTCCGCTCGGTGCGGCTTACCGACCGGCATCTTTCGGTCAAGCCGCGCCAGCTCTCGGGCGGGCTGAAGCAGCGCGTGGCGATCGCGCGCGCTTTTGCCGGCGATCCGCGCATCGTCGTCTGCGACGAGCCTACCTCGGCGCTCGACGTCTCGGTGCAGGCGGCGATCCTCAATTTGCTTGCCGACCTGCAGTCGAAGCAGGACGTCAGCTACATCTTCATCTCGCACGACCTCGGCGTGGTGCGCTATCTGGCCGACAAGATCGCCGTGCTCTATCTCGGTCGCATCATGGAGTTCGGACCGTCGGAGGCGGTCTTCTCCGGCCCGCATCATCCCTACACCGAAGCGCTGCTGTCGGCCGTTCCGAAACTCGACCGGGCGGAGAGTTCGCGCATCCGCCTCGACGGCGAAATCCCGAGCGCTGCCAATCCGCCGACGGGCTGCGTCTTCCACACGCGCTGCCCACGCAAGATCGGCGCGATCTGCGAGACGCGGGAGCCGGAGCTAACCGAAGCACAGCCCGGCCACACGATCCGTTGCCACATCCCGTATCTGGAACTGGCGCGGCTGCAAAAGCAGAAAGAGGCCGAACCGGCCTGATCGCGATCCTGGCGGGAGCTCAATCCGCCATGCTGAAGGCGCGGTCGCCTTCGGCGAAGCCCTGGCCCGCAGTCAAATTCAACGCCAGGGCGCGCAATCCTTCCAGCGCGACATCCAGCGTGTCCGACGAGACGGGGTTCGCGGGATAGGCAAGGTAGATCGGCCGCTGGAATACCGGCGCGCCGTCGATGCGCCGCAGTTCGCCGCGCTCGATATGGGCGCTGACGGCGCTGAGCGGCAGATAGGCGGCGGCCTGCTGCGACAAGACATGCTGCAGCCCGATGAACACCAGCCCGGCCGAGATCGCCGGCTTGACCATGCCGCCAAAGGCGCGGTCGTGCTCGACGCGGAACTCCAGACCCCAGTCCATCAGAATGTAGTTCTCGGTCCACGGTCCGGCCTGCGCCGTGTGCTGGACGAGAACCACCTGGTCGACCGCCAGCGTCTCATAGGCGATGCCGGGATGCGGCCGCGGCAGATAGAGGATGCAGATGTCGAGCAGGCCCTCGGCCATCTGGTCGATCGCCAGATCCGGGAAACTGCCTTCGAGCCTCAGCGCCACGTTCGGCCGCCGGGCGCGCATCCATGAAATCCAGGGCGAGGTGATGCGGTCCCACAGATAGGCAGGTGCCGTGAGCCGCAGAAGCGTGTCGTAGCCATCGGGAACGGCGATGTCCTGCCGCGACTGCTCCCAGGTGCGGGTGATCGTCGAGGCATGCGGCAGGAACTGCCGGCCGGCCGGGGTCAGCGTGACGCCATCGCTGTCGCGCACGAAAAGCTTGCGCCCTAACTGCTCCTCCAGGCCGCGAATTCGTACGCTGACGGTCGATTGGGCGAGGTTCAGGCGGCTGGCGGCGACGGTGAAGCTGCCATGCGCCGCGACCTCCAGGAAGCTGCGCAGATTTTCGGTGTCCATGCTTTCTGCCCCGGAGCGACGGCAATCGAAATTTTCGATGGCAATCATCAAAAAATATCGCTTTTCGACCCCGGTCAACAGTGAACTAGATGGCAAGCTCCACGAGACGCGAGGAATGCAGCCATGCCGAAGCATTTCAGGACGATCGACGCCGCCCGCGGAAATCTCAGCGCAATCGAAAATTCCGCTATCGACGAATTGCTAGCCGGCAGGATCGGCCGGCGCGAATTCCTGCGCCACGGCAGCGTGCTCGGCCTGTCGCTGCCCTTGCTCGGCGGCATCGCCTCGGCGGTCGGTCTAGGCGCTCCGCAGGTGCGCGCCGAAGGCAAGCCGGGCGGCACGGTGCGCGCCGGCGTCGCCGTGCCCGGCGGTGCCATCGACCCGGTCACCTACTATGACAGCGGCAGCTATCAGCTGGTCTTCCAGACCGCCGAGTTCCTCTGCGTCACGCAGCCTGACCTGACGCTGAAGCCGGTGCTGGCGGAAAGCTGGTCGCCCAACGCCAACGGCAGCGTGTGGACCTTCAAGCTGCGCAAGGGCGTGAAATTCCACAATGGCGAGGAGTTCAAGGCCGACGACGTCGTCGCGACCTTCGACCGTCTCGCCGATCCGAGCGGCGCCTCCAACGCGCTGTCGGTGTTCAAGGGCCTGCTGTCGAAGGGCGGCACGCGCAAGGTCGACGACCACATCGTCGAATTCCATCTCGACGCGCCGAACGGCAGCTTCCCCTATTCGGTATCTATCGACAACTACAACGCCGTCATCCTGCCGGCGAGCTACAAGAGCGACTACGAAAAAACCTTCGAAGGCACCGGCCCGTTCCGCCTAGAAAGCTACACGCCGAAGGTCGGCGCGAGCTTCGTGCGCAATCCCGACTATTGGGGCGAGAAGGCCCTGCCCGACCGGCTCGAATTCAAGTTCTATGGCGACGTGCAGCCGCGCATCCTGGCGCTGCAGGCGGGCGAGGTCGATGTGCTCGACGCCATCCCGCTCGACGTCAGCCAGGTGGTGCTCGGCAATCCCGACATCACGGTGCTGCGCGTCGCCTCGACCGCGCATCGCCAGCTGCACATGCGCTGCGACATGGCGCCTTTCACCGACAAGCGCGTGCGCCAGGCGCTGGCGCTCTCTATCGACCGCTCCAAGCTGGTCGACGGGCTTTGCCACGGCATGGCGGCGACCGGCAATGACAGTCCGTTCGCGCCTGCCTTCCCGGCCACCGACAAGTCCGTGCCGCAGCGCGTGCAGGACATCGCCAAGGCCAAGCAATTAATGGAAGCGGCCGGTCTTGCCAACGGCTTCGACATGACGCTGACGACGCTGCGCTATTCCGACATCCCCGGCTATGCGCAATTGTTCCAGAATTTCGCCAAGGAGATCGGCGCCCGCATCTCGCTCAACGTCGAGGACCAGGACAAATATTATGGCAAGGCGGTGTTTGGCCAATCCGACTGGCTGGACAGCCCGCTCGGCATCACCGACTACGCGCACCGCAGCGTGCCGAACGTATTCCTGAAGAGCCCGCTGGTCAGCGATGGCCCGTGGAATGCGGCGCATTTCAAGAACAGCACCTATGACGGGCTGGTCTCCAGCTATCTGAAGGCGCTCGACCTCGACGCGCAGCGCAAGGCCGCCTCCGACATCCAGAAACTGCTGCTCGACGAGACGCCGGTGATCTTCAGCTATTTCCCCGACCTTCTGGTTCCGGTGCGCAAGACTGTCAGCGGCCTGCCGCCGATCGCCGCCGGCCTGCTGCTCGATCGCGTTTCCATAGGCTGACCGATGTCAAATCGCGTCGCCAAGACAAGTATCCGGGAGACCACCATTCGCAAGCCTCATTTGCGCGGCCGCGGGCCGCATTTTCCCCTGCTCGACAATATCGTGCAGTATGAGTTCGAGCCGGGCTATGTCGCCTTCACCATGCCTTCGCCCAAGCGAATCAGGGTGCAGGTCGGGCCGATGATCGTCGCGGACACCACCAAGGCGCTGGTGTTCCAGGAAAGCGATCACCTGCCGGTCTATTACTTCCCGATGAGCGATGTGCGTGAGGAATTCCTGCTGCCGAGCAGGACGACGACCGAAGATCCGTTCAAGGGCGTCGCCACGCATTATTCGCTGAACACCGGCATCACGCTGGTCGAGGACGGCGCCTGGCGCTATCTCGACCCGGTCAAGGGCTGCCCGCCAATAGCCGACTACATATCGTTCTACTGGCCGAAGATGACACACTGGTATGAAGAGGACGAGGAGATCTTCGTCCATGCCCGCGACCCGTTCCGCCGCGTCGACTGCCTGCCCTCGTCGCGGCGCGTGCAGGTCATCCTCGACGGCGAACAGGTCGCCGATTCACGGCGCGGCGTGTTCCTGTTCGAGACCGGCCATCCGGTTCGCCACTATCTGCCGATCTCGGACACGCGGCTCGATATGTTTGCGCCCAGCCGCTACATCTCGCGCTGTCCCTACAAGGGTATCTCCAATTACTATCACGTGACGACGCCCAAGAAGCGGCACGAGAACCTCGTCTGGTATTATCCCGAGCCGGTGCACGAAGCCGAGCGCATCAAGGGCCTGGTGTGCTTCCACCACGAGCTGGTCGACAAGATCCTGGTCGACGGCGTCGAGATTCCGAAGGAAGCCACGGCGGCGTCGGACGGCTATTTCTGAGCCGGCTCTTAGCGTCTTCTCGAAGCAACGAAGCGGTGTGGAGTAGCAGCCGTAGCGTTTCCTTCGCGCCTCCCTCTGTCCTGCCGGACATCTCTCCCGCTTGAGGGAGATTGGCCGCTTTGGGCATTCCACTCACTCCTGCGATATTGAAAGTTGGCCAACACGGTCGCGGCGGCTGTTCTCCCCCACAGTGGGGGAGATGTCCGGTCTACCCTCCGCAGCTGCCGGCACCAGCAGCTAGCGTTCCGCCACGCGCGCCTCGGGCCGCTAATTCCTGATAAGACTGCCTAAATGTATGTTGAAATATTTTTCAAATAGAAATAGGAATGTTCAAACGATCATCGCGGTGCGGCGGCGCGCCAAGGACCGGAGGAAAGCGACATGTCCCATCCGCAATTCGCAGCGGAACTCCTGCAGCGCGCTGAAAAACAGGGGCCGATCACCATCGGGCTCGCCGGCGCCGGGCAGATGGGAACGGACATCGTCGTCCAGGTAGCACTCATGCCGGGCATGCGCATCGGCGCCATTTCCGAAGTCAGGCCGCAGGCGGCGATCGATGCCGCGCTTCTCGCCGGCCATGACAGGTCCGATATCGTGCAGGTGCCCAATGCGGCGGCCATCGACCGCGCCATCGAGGCCGGCAAGATCGCGGTCACCGAGGACCTGCACGCGCTTGCCGCCGCCGGCCGCATCGACGTCATCATCGACGCGACAGGCAATCCCAACATCGGCACGCTGTTCGCGCTGGAAGTGATGAAGAACGGCAAGCATATCGTCATGCTCAATGTCGAGGCCGACATCACCATCGGCCGCTTCCTGAAAGACGAGGCGCGCAAGGCTGGCGTCGTCTACACCGGCGCGGCCGGCGACGAGCCGGCCTGCACGCTGGAGATCATCGGGTTCGCCAAAAGCCTCGGCTTCACAATAGTGGCTGCGGGCAAGGGCAAGAACAATCCGTTGAATCTCGATGCGGTGCCCGCCGATTACGCGAAGGAGGCGGCCGAGCGAAACATGAATGCGCGCATGCTGGTCGAATTCGTCGACGGCTCGAAAACGGCAATCGAGATGGTGGCGATCGCCAACGCCACCGGCCTGGTGCCCGACGTGCCCGGCATGCATGGCCCGACGGCGACGCTGGAGGAACTGGCCAGCGTGCTCTGCCCGCGCGAGGATGGCGGCGTGCTGCACCGCAAGGGCGTGGTCGATTATTCGATCGGCAAGGGCGTGGCGCCCGGCGTGTTCTGCATCATCGAGACCAGGCACCCGCGCGTCTTGGAGCGCATGATCGACCTCAAGGTCGGCAAGGGTCCCTATTTCACGATCTTCCGCCCCTACCACCTCACCAGCCTCGAAGTGCCGCTGTCGGCGGCGCGCGCCGTGGTCTACAAGCGCGCCGACATGGAGCCGCTGGACCATCCGGTGGCCGAAGCGGTGGCTGTCGCCAAGACCAATCTCGGCACCGGCCAGTCGCTCGGCATGATCGGCGAGAACGACTATCGCGGCTTCGCCATGACCTGGGAGGACGCGCGCGCCAAGGGCGCGCTGCCGCTCGGGCTCGCCGAGCGCGCCAAGGTGGTGAAGCCCGTCAAGGCTGGCGACTTCCTCACCTATGAAAATTGTGTACCCGACGATTCGATGGTGATAACCCAGATCCGCCGTCGGCTCGACCAGTCGGACGGGCGGTTCGTAACCAACGCAGCCTGATCTTGCGGATACCCGCCTGATGGACGATGTCGTAATCGGGATCGACGCCTCGACGACGGCCGTGAAGGCGATCGCTTTCGCGCGCGACGGCGCGGAGCTCTTCCAGGCACGCGAGACGTATCCCCTTTCCAATCCGGCGCCAGGCCATTTCGAGCAGGATGCCGAGCACTGGTGGGCGGCGCTGCTGTCGGCGCTGAAACAGGTCGCCGACAAGATCGGCGCATCGCGCGTGAAGGCGATTTCGATCGCCCACCAACGCGAGAGCTTCACGTTGATCGACGGCGCCGGCAAGCCGCTCATCCCCGCCATCCTGTGGCTCGACGAGCGCGCCCGCCGCCAGGTGACGCGGCTTTCAGAAGAGCTCGGCCGCGAGGCGATCCGCGACTGGAGCGGCAAGCCGCCGGACCCGACACCGGCGCTCTATGCCCTTGCCTGGCTGATGGAGCACAAGCCGAATGTACTGGCGGAAGCGGCTGCACTCGTCGACGTGCATGCTTTCTTCGCCCATCGCCTGACCGGGCGGCTCGTCACCAGCACGGCGAGCGCCGATCCGCTCGGCCTGCTCGACATCGCGAAAGGCACCTGGCATCCCAGGCTGGTTGAGGCGGCGGGATTGCGGCCGCAGCAATTGCCGGAATTGATAGTCCCCGGCGCAATCTGCGGCCTGCTTTCCGAAGATATCGCTGCGGCGACCGGCCTGAAGGCCGGCACGCCGGTCGTGGCCGGCGCCGGTGACGGCCAGGCGATGGGCCTCGGCATGGGAGTCGACGGACCCGGCAAGAGCTATCTGTCGCTCGGCTCGGGCGTCGTCAGCGGAAGCTATTCCGCCATGGTCACGACATCGGATGCATTCCGCACGCTGGTTTCGCCGACCGGTTCCGGATTCATGCTGGAGACGGTGCTGCGCTCAGGCATGCAACTTGTCGACTGGATCGTGCGCATCACCGGTTCGCCGTCGGCCGCCGTGCTGGAAAAGGCAGCGATGACGGCCGCCCCGGGCAGCGATGGGCTGCTCGTCATGCCCTATTGGGCCGGCGTGATGAGCCCCTATTGGGATGGTGCCGCGCGCGGCGCCGTCGTCGGCCTGTCGCTCGACCACGAGCCAAGACATCTCTTTCGCGCGGTGCTGGAAGGCATTGCCTTCGAGCAGGCGATCGCAACCGATGCGATGGAGGAGCAGACCGGCAAGGCCGCCGCGATGATCGCAGCCGGCGGCGGAACGAATTGCGCATTGCTGATGGAAATTATGGCGAACGTGCTCGAGCGGCCGCTCTTCGTGTCGCCCGTCAACGAGGCGGCGGCACTCGGCGCCGCCATGCTGGCGGCCACCGCAATCGGTTGGTTCGCCTCGCCGGAAGACGCCGCAAAGGCTATGGCCGGGCCGCCGGCAAGGCGCGTCGATCCTGTCGAGGCCCTGATCCCGACTTACCGCGCCCGCAAGGCGATCTACCGCGACCTATATCACGCAACACGCGACATCCACGCCCGCCTCGCCTCATTGCGGAAAACTAGCGGCTGAGCAGCCCCTTGGCCGCGTCCTCGTCGGTGATCAGCACCGAAACTTTCGCATTGGCGAGGGCCGCGCGCATGACGGCGATCTTCTCCTGCCCTCCCGACACAAGAATGGTGGTCGGAATGTCGGAGAGGTCCTGCAACGGATAGGCGCAGACGCGGCGGTTGACCTCATGGTCCACAGTGCGACCTTCGGCATCGATGAAATGGCAGAGGATGTCGCCGACCGCGCCGGCCTCTTGCAATTCCTCCAATTCGCTCGGCTTGATGAAGCCGTAATTGGCGATCGGACTGTCGTTGGAGAAGGAGCCGACGCTGAGAACGGCGACGTTGGCGCGCCGCGCCCGCAAGACAACGTCCTGGACGCTGCGCTGGCTCATGAAAGCATCGCGCTGCTCCGGCCGGTCGGCATAGACCGGCACCGGCAGGAGGTAGCATTCGGCACCGATCTTTTCGGCGAATTCCCAGGCGCTCTCGGTCGGGTTGAGCGGCTGCGCGTGGGTGAGGCCGCCAAGCATCGAGACCACCGCGGTCCTGGCGATCGGCCGTCTGGGCAATTCGTTGATGGCGAATTTCAGCGTGCGGCCCCAGCCCAGCGCAATCACGTCGCCGGGATTGACGTTGTCGGCGAGATAGGCGGCGGCAGCATGACCGATCATCAGCGGCGTATTGCTGCGGTCGGCGGCCGACGGCACCACCACGGCGTGGCTGAGGCCGAAGCGCTGCTTCAGGCTTTGCTCCAGTTGCACGCATTCGACGACGCTGTCGCGGATGCGAAACTGGACCACGCCTTCCTCACGCGCGGCCGACAGAATGCGATGCACTTTGATGCGGCCGATGCCGAGGATCTCGGAGATCCGCTCCTGCGTCAGGCCTTCGACATAGTAGTGCCAGGCGGCGCGGGCCTTGAGCTCGGTATCCGGAAAGCGCGAGGCCTTTTCGTTCTCGATCACCGCCATCCTTATGCCTCCCGCATGCGCTTGGCTTTCCCTATGGCAAACCGTTGGTTCGTGCAAACCGCCGCCGAATGCGTCGCGGCACTTGACAAGTTTCTGATGAACGTCTTAGCTGAACAAAATTGCATATCAAAGATAAATTGTTCACAAGGGAGGATACCTGTGAACAGGGGCGGACGGCGAGGCACGCCGGCCCGCTGACGGAGGAGACGAAGTGGCCGTGAGCAATGAGACGAGCGAGTTGAAAGCCGGCACCGGCGCCGCGCAGGCCGCGTCGGGTGCAAGGCTTTCGGCCCTGTTTGCCGGAACGATGGGACCGCTGATCGGGCTGGCGCTTTTGTGCCTGGCGCTGGCTCTGACCACCGATACCTTCCTGACGGTCCGCAACATTCTCAACGTGCTCGACCAGGTGACCGTGCTTGGCATCATGGCGATCGGCATGACGCTGGTCATCCTGATCGGTGGTATCGACCTTTCGGTCGGCTCGGTGCTGGCGCTGGCCTCGATGGTAATGGGCTATGTCGCCTACCCCGACTATCTCAATCTCGGCGTGCCGGTAGGCATCGCCGCGGCGCTCGTGGTCGCCGCGCTCTGCGGTCTGGTCTCAGGGCTGCTGGTGACGGTGACTAAGCTGCCGCCCTTCATCGCGACACTTGCCATGATGTCGGTGGCGCGCGGCCTCGCGAATATGATCACCGACGGCTCGCAGATCGTTGGCTTTCCCGACTGGTTTACCAACCTGTCGATTGTGCGCCATTTCGGTTTCCTTTCGGTCACCGTCGGGCTGATGATCGTGCTGGCGATCGTCTTCGCCATCTTCCTCAACTATCGAGCCACCGGCCGCAGCCTCTATGCCATCGGCGGCAGCGCCGAGGTCGCCCGCCTTTCCGGCATCCCGGTGAAGTCGCTGACCAACTGGGTCTACGCGATCTGCGCCCTGCTGGCGGGGCTGGCCGGCATCGTGCTCGCCGCCCGGCTCGATTCCGTGCAGCCGAGCTCGGGCGTCGGCTACGAGCTCGACACGATCGCGGCGGTGGTGATCGGCGGCGCCAGCCTTTCGGGCGGCATCGGGTCGATCGGCGGCACGGCGATCGGCGTGCTCATCATCGGCGTGCTGCGCAACGGGCTCAACCTGCTCGGCGTCTCGCCCTTCATCCAGCAGGTGGTGATCGGCGTGGTGATCGCGCTCGCGGTTGCCACCGACACCTGGCGACGCCGCAGGCAATAGGGATTCGCCCGGATGTCCGGGCGAAACGGATCGGTCGATCCGAGACTGGGACTGTCCGGCCGGGGGCGCCGCGATGCGCAGGCTGGACGGAATTGAACACCAACGGAGGAAAAACATGCTGACCAAACGTTCACTGCTGCTTGCTGCCGCGGCCATCGTCCCACTGCTCGGCCTGTCCGATGCCGCCTCGGCCAAGGACGCCAAAAAGCTCGGGCTCGCCGTCGCCAATCTGCAGGCGGATTTCTTCAACCAGATCAAGCAGTCGGTCGAAGCTTATGCCAAGGAGAAGGGCATCGAAATCATCACCGTCGACGCCAAGGGCGACTCGGCAACGCAGGTCAGCCAGGTACAGGACCTCGTCACGCAGAATATCGACGCGCTGATCTACATTCCGGCCGGCGCCACCGCCGCCACCGTTCCAACCAAGACCGCGAAGGCCGCCGACATTCCGGTGGTCAATGTCGACCGCAATGCCGACGGCGCGCCCGGCGACACTTTCATCGCCACCGACAGCGTCAACTCGGCCAAGGGCGTGTGCGACTACATCGCCAAGCAGGCCGGCGGCAAGGGCGAGATGGTGATCATTCATGGCCAAAAAGGCACGACCCCTGAGGTCGACCGCTCCAAGGGCTGCGGCGAGGCGCTGAAAGCCTATCCGGACATCAAGGTGGTCGGCGAGCTCTGGAGCGACCAATGGCACCAGGACGAGGGCTTCAAGCTGGCCCAGGACCTGCTGCAGGCCCATCCCAATGTCTCGATCATCTTCGGCCAAGCCGACGCGCTGGCGCTGGGCGCAGCACAGGCGGTCAAGGTCGCCAACCCCGATCACAAGATCTGGATCGCCGGTTTCGATGGCGACGTGGCGGCGCTGAAGGCGCTGAAGGACGGCGTGTTCGATGTGACCGCGACACAGCAGACGCAGGGCATGGGCCGGCTCGCCGTCGACTCGGCGATCAAGCTCGTGGCCGGCGAGAAGCTGCCCGCCAACCAGTTGCAGGACGCGACGCTGACGACCAAGGACAATGTCGCTCAGTTCATCGAGAAGCATCCCTGAGGGCTGGCTAAGACCTGAAGAGCGCCACGATGTCCCTTGATCCTCACACTGGCGAGAGCCCGCATAACGGGCTCTTCGTCAACGGCCTCTGCAAGAGCTACGGACCGGTGCAGGTCCTGGCCGATGCGAGCTTCGAGGTGCGGCCGGGCGAGGTCGTGGCGCTGCTCGGCGAGAACGGCGCCGGCAAGTCTACGGTGTCCAACATCATCGCCGGCTCGACCAAGCCCGATGCCGGCACCATCATCTGGCGGGGGAGGCCCTATTCCCCCGCCAATCCTGCCGCGGCCATCGAGGCCGGCGTCGGCATGATCCACCAGGAATTGAAGCTGCTGCCGGACCTGTCGGTGGCGGAGAACGTCTATGTCGGGCGCCTGCCGATGCGCGGCGGCCGCATCGACCGCGCGACCATGAACGCCAAGGCCTCGGCGCAGTTGAAACGTCTCGGCCTGGACGTCTCGCCGGAGCGCAAGGTGCGCACGCTGCGCGTCGCCGCCCAGCAGCAGGTCGAGATCGCCAAGGCGCTGACGCTGAATGCCGAGCTTTTGATCCTCGACGAGCCGACCGCAGCGCTCGGCGGCGAGGAGACGGAACTGCTGTTCAAGCAGATCCGCAAGCTCAAGGCCGAAGGCATGTCCTTCATCTATATCAGCCACCGTCTCGACGAGATCGCGCAGATAGCCGACCGCGTGGTGGTAATGCGCGACGGCCGCATCGTCGCCCGGCATGAGCGCGCCGACATCCCGGTGCGCACCGTGGTCGAGCAGATGGTCGGCCGCAGCGTCGAACGCATGTTTCCGAAGCTGTCGGCGCCGGGCACGGAGACAGTGCTCGAAGTCGAGAACCTGTCCTCCCCGGAGCGCAGCTTCAACAACGTTTCGTTCTCGGTGAAGTCGGGCGAGATCCTCGGCATCGCCGGACTGATCGGCGCCGGCCGCACGGAGCTGGTGCGGGCGATCGCCGGCGCCGATCCGATCTCATCCGGTGCGGTGCGCGTCGCCGGCCAACCGGTCCACCTCAGCGGTCCGGCGGCGGCGATCAGGGCCGGCGTCGTGCTGGTGCCGGAGGACCGCAAGGAACAGGGCGTGGTGCTGGAACAGACGATCGGCGAGAACCTCGCCATCGGCAATTTCGACCATGTCGCGCCGAAGGGCTGGGTTTTTCCCAACGCCGTGCAGAGGTTCGCCGAGGCCGGCATCTCGAGGCTTGGCGTCAAGGGCAAGCCGAACCAGGCCGTCTCAAAGCTCTCCGGTGGTAACCAGCAGAAGGTGATCATCGCCAAATGGGTGTCGCGGCCACCCAAGGTGTTCATCCTCGACGAGCCGACGCGCGGCATCGATGTTGGAGCCCGCGCGGCAATCTACGACGTCATCGCCGAGCTCGCTCGCTCGGGCATGGCGGTGGTGGTGGTGAGCTCGGATCTGGAGGAAGTGCTGGGGCTCTCGCACCGCGTGCTGGTGCTGAGCCGCGGCCGCCAGCGCGGCATCCTCGATCGCGATGAAGCAAGCAATGTCGCCGTGATGGAGCTCGCGACGAGCTGAGCCACGGCGGATGGGAACAAAGCGCAGCAGGTGATACCCTCCCAGGCACCGGACCGCGCGGGGCGCCAGCAGGACTGGCGCCCTTTGTTTCAGGGAGAGCGAGAGACATGAAACTGTTCGATCTTCATGGCGACGTGGCGCTGGTGACGGGCGCCGGCAGCGGCATCGGCCAGGCGATCGCCATCGGACTGGCGGAAGCCGGCGCCGACCTCGCCTGCTTCGGCCACAGCTCGAAAGGCGGGCTGGAAGAAACGGCCGGCAAGATCAGGGCGCTCGGCCGCAAGCCGCTGGTGCTGACCGGCACGGTGACGTCCGAAAGCGATCTCGCGGCGGCAATTGAACGTATCGAAAAGGAACTCGGCGCGCTGACGATTGCCGTCAACAATGCCGGCGTTGCCGGGGCAGAGCCCGCCGAGACGCTGCCGATGGAAAAGTGGCAGAAGATCTACGACGTTAACGTCAGCGGCGTGTTCCTGTCGTGCCAGGCTGAGGCGCGGGTCATGCTGCCCCGCCGCAAAGGCTCGATCATCAACATCGCATCGATGTCAGGTTCGATCGTCAACCGGGGCCTGACGCAAGCACACTACAATTCGTCGAAGGCGGCGGTGATCCATATGTCGAAAAGCCTTGCCATGGAGTGGGCCGACCGCGGGCTGCGCGTCAATGTGGTGAGCCCCGGCTACACGCTGACGCCGATGAACAAGCGGCCGGAGGTCGCCGACCAGGTCAAGATCTTCGAGCGTGACACGCCGATGGGCCGCATGGCGACGCCGGAGGAGATGGTCGGCCCGACCGTGTTCCTGGCGAGCCGGGCCGCAAGTTTCGTCACCGGCATCGACCTTATCGTCGATGGCGGCTTCGTCTGTTGGTAGGAGAAGCTTGACGTGCAGAAGCGTTTTGAAGGAAAGACAGCGGTCGTCACCGGCGCCAGCGGCGGTATCGGTGCCGCCATGGCAAAACGCTTCGCCGCGGAAGGTGCTGCCGTCGTCGTCAGCGCCATCGATCCGCGCGTCGACGAGGTCGCCGCCAGCCTGAAAGCTGCTGGCGCGAGGATCGCCTCGATGCGCATGGACGTGACCAAGAAGGACGAGGTTGCGGCACTCTATGACCTCGCCGAGAAGGAATTCGGCCGCGTCGATATCTCAGTGCAAAATGCCGGCGTCATCACCATCGCCAGGATCGAGGCGATGACGGAAGCCGAGTGGGACAAGGTGATGGCGGTCAACACCAAGGGCGTGTTCCTGTGCTGCCAGGAAGCGATCGCCCGGATGCGCAAGCATGGCGAAGGTGGCCGGCTAATCAACACCGCCTCCGGCCAGGCGCGGCAGGGCTTTGTCTTCACGCCGCACTATGCCGCATCGAAGTTCGGTGTCATCGGCATCACGCAGAGCCTGGCCAAGGAAGTTGCCAAGGAGAAGATCACCGTGAACGCGATCTGCCCCGGCATCATCGATACCGACATGTGGGCCTACAACGACGCCGCATGGGGCAAGCTGCTGGGCGACTACAAGCCCGGCGAGCTGATGGCGGAATGGGTGGAGAACATTCCGATGGGCCGCGCCGGCAGCGGCGAGGATGTCTCCGGCCTGGTCAGCTTCCTTGCCAGCGACGACGCAGCCTACATCACCGGCCAGACCATCAATGTCGATGGCGGCCTGATCATGTCCTGAGCAGACCGATCACACCTTGAGCGATGCGTGGCGGGCATGCTCCGGTGGGCGGCCTGAGCGTGTCCGAAAATGCGCAAGTCACGCGGCTTTATGCGTTGCGCGGCATGAACCTTAGTATATATAATTTCATCCCATGAAACGGTTGCGGTGAGCGCCTGGCTTGCCGCGCTGGTGGCCGGGAATTGTGGGACCACCTCGATGGTTGGACGTTTCGGAGCTGCGCAAGCAGCGATCGATCCGTGGATGACTGCTTCGCCGGCAGTCTGCCCGCAATCATGACGGCGTCCTTTCCGTCACGATCCAATTCGAGTTTTCATCCACCTCCCGCGCCTGCCCGCGACAATGCAAATGTCGACGGCCTTGCGCATGGGCCAGCTTATCCAACACAATCAGAAAAACAGAAAGAACACGGGAACGAACGACAATTTCCACATCGCTTGACAGGAGAACGGGCATGTTACTTCGCAGCGTGATTTCGAAATTCTCAATGGGAGCTCTGGCACTTGCCGCGGCAGGCGCCCTGACACCGACGGCACGGGCCGCGGCACCGGAATCCAACGACCCGATCAAGATCGCGCTGTTCGACTGGACCAGCGTCAACCTCAACGCCAAGATCCTCGGCGGCATTCTCGAAAAACTCGGCTACACGGTCGAATATCCGACCGCCGACTACCTCTCCAGCCTGACCACCGGCCTCACCAACGGCGACCTCGATGTCGGCCTGGAATTCTGGGACACCACCGCCGGCGAAGCGATGAAAGCCTCCGACGCCACCGGCCAGACCGAACGGCTCGGCAAGCTCGGCCCGAAAGCCAAGGAAGAGTGGTGGTTTCCCGAATATATGAAGGAAAAGTGCCCGACCTTGCCGGACTGGCACGCGCTGCTCGACGCTACCTGCGCGGCCTCGTTCTCGACGGCGGAGACCGCACCGAAGGGCCGTTATCTCGGCGGCCCAGTAACTTGGGAAGGCTTTGACGACGAGCGCGTCGCGGCGCTGAAACTGCCCTTCACCGTTATCCATGCCGGCACCGACGCGGCGATGTTCGCCGAGCTCGATTCCGCCTATCAGCGCAAGGCGCCGATCATGCTGTGGATCTATTCGCCGCACTGGGCGCCGGCCAAGTACAAGGGCGAGTGGGTGCAATTCCCCGAATACACGCCGGAGTGCTACACCGATCCGAAATGGGGCACGAACCCCGACGCCAAATACGACTGCGGCAAGCCGCACGGCGAAATCTGGAAATATTCCTGGTCCGGCATGAAGGACAAGTGGCCGGTCGCCTACAAGGTGGCCAAGGCCTATACGATCGACACTGACGAGCTCAACAGGATGAGCGGCGAGATCGATCTCGATGGCAAAACGCCGGAAGACGTCGCCGCCGCCTGGATCGCCGCGCATGAGGCCGACTGGAAAGCCTGGGCGCAGTGACCATTCCAACTGGAAAATGCGGGACCCGGTCGTGAACGGCCGGGTTTCTGGCTTTTGCCATTCCAGAAGGACGCGTGAGTGACGGATTTGACTGAACAGGCATCACGCGTGGCGGGCAAGGAAGCCCCTGTCAAGCTTGCCTGCCGCAATGTCTGGAAGCTGTTCGGGGCAAACGCCGCCGGCTTCATCCGCGAGCGCGCCGGCAAGGCCAGCGCCGCCGAGATCGCCACGGCCGGGCTGGTGGGCGCGGTCCGTTCGGTCGACCTCGAAATCCGCCAGGGCGAGATCTTCATCATCATGGGCCTGTCAGGGTCCGGCAAGTCGACACTGGTGCGCTGCATGTCGCGTCTGGTCGAGCCGACGCATGGCAAGGTCGAATTCGAAGGCAAGGACCTGCTCAAGATATCGGATGGCGAGCTGATCGAGCTCAGGCGCCATCGCATGGGCATGGTGTTCCAGAATTTCGCGCTGCTGCCGCATCTCAGCGTGATCGACAACATCGCCTTCCCGCTCAGCATCCAGGGGCAGGACCGGGCGACGCGCGAGAAGCGCGCGCAGGAAGTGATCGAGCTCGTCGGCTTGAGCGGACGCGAGCATTTCTATCCGCGCGAACTTTCCGGCGGCCAGCAGCAGCGCGTCGGCATCGCCCGCAGCCTCGCCACCAAGCCGGAGATCTGGTTCCTCGACGAGCCGTTCTCGGCGCTCGATCCGCTGATCCGGCGCGAGATGCAGGACGAATTGATGCGGCTGCAGACCATGCTGCACAAGACCGTCGTCTTCATCACGCATGATTTCGACGAGGCGATAAGGCTGGCCGACCGCATCGCCATCATGAAGGACGGCGAGATCATCCAGATCGGCACGCCGGAGGAATTGGTGGTCAAGCCGGCGACCGACTATGTTGCCGAGTTCACCCGTGACGTCGACCGCGCCAAGGTGATCTCGGCAAGGAGCCTGATGCGCGCCTGCGACGGCGCCGACCATGGCGGCAGCGTTTCGCCGGAGGCCAAGATCGCCAGCTTCTCGGCCGGCATCGTCGCCGCCGGCAAGCCCTTCGCCGTGGTCAACGGCAGCGGCAAGCCGATCGGCGAGGTGACGCCGCAGGCGGTGATCGAGCTTCTTGCCGGCATCGAACGCGCGCGAGCCGGTGCATGACGGTAACGGCCAGCGCCAGCCAAACGAGGCCGCCGGTTCAACGCTGGCTGGCGGTCTGGGCCGCGGCGCTTGCGGTCGTGCTCATCGTATTCCTGATGCAGAACCGCATGCCCTGGGCGGTGAACTATCCGGCCGATGCCGTCATTCCGGTCGCCGATTGGGTCAGCGCGTTGATGGGCTGGATAAAGGTGAACCTGTCCTGGCTGACCCGCTCGATCACGGCAGTGCTCGGCGTGCCGCTCGATTTCGCGCTCAATCTTCTGGCCAAGAATTTCAAGATCGGCCATGGCACAGAAGCCTTCACCTTGCCGCGCCTGTCCTGGGTCGGCGTCTGCGCGGCGGCGTACCTCGCCGGGCGCGCCGCTGGCGGCTGGAAACTCGGCGCGCTGGTCGGCGGCTGCTTTCTCTACATCGCGTTGTTCGGCCAATGGACCAGCGCCATGCTGACGCTGGCGCTGATCTCGATCGCGGTGCCGTTCTGCATCGTCACCGGCCTGTTGGTTGGCATCTGGGCGTGGCGCAAGCCCTGGGCCGAGCGGCTGGTGGTCTCCCCTGCCCTCGATTTGATGCAGACGATCCCGACCTTCGCCTACCTGATCCCGATGCTGCTTCTGTTCGGCAACAGCCCGGTGTCGGCGATGATCGCCACCGCCATCTTCGCCACGCCGCCGATGGTGCGCGCGACCATGCTCGGGCTGGCGCGGGTGCCGGCCGAGATCGGCGAGTTCAGCGAGATGGCCGGCTGCACAGCCAGACAGAAACTGTGGCGGGTGCTGCTGCCGTCGGCGCGGCCGACGCTGATGGTCGGCGTCAACCAGGTGATCATGCTGGCGCTCAATATGGTGATCATCGCCTCGATGATCGGCGCCGGCGGCCTTGGCTACGACGTGCTATTGGCGCTACGCGCGCTGAAGGTTGGCGAAGCGATGGAAGCGGGCCTTGCCATCGTGGCGCTCGCCATCGCGCTCGACCGGCTGAGCCAGGCAATGGCGCAGAATCAGGCGAAAGGCCGCGCCCATCGCCAGGCCAGCCTGCAATTCTGGCGGCGCTATCCCAACCTGACGCTGGCGCTCGCCATCCTTGTCGCCGCGACGCTGCTCAGCCTCTATGTGCCGGCCTTCGCGGCGGTGCCGAAGGCGATCACCTTCACCACCGCGCCGCTTTGGAAGGCGGCGGTGAACTGGGTGACGATCAATTTCTTCGACACCATCGAAGCCTTCCGCGTCGCGCTGATCCTCAACGTGCTCAACCCGGTGCGTGCCTTCTGCGAGGGCTTTCCATGGCTTGGCGCGGTGTTCCTGCTCGGCCTGGCCGGCTACCAGTTGGGGGGCTTACGCCTTGCCGCGCTGGTTGCTGCACTAACCGCCTTTTGCGCCGTCACCGGCCTCTGGGAAAAGACCATGGCGACGGTCTATCTTTGCGGCATCTCGGCCTTCATCGCTTGCCTGATCGGCATCCCGATCGGGCTGATGGCGGCGCGCAGCGACCGTTTCGAGAAGACCGTCACGCCGATCATCGACACGCTGCAGGTGCTGCCGTCCTTCTGCTTCATCATTCCGGTGGTGATGCTGTTCCGCGTCGGCGACGTCACGGCGATGATCGCCACAGTCGCCTTCGCCGTGGTGCCGGCGATCCGCTACACCAATCACGGCATCAGGCAGGTGCCGCCGGCGCTGATCGAGGCGGCCAAGGTGTCGGGCTGCACGCCGCGCCAGACCTTCTTTCGCGTGCAGATGCCGCTGGCGCTTCCCGAAATCATGCTCGGCGTCAACCAGACGATCCTGATGGCGCTGGCGATGATCATCATCTGTGCCATGGTCGGCACGCGCGACCTCGGCCAGGAAGTGTTCATCGCGTTGTCCAAGGCCGATTCCGGCCGCGGCATCGTCGCGGGGCTGGCGATAGCCTTCATCGGCATCGTCGCCGACCGGCTGTTCAATGCCTGGACGGCGAAGGCTCGGGCAAGATTGGGTTAGCGGCCGATCGCTACTCGGCCGCCACGCCTTTCATCTCGAGATAGCTCTCCATGGAATCGTCGAGCGCCTGCAGCCAGGGCGTATGGTGCAGCGGCGCCATGGTGCCGGTCATCAGTGAGCGGTAGGCGTTGTCGCGGAAGCCCATGATGTTCTCCATCTTGTGGTGCTCCCACTCCATGAAGGTCCGGTTCACCGCCTCGACGTCAAAGCCGGGATAGTCGGTCTGGTCCATCAGCTCCTTGGTGTAGTCGCCCTGGAACCAGATCATCTGCTCGGCGTCTTCCAGCGTCTCCTCGCGTGCCCGCCATTTCGCGCTGTGCTCGGCCATCGCCGCGGCGGAGGGCAGCTTGATGCGGCCCATGATGACGTCGCGCGCGTACCAGGCCTGCGCGTCGAACATGTTGAAGGTGTAGAACTGGTCCTGCATGCCGATGTAGAACAGTTTCGGATTCTTCTCCCAGACGACGCCCTCATAAAGGTCGAGCGGCCACATGCGGTTGGCGGTCTTCAGCTTGAGGTCGTCGGTGAGGAAGGGGAAGGAATGCAGATAGCCGGTGCACAGGATGATCGCGTCGACATCTTTGGTGCTGCCGTCCTTGAAATGCGCGGTCTTGCCGACGACCTTCTGCAGCAGCGGCACCTCTTTCCAGTTCTCCGGCCATTTGAAGCCCATCGGCTTCGAGCGGTAGCTGGAGGTGATCGATTTGGCGCCGTATTTATAGCACTGCGAGCCGATGTCCTCGGCGGAGTAAGAACGGCCGATGATCAATATGTCCTTACCCTTGAATTCCATCGCGTCGCGGAAGTCGTGGCTGTGCAGGATGCGGCCGTTGAAGGTCGGGAAGCCTTCGAAATAAGGCACGTTGGGCACCGAGAAATGACCCGAGGCGACGACGACATTGTCGAACTCTTCCGAATAGGTGACGTCGTTGCTGCGGTCATGCGCGGTGACGGTGAACTTCTTGCTCTCATCCGAATAGGTGACCATGCGCACCGGGCTGTTGAAGCGAACCCATTCGCGCAGGCCCGATTTCTCGACCCGGCCCTTGATGTAGTCCCACAGCACGGCGCGCGGCGGGTATGAGCCGATCGGCCGGCCGAAATGTTCCTCAAATGTGTAGTCGGCGAATTCGAGGCATTCCTTCGGCCCGTTCGACCAGAGGTAGCGGTACATCGAGCC
This sequence comes from Mesorhizobium sp. B1-1-8, assembly GCF_006442795.2. Taxonomy (NCBI): domain Bacteria; kingdom Pseudomonadati; phylum Pseudomonadota; class Alphaproteobacteria; order Hyphomicrobiales; family Phyllobacteriaceae; genus Mesorhizobium; species Mesorhizobium sp. B1-1-8. The sequence goes on from NZ_CP083956.1 coordinate 5,091,935, forward strand.
GTGCACCGGGTCGCCATGCTCGTCGAGGCCGGTGCGCCAGGTGTAGTTCCACAGGCCGCCCCAGTCGGACTGTTTTTCGAAGCAGACGATCTCCGGAATCTCGGCGCCCTTGTCGGCAGCCGACTTGAATGCCCGCAGCTGCGCCAGACCGGACGGTCCGGCTCCGATGACGGCAACACGAGTTTTCATTGCGGGCCTCCTTTTTGATTTCCCCAGCGAAACAAATTTCACTGACAGTGACAGTAATTGGCGCTCCTGTGCTGTCAACTGCCTTGCGGCGAAACAGCGTTGCGCAGAATCAATTTTCAGGGAAAGCGATTGGGGGCCGGTCTCTCAAAAACAAGCCGATCCGCCATGGAAGACTTGTTGAGACAGTTGCGCTTCTGTATCGGCAACGAATATGTTCACCGAGAGTGAAAAAAATTCGCGGATCCCCGGGGTGGCGACATGACGAAAAAAACTTCCGGCCCCAAGCCTGGCGCGGATCCCGTCGCGGTTAAAACCAGGCCATCGCCGAAGGGCATTGGTCCGAACGGACGAACGATCCGCACGCCGCTGACTCAAGACCCGCACGCCATTCGCGACACGCGCGAAAAAGTGCTGGAAGTGGCGATCGGCCGCGAAGTGCGGGCGTTCCGCAAGAAGCTCGGCATCACCGTCGCCGACCTCGCCGCCGCCACCGACATTTCGCTCGGCATGCTGTCGAAAATCGAGAACGGCATCACCTCGCCGTCGCTGACGACGCTGCAGGCGCTGTCCAGAGCGCTTGGCGTTCCCGTCACCGCCTTCTTCCGCCGTTTCGAGGAGGAACGCAGCGCCGTCTTCGTCAAGGCCGGCGAAGGGCTCGACGTCGAGCGGCGCGGCACGCGCGCCGGGCACCAATACAATCTGCTCGGCCATATCGGTTCCAACACCAGCGGGGTCATCGTCGAGCCTTACCTGATCACGCTGACCGAGGATTCGGATGTGTTCCCGACCTTCCAGCACGAAGGCATGGAGTTCCTCTATATGCTGGAGGGCGAGGTCGTGTACCGGCATGGCAGCAACCTCTACCCGATGAAGCCGGGCGACAGCCTGTTCTTCGATGCCGACGCGCCGCACGGACCGGAAGAGCTGACAAAGCTGCCGATGCGCTATCTGTCGATTATCTGCTATCCGCAGAAAAGCGCAGGGTGAGGCGCTCGACGAAGGCCCCCTCACCCGGATTGCCAAGGCCGAATTGCGAAGGGCAATTCGGGGCAATCCGACCTCTCCCCGAGGGGAGAGGAGACGCCAGCCCCTTCTCCCCCGCGGGGAGAAGGTGGCCGCGAAGCGGCCGGATGAGGGGGAGTCGCGCTAATCCGGCCCGAACCCCGGGCTCGTCGGGCTGCCGTCGTCGAGCTTCGACAGCCATTCGATCAGCGTCGGCCTATATCGTGTCAGGCCCTTATAGGTGGCGAGCTCTTCCGGCAGGTCGCGGATGACGCGGTGCAGGCGACGCGCCCATTTCGGCTGCGTGACCAGCTCATCCATCTTGATCAGATAGCAGCGGATCGGAAAGACGATGCCGTTCGAGCGCGGCAGGCGCCAGAAGCTCTGCAGCTCGACGCGCAGATGCACCTTCTGGCCGACATTCTCGGGTGTTACGGTGGCGCGGTCCGGACCCCATTTGTGATAGTTCTCGGGGCTGGTGTCCAGGCGCGGGTTGATGGTCATCGTCCAGTTGAGGCGTCTTGCCGGCTTACCCTGCTGGATGTTGGTGAGGAACTTCAGCGCACGAATGAAAATGCCTTTCTCGTGCGCCAGCGGCACCGGCGCGTGCCACTCGAAGAAGTTCATGCCGATGTCGAAATCGAGCGACCAGTCGGCCTGGGTGGTGACCATGCCGGCATCCATCCACAGATTGCCGTCGCGCTGGTCGAGGATGCAGAAATCGCCCTGGCTCTGGCGGGTGATGTATTCCATCGGCCCGTAAGGCAGCGTCGAGGTGTCTCCGAAGGTGAAGGTGTCGTCGATGCCGAGCGGCCGGTTGATCCAGCGCCAGCGGTCGCCGTCGCGGGTCAGCGTGAAATGCTCGGGATAGCCGAGCGCCTGCTGCTCCATCAGAAGCTCGAGCAGGTCCCAGCCAGCCAGCGTCATGTGCGGCAGCGACTGACAGCGCAGCGGATCCTCGGCCAGCACCAAAGCGCGGTCCTGCATCTCGGCGACATAGTGTTCGTCGACGTCGATCAGGTTCTCCAGCACGCTGCCTTTCGGGCCGACGACATGCGGCTCGATGTTGACGGCGTACATGTAGCTGTCTTCGTTGAACGGAAACGGAAAGCGCCTGATGTGATCCGGGCTATTCCTGAACGTATAGTCGTCGCGAAACGTTTCCTTGCGAAAGGTGATGCCCAAGCTCGCCTCCTATCTTTCCAAGACCAGCGATTTGCCCTCGAAGCGCGACACGCAGGGCATGATCTTGCAGCCGGAACGATGGTCTTCCTCGCTCAGCCAGTGGTCGTTGTGGATGAACTTGCCGTCATATGAAATGACGTTGGTCTCGCATTGGCCGCAGACGCCGCCGCGGCAGAGATATGGCGGATCGACGCCGGCCGCCTCGATGGCTTCGAGCAGACTCTGCTGCTCGCCGACACGGATCGTTTTGCCGCTGACGGCCAAGGTCACGTCGAAAGGGGCCCCGGGCTGAGGCGCGGCGAAATGCTCGAAATGCACGGTCTCCGATGGCCAGCCCAGCACGGCAGCGCGGTCGCGCACCCAGTTGATCATGCCGGCCGGCCCGCAGACATAGAGATGCGTGCCGAGCGGCTGCGAGGACAACAACCGGTCGAGATCTACGCGCTCGTTACGGTCGTCGTGATATAGCCGGACCCGGCGGCCGTAGCGCTGCTGCAGGAGATCGGCGTAGGTGCCGAGCGAGGCGGTGCGACAAGTGTAGTGCAGCTCGAAATTGCCGCCGGAGCCGGCGAGCTGGGCGGTCTGCGCCATGAACGGCGTGATGCCGATGCCCCCGGCCAGCATCAGGTGCTTCTTCGCCCTCAGGTCGAGCGAGAACAGATTGACCGGATAGCTGATCACCATCTCGAGGCCGGCGTGGACGCTCCGATGCATGAACAGCGAGCCGCCGCGGCCGATATCGTCGCGGCGCACCGAAATCGTGTATTCGCGCGTGTCGAGCGGCGAGCCCATCAGCGAATACGGATTGAGCCTGGTGCGGTTGCCGTCGCGCATCTCGACCACGACATGGGCGCCGCCCGAAAACGTCGGCAGCAACTCGCCGTCGCGCCGGCGGAAATGAAAGCGGGTGACCAGTTCATTGACCGGGACGACGTCGCTGACGACGACATCCAATTTGGTGGTGCCGGTGCTCATCGGAAAATCTCCTCCATCGGAGGAATTTCTGAGCGGTCCTCGGCATTGATGCAGACGCCCTGAAACGCCGCCAGCCGCCGCGAATAATGATCGCGCACCAGAAGCAGCAGGCCGCAATGCGAACAGAGCGCCGGCTGCGTCGTCACGTTCTCGGTGATGCCCTTGCAGTGCACGCACTGCATGCGTCGGGCCAGCGAGCCGCGATGCTCGGTCTCGATCGAAGTGTGGTCGATGCCGGCTTCGAGCGCCACCTGCATGGCCTGGCCGATCAGCCCTTCAGTGCCGCAGAGATAGAGGCGCAGGCCCATATGGGCGTTGGTCAGCGTCTGCTTGAGCCTTGGCAGCAGGCTGGCGAAGGACGGCGGCAAATGGAGCTGCGCCGGCTTCAGCGCTTCGAGGGCGGCAATGTGCTTGCCCTCAGGGCCGGCGATGAAGACGATCTCGGCTCCGTCGAAAAAACCGTCCGGAGCTTTCCCGGCCATATCGATGATCGCGAGCGCGCCTTCCGCATCCGCGACGAAAAGATGATGCTTGCCGGGCTGTGGGGACAAGGTTCCGTAAACGGGCCGGCTGATGATCGTCTTGGCTGCCATTCTCTTTTAGTGCCTTAAACCCTCGCTGTTGATGATGCCTCAGCCCCTGGCGGTGCGCTTGGACTTTTTCGGATCGTCGAACGGCAATGGCTGCGCTGTCGCCTTGATCGAGCCGCTCCTGTTGCGGATCTCGAGCCTGGTGTCCTTGACGGCGCAGTCGACGTCGAGCCGGGCGATGCCCATCGATTTCTCGACCAGCGGCGAATACATGGCGCAGGTCACCACGCCGACCTTTTTGCCGTCGCGATAGACCGGCGCGCCTTCGTCCGCCGGCTCCTTGCCGTCGAGCAGCACGCCATAGATCTTGAAGCGCTCCTTGCCCTTCAGCCGATAATGCTCCTCGGCGCCGCGGAAGCCGGTCTTGCCGGGGCTGACGGTGAAGTCGAGGCCGAGCTCCCACAGCGTGTCGCCGGGGCCTTCATTCTCGAACGGATATTTTTGCGAATTGTCATAGGGGTAGAACAGCAGGTAGCTTTCGACGCGCAGCATGTCGAGCGTGGTGAAGCGGCACGGGATGATGCCGGCGCTCTTGCCCTCGTCGAGGATCCGGTCCCAGATCGTGCCGGCATCCTGGCCGCGGCAGAAGATCTCATAGCCGCGCTCGCCGGTATAGCCGGTGCGCGAAATCATCACCGGCAAGCCGAACAGCTGCGTCTGCATGTGGTGAAAATAGTTGAGATCGCGGATGCCCGGCACGTGCTTGGCCAGATAGTCGACGGCTGTCGGGCCCTGCAGCGACAGGTCGTGCAGATTGTCGTCGAAGCGCAGCGAGACGTCGCGCCCGACGGAGGCGCGCTGCAATTCCTCGTGACCGGTGCCCGAGCCGTGCACGACCATCCAGGAGTTCGGGCTGATGCGGTAGATGATGCAGTCGTCGGTGAACTTGCCGGCCTCGTTCAGCATGCAGGCATAGGCCGACTTGCCGGGATAGATCTTCTCGACATCGCGCGTGGTGGCGAGGTCGATCAGATGCGCGGCGTGCGGCCCGGTGATGTGGACCTTCTTCAGGCCCGACACATCCATCAGGCCGGCCCTGGTGCGGATGGCGATATATTCCTCGTCGGCGTCCTTGTTGTAGGTCCAGGCGGTGCCCATGCCGCTCCAGTCCTCGAGCTTCGAGCCGAGCGTGCGATGGCGATCCGCCAAGGTCGAAAATCTCCAGGATGCCGTCATCCGATCGTCCTCCATGCGATAGCGTTGATGTTCCCTGCTCCTGCTCGGTGGCGGAGCTTGGGCTGAATATTGATCGCAAACGAGGAAGCGCCGCAATCCCCTTGAAGCAAATAATTTCATTGTCAGGCAAAATTTTTTACATGAAACGAACGGTTCACAAGCCGTAAATTCGTCTTGACAATTGCGAAACTCGGGCGGAATTTATGAAAAAAATTTCACTCTCTTGAAAGAGTGGCGCCCGGTCGTTTCGGGACCGGACGTCGAGCGAAGGGGAAAACCGATGTCCGACCTGCAGCAGCGCATCGAAGCGCTGTACCGTTCCGACGTGCGTGGATCCGTGCTCCTGATCGTCTGCCTGTGGGCGACGATCCTGTTCGTCCTCCTGATGACCTGGGCCTACATCCCCGACAGTGGGATCAAGCTCGTGGTGGCGGTCGCCGCCGCGGCGGTGCTGATCTTCAACACCGCCGCCATCCTGGCGATGCTCAACCACTACAAGGAGGACAAGGATTTCATCTACGGGCTCGACATCAAGAACGCCGACGCGTCTCGCAACCGCCAGTCCTGAGGGGAAAATCATGTCTCGCTACATCCCACCCGAGCAAAGCAGGGCCGGACAGATCTTCGACATCGCCGTCGTCGTCGTCGCCATTTTCGTCGCGCTTTGGCTGCCGCTGAAACTGGGACTTGCCGGAGCGGCGAAATCCATCGACGCGCTCGACGCCAAGACCTGGGAAGCGCTCGGCCAGAACCCGACAATGGCCTCAATCTGGGAGAAGCTCGGCTATACGCCGGAGACCGCGCACGACGTCATCCAGAACCGCTTCCACTACATCATCGACTGGCCGACCCTGATCATCATGGCGGTCGTGATTATCGCCTATTTCGTTTTCCTGTTCCGCGCCTCCGATCGCGAGTATCGCGAGGTCATCAACGAGAAGTTCGAAGACAAGTAACCGGGGACAAGACCCATGTGGATGGCGCTCAATTACGCATGCTGGGGTATCTCGATCGTGCTGGCGTTGTGGATGCTCTACGACTGGTTCCAGGTCGACACGACCTATTCCGAAGAGACGCTGACCTCGTCGCGCGAAGGCGAGCTCGAAGCCGTTTCCGAAAAACACCGGATCTGAGTGGAGATTGAACGATGACGGCCGCGGTTGATTCGGCAGGTATGGCAGTAAATGGCGAGCGGGTCTCGCTGCTCAGGGTGCTCGGCCCCGCCCATGTCTGGGCGCTCGGCGTCGGCATCGTACTGGTCGGCGAATTCACCGGCTGGAATTTCTCCGCCGACAAGGGCGGCGCGCTTGCCGCGCTGATCGTCTGCTGGATCGTCGGGCTGCTCTACACATCGGTCGCCATGATCGATTCCGAGGTAACCTCGACGGTTGCCGCCGCCGGCGGTCAATATGCGCAGGCCAAGCATATCGTCGGACCGCTGATGGCCTTCAACGTCGCGCTGTTCCTGGTGTTCGCCTACACGATGCTCGAAGTATCGGACGCGATCCTGCTCGGCGACACCATCGTCGCCAAGGCCGGCGTCGAAGGGCTGACCCACAACTCCTTTATCGCCGCCACCATCGTGGTGCTGGCATGGCTGAACTATCGCGGCGTGCTGATGACGCTCAACGTCAACTTCATCATCACCGCCATCGCCTATGTCTCGATCGTCATCCTGTTCTTCTCGGTCAGCCCGTGGACGCAAGGGGCGGTGCTGAAGCTCAACGTGCTGGTGACCCCCGCCAACGCGCTGCCTTATGGCTGGATCGGCGTCATCGCCGCCTTCCAGTTCGGCATCTGGTATTATCTCGGCATCGAAGGCACCACGCAGGCGGCAGAGGAAGTGCGCTCTCCGGCGCGCTCGCTGCCCTACGGCACGATGGCCGGAATGATCACGCTTTTGATCGCCGCCGCCATGACCTGGTATGTCTGCGCCTCGCTGATGCCCTGGGAATATCTCGGCATCACCTATTATCCGCTGTGGGATGCGGGCAAATTGACCGGCAGCCCGCTGCTCGAGAACCTGCTCTTCATCGCGACCCTGCTGGCGGCCCTCGCCTCGGCCAATGGCTGTATCAACGATGCGGCGCGCGCCTGGTTCTCGCTCGGCCGCGACCGCTACCTGCCGAGCTGGTTCTCGGCGGTGCATCCGAGATACCGCACACCTTACCGCTCGATCCTGTTCCTGCTGCCGATCGCGCTGGCTTTCGCCTTCATCGCCGACCTCAACCAGGCGATCACCTTCTCGATCCTGTCCGGCGTGCTGCAATACACCTTCATGAGCATCAACATCATCATGTTCCGGAAGAAATGGCCGCTCGGCTCGATCCGCAGGGGCTATACCCATCCCTTCCATCCGCTGCCGGCGATCGTGCTGTTCTGCCTGTGCGTGGTCACCTTCTTCGCCATCTTCCTCGGCTTCGGCTCGCAGCTCAGCGCAATGGTGCTGTTCTATTTCTTGATCTCGGTGTGGTTCCATTTCTACCGCTACAAGTTCGTGCGCCGCGGCGACCAGTTCACCATGCCGTGGCCGAAGCCGCAGGGCTATTGAGCAGAGAGAAAGCCCGCCGGGATGACGGCGGGCTTCGGCGTGTCGAGATGTCCGAACTGACGTCAGCTTTGCTTACCGGGGCGATCGCACTTGCCGTCGTCCTTCACGTCGCATGGCTTGCGCGCGCCAGCCGCAACCGGGCCAGGGCGGCGCTTGCCGCCGACGGGGCCGGCATCCGCGCCGTCATTCCCGATGCTGTCGATGTCTCCGACGGCACGGCCGGCGTCATCACCTGGGCCGGTTCATGGAACGGCCGACGCGCGCAGGTGCGCACCATCGTCGACACGCTGGCAACCAGAAAGCTGCCGACGCGCTGGCTGAGCGTCTCGATCACCGAGCCGGTCGCCGTGCCCGGCACGTTCGACATGATGATGCGGCCGGGATCGCCGACCACCTTCTCCAATTTCGATCATCTCGATCACACACTGCACAAGGGCGCCGGCTTCCCGGCGGAGGCGGTGCTGCGCACGGACCGCAAGGGCGTTGCCTTCCCGCTGGATGTGATTGCCGCGCATACCGAGATCTTTGCCGAAGGACGCGCCAAGGAGCTGCTGATCACGCCGAAAGGCGTACGCATCGTCTGGCTGCTGGCCGAGGCCGAGCGGGCGCGCTACGGCGTGTTCCGGCAGGCAGCGTTCGGCAACGCCAGACTGGAACCGGCGCTGATCGAAAGGCTGCTCACGGCTGCATCCTCGCTGCGCGACGCGATCAACCAGCGCGAACAGCAGGCAGCATGACCGATACACATACATCCGCCCCGCCCTCCAACCCCTATCTGGTGCTCGGTGCCGCCATCGTGCTGCCGGGCAGCGGGCATGTCATGCTCGGCCTGCCGGCGCGCGGTCTGCAGTTTCTGTTCTTCATGGTTATCCTTGGCTGGGTCACCACCAAAGTGGCGCCGCCGGATGCAACCTTCATCGGCCGCCATGCCGGCGGCTTCCTGATCTATGCGCTGTCGGTCCTTGACGCCTACAGGATAGCGCGCATTCGCCATGCCCTATGGGTTCACAAAGCCCGCCCGGACGGCGATAGTGCCGGCTCCGACGCATAGGCGACATATAATCAGAGGAAAATTTCTTTCATACCAATTGAATTCGGCTTACGCATTCGATACATCATTTGGAGCCATAAACGTCGGAGGCTGACATGTGCGGAATCGTCGGACTTTTCTTGAAGGACAAGACGCTGGAGCCCAGGCTCGGCTCGATGCTGTCGGAGATGCTGATTTCGCTCAGCGATCGCGGCCCGGACAGCGCCGGCATCGCCATCTATGGCGCGGCCACCGGCAATGAAGCCAAGATCACCCTTCAGTCGCCGAAGCCGGAGCGCGATTTCCGCGGCCTCGACGCCGAGCTCGCCAAGGCGATCAGCGCGCCGGTGAGCATTGCTGTGAAGTCGACGCATGCCGTGGTCAGGACCACGCCCGACAAGGTCGATGCGGCCCGCGAAGCTCTCCAGACACTTCGGCCCGACATCCGCATCATGGGCGCCGGCGAAGCGGTAGAGATCTACAAGGAGGTCGGCCTGCCGGAAGCCGTCGTCGAGCGGTTCAACGTGCGCGCGATGACCGGCACGCATGGCATCGGCCACACCCGCATGGCTACGGAATCTGCGGTGACGACGATGGGCGCGCATCCCTTCTCGACCGGCGCCGACCAGTGCCTGGTGCACAACGGCTCGCTCTCCAACCACAACAATGTGCGGCGCGAGCTGGTGCGCGACGGCATGACCTTCGAGACCGAGAACGACACCGAGGTGGCGGCCGCCTATCTTTCGCACCGGATGGCGCATGGCAAGAATCTCGGCGAGGCGCTGGAAGGCACGCTGTCCGACCTTGACGGCTTCTTCACCTTCGTCGTCGGCACCAAGAACGGTTTTGGCGTGGTGCGCGATCCGATCGCCTGCAAGCCCGCGGTGATGGCCGAGACCGACCAGTATGTCGCCTTCGGCTCGGAGTATCGCGCGCTCACCAAGCTGCCGGGCATAGACAATGCGAGGGTCTGGGAACCGGAGCCCGCAACCGTCTATTTCTGGGAGCATTGAGCTCATGCCGGCAACCACCGTGTCGAAAGCGCTGCGCGATCAGAGCCATGCAAGGGTCTTCGACCTTGGCGAAATGTCGCTGCGCGAGCTCAACCAGGCGCTGCACAAGCTTACTTCGGGCTCGAACGAGACCGCCTGGGAGGTGCTCAACCCGAAAGGCAGCCATTCGGTCGCCGTCGGCGTCGACCAGCCGATCAGCATCGATGTGCGCGGCAGCGTCGGCTATTATTGCGGCGGCATGAATGACGGCGGCGCGATCACCGTGCATGGCTCGGCCGGGCCCGGCGTCGGCGAGAACATGATGTCGGGCTCGATCGTGATCAAAGGCGACGCCAGCCAGTATGCCGGCGCCACCGGACGCGGCGGCCTGCTGGTCATCGAGGGCAACGCCTCGTCGCGCTGCGGCATCTCGATGAAAGGCATCGACATTGTTGTGCACGGCAACATCGGCCACATGTCGGCCTTCATGGCGCAGTCCGGCAATCTGGTCGTGCTCGGCGACGCCGGCGATGCGCTGGGCGATTCCATCTACGAAGCGCGGCTCTTCGTGCGCGGCAAGATCGGCAGCCTCGGCGCCGACTGCATCGCCAAGGAGATGCGGCCCGAGCACATCGAATTGCTGCAGGGCTTGCTTGACCGCGCCGGCGTCACCGGCGTCAAGCCGTCGGAGTTCAAGCGCTATGGCTCGGCCCGCACACTCTATAATTTCAATATCGACAACGCCGATGCGTATTGAGGCAGCATGACTTATCGCAACCCGCCGACGACGCCACGCAAATCCGCGACCTTCGACGACTACACGCTTTCCGAAATCCGTCGTGCCGCCGCCACCGGCATCTATGACATCCGCGGCGCCGGCGCCAAGCGCAAGCTGCCGCATTTCGACGACCTTTTGTTCCTCGGCGCCTCGATCTCGCGCTATCCGCTCGAAGGCTATCGCGAGCGCTGCGACACTTCAGTGGTGCTGGGCTCGCGTCACGCCAAGAAGCCGATCGAGCTGAAGATTCCGATCACCATTGCCGGCATGAGTTTTGGGTCACTCTCCGGCCCGGCGAAGGAAGCACTTGGGCGCGGCGCAACGCTCTCCGGCACATCGACCACCACCGGCGACGGCGGCATGACCGAGGAAGAGCGCGGCCATTCCAAGACGCTGGTCTATCAGTATCTGCCGTCACGCTACGGCATGAACCCGCGCGACCTGCGCCGCGCCGACGCCATCGAAGTGGTCGTCGGCCAGGGCGCCAAGCCCGGCGGCGGCGGCATGCTGCTCGGCCAGAAGATCTCCGACCGTGTCGCCGAGATGCGCACGCTGCCCAAGGGCATCGACCAGCGCTCTGCCTCGCGCCATCCCGACTGGACCGGGCCGGACGATCTCGAGATCAAGATCCTCGAACTGCGCGAAATCACCGATTGGGAAAAGCCGATCTACGTCAAGGTCGGCGGCGCCCGCCCCTATTACGATACAGCGCTTGCGGTGAAGGCCGGCGCCGACGTCGTCGTGGTCGATGGCATGCAGGGCGGCACGGCCGCCACCCAGGAAGTGTTTATCGAGAATGTCGGCCAGCCGACGCTTGCCTGTATCAGGCCGGCGGTGCAGGCGCTGCAGGACCTCGGTATGCACCGCAAGGTGCAATTGATCGTCTCCGGCGGCATCCGCAACGGCGCCGACGTCGCCAAGGCGCTGGCGCTCGGCGTCGACGCGGTGTCGATCGGCACGGCGGCGCTCGTCGCGCTCGGCGACAACGATCCGCGCTGGGAGGCGGAATACAATGCGCTCGGCACCACGGCGGGCGCCTATGACGACTGGCACGAGGGCCGCGACCCCGCCGGCATCACCACGCAGGATCCCGAACTGATGCAGCGGGTCGATCCGATCGCCGCCGGGCGGCGGCTCGCGAATTATCTCAAGGTGATGACGCTGGAGGCGCAGACGATCGCCCGCGCTTGCGGCAAGAACAGCCTGCACAATCTCGAGCCCGAGGATCTCGTCGCGCTCACCATCGAAGCCGCCGCGATGGCCGGCGTGCCGCTCGCCGGCACCAACTGGATACCGGGGAAGAACGGCTTCTGACACAAACTAGCAATGCCACATAAGCGAGGAACTATAATGGGGAACGATCTCGCCGCCTTCGCCAAAGAGAACGGCGTCAAATATTTCATGATTTCCTACACCGACCTGTTCGGTGGGCAGCGCGCCAAGCTGGTGCCGACGCAAGCGATCGCCGACATGCAGAAGGACGGCGCCGGCTTTGCCGGTTTCGCCACATGGCTCGACCTGACGCCGGCGCATCCCGACATGCTGGCGGTGCCGGATCCGGCTTCGGTGATTCAGCTGCCGTGGAAGCGCGATGTCGCCTGGGTGGCCGCCAATTGCATCATGGACGACAAGGAGGTCGACCAGGCGCCGCGCAACACGCTGAAGCGTGTCATCGCGGAAGCCGCCGGCGACGGCATGCACATCAAGACCGGCGTCGAGGCGGAGTTCTTCCTGATCTCGCCCGACGGCAGCGTGATCTCCGACAAATACGACACGGCGTCGAAGCCATGCTACGACCAGCAGGCGGTGATGCGCCGCTATGATGTCATCGCCGAAATCTGCGATCACATGCTGGCGCTCGGCTGGGGCCCGTACCAGAACGACCATGAAGACGCCAACGGCCAGTTCGAGATGAACTGGACCTTCGACGACGCGCTGGCGACCGCCGACAAGCATTCCTTCTTCAAGTTCATGGTCAAATCCGTGGCGGAGAAACATGGTCTGCGCGCGACTTTCATGCCAAAACCCTTCCAAGGCCTGACCGGCAATGGCTGCCACGCCCATATCTCGGTGTGGGACAAGGCCGGCGAGACCAACGTCTTTGCCGACAAAGCGATGGAACTCGGCCTTTCCGCCAAGGGCCGGAACTTCCTCGGCGGCATCATGAAGCATGCCTCCGCGCTTGCCGCGATCACCAACCCGACGGTCAATTCCTACAAGCGCATCAATGCGCCGCGCACCATTTCGGGCGCGACCTGGGCGCCGAACACGGTGACCTGGACCGGCAACAACCGCACCCACATGGTGCGCGTGCCCGGCCCCGGCCGCTTCGAACTGCGCCTGCCCGATGGCGCGGCCAACCCGTATCTTTTGCAGGCTGTAATCATCGCCGCCGGCCTCGACGGCATCCGCTCGAAAGCCGATCCGGGCAGGCGCTACGACATCGACATGTACCAGCTCGGCCATACCGTGACGGATGCGCCGAAGCTGCCGCTCAACCTGCTCGACGCGCTGCGCGAATTCGACAATGACAAATCGCTGAAGGCGGCGCTGGGTGAGGAATTTTCGTCGGCATACCTAAAGCTGAAGCAGCAGGAATGGAATTCCTATGCTTCGCACTTCACGCAGTGGGAGCGCGACCACACGCTGGACATCTGATGTTCCGCGTGGGGCGAGCGGCCTTGGAATGATTTTATGAAATACTCGATCTTCTCGCTCGCCCGCGCCGCCCTTTCCGGCCACCAGAACTGGCAACGCACCTGGCGCGATGCCGCACCGAAGGACCGCTATGACGTGGTGATCATCGGCGGCGGCGGCCATGGGCTGGCGACCGCCTGGTTCCTGGCCAGCGAGTTCGGTATCCGCAACGTCGCCGTGCTCGAAAAGGGCTGGATCGGCTCGGGCAATGCCGGCCGCAACACCACCATCATCCGCTCCAATTACGGCCTGCCCGGCAACACCGGTTTCTACGAACTTTCGATGAAGCTGTGGGAGCGGATGGAGCAGGACCTCAACTACAATTCCATGGTCAGCCAGCGCGGCGTCATCAACCTCTACCATTCCGACGCGCAGCGCGACGCCTATGCGCGGCGCGGCAACACCATGCGCATCAACGGCATCGATGCCGAACTGCTCGACCAGCCGGCACTCAAGAAGATGATGCCGTTCCTGAATTTCGATCATGCGCGCTTTCCCGTGCAGGGCGGGCTGTTGCAGCGGCGCGGCGGCACGGCACGCCACGACGCCGTCGTGTGGGGCTATGCGCATGCGGCAAGCGGCCTCGGTGTTGACATCATCCAGAATTGCGAAGTCAGCGGCTTCACTCGCGACGCCAACGGCAAGGTGACCGGCGTCGAGACCTCGCGCGGCAAGATCGGCGCCGGCAAGGTCGGCATGGCGGTGGCCGGCTCCTCGTCGCGCGTCGCGGCGATGGCGGGCTTAAGATTGCCTATCGAAAGCCATGTGCTGCAGGCCTTCGTTTCCGAGGCAATCAAGCCGCTGCTGCCCAACGTCATGACCTTCGGCGCCGGACATTTCTACGTCAGCCAGTCGGACAAGGGTGGGCTGGTGTTCGGCGGCGACATCGACGGCTACAATTCCTACGCCCAGCGCGGCAATCTGCCGGTGGTCGAGGATGTCTGCGAGGGCGGCATGGCGTTGATCCCGATGATCGGCCGCGTGCGGCTCTTGCGCCAGTGGGGCGGCATCATGGACATGTCGATGGACGGCTCGCCGATTATCGATAAGAGCCCGGTCGAAGGCCTCTATCTCAATGCCGGCTGGTGCTATGGCGGCTTCAAGGCGACGCCTGGTTCCGGCTTCGTCTTTGCCCATCTTCTGGCCCGCGACGAATCGCACAAGGAAGCGGCACTGTTCCGCCTCGATCGGTTTCGGCGCGGTGCGATGATCGACGAAAAGGGCCAGGGCGCCCAACCGAACCTGCATTAGTGAGATAGAGCATGATGTCGTCCGAAAACCGCTCCACACTTTTCGGCATCATGCTCTGAGGCGGCCTGGAAACCATGCGCATAGTCTGTCCCTTCTGCGGCGAACGTGAACTCGGCGAGTTCACCTATCTCGGCGACGCCAAGCCGCAACGCCCCGCGGCGGATGCCGGCGAAGACGCCGTCTACGATTACGTCTATCTGCGCGACAACATCGCCGGCGTGATGAGCGAGCACTGGTATCATGGCGGCGGCTGCCGGGCCTGGCTGAAGGTCACCCGCAACACGCTGACGCATGAGATTACGGCGGTAGAGCCGGCGGCTGGCGCAGGCGCCGCCAAGGTTGGTGCGTGATGGTCGGCGATCAGGCAAACCGTCTCGCATCCGGCGGCCTCATCGACCGCTCGGCCGCGCTCAGTTTCCGTTTCGACGGCAAGACGTTTTTGGGCTTCAAGGGCGACACGCTGGCTTCCGCGCTGGTCGCCAACGGCGTCACGCTCGTCGGCCGTTCATTCAAATATCACCGCCCGCGCGGCATTCTCACCGCCGGGTCGGAAGAGCCCAACGCACTGGTCGAACTGCGTAGCGGCGCCAGGCGCGAGCCGAACACCAAGGCGACCACGGCCGAGCTCTATGAAGGCCTCGAAGCCGCCAGCCAGAACCGCTGGCCGTCGCTGCGCCACGATGTGATGGCGGTCAACCAGCTGTTCGCGCCGATCTTCGTCGCCGGCTTCTACTACAAGACCTTCATGTGGCCGGCGAAGTTCTGGGAAGCGATCTACGAGCCGGCGATCCGCCGCGCCGCCGGCCTCGGCCGCGCTGCCGGCATTGCCGATCCGGATCACTACGACAAGGCCTGGGCGCATTGCGACGTGCTGATCGCTGGCTCCGGCCCGGCGGGTCTGGCGGCGGCACTTGCAGCGGGCCGGAGCGGCGCGCGGGTCATCCTGTGCGAAGAAGATTTTGTCCCCGGCGGCCGCCTGCTGGCCGATGGCGGCACCATCGACGGACTGCCGGCCGCTGAGTGGGTTGCACGCGCGCTCGGCGAACTCGCCGCGATGCCCGATGTGCGCATCATGACGCGCACGACTTTGTTCGGCGTCTATGATAGTGGCATCTATGGTGCGATCGAGCGGGTCAACGACCATCTGCCGACGCCGCCCGAACACCAGGTGCGGCAGCGCCTATGGCGCATCGTGGCCAGGCGCTGCGTCGTCGCGGCCGGCTCCATCGAACGGCCGATCGTCTTTGCCGGCAACGACACGCCGGGCGTGATGATGGCGTCCGCCATGCGCAGCTATATCGGGCGTTATGCGGCGGCGCCGGCAAAGCGCATGGCGCTGTTCACCAACAACGAGGATGGCTGGCGCACCGTGGAGATGGCGCTGGGTGCTGGACTGCAGGTCGCGGCGGTGATCGACGCCCGGCCGGACATTTCGGCTGCTCATCGCTCGCTCGCCTCCAAGAACGGCTTCACGGTCCTGCATGGCTCGGTCAGCGGCGTCGACGGCGGCAAGGACGGCGTGCGCAAGATCGCCGTGTCGCTCATCGGCGGCGCCCGGGCCGAGGTCGAGGCCGACGGGCTTGCCATCTCCGGCGGCTGGAACCCGGCGGTCGGGCTGACCTCCTACCATCGCGGCCGGCCCAAATGGCGCGACGACATCGCCGCCTTCGTGCCTGATGGCGCACCGCCCGGCATGGTCGCGGCGGGCGCCGCCAACGGTGCCTTCGGTCTTGGCGCCTGCCTGCGCGAAGGTTTTGAGGCGGGTGCAGCAGCTGCGCATAACGCCGGACGCGGCGGCAATGTCGGGTCCATGCCTGTCGCGGACGATGAAGCCTTTTCGCTGACGCCGCTCTGGCATGTGAAAAGCAAGGGCAAGGCCTTCGTCGACCAGCAGCACGACGTCACTGCATCCGACATCGAACTGGCGCAGCGCGAGGGGTTTGAATCGGTCGAGCACCTGAAGCGCTACACCACGCTCGGCATGGCCACCGACCAGGGCAAGACCTCCAACGTCGCCGGCCTCGCCATCATGGCTGCGGTCACCGGTAAGTCGATCCCCGAGACCGGCACGACGATCTACCGGCCGCCCTATGTGCCGGTCGCGATCGGCGCCTTCGCCGGCCATCACCGCGACGAGACTTTCCATGCGACGCGGCTGACGCCGTCGCATCACTGGGCCGCCGAGCAAGGTGCTGTTTTTGTCGACACCGGCTTATGGAAACGCGCGCAGTGGTACCCCCGCGCCGGCGAGAAGGACTGGCTGGAATCGGTTACCCGCGAGGTCAAGACGGTGCGCTCGGGCGTTGGCTTTTGCGATGTCTCGACGCTCGGCAAGATCGACGTGCACGGCCCTGACGCGGGCGCCTTCCTCGACCGCGTCTACATCAACACCTTCTCCACCCTTGCCGTCGGTAAGGCGCGCTATGGGCTGATGCTGCGCGAGGACGGCATCGTCTATGACGACGGCACCACGTCGCGGCTGGCCGATGACCATTATTTCCTGACCACCACCACCGCCAAGGCCGGGCTGGTGATGCAGCACCTGGAATTCTGCCGGCAGGTGCTGTTTGCGGAACTCGATGTGCAGCTGACCTCGGTCTCCGACCAGTGGGCGCAATTCTCCATCGCCGGACCGAAGACCCGCGACCTGCTGAAGGAAATCGTCGATCCGGCCGAGGACCTTTCCAACGAAGGCTTTCCGTTCATGGGCGCGCGGGAAGTCGCGTTGCGCGGCGGCATCAGGGCAAGGCTGTTCCGCATCTCCTTCTCCGGCGAGATGGCCTTCGAGATTTCCGTGCCGGCGCGCTATGGCGAAGCGCTGGTGCGCAATCTGATGATCGCCGGCAAGCAATTTGGCGTCACGCCCTACGGCACCGAGGCGCTTGGCGTGATGCGCATCGAGAAGGGCCATGTCGCGGGGCCGGAATTGAGCGGCACCACGACGGCCGCCGATCTCGGCCTCGGCAAGATGATGTCGACCAAGAAGGATTTCATCGGCCGCGTCATGGCCGGCCGCGAGGCGCTGGTGGCACCGAACCGGCAGGTCGTGGTCGGCATCAAGCCGACCGACAAGGCGCGCCGCCTGCGCTCCGGTGCGCACATCATTCCGAAGGGCGAGACACCCGGTCCCGACAACGACCAGGGCTATGTCACGTCGGTCTGCTTCTCGCCGGTGCTCGACCAGTGGATCGGACTCGGCCTTGTCGAACGCGGCCGCGAGCGCATCGGCGAGATCGTGCGCGCGCACGATCCGCTGCGCGGCGAGGAGTATGATGTCGAGCTCTGCAATTCCGTCTTCTACGATCCC
The DNA here is from genome assembly GCF_006442795.2 of Mesorhizobium sp. B1-1-8. Taxonomy (NCBI): domain Bacteria; kingdom Pseudomonadati; phylum Pseudomonadota; class Alphaproteobacteria; order Hyphomicrobiales; family Phyllobacteriaceae; genus Mesorhizobium; species Mesorhizobium sp. B1-1-8. Next base: position 5,109,658 of record NZ_CP083956.1, read on the forward strand.
GATGGAGAGCGCCAGCGTGGCTGATTTTTCCTGGGAAGTCCGCAGCCCGCTGCAACACGCGCTCGTCGCGGGGCCGTATGGGGCACGGGGCGAAGCCGGCGTGACGCTGACCGAGATCCGCAATTTCGGCCTCGTCCAGGTGATGGCGCGACGCGGCAAGGCCGGCGAGATGGTCAAGGCCGCGCAGGCGCGGTTCGGCGTCGCGGCTCCGGAAACGCCGAAGGCGGTGGGCACGGCGGACGCAATGCTGATCTGGTCGGGACCGGACCAGTTCTTCGTCCTGTCGAAGGGTGGCAGGCACGGGATTGAAGCGCTCGCTCCTGTCTTTGCAGGGTCGGCTTCGCTTTCCGACCAGTCACATGCGCGGGCTCTGATCAGCGTTTCAGGTGAGAAGGCGCGGGCGATGCTTGCGAAGCTGTCGTCTATCGACCTGCATCCCGATGTGTTCGCGATTAACTCAGCGGCGGCGACCTCGGTGGATCACACCAGCGTCACGCTTTGGCGAGGTAGTGATCGCAACGGACAGGCGGTGTTCAATCTGCTCGTGTTCGCGACTTTCGCTGAGAGCCTGTGGCACACGATGCTGGATTCGGCTGCGGAGTATGGCGTCGTTATCCGGCATTCTGAAGAATTGTAGCTGGATAGTTTTCGGGCCCGGAGTGATGGGCACCTTGCTGTAACAGATTGCATCTCCGTAGACGGAGCAGCCCAGCGCGACTTCCAGGGGGTCAAGTTACGCAATATCCTCTTAAAACTACCAAGGACGACGAACGCAGTGGTTCGGGCTGTATGTGGTCGGGACTGCGTCCATGGCTTTACTATATTCGGAAAAGCTTGGAATGAGCCCCAAATTGATGGCCTGGGCAACGCATCTGTCACCAACGTTCGAGGCGTTTGCCTGAGAAAGGCAATTTTCCAACTTTGTGATTGAAATTGGCGGGGGAGCCTTGATTGAGCTATAACTGATCCGGCCGGAGCGAATGGATACGACCGTTATATCGCCCTTCCTCCATCTAGCAGGGTCAAAGATGTAGTAGAGATTGCGCTTATCAGGATATTCTGACGCTGTCGCAGCGTAGATTGTCATGACAAGCACGTTGGCAAATGACCTAACTCCCATATCAACTTTCATATCCGAATCAGAGGCGGGGAGTTCGAGCCTCCCCCCGAGCTCAGAGGCAAGTTCTGAAAGCGCTTCGCCATCGCCTTCTCGCGCCATTGGCCAAAGCAGCGCCCACTGTTTTTGACATTGGTTATTGTAGTAGGCGTCTGCGGCAACCTTCAGACGCTCCTCACGGGTCAAAGTCGACGTAAGGCTTGATTTACCTGTGAGATCACATCCGCAGAGAAAGGAAGAGACCAGAAGACCGCAACATACTTTCACTGTAAACCGGGTCGGTAGGCTCATGAAAAGCCCCATTCCGTCATCTCCATCAAAGGGCCGAGTCTCGGCACCCACCGGTTGTATCAGCACCTTGTCGTCGAGTGTATTGTATTGTGGGAGCGCGAAAGCCTCGGATGAGGGGCAGTGCCGACGTTCGGGATCAGGGTAGTCGGCAAGAACCTACCTGAACGAGCAGCCCCAATGACGGCACCGCAGCCTTGCCAAATCCATCTCCACTGCTATTCTCCCGGCTAAAATAATTTTACACACAGGCAAACTGTTTCTCCCTCGGAGGAGGGTTTGAGATGAGCCAGTCGCCCTACCCCGAAGTCGCTGCCGGCCCGCCGCGGCCGAGCCTGATCCTGCGGCCCGGCCAGATCGCGCTGCCGCCCGGCATGGAGCGCTATACCGTACAGGGCAATGGCGCGGTGCTGATCGATGTCGAGGCCGGCGATACGGTCAGCGTACGCAATGTCGAGGGCGGACAGCCTTGCGAGCTGCTCGCCTGGGACAAGGCCGGCGTCACCGATCCCGGCATTTTCGGCGAACGGGCCAACAGCAATGCCGCCGGCATCAAGGCGATGCTGATCGATGGCGACGACAGCCTTTCGGCACTGCGCCGTGGCCTCGAGCGCCGCCAGGTTCAGCTTGACCAGCCGAAAGCCGTGCGCGTCTTCGGTGGCGCCACGCCGGCCGGCACCGAGCAGACATTCGCAATACAGCGCGACGGCGCGATGCTGATTGCCGCGCCCGGCGGGCCGATGCTGGTCGACGGCCATAACACCGCGACGCCACTCACGGTGATCGTGCGCCGCGCCACAATCCGCCTGAAGGCGAAGTCGGAGCTGCCAGATCCGCTCACCGATCCGGTGCTTGATCTCAGAGTGCATTCGGCGACGGCGGAATCCTACTTCGTCAAGGCCGGCGACTATCTGCAGATCATCGATGTCGACGGCCGCCAATGCACCGACTTCCAGTGTTTTTCGGCGCGCAAGCTGGACAAGGGACGCGACCACCCGCTCGACGTGACGACAACCCGCACGCTGATGGGCACCGCTTATCCGCTGCCCGGCCTGCATTCCAAATACTACGACCAGGACATGGAGCCGCTGGTCGAGGTGGTGCAGGACACATGCGGGCGGCACGATGCCTTCGCGCTCGCCTGCGCGGCCAAATATTACGACGACATCGGCTATCCCGGCCACATCAACTGCTCGGAGAATTTCAACCGGGCGCTGGACGGCAAAGGCGTCAACCCGCGCGCGGGCTGGATGGCGATCAACTTCTTCTTCAACACGGCAATCGACGCGCATGGCGTAATGGTCTCGGACGAGCCATGGTCGCGCCCGGGCGACTATGTGCTGCTCAGGGCGCTGACCGACATCGTCTGCGTGTCGTCGGCCTGCCCGGACGACACGACGCCCGCCAATGGCTGGAATCTTACCGACATCCATGTGCGCACCTATTCCGGCCAGCACAAGTTCTCGCGAGCGATCGCCAGACGCATGACGCCCGATTCGGAACCGAAAATGACCCGCGAGACAGCCTTTCATTCGAGTTTTGCCAAGCACACGCGCGACTTCGTCGAGTACAGGGGCTATTGGCTCGCCAACTCCTTCGCCAAGGAAGGCGCCATCGCCGAATACTGGGCCTGCCGCCAAGCAGCCGTGATTATGGACCTGTCGCCGCTGCGCAAATTCGAGGTCACCGGTCCGGACGCCGAAGCGCTGCTGCAATACACGCTGACCCGCGATGTCAAGAAACTCGGCGTCGGTCAGGTCGTCTATTCGGCGATGTGCTACGGGCATGGCGGCATGATCGACGACGGCACGTTGCTGCGGCTCGGCAAGGACAATTTCCGCTGGGTCGGCGGCGACGATCTTTCCGGCGAGTGGCTGCGCGACACGGCAACGAAGCTCGGGCTCAACGTGCTGGTGCGCTCTTCCACCGACCAGATGCACAACATCGCCGTGCAAGGGCCGAAGAGCCGCGATATCCTGAAGGAGGTCGTCTGGACCTCGCCGGTGCAGCCCTCGATCGGCGAACTCGAATGGTTCCGTTTCGCGATCGGCCGCATCGGCGGCGGCAACGGCATTCCCGTCGTCGTCTCGCGCACCGGCTATACCGGCGAGCTCGGTTACGAGATCTGGTGCCATCCGCGCGACGCCGAAAAAGTGTTCGACGCCGTCTGGGAGGCGGGCCAGCCGCACGGGCTGAAACCGATGGGGCTGCAGGCGCTCGACATGGTGCGCATCGAAGCCGGCCTGATCTTCGCCGGCTACGAGTTCTCCGACCAGACCGATCCCTTCGAGGCCGGCATCGGCTTCACCGTACCGCTGAAGACCAAGGCCGACGACTTCATCGGCCGCGAGGCGCTGATCCGGCGTAAGGAGCATCCGCAAACCAAGCTGGTCGGCCTCGACATCGACGCCAATATCCCGGTCGGCCATGGCGACTGCGTGCATGTCGGGCGTGCCCAGATCGGCGTCGTCACCTCCGGCATGCGCTCGCCCCTGCTTGGAAAGACCATCGCACTGGCAAGGCTCGATGTTATCCATGCCGAGATCGGCACGGAGGTCGAGATCGGCAAGCTCGACGGACATGCCAAGCGGCTGCCGGCGCGCGTCGTCGCCTTCGCCCATTACGATCCGCAAAAGACAAGGCCGCGCTCCTGACGGCCGCCTCGCAGGCTTGATAAGACCGCTTTGCTGGCTATCACTGGTGATGGGCGAGGCCCCTGTTCACAACCGTGATGTGCACAGCGCGACAAAACGCTTGACGTGAAAGCGCGCCGGATCGATCTTCACTCTTAAGAAAAAAATACGACTGAGTGGAAACACGACGGTCGGACCATGATGGCCGGGGAGCAAGCTTCGCAAGAGCCGAAGCGTCGCCGGCGGGGAACTGAAAAAAGGGGAAGACAATCATATGAGCACGATAAGCACCGTCCTGGAGCAGCCTGCCGAAAGCAAGCTGCTCAGGCACATCGACTGGCGCGGCGCCTTCTGGGTGGCGAGCGGCGTTCCCGCTCTCGTCCTGTTCTCGATCGGCGGCATTGCCGGCACGACGGGAAAGCTGGCCTTCCTGATCTGGACGGTGTCCATGATCATGGGTTTCCTGCAATCCTTCACCTATGCCGAGATCGCCGGCCTGTTCCCGAACAAGTCGGGCGGCGCCTCGATCTACGGCGCTACCGCCTGGCTGCGCTACTCGAAATTCATCGCGCCGCTGTCTGTCTGGTGCAACTGGTTCGCCTGGTCGCCAGTGCTGTCGCTCGGCTGCTCGATCGCCGCCGCCTATATCCTCAACGCACTGGCGCCGGTACCGATCTTCACCGAGACCTCGCCGGACGTCGTTGCCTATATCGCCGCGCATGCCGGAACGGCGCCCGCCGACGCCATCACCGCCGTCACGGCCGCCGCGACGCCGGCAATCCGCACCTGGTCGCTGTGGAGCCATACGCTGGGGCCGGTGTCCTTCACCTTCAACGCCACTTTCTTCATCGGCGCGGTGCTGATGCTGGTCATCTTCTCGATCCAGCATCGCGGCATCCTCGGCACCGCCAGCGTGCAGAAATACATCGGCCTCCTGGTCATCATCCCGATGCTGATCGTCGGCGTGGTGCCGATCTTCACGGGGCAGATCGACTGGGCGAATTTCTCGCCGCTGGTGCCGCTGGCGGCCGCCTATGCACCCGAACCCGGCTCCTGGAACATCGCCGGCTGGACACTGGCGCTCGGCGGCATGTTCATCGCGGCCTGGTCGACCTACGGCTTCGAGACCGCGGTGTGCTACACGTCGGAGTTCAAGAACCCCGGCACCGACACCTTCAAGGCGATCTTCTATTCCGGCCTGCTCTGCATGCTCTTGTTCATCCTCGTGCCCTTCACCTTCCAGGGCGTGCTGGGCTTGAACGGCATGCTGGCGACGCCGATCGTCGACGGCTCCGGCGTGGCCGATGCCTTGGCCGGCATGGTCGGCGGCGGCAACATCATCCACAGTCTTCTGGTGATGCTGATGATCCTGGCGCTGGTGCTGTGCATCATGACTGCGATGGCCGGCTCCTCGCGCACGCTCTACCAGGGCTCGGTCGACGGCTGGCTGCCGCGCTATCTCAGCCATGTCAACGAGCATGGTGCCCCGACGCGGGCCATGTGGACCGACCTCTGCTTCAACCTAATCGTGCTGGCCATTGCCTCGGCCGATGCGACGAGCTTCTTCTTCATCCTCGCCGTGTCGAACTGCGGCTACATCATCTTCAACTTCCTCAACCTCAACGCCGGCTGGATCCACCGCATCGACAACGGCCACATCAACCGGCCGTGGCGGGCGCCGAGCTGGCTCTTGGGGATCGGGGCAATCTTCGCCTACGTCAATGCGATTTTCATGGGCGCCGGCGCCAAGGTGTGGAACCCGATGGCGCTGTGGGCCGGGCTGATCACCGCCGCGCTGATCATCCCGGTGTTCTGCTTCCGCCACTACATCCAGGACGGCGGCAAGTTTCCCGACCACATGCTGGCCGATCTCGGCATGAGTTCGGCCGATCTCAAGGTCAAGAAGGCGGGAATGCTGCCCTATCTGACGCTGGCGGCCGGCGTGGCGGTGATGCTGATCGCCAACTGGGTGTTCGTCATCTGATGGCCTGACAGGCTGGGCGGCTTCTGCCGCCAAAAACCAGAAGCCGGCCGATCGAAAAAACGAGCGGCCGGCTTCTTTCATTCATTCAGCCGCCAGCGCCAGTTGGGGCTGTTCGATGCCCTCCACGGCTTCCGGCTCGGGCGTCTGCTCGTCCGCCGGCACCTTCTTCGGCTCGCGGCCGAAGAACAGGGCGTAGCCGGCCGGCAGCACCAGGATGGTGAGCACGGTGGCGACCAGGATACCGCCCATCATCGCGTAGGCCAGCGGCCCCCAGAAGACGCCGCGCGAGATCGGGATCAGCGCCAGCACCGCCGTCATCGCCGTAAGCATGATCGGGCGGAAGCGGCGGACAGCCGAGCCGACGATCGCCTCCGAGCGTTCCATGCCCCTGGCTATATCCTGGTCTATCTGGTCGACCAGGATGATCGAGTTGCGCATGATGATGCCGAGCAGCGCGATGACGCCGAGGATGGCGACGAAGCCGAACGGCGCGCCGCTGATCAAAAGGGCCGCCGCAGCACCGATGATGCCGAGCGGGCCGGTTGCCAGCACCAGCATCGCCTTGCCGAAGTTCTGCAGCTGGACCATCAGCAGCACGACGATGACTGCCAGCATGATCGGCGCCTTGGCGGCGATCGAAGCCTGGCTTTCGGCCGAGTCCTCGGCGCCGCCCTGGATCTCGATCTTGTAGCCGGGGGCGAGGCCGTCACGCAGGGTCTTCATGTCGTTGTACATCTTGGTGACGACATCGTTCGACTGCACGCCGTCCGGCAGCGTGGCGCGCACCGAGATGGTCGGCAGGCGGTCGCGCCGCCATTCGACGCCCTGCTCCATCACCGGCACGACCTTGGCCACCTGCGACAGCGGCACCGAGCCGCCGAAGTCGGTCGGGATGTAGACGGAATCGACCGAGGACAGGAGGTGGCGGGTCGCCTCCGGTTCGCGGGCGACGATGGAAACGGTCTCCTCGCCGTCGCGGAAGTCGTCGAGCGGCGCGCCGGACATCGTGGCCTGCAGCATCTGGCGGATGCGCTGCGAGGTGACGCCGAGCGCGCGGGCGCGGTCCTGGTCGATCACCAGCTTCATCGCCGGCACCGGCTCCAGCCAGTCGTCATGGACAGCGCCGAGCAGCGGATTGGCCTGGAATTTCGCCTTCACCTCGTCGGCGATGCGACGCACTTCCTGACGATCCGGGCCCATGACCCGCATCTGCACCGGCCAGCCGGTCGGCGGACCGAGGAACAGGCGATCGACCTTGGCGCGGATCGAGGGGAAGTCCTTAGCAAGGATAGAGCGCAGCTTGACGATCAGCCGCTCACGCGCCGGCTCGTCCTTGGCCATCACCAGGAGCTGGGCGAAGTTCGGGTTCCTGAGCTGCTGGTCGAGCGGCAGGAAGAAGCGCGGCGCGCCCTCGCCGATGTAAGTGGCGATGAAGCGCTTGTCCTGATCATCCATCATTTTGGCTTCGAGCGCCTTGGCCTGCGTCTCGACCTCCCTGATCGAGGTGCCTTCCGGCAGCCACAGGTCGACCAGGATCTCCGGTCGTGACGACTGCGGGAAGAAGTTCTGCGGAATGAACTGGAAAGCCCACAGGCTGGTTGCGAAAGTGACCAGCGTCATCACCAGAACGATGATGCGGTGACGCACGGCCCAGGTGACCGTCGCGCGCAGCCGCCGGTAGAAGCGCGTGTCGAAGACATCGTGATGGGTGCCGGCATGCTTGCGCTGCTTCAGGATCATGTAGCCCAGCCACGGTGTGAAATAGACCGCCACGAACCACGACACGACCAGCGCTATGCCGACGACGTAGAATAGCGTGCGCACATATTCGCCGGCAGTGGAGGCCGCGAAACCGACGGGGATGAAGCCGGCCGTGGTGATCAGCGTGCCGGTGAGCATCGGGAAGGCGGTCGAGGAATAGGCGAAGCTTGCCGCCTCGATCTTGACCAACCCCTCCTCCAGCTTTCGCTCCATCATCTCGACGACGATCATGGCATCATCGACCAGCAGGCCCAGCGCGATGATCAGCGCGCCGAGCGAGATACGCTGCAGGTCGATGCCGATTTCGTACATGATGGCAAAGGTGGCGGCGAGCACCAGCGGAATGGCGATCGCGATCACCAGGCCCGAACGCCAGCCGATCGACAGGAAGGAGACGACAAGCACGATCAGCAGCGCTTCGCCGAGCGCCTCCATGAATTCGTTGACAGCATCCTTGACGACCTCGGGCTGGTCGGAGATCTGGTCGACAACAACGCCGTAGGGCAGGCCTTCCTCGAAACGCTTGTAGGTCGCCTCGACGTCCTTGCCGACGTCCCTGACGTTGAAGCCCTTGGCCATGACGACGCCGACCTGGACGCTATCGTGGCCGTTGAAGCGGTACTTGCGCTGGTAAGGATCCTCGAGACCTGAGGTGACGGTGGCGATATCGCCGAGCCGCGTCACCTGGTTGCCGGAACGCAGCCTGAGCTCGCGGATGTCGGCGGCCCTGGTCACATCGCCTTCGACCGAGATGCGCACCGAGCGCAGGCCGGTGTCGACGGAACCCGCCGGATCGACATTGTTCTGACCCTTGATGGCGTTCTGCAGGTCGACCATCGTCAGGCCGCGCTCGGCCAGCGCCTTGGACGAGACGTCGACATAGATCTTCTCCGGCTGGTCGCCGATGATGACGGCCTTCTCGACACCCGGCGTCGTCAACAGCATGTCGCGCGCCTGGATGGCGAACTTCTTCAGCTCCGGATAGCTGTAGCCGTCGCCGCTGATCGAATGCAGCGTGATGAAGGTGTCGCCGAACTCATCGTTGAAATAAGGGCCGAGCAGGCCTTGCGGCAATTCGTTGGCGATGTCGCCGACCTTCTTGCGCACCTGGTAGAAGGCGTCCTTGACCTCGGCGGTGTTGGTGTCGCCCTTCACCTGAAGCGTGATGATGGCGCTGCCGGCGCGGGTGTAGGAACGGACGAAATCGAGATGCGGCGTTTCCTGCAGCTTGCGCTCGATCTTGTTGACGACCTGGTCCTCCATGTCCTTGATCGAGGCGCCGGGCCACACCGCCTGCACGACCATGACGCGGAAGGTGAAATCGGGGTCTTCCTTCTGGCCCATGCGCATCAGGCCGAGGGCGCCGGCAAGGATGATCAGGCCGAACAGGAAGCGCGCGATGCTCGGATGTCCGATCGCCCAGCGCGAGAGGTTGAAAGGCCGCTTTTCAGTGGTGCTGCTGTCGGTGGTCATGGCGTCAGTCCAGTCCAATTAATCGGCAAAGCACGTTCGTCATGCCGCGTATGAATTTCTGTCTGGCTTCCGGGCGGCGAGGCTCCCCGAGCGGAGAGACACTCATCGCGGTGGGACGCTGCATCGATGCGCGGGGGGAACATCGACCCGGCGTCTCCACGAACGGGCGCCTGCCGCCCGGAAACCATGACCTGCCTGACCTCGCGTCTTAGCGGAGCGACGTCAGACTGGATTTGTATTTCGCTCGGCCGTCAGCGCAGGCTGCTGGTGGCCGCGACATCATCGTCCGCCGAGGCGGACTGCAAGGCATTGTCGCCGGAGAGCTTGACCTTCAGGTTCTCGGTCATGAACTGGGTGCCCGCCGCAACCACCACGTCGCCCTGCTTCAGGCCGTCGGCCACCGCGACGCCGTCGGCGGTGAAGTTCGCAACCTTGATCGGGCGCGGATGAACCGTGTCGCTGCCGCGGTCGACCGTCCAGACGATCTGCTTGCCGTCCTTCTCAGCCATCGCGCTCAGCGGGATCGAGACCAGTTGCGCCTTGCTGCCGACGGTCGCCTGCACATTGGCGGTCATGCCGAGCAGCACGCGCGGGTCGTTGGGGAGCGAGACGCGGACGGCGAAGGTGCGCGACTGCGGGTCGGCGCTGCCGGCAACCTCGCGGACCTTGCCGTCGAGGGTCAGCGCATCGTCGGACCAGAAGCTCGCCTTGACTTCCTTGCCGGGCTTGAAGCCGGCAATGTCCATCTCCGGCACGGCGATCAGCACTTCCTTCTCGCCGTCGACCGCAACCGTCATCACCGGCGTGCCGGCGCCGACCACCTGGCCGACATCGGCGCTGACCGCGGTGACGATGCCGTCCTGGGTTGCCTTGAGATCGGTGTAATGGACTTGGTTCTGCGCCTGGGCCAGCGTCGAGCGGGCGGCGTCGCGGGTCGCCACCGCCTGGTCATAGGTCAGGTTCGCCTGATCGAGCTGGGATTTCGGGGCGAAGTTCTTGGCGTAAAGCTGCTCGGCGCGCTTCTTGGCGAGATCGACCGTCTCGACCTGCCGTTCGGCGGCATCGAGACTGGCCGTGGCGCTCTTCACGGAGAGCTCGTAATCGGAAGGATCGACGCGGGCCAGAACGTCGCCCGAGTTTACATGCTGGCCGATGTCGACGAGCCGCTCGGTGACCTTGCCGGCGATGCGGAAGCCGAGATTCATTTCGATGCGGGCGCGCACCGAGCCGGAGTAGTCGAGCTGGCGGGTGGTCTGCGCCTCCCCGATCTCGACGACCTTGACCGGCCGGAGAACTTCCTGGACGACCGCCGCCTTCTCCTGGCTGCAGCCGGCAAGGCCGAGCGCCACAATGAGGCCGGCGACTGGGAGGCCGGCGGCTGGCAGCCTGCGGAGGATGGAACTGGACAAAGACACGTTAGCACTCCCGAACTGGAGATGATCGTCGACCGGCACCCGGCGGGCGGCGGCTATTTCAAGGCTCTGATTGCGTAGTCGATGAGATCGTCGGGCATCGCCCGGTTGGTCTTGGCAAGGCACTGCGCGACCATCTGCGGATGGCACAGGATAACGGTGGCGGCGCCGAAACAGCGCGAGGCGATCACCGGATCCTGCTCTCTGAACTCGCCGGCCGCGATGCCGTCGCGTATCACATCGGCGAACAGGTCGTGGATGCTGTCGATATGCTTGTCGATGACGCCCCAGTCGCGTTCCAGCGCGACGATGACCATCTCATGCACCTTCTGGTCGTCGAGCATGACTTCCATTGTCATCTTGTACTGGGCATGCACGTAGCGACGCAGCCGTTCCTCGGCGCTGATCGGCAGGCGCGAAATCTCGTAGGCCATCCTGTAGCTGGCGCCGAGCAGACGGGCGCAGACTGCCTGGTGGATTTCGACCTTGGAAGCGAAGAAACGGTAGATATTGGCCGGCGACATGCCGAGCTCGCGGGCGATGTCGGCGACGTTGGTCTTGCCGTAACCATAGTGACGGAACAGGCGTTCGGCACAGTCGAGAATGCGCGTCACATTCTCCTGGCGGGCGGGGTCTGCCACTATGTTGGCGGCTTCGGACATGGCTCTCTGTCGTTTTACGAATGACGAATTTCAACTTTCGTCACTCGTAAATCGAAAAATGTTCGATGTCAACGCGGAATCGACGTACGCGTACAAATGATGACAGATGGTGACAGTGAGCGGGTGCCATAAACGACGTCAGCGGTCGGGTACAGGTGCTTGTGCCGTCGTCATCTACGGGCGAAGCAAGGAGCGAAGCGACGCGCGCAGACCCGAGGATCTATTCCGTGACGCTTACCGAAGAATGAGGCGGATCAAAATGGTACGCCGATTTTGTGCAGTGCCCGCTGGCGGCTATTCTCGGCCGCCGGAGCGCTGCCGCGAGGTAACGGCATGGATCCTAGGATTTCCGCGACGTCGCTTCGCGACTGCTCCACCCTAGGATGACGAAGTCAGGCGCCCTTCGCCATCTCCCGCAGCCGGAACTTCTGGATCTTCCCGGTCGAGGTTTTCGGAATCTCGGCGAATACCACCGCCTTCGGCACCTTGAAGCGGGCTAGCAGGCCACGGCAGTGCTCGATGATCTCCGCCTCCGTCGCCGCCTTGCCGGGCTTCAGCTCAATATAGGCGACCGGCACCTCGCCCCATTTGTCGTCCGCGCGGGCGACGACACCACACGAAGCGACGGCCGGATGCTTGTAGAGCGCGTCCTCGACCTCGATCGACGAGATGTTCTCGCCGCCGGAGATGATGATGTCCTTGGAGCGGTCCTTGAGCTGGATGTAGCCGTCGGGATGCATGACGCCGAGGTCGCCGGAGTGGAACCAGCCGCCGGCGAAGGCTTCGTCGCTCGCTTTCCTGTTCTTCAGATAGCCCTTCATGACGATGTTGCCGCGGAACATGACCTCTCCGATGGTCTCGCCGTCGGCGGGCGTCTCCGTCATCGTCTCGGGGTTCATCACCTTCAGCCCCTCGAGCGCGGCGTAGCGAACGCCCTGGCGCGCCTTTTTCGCCGCCCTCGGCCCCCTCTCCAACTCGTCCCACTCATTGTGCCACTCGTTGACCACCGCAGGCCCATAGGTCTCGGTCAGGCCGTAGAGATGGGTGACGGCAAAGCCGGCATCGGCCATGCCGGAGAGCACGGCCTCCGGCGGCGGTGCGGCGGCAGTGTTGAAGGTGACGGTCTGCGGAAACTGGCGCTTGTCCTCATCCTTCGCGTTGATCAGCACAGACATGACGATCGGCGCGCCGCAGAGGTGGGTGACGCCATGGTCGGCGATGGCGTCGTAGATCGGCTTCGGCCGCACCCAGCGCAGGCAGACATGGGTGCCGGCCTGCACCGCGAGCGTCCACGGAAAGCACCAGCCGTTGCAGTGGAACATCGGCAGCGTCCACAGATAGACCGCGTGCTTGGCCATGCCGGCATGAATGGTGTTGGTATAGGCCATCAGCGCAGCACCGCGATGGTGGTAGACGACACCCTTCGGGTTGCCGGTGGTGCCGGAGGTGTAATTGAGCGAGATGGCGTCCCACTCGTCGTCGGGCATCGACCAGGCGAAATCCGCATCGCCGCAGGCGAGAAAATCCTTATAGTCGATCGAGCCGATCCGCTCGCCTTTCGGATAGGGCGCGTCGGCGGCATAATCGGGGTCGTCATAGTCGATGAGCAAAGGCCTGGCCTTCGCCAATGCCAGCGCTTCCCTGACCACGCCGGAGAATTCGCGGTCGACGATCAGCACCCTGGTTTCGGCATGGTCGAGCTGGAACGCGATGACGGCCGCGTCGAGGCGGGTGTTCAGCGAATGCAGCACCGCTTTGGTCATCGGCACACCGAAATGCGCTTCCAGCATCGGCGGCGTGTTCGACAGCATCACCGTCACCGTGTCGCCCTTGCCGATGCCGTGCTTCGACAATGCCGAGGCGAGCTTCAGCGAGCACCGCCAGAATTCGCGATAGGTGATGCGCTGGCTGCCATGGATGATGGCGACATGGTCGGGATAGGTCTTTGCCGCCCGCTCGAGGTAGGTGAGCGGCGTCAGCGGCTGGTGGTTGGCGGCATTCCTGTCGAGATTCTGTTCGTAGGGATTGGCCATCCCATCCTCCCCAAAGTCTTTTCGAGCTTTCTAACCGCTGGTCGGCGATCATGCCATCCCCCTGAACGCCCGGGAAATGCTATCATATGCGTGCCCCCTGGAATGGCCGTCTCGATCAGATCGCAACCGGTAGGCGTTTGCACTAACTTGCCCCGATTTGACTTTTGTCGAGAGCCGTGACTAATGTCAGCCTCAGGAGGCGGCATGGCAATCCGACCGGCAGAACAGCTCATTCACAAGGCCGCCTGGCTCTACTATGCGCATGGCCTGCGCCAGGACCAAGTGGCGAGCCAGCTCAACATTTCCCGCGCTTCGGTCGCCATGTATCTGCGCAAGGCGCGCGAGACCGGCATCGTCAACATCTCGACCTCGACGCAGCTGTTCACCGATGACGTCATGGCGCGCCGGCTGGAGGACGCCCTTAAGCTCGACGTCGTCTGGATCGCGCCGGAAAACGCCTATGTCACTGATGCCTCGACCGACATCGCGGTGCTCGCGGCGAGCGTCTTTCTCGAGCTGGTGAAGAAGGGCGACCGCATCGGCGTCGCCTGGGGCCGCACCGTCTACACCATCGCCGACATCATGTCCTATGCCGATCTTCAGGACGTCACCGTGGTGCAGCTTTGCGGCAATCTCGGAGCGCCCTATTCCTACCGGCCGGACCAGTGCACGATGGAGATTGCGCGGCGGCTCAACGCCAAGGGCCTGAATTTCTATGCGCCGCTGGTGCTGTCGAGCGAAGAGCTGGCGCAAGGCCTGCGCGCCGAGCCGGTGATCCGTGACCAGCTTGCCGGCATCAGCGATTGCGATCTGGCGCTCTACTCCGTCGGCGCGGTCGATGCCGACAGCCATCTGGTCAAATGCGGCGCGCTGACCGCCGACGAAATGGCGGCGCTGCGCAGGCAAGGCGCGGCCGGCGTCATCGCCGGGCAGATCATCGACGCCAAGGGCGAGGTGCTCGACTGCAGTTACAACAGGCGGGTGATTTCCGCCGAGCTCACCTCGCTGCGCGCCATCGACAAGCGCCTGATGGTGGTGCAGGAAGACAGCAAGTTCGAGCCGCTGCTGGCAGCGATCGCCGGCGGGCTCTGCACGCATCTGGTGATCGGCGCGCACATGGCCGGGCGCCTTCTCGACCACGCCGGGGCGGCGAACAAGAAGGCATCCTAGAAACCATCCTCGCCGCGTCTGTCATAAGAGCGTCGCGGCTTCCTGTTCATGAGCAACAAAAAGACGGACATCGGACGGAACGACATGAAGAACCTTTGGAACGACGCCGACGCGGAAAAGATGGTTGCCGACTATGCCAAAAAGGGCGTCGGCCGCGACCTGGCGCTGCGCGTCTACACGACGCGCCTGCTCGGCGGAGAGCCGCGGCTGGTGTTGCATGGCGGCGGCAACACTTCGTGCAAGACCAAGGCCACCGATCTCGTCGGCGACGAGTGGGACGTGCTCTGCGTCAAGGGCAGCGGCTGGGACATGGCGGTCATCGAGCCGCAGGGCCTGCCGGCGGTGAAGATGGGCGCGCTGCTCAAGGCGCGCGCGCTCGACACGCTCTCCGACGAGGACATGGTGGCGCTGCAGCGCGCCAACCTCATCGATCCCGCCTCGCCCAACCCGTCGGTCGAGACGCTGCTGCACGCCTTCCTGCCGCACAAATTCGTCGACCACACGCATTCGACCGCGATCCTTGCCATCGTCGATCAGGAAGACAGCAAGGCGCTGGTTGCAAAGGTGTTCGGCAGCAAAATGGGCTACGTGCCCTACATCAAGCCGGGTTTCGACCTCGCCAAGGTCGCGGCGGAAGTCTTTGATGCCGATCCAAGCGTCGAAGGCCTGATCCTCGACAAGCACGGCATCTTCACCTTCGGCGACGACGCCAGGCAAGCTTATGACCGCATGATCCACTATGTGAATGCGGCCGAAGATTATGTCGCCAAGAACGGCAAGCCGCAGACGGCCAAGGCGGCGCTGCCGGCAAAGCTGGCCAAAGCCGGCGACATCGCGCCGATGCTGCGCGGCGCGGTGGCCGTGGCGCGCGGCGAAGGCCGTTTCGACCGCATGATCAGCGATTTCCGCACCTCGGCTGCGATCATCGATTTCATCAATTCGGCCAAGATTTCCGACTATGCCAAGCGTGGCGTGTCGACGCCGGATCTGTCGATCCGCATCAAGACCGGCCCGATGGCGTTGCCGGCCCCGGACGCCGAGAAGCTCGGCGATTACAAGAGCGCGATCCGCGACCATGTCGAGGCCTTCGCCAAGGATTACACCGCCTATTTCGAGACGAATGACACGCTGGACGATGTCAAACGTACCATGCTCGACCCGATGCCGCGGCTGACGCTGGTTCCCGGCCTCGGCATGTTCGGCCACGGCCGCACGCTCAAGGACGCCAGGATCGCTTCCGACGTCGGCGAGATGTGGATCGAGGCGGTGCGCGGCGCCGAGGCCATCGGCAATTTCCAGCCGCTGTCCAAGGCCGACCTGTTCCCGCTCGAATATTGGTCGCTGGAGCAGGCCAAGCTCGCCTCCAACAAGCCGAAGCCGCTGACCGGCCAGGTGGTGCTGATCACAGGCGGCGCCGGCGCGATCGGTGCCGCGACCGCCAAGCTGTTCGCCGACAACGGCGCCCATGCCGTCGTCGTCGACCTCGACGCCGACAAAGCTGCCGAGGCCGCCAGGAAGACCGGCAACAATTCGATCGGCTTTGCTGCCGACATCACCGATCCGGCCCAGGTGCGCGCCGCCTTCGACAAGGCCGTCGCGGTGTTCGGCGGTGTCGACATATTGGTGTCCAATGCGGGCGCCGCCTGGGAAGGCAGGATCGGCGAACTCGACGACGCGCTGTTGCGCAAGAGCTTCGAGTTGAACTTCTTCGCCCATCAGTCGGTGGCGCAGAACGCGGTGCGCATCATGCTGGAACAGGGCACCGGTGGCGTGCTCCTGTTCAACACCTCCAAGCAGGCGGTCAATCCGGGGCCGAAGTTCGGCGCCTATGGCGTGCCGAAGGCGGCGACGCTGTTCCTGTCGCGGCAATATGCGCTCGATTACGGCGCTTACGGCATCCGCTCCAACGCGGTCAACGCCGACCGCATCCGCTCGGGGCTGTTGACCGACGCCATGATCGCCAGCCGCTCGGGCGCGCGCGGCGTGTCGGAGAAGGAATACATGTCCGGCAATTTGCTCGGCCAGGAAGTGACGGCACAGGATGTGGCGCAGGCCTTCCTGCATCATGCGCTGGCCGAGCGCACCACCGCGGACGTGACGACAGTCGACGGCGGCAACATCGCGGCAGCGCTGCGCTGAGCCAAACATCCCGATAAACAAAAGGGCGACCCGTTGGCCGCCCTTCTAGTTCGTTGTCTGACGAACTTTATTTGGCGTTCGGGTTCGGCATCCAGGCCGGCATGGCGACATCGGCATGGGCGAACTGCGGCAGCTTGGCCGACAGGTCTTCCATGTTCTTGATGTCCTTGTCGATCAGCTCCTTCCGGGTGATCAGCGTCGGCGGCACGATGACGTTGTGGCCGGGATCCTCACCGGCAAGCAGCTGCGCCAGCGCACGCACCGAGACCTGGCCGACGACGGCCGGATTGGTGGCGGCGGTCGCGGCCCAGGCGCTGTCGGTCTCGCGCATGGCGGCGATGTCCGAGGTCGAGATGTCGGCCGAATAGATCTTGATGTCCTTGTTCAATCCGGCCTCGTCGACGGCGATCTTGACGCCCTTGGCGAACTCGTCATAGGGCGCGAACATCACCTTGATGTCGGGATGCGCCTGCAGCACCGAGCGCGCCTGGTTGGCGACGGAATTGGCGATCGGGTTGTCGAGCGTGCCGAACATGGCGACCTCGTTGATGCCCGAATATTTCTTCTTCACGTCGACCCAGGTCTCATTGCGGCGGTCAAGCGGCGCGATGCCGGCGACATAGACATAGCCGGCCTTCCAGCTCTCGCCATTGTCCTTCACCGCCTGCTCGAGCGCGAGCTTGGCCAGGTCGCGGTCCGACTGCTCGATCTGCGGGATCTTCGGGTTCTCGACATTGACGTCGAAGGCGACGACCTTGATGCCGGCATCGACCGCGCGCTGGGCGGCGTCCTTCATCGATTCCGTCAGGCCGTGCTGAATGATGATGCCCTGCACGCCGAGCGCAATGGCCTGGTCGACCATGTCGGCCTGCAGTGCGGCATCCTGGCGGCTGTCGAGCACGCGCAGGTCGACGCCGAGCGCCTTGGCCTGCGCCTCGACGCCGGAGAGATAGGCCTGGAAGAAGTCACCGGTCGAAAGATAGCGCACCAGCGCGATCTTGACGCCGGGCTTGTCGAACGGCGCCGGCTTGTCCGCGGCAAGAGCTGTCCCCTGCATCAGCAGCGCGGCGCCCGCAAGCCCGAATGCGGCCTTTCCCAAAAGTCTTCTTGTGATGTTCACGTCGTTTCCTCCACTTGGTTTTAATCGGACCCGGTCGAAATCCTATGTCCTGCCCCTGCCGGAAAGGGCGAAGGTGAAGACAAGGGCGACGACGAGCACCGCACCCTTGACGAAATCCTGCGTGTAGTAAGGCGCGTTCATCATCGTCAGGCCTTGCAGTAGGACGCCGACGAACACCGCGCCGACGGCCGTGCCGAAGGCGTTGGGCTTGGCGGCGCCGAGCACCGCGTAGCCGATCAGCGCCGCCGCGACTGCATCAAGCAAGAGATTATTACCCGAGGCGATGTCGCCGCGTCCAAGCCGGGCGGCGAGCAAAATGCCGCCGATCGAGGCAAAAACTCCAGAAATGACGTAGGCCCAGATTTTGTATGCCTTGACAGGGGCACCGGCGAGTTCGGCGGCGCGCTCGTTGGAGCCGACCGCATACATCATGCGGCCGAAGCGGGTGTATTCGAGGAAGAACCAGATCAGCACGGCGAGCACGATGAGCACCACCACCGAGACCGGGATCAGGTTCGGGATGAAGAAGTCGAAGCGATGGCGGCCAAGCGCCAGGAAGGCGTCCGAGAACTTGCCGTTGGCGACCGAGCCGTCAGGCATGGTCATGCCGGTGGCGATCGAGCGGCCTTCGGTCGGGATGCGCTGCAGGCCGAGCAGCAGGAACATCATGCCGAGCGTCGCCAGGAGATCGGGGACGCGCATATAGACGATCAGCCAGCCATTGATCAGGCCGACGATGATGCCGATGACCAGGCAGGCGGTGACGGCGACGATGGCGTTCTGCTCCAGCACCACCATGGCGTAGGACGCCGCCATCATGGCGCTGGTGGCGACCGAGCCGATCGACAGGTCGAAGCCGCCGACGACCAGCGTCGCGGTGACGCCGAGCGCCAGCACGCCGGTGATGGCCACCGACTGGAAGATGAACACGGCACTTTGCGGCGAGACGAAACCATCGGCCGCGATCGCGAAATAGGCGATCAGGCCGACCAGAAGGACAATGAAGCCATAGCGGATGGCATAGTCGCGCAATGTCATCGAGCGCTCCCGCGCCTTTGCCTTGCCCGCCAAACTGGAACTCATGCCTGCACTCCGAGTCTCGTCATCCTGCGATCTCACGCCGCGCTGGTGAGCGGCCCGCCGGCCACCTGCGCCAACAGCCGATCGAGATCGATGTTGTCGTTCCTGTGCTCGCCGACGATTGCGTGTTCCGACATCACCAGGACGCGGTCGGCGGTCTCCAGCGCTTCGTCGAGCTCGGTGACGAAGATGAGCGTGGCGCGCCCGTCGGCGCTTGCCCTGAGCTTGGCGGCGATGTCGCGCCTTGCCGAAATGTCGACGCCCTGGAACGGCTCGTCGAGGATGAACAGGCGCGAGGCGTGCGACATCCAGCGGGCGACCATCACCTTCTGCTGGTTGCCGCCGGACAGCGCCGAGAGCTCGTCCTTCTCGGACCGGCAGACGATGCCGAGCTCATCGATCTGGCGGCGGGCGACGATGCGCTCGGTTCGGCGCTTCATGACGCCAAGGCCGGACATGCGCTTCAGGAAGGGCAGGCTGATGTTGCGCTCGATGTTGAAGCCCTGGACGATGCCACTGGCGGCGCGGTCCTTGGCGACGAGGAAAATGCCGGCGGCGATCGCCTCACGTGCGGACCCCGGCGCATAAGGCTTGCCTTCCATATGCATGGTGCCAGCGAGCGGCCGGCGCACGCCGAACAGGGTTTCGGCCAGCGCGGTTTTGCCGACGCCGACAAGACCGGTGATCGCCACAACTTCGCCAGCGCCGAGCGTCAGCGAGAGCGGCCTGGCGCCCTGCGCCAGCTGCAACCCTTCGGCGATGAAGACCGCTTGCGCCGAGCTTCTGGCAACGACGCGGGCGAGCTGGATCTTGCGGCCAAGCATGGCATTGACAGCGCCCTCATAATCGAGCGGCTTTTGGTCGAAGACGCCCGAGACCAAGCCGTCGCGCATCGAGACGATGCGGTCGGCGAGCCGCCTGATGTCCGACATGCGGTGCGAGATATAGAGGATGGCGACGCCCTGTCCGCGCAGCCGATCGATCAAAGCGAACAGCCGCTCGGCCTCGGCGCTGGAAAGCGAAGACGTCGGCTCGTCGAGGATCAGCACTTTCGGCTGGTGCGCCAGGGCACGGGCTATCGCCACCATCTGACGGTCGGCTAGCGACAGGTCTCTGACGCGGGCCCCGAGATCGATTGCCAGCCCCATGCGGTCGGCGACGGCTTTGGCCTCGACACGAACATTGCGCGGCTTGAACAGCAGCGATGCGCCTTTGCCGCTCAGCCGGTCGAGGGTCAAATTCGTGGCGACGTCGAGATCGGCCACCACGCCGTCATTGATGTTCTGGTGCACGGTGACGACACCGGAGCGGATCGCTTCGGCAGGGGCTTGCGGGTCAAACGCCTTGCCTGCGAGCTGCATGGTGCCGCCGCCGCGCGGGTAGACCCCGCTGACAATCTTGACCAGGGTGGACTTGCCGGCGCCGTTGGCACCCATCAGCACGGTCACCTCGCCCGCATAAAACTCGAGCGAGATGCCGCCAAGCACCTCGTTCTGGCCAAAGGATTTCCTGAGACCCTCGACACGGAATATGGCTTCTGCGCCCATTCCTTCCTCCCTGTCCGCGACGCTATGGGCTCATCCGGCAATTGTCAACACGATTGACAATTGCCAGAGCGCTTCCTACCTTGGCCTCGCCGCCGTGGCTCCGCTAT
The DNA here is from genome assembly GCF_006442795.2 of Mesorhizobium sp. B1-1-8. Taxonomy (NCBI): domain Bacteria; kingdom Pseudomonadati; phylum Pseudomonadota; class Alphaproteobacteria; order Hyphomicrobiales; family Phyllobacteriaceae; genus Mesorhizobium; species Mesorhizobium sp. B1-1-8. The sequence goes on from NZ_CP083956.1 coordinate 5,130,184, forward strand.
CTTCGGACACCATGAGCAGGAGGGGCGAGGATGACCGGGAAGAAGCCGTTCGAAGCACTGTCGGTGGAGACGCTGCCAAAACGCCTCGGCGATAACGAAGCGCTGGCCACGCGTATTGGCGAGGATTCAGGGCGCTGGAAGGTGCGCGAGGTCGGCGACGGCAATCTGAACCTCGTCTTCATCGTCGAGGGCGACCGGGGCGGTGCGGTGGTCAAGCAGGCGCTGCCCTATGTGCGGCTGGTCGGCGACAGCTGGCCGCTGCCGTTGAAGCGCTCCTTCTTCGAATACCACGCGCTGACTAGGCAAGAGCGCCGAGCGCCCGGCTCGGTGCCGGCCATCTATCATTTCGACGAAGGCCAGGCGCTGATCGTCATGGAGTATCTGTCGCCGCCATACATCATCCTGCGGCGCGCGCTGATCGAGGGCCGGCAGCTGCCGAACATCGCCCGGGATATCGGCCTGTTCATGGCCCGCACGTTGTTTCGCGGCTCGGACCTGTCGATGGCGGCCAGGGAGCGCAAGGCCGATCTGGCGCTGTTCGCCGACAATGTCGAGCTCTGCGACATCACCGAGAATCTGGTGTTCTCAGATCCTTATTTCGACGCGAAGATGAACCGGCACACCAGCCCACAGCTCGACGGCCTGGTCGCCGAACTGCGCGCCGACCGCGACCTCAAGGTCGAGGCGCAGCGGCTGAAGCACCTCTTCGCCGCCAATGCCGAGACGCTGCTCCACGGCGATTTGCATTCCGGCTCGATCATGGTCACCGAGACCGAAACGCGGATGATCGATCCGGAATTCGCCTTCTACGGTCCGATCGCCTTCGACGTCGGCATGCTGCTCGCCAATTTCTGGATGGCGTTCTTTTCGCAGCGCGGCCATGAGCAGAACGGCAAGCGCGATGCCATGCGCGCCTACCTGCTTGACGTCACCGCCGAGACCTGGGCCGTCTTCCGCGCCGAGTTTTCGCATCTGTGGCGGACCGAGCGCACCGGCATGCTCTACCAGAAGAGCCTGTTCGAGGATCAGGGCGACCTGCTTGGCGCCGAGCAGGCGCTCGATGTCATGCTGCACTCGATCTGGGACGACCTGCTGGGCTTTGCCGGCATCGAGGTGCACCGGCGCATCCTCGGCCTCGCCCACAATGCCGATTTCGAGACCATTGCCGATCAGGACCTGCGCGCCACATGTGAGGCCAAGGCACTGCGCTTCGGCCGCCACATGGCCGTCAACCGGCGCCAGATCCACGGGATCGACGAGGTCAACACCCTGGCCGCGCTGATCGAACAGGAGAACAGCCTTTGAACGTCGGCGAGCGCCACTACCGCACCATCTGGCTGAGCGATGACAGACGTTCGGTCGAGATCATCGACCAGCGCTGGCTGCCGCATGAATTCCGCATCGAAAAGATCGGAACCGTGGCAGGTATCGCCACCGCGATTCGCGACATGTGGGTGCGCGGCGCACCGCTGATCGGTGTCACCGCCGCCTATGGCGTCGCCATCCAGATGACCGACGATGCGTCGGACGAAGCGCTCGACGCCGTCTGGGCGACACTGCACAAGACCCGGCCGACGGCGATCAATCTGCGCTGGGCGCTGGACGAGATGCGGCGTTTCCTGAAACCGCTGCCAGCCGAACAACGTGCCGAGGCCGCCTATCGGCGCGCCGCCGAGATCGCCGACGAGGATGTCGGACTCAATCGCGCCATCGGCGAGAACGGACTGGAAATCATCAAGGAGATTGCCGCGCGCAAGCAGCCGGGCGAGACCGTCAACGTCCTCACCCACTGCAACGCCGGCTGGCTGGCGACGGTCGATTACGGCACCGCCACAGCGCCGATCTATCTGGCGACCGAAGCCGGCATTCCGGTGCATGTCTATGTCGACGAGACCCGGCCGCGCAACCAGGGCGCCCAGCTCACCGCGTGGGAAATGGCCGGCCATGGCGTGCCGCATACGCTGATCGTCGACAACGCCGGTGGCCATCTGATGCAGCGCGGCGAGATCGACATGGTGATCGTCGGCACCGACCGCACCACGGCCGACGGCGACGTCTGCAACAAGATCGGCACCTATCTCAAGGCGCTCGCCGCCGCCGACAATGACGTGCCGTTCTATGTCGCGCTGCCCTCGCCCACCATCGACTGGACGGTGGCCGACGGACTGGCCGAAATCCCGATCGAAGAACGCTCCGGCGACGAGGTCTCGCTGGTCTGGGGCAAGACGGCGGACGGCAGCATCGCGCAGGTGCGCGTCTCGCCCGACGCGACGCCGGCGGCAAATCCGGCGTTCGATGTGACCCCGGCGCGGCTGGTCACGGGGCTAATCACGGAACGCGGCGTTGCAAAGGCTTCGCGCGAGGGGTTGAAGGCCATGTTTCCGGAGCGCGGGTGAGAGCCGATCTTCCCCCGAAAATATACGCAGCCGGACGCCTGACGTTCCCGGTCTCTTGCGGCGCACAGGCGCGTGCTGACCCTTCCCATCTCCATCAAGCCAATCGCATCCCAGGTTAGCGCGACTACTTTTTCGGGTTCACGGCCACCACGATCTTTCCGAACGGTCCGCGGGCGAGATGGTCGAGCGCGACGGGCAGATCCGCCATTTCATATTCGGCGTCGATCACCGGCTTGATCCCCGCACGATCGACGGCGCGGACCAGGTCTTCCAGCGAGCGGCGATGGCCGACCTGAATGCCTTCCACGATCAGGCGCTTGCGCGCCAGCATCGCGAAGCTGCCCGAGACATCGAAGCCTTCGAGAATGCCGATCAGCGACACTCGCCCGCCCACGGCCGCGGCCTCCAGCGACTTGCCGAGATGCGCCCCGCCGATGATCTCCAGTATATGGTCCGCGCCGCGGTCGCCGGTCATCTCCCACACCGCCTCGACCCAGTCCTGGTTGTGGCGGTTGATCCCGTGCGTGGCGCCGAGAGCCTTGGCGCGTTCCAGCTTGGCGTCGTCGCCGGAGATGACCAAGGTCTCGGCGCCGTGTGCCGCCGCGATCTGCAGGCCGAACAGGGCGACGCCGCCCGTACCCTGCACCACCACGGTCTGGCCCGCGCGCAACCGGCCGCGCTCGACGAGCGCCGTCCAGGCCGTCAGCCCGGCGCAGACCAGCGTGCTGGCAGCTGCCGCATTCAGGCTTTTCGGCGCCTTCACCCAGCACTCCTGGTCGAGCACCGCATAGTCGGCGAGAAGCCCTTTCAGAGGACCGCCGAGCGTCGCCGAGGTCGGCTGGCGCGCCGTGCCCGGCCCGAGGCCCTCGACCCAGCCTGCCATGAAGGTCGAGATCACCTGGTCGCCCGGCTTGAAGCGCGTCACGGCTGAGCCGACGGCCGCCACCTCGCCGGCTGCGTCCGATCCCGGCACCATGGGCTGGCCGTTGGGCCGTGAAAAGCCCAGCCCGGTCTCGACAAGAAGATTGTCGCGATAGTTCAGCGACACCGCAGCGATCTTTACCAGCACCTCATTGTCCGCGGGCACGGGCTTCGCCGCCTCGACGAGTTCCAGATTGGATCGGCCGATGTCCTTCAGCGCCCACTGCCTGATCGTTTCCGTGCCGACATGTTTGTTCATAGGTCGCTATTCCCGAATGTCCTTCGTTTGACTTTCGATCATATTCGCGCCCTTTGATTTGCAGTGCCGATATTTTTTCCTCTAAATGGAGCTATTCTATCTACAATGGGGCTTCCATGGTCGACCGACTGAGTGGAATTCATGAATTCGTGGCGACGGTGGAGACGGGCGGCTTTGCTGCCGCCGCCACCAAGCTGCATCTGTCGCGCTCGGCCGTCGGCAAGAGCATCTCGCGACTGGAGGAGCGCCTCGGCGTTCGCCTCTTCCACCGCACGACGCGTGTCGTGAAGCTGACGCAGGACGGCAGCGTTTTCTACGAACACTGCCAGAATGCGCTGGCCACGCTGAAGTCCGGCGAGAGCGCCCTGCAGACCGGGCGTACGGAGCCGACCGGAAAGGTGCGCATCAGCGTGCCGGCCATCTTCGGCCGGTATTGCGTTGCGCCTGTTCTTTACGAGGTGGCTGCAAAGTACCCGGCCCTGATGCTGGAAATCGGCTTTACCGACCGGCCGGTGGATGTGGTCCGGGAGGGGTACGACCTTGCTATCCGCAATGGAAACGTCGCCAACGAGGCAGGCCTTGCAACGCGCACGCTGGCCCGGCAACGCATGGTCGTCTGCGGCTCGCCTGCCTATTTCGAAAAGCGTGGACGGCCGGCGGCCTTGGCCGACCTTCAGGCTCACGAGGCGATCTACTACGCCAATCCGGCGCGCATCCGCACCTGGCTGTTCCGGGATGGCCAGGGCGACGTCACCGAGGTGGCGATGAACGGCCGCATCAGGCTGGACGATATTGAGGCCATGGCCGACGCCGCAGCAGCAGGCATGGGCCTTGCCTGGCTGCCGTGCTGGCTGGTGAAGCCGCGCGTCGCGTCGGGCGAACTCGTCACGGTGCTCGAAAATCTTACCGCGATCGAATTCAACAGCTCGGCGCTCTGGCCGCAGGCACCGTCCATGCCCTTGCGCGTTAGGGTCCTGATCGACGCGCTGGCGGAACGGCTGCCCGGCATGGTGGGCTGAGCCTCAGGACAAGCGTGCAGCTTGCCACCGGCGTGCCGGTGCTGACCCCGCACATCATGACAGCGCCGAGCACCACCGCTTCTTTCACGAGCATTTCACCGCGAAGGGCAAGGAAGCGGCGAAGGCATGCGTCGAGATCCTCGCCGCGCGTGAGCGGATAGCCGCTTGAGACAGGAAACGCCGGCGGAATTCCCAACCGGCGTTTCTTTCCGGCCTACAGCTTCAGATCGAAGTTGATCTTGAAGGTGTGTCCCTGCGCGTCCTTGGCGATCTGGCCGGAATAGGAGGCGCCAAGCATTGCCTTGGGCGACAGGAGAACATCAAAACCGGCCTCCACCGCCAACGCATCCCTGGCGATCGGCACACCGGCGCTGGCGAAGGACGCTCCCGTGTTGAAGGTAAGCGTCGTCGCCGGTTGGACATCGCCATAGGCGTGCCGCCAGCCCAACATGCCATGCAAGGCGGTCATGCCGGTTCCGAGCCGGGTCGAGGCGCGCAGGCCAAGCGTCGAGAAGGTGTTCTCGCTCGAGGCTCCCTGGCTGGTCAGAGCGGACGTGGTGCCGCCCGTCTCGGCAAAGCCATCCGTGTCGAGATGGACATAGGCCAGATTGGCGAAAGGTTCGAACGCGCCCAGGCTAGTGTCGAACTTGTAGGCGAGCTCGCTGAAAGCCTGCGCCGTCTCGGCCCGGTAGTCCGCCGACAACTGTTCACTGAAGGCCGGGAAGACGACATTGCGCCGGACGTCGATATCGTGCCAGCCATAGATCGCGCCGGCACGGAAACCCAGAGCCCCCCATTGCGTGCCGGCATAGAGGCCGAGATCGTAATTGTCGCTGGAGCCGGAGGATGCGCGGTCGGTGACGTCGAAATTGGTGCGGCTGTAGCCGGCGAGCACGCCCAGCCGCCAGCTGGCGACCGGAATGTCGGCGCCGCCGACGAAACCCGCGGTGGTGCGGTCGAAGCCAGCGGCATCGCCCGAGCCGCTCACATTGCCGGTCATGGCCAGCGCCTCGCTCCAGATCACGATGCCATCGGCCGTGGCAGGCGCGGCATGCAGCCCTGTCGCGTCGATGGCGGCGGTGGTCAGGGACACGTCATCCGCATCGAAGGCCGAACGGAGCCGGCGGTTTGCCGAATCCCGCGCGAAGCGGCTGTCGTCGACGAGCGCGCCCATGATATCGGCATGGACTTCGCCGGAAAGCGCGTTCCCATAGGGGCGCAGATAGCGGTAGAAGCCGACGGCCTCCTCGTTCGGATTGCCCTCCAGCGCTTCCCGGTTGAGGATGTACATCGACCAGCCGTCCTTGGTCATGTTGAAGGACAGACCTTCGATTTCCTGCTCGCCGTCGATCTTCAGATTGCCAAGATTCTCGACTTCGCCAGTCTTCAGGTTCGCCCGGTAGATGATCTTATCGTCGTTGTCGGTGGAGAAATACATCCAGCCGTCGAGCAGCTTGCCGCCCTGCGCCTGGTCGATGGTGTGCGACAGCGGGATGTATTCCTTGAAACTCCAGTCGGCGAGATTGTAGACTGCTATTTCGGTCGCGTTCTCATAGGCCATGCCGTAGCCGAGGCCGTTTTTGGCATCGACGGCCACCCAGCTGGCGATGTCATGGATGCCGTGTGGCGGATTGAGCGCGAAGGCCTGGCCGGTGAAGCTGAGGTCGCTGGCGCGGTAGACAGCGAAGACCGGATTTTCGTATTTGCCGCCGGTGACCGGGTCCTTCTTGCTCGAATCGAGCGAAATGTAGAGATAGCCATCGGCATAATCGATGTCGCCGATGTGGTTGAGCCCGATGTCGGAATACTGGGACGGCAGCTTGAGGACGTCCGGGATCGCCGGCGAGACCTGCAGGCTGGGGTTGTAGCTCTTGTCGGTGCGCTCCAGCACATTGGTGCCGGAGAAATACCAGTTCGTTCCGTCTGTCGTCACACCCTGCTGCTTGGAGACGATCGCGTCGCCCGTGAAGGTCGTCTTCTCGACCATGATCCACGGTTCTGCGGCAAAGACCGGCGCCGACGCCATGACGAGAGCTCCGGACGCAAGAAGGCAGGAGGCCGTGATTTTGGGGATGCAAGCCATTGCCGTGTGCTTCGCGGCGGCGGCCTGGCTGGCGCGCATAATCATTGAGGAAAACATTCTGTCGCGTTCCTGTTGTATGGCTCGTCGACAAAATGCGCGCACGACATCGAGCGACGACGGGGCGCCGCCGGCGATGTCAGAAGCCCAGATTTTTGTGGTTCTTCAGCTACGATTGCGCGGTATTTTGTCGATCGGCTCTGGCTGCTTTTTCAACGGTGTGCTTACTAGGGGGCGCACGTGACAATCATATGAATAATGGGAATAGTATGAAGATTAACGCCAGCCGTCCACGGATGCTCCGGATGGCGCCGTTCATGGCGGGCTCATCCCATACCGGCTTGCATGGCAGGCTGCTCAACGAGATCGGCCAAAGCATCGTCAGCGGCGAATTCACTCCCGGCGACCAGTTGCCGAACGGCGACGACTGGAGCGCCTCTTATGGCGCCAGCCGCACCGGCCTGCGCGAAGTCATCAAGGTTCTCGCCGGCAAAGGCATGGTGGAGATGCGTCCGCGAACGGGGACGCGGGTGCGCCCGCGCCGGGATTGGAATTTCCTCGATCCGGACGTGCTGATGTGGCGGTTCGGACCGAGGGCGACAGCCGAGGATGCGCGTTCCCTGTTCGAGCTGCGCCGCGCCATCGAGCCGATGGCCGGGGCGCTGGCGGCGGAGCGCGCGACCCCTGAGCAGATAGCCGAGCTGTGGGCAATTCTGGAAGAGATGGAGAAGGCCGGCGACGACGGCGAGCGCTTCGCCATTCCCGACCTCGCCTTCCATCAGTCGATCCTGCACATGTCCGCAAATGAGCTGATCGGCTCGCTGGCGGCCTTGATCGAGGCGGCGCTTGTCATCAGCTTCCGGCTTTCCGATGACAATCCGGCCGGGCAGAGCCATTCGCTGAAGCTGCACCGGGAAATCGCCGAAAACATCGAGAAGCGCGATCCGGCAGCCACCAGCAAAGCGTTGATCGTCCTGCTGGACGGAGCGGAAGAGGATGTGCGGCTTTCGCTCGCGGCCAGGCAAGGCAGCCGGAAATAGCGCCAGCGAGCCTCCTACAGGCTGTAACAAGAATTGCGCCGGGCAGGTCTGCGGGCTGTTGCGATCCGGCGGGATTCCGGCCAGAAGCGACGGGGCGGCCCGCCCGGGCGGCCTTTTCAACACGGGCTCGAAACCAGATACGGGAGACTCTTCGTTGGCTCGCATCACGCTCAGACAATTGCTCGACCATGCCGCCGAACACGGCTATGGCGTGCCTGCCTTCAACATGAACAATATGGAACAGGGGCTCGCCATCATGGAGGCGGCCGAGGAGACCAAGTCGCCCGTCATCCTGCAGGCCAGCCGCGGCGCACGCGCCTATGCCAATGACGTGGTGCTGGCCAAGCTGATCGACGCGCTGGTCGAAATCCACCCCGACATCCCGGTCTGCATGCATCTCGACCACGGCAACAACGAAGCGACCTGCGTCACCGCGATCCAGCACGGCTTCACCTCGGTAATGATGGACGGCTCGCTGAAGGAGGACGGCAAGACGCCGGCCGACTATGCCTATAATTCCGGCATCACGCGCCGCGTCGTCGACATGGCGCATTGGGGCGGCGTCTCGGTGGAAGGCGAGATCGGCGTGCTCGGCTCGCTGGAGAGCGGCGGCGGCGAGCAGGAAGACGGCCACGGCGTCGAAGGCGCGATCAGCCACGACCAGTTGCTGACCGATCCGGTGCAGGCCGAGCAGTTCGTGCGCGACACCCGTGTCGATGCGCTTGCCGTCGCCATGGGCACCAGCCACGGCGCCTACAAGTTCTCCCGCAAGCCCGATGGCGCGGTGCTCGCCATGAACGTCATCGAGGAGATCCATCGCCGCCTGCCGAACATGCATCTGGTCATGCACGGCTCGTCCTCGGTGCCGGAAGAGCTGCAGGAGATCATCAACAAGTATGGCGGCCAGATGAAACCGACCTGGGGCGTGCCGGTCGAGGAGATCCAGCGCGGCATCAAGCACGGCGTGCGCAAGATCAACATCGATACCGACAACCGCATGGCGCTGACCGGCGCAATCCGCAAGGTGCTGACCGAGAACCCTTCGGAGTTCGACCCGCGCAAATATCTGACGCCGGCCATGACGGCGATGAAGACGCTCTGCAAGGAGCGGTTCGAGCAGTTCGGCACCGCCGGCAACGCGCCGAAAATCAAGTCGCTGCCACTGTCGGAAATGGCCAAGCGCTACAAGTCTGGCGGCCTCGACCCGAAGTTCGGCTGACACGACAGTTTTTCACGACCGGGTAAAACCGGCCGCCGGGCGGGAGAGCTTGTCGCTCCCTGCCCGGCAGGTCGCGCCAATTCGGCCGGAACTTCGCGCCAGCAAATCGGTTCCTGTTCTGACGCTTCGACGCGTCGTGCTCATCCGCAGGGAAGGAGCAAATCATGAGCAAGGACCGCAAAGGCGAGGGTCCGGTCTTTTCCGGACAGGACGCCCGGCAGGGCGAAATCATCCTGCGCACGCGCGCCCGCCGCATCATCTTCATCGCCGGGCTCGTCGGCATCGTCGTGCTGGCGCTGGTGCTGAGCCTCGCCATCCGCTAGCCACCCGTTGCGACTGCTCGCACTTAGACGGCTCATTTTGTGAGGCGGATGTCTTGTGTTTTAAGCGGTTGATTTCATGCATTTTCGGGCGAGATGCCGCCGTGCATTTCTGATGGAATTGTTTTAAGAATGCGACGACGGCGGGCAGCCTCCGCGCCGCTGGTGAAAACATGTTTGAACCGCTCTGCTGCGATATGCCGCTACATCCGACCTGGCCCGATCTCGTCGGGCGGCTGCTGTTGACCTTGCTTGCAGGCTTCCTGATCGGTCTCAACCGCGAGGCGCGCGGCCATACCGCTGGGCTGCGGACGACCATCCTGGTCGGCCTTGCGGCCTGCGTCGCAATGGTGCAGGCCAACATGCTGCTCGATGTATCCGGCAAGGGCCCGGACTCCTTCGTGCGCATGGACGTGATGCGGCTTGCACTCGGCGTGCTCACCGGCGTCGGCTTCATCGGCGGCGGCGCCATCCTGCGGCGCGGCGATCTCGTCACCGGCGTGACGACAGCCGCAACGATGTGGATAATGACGATGATCGGGCTCGCCTTTGGCGGCGGCCAGTTCGGCCTCGGCGCGATCGCGACGGTGCTGACCCTGGTGACGCTCCAGGCCCTGAAATGGGTCGATCTCAATATCCCGCGTAAACATAAGGCGATGCTTGCGATCTCCTGGCCGAAGGGATCGCCGCCCGATCTCGGGCAGTTGGTGCGGCCGCTGAAGTATGACGCGCGCTTCGTCTGCATGGAGCATAACGCCGCCCAGGACCGTTTCGTGTTTTCTTACAGGCTGGAATGGAAGCAGCCCGATGCGAAAGAGCCGTCGACCGAGGTGCTGACGGTGGTTGGCCAGCACTTCGAGGTCGAACGGTTCGAGATCGTCGGCGAGAAGGCGCCCTGATCCTGCGGGTGCCGACGCGCGAGAAATCGTTCCACCAATGAAACTTTCCCCGCTGCCGATGGTTTTGGAGCAAGGCGGCGGTTTGCAACGACAGCAGGACAATGCCGATGTCCGATCTTTCCTTAGCGCGCGGCAGGATGGTCGATATCCAGATCGCACAGCGCGGCGTCGAGGATGTCCAGGTGCTGGATGCCATGCGCCAGGTTCCTCGCGAGGCTTTCGTCGATCCCGATTTCGAGGAATTTGCCTACGAGGACTCGCCGCTGCCGATCGGCAAGGGCCAGACGATTTCGCAGCCCTATATGGTCGCCTACATGATCGAGGCGGCCGAGATCGAGCCCGGCGACCGCGTGCTCGAAGTCGGCACCGGCTCGGGCTATGCGGCGGCGGTGATCAGCCGCATCGCCGGACGCGTCTACACGATCGAGCGCCATGCGGCGCTCGCCGAGACCGCCCGGCAGCGGTTCGAACGGCTGGGCTACGACAATATCGAGGTCCGCGCCGGCGACGGCACCAAGGGCTGGCGCGACGCGGCGCCGTTCGACGCCATTTTAGTGGCCGCCGCCGGCCCTGGCGCGCCGCTGGCGCTGCAGGAGCAGCTCGATGTCGGCGGCCGCCTGGTGATACCGGTCGGCAAGGAGGCTGACGGCCAGCGGCTGCTCAAGGTGACGCGGACCGGCGCGACGACCTATGAGGAGGAAGACCTCGGCGGCGTGCAATTCGTTCCGCTCATCGGCGAACAAGGCTGGGCGGAACAGCCTCGGCCGCGCCACGACCGGCCGGCGATCATTACCCCGCGGGCACGTGGACGAAGCCTGCCCGAAATGATCGCCGCAGCAGCCGAACCATTGCCCGACTTCGGCGATCTGGCCTTCGGCGAATTGTTCGACCGCTTTGCCAATCGGCGCGTCGTGCTTCTCGGCGAGGCCAGCCACGGCACGTCCGAATTCTATCGGGCGCGCGCGGCGATCACACGCCGGCTTATCGAAAAACACGGCTTCACCATCGTTGCCGTGGAAGCGGACTGGCCGGATGCCGCGGCCGTCGACCGCTACGTGCGTCATCGGCAGCTGCGCGCGGCAGCCGAGCCGCCGTTCCAGCGCTTTCCGACCTGGATGTGGCGCAACACCGATGTCGAAGCCTTTGTCGGCTGGATGCGGGATCACAACGAAGGCATCGACGAAGCCGACCGGCGGGCCGGCTTCTACGGTCTCGACATCTACAACATGAGCGCATCGATCGCGGCCGTGCTGCGCTATCTCGATCAGGTCGACCCAGAAGCGGCGGCCGCCGCGCGGCAACGCTATGGTTGCCTGACGCCGTGGCAGAAGGAGCCTTCGACCTACGGCCGCGCCGTACTCAGCGCCGGCTATCGCAAATGCGAGCAGGCGGTTCTGGAGCAATGCCGCGACCTGCTTGCCAGGCAGTTGGACTATGCCCGCCAGGACGGCACCGATTTCCTCGACGCAGCACAGAATGCAAGGCTGGTCGCCGCGGCCGAGCGCTACTATCGCATCATGTATTACGGCGGAGCGGAGTCTTGGAACCTCCGCGACACGCATATGTTCGAAACACTCGAACATCTGCTCGAGGCGCGCGGCCCGGACTCAAAGGCGGTTGTCTGGGCTCACAACTCGCATATCGGCGACGCCCGCTTCACCGAGATGGGAACGATAAGAGAGGAACTGAACATCGGCCAGCTCTGCCGCGAGCGCTTCGGCGAGCAGGCGGCACTGATCGGCTTCGGCACCGATTCCGGAACGGTGGCCGCGGCTTCGGATTGGGACGAGCCGATGCAGGTCATGCGGGTGCGCCCCTCGCATGCGGACAGCTATGAACGGCTCTGCCACGACAGCGGCGTGTCGCGCTTCCTGCTCGATATGGACCGCGACGCCGCGCTGCGGCATCGCCTGCTGGAGCGGCGGCTGGAGCGCTTCATCGGCGTGATCTACAGGCCGGAAACCGAACTGCGCAGCCACTATGCCGATGTCTCGCTGCCGCGACAGTTCGACGCCTTCGTCTGGTTCGACAAGACCAAAGCGGTGACGCCGCTTGGGCCGGAACATGCCAGGACCGGCGTGCCCGAAACCTATCCGTTCGGACTTTGAAGAGGTCTCAGGGCACGGCGGCGGTCAAATGCGCCCCGGAACATCCGCGGCGGCCAATCTGTTCCTCATCCAGCAATCTTGGAAGGAGCCTGCCATGAGCACCAAGCATCATAAATCACGCAGACCGAGCGATGCCGATCTGGAAAACAATCCAGGCATCGGAACATCAAAGGGCAGCATCAAGGAAGGCGACGATCTCGAGCTTGGCGAGAACACGACAGAGGGCGACGTCGAGAACGACACCACTGCCGCCGGCGGCATCAATCCGCGGCAAAAGATCCGCACCAACAAATAATGCCCTGTGAGTAGACGAACGCCTTACGCATCCGTTTTCGGCCCTTCCGTATCGGCACGGATGAGCTTGATGTCGGCGCCGGCCGCCCAGGCGCCGATGTCCTCGCGGCGCAGAGCGGCGGCCATCATGTCGGGAAAAAGATCCGGCGTGCAGGCAAAGACCGGAATGCCCAATGCCGCAACCGAACCGGCCATGGAAGGATCATAGCCCGGCCGACCCTGGTCTGTCAGCGCCAACAGCACGATCACATTGACGCCTGAACGGACAAGCGCGGCCAGCCGTTGCAGCAGTTCCTTGCCATTGCCGCCTTCATAAAGGTCGGTGATCAGCACGAAATGCGCCTTGGTCGGCCGTTCGATGCGCTCGGCGCAATAGGCGACGGCCTGATTGATGTCGGTGCCGCCGCCGAGCTGCACGCCGAACAGCACCTCCACCGGATCGCTGAGCTCGTCTGTCAAATCGACGATCGCGGTGTCGAAGCAGACGAGCCTGGTGCGCACGACCGGCAGCGAGGCCATGACAGCAGCGAAGATCGAGGCATAGACGACCGAACTCGCCATTGAGCCGGACTGGTCGACGCAGAGCGTCACTTCATCGAGGTCGACCAGCCGGCGCTGGCGGCGCGCGAAACCGACCAGCTTTTCCGGCACGACGGTTTTGTGCTCCGGCTGATAGTGGCGAAGGTTCGCGGTGATGGTGCGCGGCCAGTCGATGTCGCGTTGCCGCGGCCGGTTGGTGCGCCGCGAGCGGTCGAGCGCGCCGCGTATCGCCTCGGCGGTCTTCTGTTCTAGACGCTGCATCAGCTTGGCGACGATGTCGGTGATGATCGAGCGGGCGATGTCCCTAGTCTTGTCCGGCATTGCCGAGCGCAGCGAGACCAGATCGGCGACGAGATTGACGTCGGCCTCGATCGCCTTGAGGAATTCCGGCTCCATCAGCATCTGCTTCAAGTTCAGCCGCTCGAAGGCGTCCTTCTGCACGATTTGAACCACCTGCTCGGGGAAGAACGAGCGAATATCGGCCATCCACTGCGCAACGCGCGGCGCCGAGCGGCCTAACCCGCCGCGCCGCTTGCGCTGGTCGGCGGCCGTGTCGCCGCTGCCGTCGCCATAGAGCGCATCGAGCGCCGCCGAAAGCCGCCGGTCGTCCGCCGATAGCGCGGAAGAAGACTCATCGTCCGCGCCGATCGCCAGCCGCCAACGGCGCTCGCGCGCTCCTTCGATCGGGTCGTGATCGGGCCCGGCGGCGTCCTCATTCATGGCCAGGGTCCCCTGAAAGAAGCTTTCCGAGAAGCCCGAAATGCCGGCGCCAGGCTTCGCCGCCGTCCGGCGCCGGCGTCAGCCCGGAAGGCAGACTTGCCCTTCGGCCGAGCACGGCTTCGATCAGGCGCTTGCGCTCCATGCTGTCGAGGTTGGAAAAGACGCGACGCAGCAAAGGCAGATGCGCCACGAAAGCCTCTTCGTCGAGGGATACCAGCCAGGCATCGACCGCGCCGCGCAGACCCTCGTCATAGATCAGGCGTTGGCCGGCGGCGCTGAAGAAGCCTTCGAAGAAGGCGGACGCATCGGCAACCGGCGTTCCGGGCGACAGGCGCTTTGCCAAAAGGTCAGCCGCGGCTTCAGCGGACAACCGGTCGGCCTCGTAGAGCAGATGCGCGGCGCAGCCGGCGACAAGTGCTGTCGAGCGCGAGGAGTCCAGCACTGCCGCCAAACCGTTGCGCCAGGCGTCCAGAACGTCCTGGCCCGGCTCCGCCAGCCTGATCGCCTCATCAGCCTTGCGCATCGCGCCCATCAGCGCCGCGGCGGCTTGCGCATCGAGATCGCGCGCCGCGTAAGGCAGCGCGATCGAGGACTCGACGATCAGCCGCTCCAGCAGACCGCCGAGCCGCTCCGTCTCGGTCTTGCGCGCCTCGCCATAGCGGATGATGTCTGCGAGCGGCGGCACCGAGGCCAGGATCTCCAGGCATTCGCTGCTATGCGCCGCGCGCTCTTCCAGGGCGACGAGACCGGCCGCCGATGCTTGGTTCAACGCCGCGGTGATGGCGCTCTGGACCAGCGTGGCGAGGGTGTCGAGCGTCGCGCCGGCGCCGATCGCCTGGATCAGCCGGCCATTGGCGGCCTTCTCGATGGTCGGCCCGTAGATCAGGTTCTCGACCAGGCGGACGGCATATTCCGGCTGCCAGGCCAGCATCCAGCGCTCGCGGAAAGTGCCGCGGCTGCGTCCGGTGTCGGTCAGCCTGCCCCAGCTTACGCCGAGCACGTTGAGGCGATGCAGCAACGTCGATCGGAACAGTCCGCTCTCGCTGCGCAGGTCGACGGAAAGCTCGCGCTCCAAAGCCTCGGGTTTCAGCCGGGCCGCCTTCTGGTTGCGCTGCAGGTCCTCGATCAGCGGCGCCAGCGGCGTGTCAGGCGGAATCTCGCCGACATCGGCGCCCAGCAGCAATTCGGCCTCGACCATCTTCCACAGCAGCGCCTCGCCGTTGAACAGGGCGGAGATCGAAGCGTCGCGCAGTTCCTCGAAGCCCGGCTTCGGCCGTTCGCGAATGGCCGCGAGCGCCCGCGCCAGACGCTCCGCCTCGATCAGCGAGGCGGTCGATATCATATGGCCTTTGGCCCTGAGCACCGTGGCAATTTTCGCCAGCCACAGGACCGAGGCCTCATCGTGTCCGCGCGTCCGCCACAGATGTTTGCACCAGCCGGGCGCGACAACGCCGGCGCCATAACCATAGCCCGACGCCAGGCGCGGCCCTGTCCATGGCGCGAAGGTCATCACGGTCTTTCGCCGGCCGATGCCCTTGAGCTGCGCCTGGTCGTTCTTCTGCGTATGCGGTGCCTGCAGGGCCGGCACATGCCATGCCCCGCAGACGACCGCCATCGGTCCGTCGAACTCCTTTCGCGCGGCGGCGATCTCCAACCGCATATGCGCCTCGCGCATCGCCTCGAACCTGCCGATCGCGGTCTCGCCGTCGCGCAGCGTCGTCATGGCGTCGGCGATGGCCGCGAAGATCGGGCCGGGTGCCGGGTTCTGCTCGATGATGTCCGACCACCAGCTTTCGCCATCTTCATAGCCGGCTGCGCGCGCCAAGGTGCCGATCGGATCATGGATCCGCGAGACCTCTTCGACCTGCCCTTGAGCGGCCTCTGCCTCAGTGGCATCGGCCTCCGTCGGACTTTCAGGCGAAGCCTCGGCCAGACGCGCCGCCGATGGCAGGTCGATGAAGCGCAGCGCCGCCTTGTTGGCGACGGCCCACAGAGCTGCCTGATACTCAGGCGAGAATTCGGCGAAGGGCCAGAAGCTCGTCGCGGCCGGCTCGTCTTCGGGGTAGCAGAGCAGCGCCACCGGCGGCTTCATGTCGGGACTGGCAAGCAGCGGCAAAAGCGCGGACGCGTCGGCCGGCCCCTCGATCAGCACGGCGACCGGCTGCAATTCCTGCAGCGCCTTGACCAGGCTCTCGGCGGAGCCCGGCCCATGATGGCGTATGCCGAAATAGCTGATGCCGCCCTGCGCCACGGTTCAGATGGCCGCGTTCAGCGCCGCGTAATAGCCGGCATAGTCCGGACGCTTCTTCAGCACCGTTTCCAGATATTCCTCCAGCACCACCTTGTCCTGGACAGGATCCTTGACGATGGCGCCGACGAGGCTCGGCGCCAGGCCTTCTGCGTGGAGCTTGCCGCCGTCGAACCACGCCGCCTGGCTGAGGCCGCTGACCATCGTGGCGATCGCCTCGGCGGTGGAGAGCGAGCCCGACGGCGTCTTCAGCGTCACCTTGCCGTCGGCGGTGGCGCCGGAGCGCAATTCGCGGAAGATGGTGAGCACGCGGGCGATCTCCTCGCCGACGTTCTTCGGCACCGGCAGGTCCAGGCCGCCGGCCATCTCGCCGACGCGCCGGGAGACGATCGAGACCTCTTCGTTCATGTCCTCCGGCAGAGGAAGGACCACGACATTGAAGCGCCGCTTCAGCGCCGAGGAGAGCTCGTTGACGCCCTTGTCGCGATTGTTCGCCGTGGCGATGATGTTGAAGCCGCGCCGGGCGTAGATCGAGGTGTTCAGTTCAGGCACCGGCATCATCTTTTCCGACAGCACGGTGATCAGCGTATCCTGAACGTCGGAGCCCATGCGCGTCAGTTCCTCCAGGCGGCAGAGCTTGCCGTCCTGCATGGCCCGGTAGAGCGGCGTCGGCACCAGTGCTTCCTGGCTCGGGCCTTTCGCCAGGAGCTGGGCATAGTTCCAGCCATAGCGGATCTGGTTCTCGTCGGTGCCGGCGGTGCATTGGACGATCAGCGTCGAGTTGCCCATGATGGCGCCGGCGAGATGTTCCGACACCCAGGATTTCGCCGTTCCCGGGACGCCGAGCAGAAGCAGCGCCCGGTCGGTGGCCAAGGTGGCGACCGCGGTTTCCATCAATTGCCGGCGGCCGACATATTTTGGTGAAATAAGCGTGCCGTCGGCGGCCTTGCCGCCCATCAGATAGGTCAGCACGGCCTTGGGCGAGAGGCTCCAGCCGGCGGGCCTCTGGCGGTCGTCGCCGCGCGCCAGCGCCTGCAGTTCGGACGTATAGACCTCTTCGACCGGAAGGCGGATGGCTGCGTTCATGCGATCGTCTCCAGCTTGATCATTGGACGGATTGGTTTTCGGCCAGCGCTGCGTTGAGCCGCAGCAGGGCGAGCGATGGGGAAGCAGGTGGTAGGCCGGCGGCGACGGTCTCGTCGATGAATTTTGCAGCCGCCGGCGCCGTTGCCAGGCAACCTATCGTCTCGGCGATGTCTTCCACAGCCCGTCGCGTGGGATCGTCATTGGCGGAGATCCCCGAGCGAAAGACGGCAAGAAACCGTCCGTTCGAAACGTCATCCCAGTCCAGCCAGCCGGCGTCGATGTCATGCGCCAGATGAAGCGCTGCAGGAAACTGCGCATCCTTGATGATCTGACGAATGAGGACACGTTGCCTGCGGCCGTCCAGGCGGGGCATCAGATGCAGCACGAACAACGCCGGCTTGCCGCCGGCAGCCATGAGCATGTCGGCCATATGCGCGACCACGGCATCGCTGCCGGAGGCGGCAACCATGCGCGAAAGAAGGATGTCGGCATTGTTGTCGGTGCCGAACTGCCAGCCGGTTATGAAATCGGACTCGCTCACGCCGAAGCGGGCCGCGAGGTCGACCAGGTTGCAGAGCTCGAACAGTTCGGCGCGGCGCTGCTCCTGCGCATGCGACTTCGTCTTTGCCGGATTGTATGTGATCCGACGGCGGATGAAGCCGGCCTTGCCCTCCTCGATGAAGCCGGCAAGTTCGTTCACGGGAAGGTCCGGCCCGCCGTCGCCCTTTTCGCCCAGCATCGCCAGCATCCGGCCCGCCAGTTCGCGGACCTTGCCGGATCGGTCGGTGGCAAGACTTTTCAGAAACGACGCATCGGCCGGACCGAGACCGATGCGGATAAGTTCGACGAGGGACAGCCTGACATCGGCGGATTCGGCCGGCGCCTTTAATTCGATCAGCAGCCTGGCCGCCGCCGGTTCGCTCCAGCGCATCGAGGCCAGCGCGACGCGACGGGCTGCCGGATAGAAATCGGTCCAGTTTTCCACCGTCAGCTTGTCGAGCGATCCGTGCCGTTGCCCTTCAGAATTCGCCTGCCAGTCGATCCAGGGCGCATAGACATCGGGGGCGGTCTGGTCGGATGTGGCGGGCATCCAGTCCATTGGATGGGCGACAAAGCCGCGGCTTGCCACCAGCTTGACTACCTGCGCCTTGCGCCTCGCATCGGCTGCATGCTTCAGCGCGGCCCGCAGCAGCGGCCGCAGCCGATCGGGGAGCAGCGGCAGCGCAAGCACAGGCAGCGGCGGACGGCGCTTCAGCGTCCTGGGTGCTGCCGGTCGCAGCGCAACATCGAGCGCCTGCGCGGCGATGGCCAATAGCCGCCGCTCCTGCTCGTCCGGGGTCGCGGCTGCCGCGACCGTCTTCCACTCCGCGGGAGCGAGTTCGAAAACCGCGCCGCCCGAGATCCAGCCGTCGCGCAGCCGCGCCAGTCCTGCCTGCTCGAGCTCGTTCATGACAGATCGAGCCTCCCGATGCTGCTCTGCGAGGCCAGCAGTTCCAGCCTGGCGCCGTTCCAGAGTGCGGCCGTGGCCGTGAGGTCGAGACCGAGCACGGTCTGGTTGACCGTGCCTGCCACCGGTAAGGCGATGCCTTGCGGACCATTGGCCCCCTGCCACCAGGCGGCATCTCTTTCGTCCAGCTGGATTGTCCCCGGCGGCAACACGAGCGGACAATCGGACAGCCAAGGCGCACCGTCCTGGAAGGCAGCATAGGCGGCGAGCGGATCGGCGGCTGTGTTCACACCAGCTTCAGGCCAGGCGCCGGATGCCACGTCACCAAAGCGTTCCGCGACCAGCGCCCGCAGAGGGCTGCGGGACGGATAAAACACCAGCCTCGCCTTGAAGCGGTCTCCGGGAGCGAAGGCGTTGGACCGCCGTCCGGCCGACGCCGGGAAGAAGTCGAGCAGGAGGGCAAAGTGCGGCGTGGGGCTTTTCAGGTCGAGCAGCCAGGTCGCGTGGCTGACGAGGCCGTCACGGCGGGTCTCGATCTTCTCTCCCAGAACCTCCCAATCGCTCTCGACCTGGATGGCGTCGGGATGGGCAAGGACCTGCTCGCGCGTCTCCGATGTCGAGACGAGGCGCTTCAGTTCGGGATCGTCAGGCGCGGCCCGCCAGGCCTTGGCGAGCAGCACCAGCTTGCCAAGCTCGCGGATTGCCGCATCCGGCCGCTCTTCATTCCGTAGTGCCAGTAGCCGCGATGGCAGTTCGTCGATGCGGCCGGCAAGCGCGGCCGCCTTGAGGTCGACAAGCCTGGCTGCAATGCGGCGGCAGCGCTCGCTGCTGGCGTCGACAAAGCCGGACAGACCCAGCCGCAGCTGATCGGCTATCCATTGGTCGAGTTCATCGAGCGCCGCCGATACTGCGCTTCGCGTATCCTCGGCCCGCTTGCGCTGGGCCGCCTCGCGGCGTTCGGCGGCCGCGGCATCCTCGACCGGAGCGGGGCTCTCCTGTGGCTGCAAGGCGTCGTCGATGCTCTTGCCTTCGGTGCCCGGCTGGGCCGGCTGCTGCCCCGGTTTGCGGCGGCGGCCAATCCAGTCGTTCACCCAATCGGGCGTCTGATCGACGCGATCGAAGGTGGTGGGCGCCGTGACGCCGATCCACATCAGCGCCAGGATGTGCTTGCACGGGAATTTTCGCGACGGACAGGTGCATTTGTAACCATGGTCGGCGGTATCGAACATGACCCGGTAAGGGTTCGACCCGGAGCCCTGGCATTCGCCCCAGATGAGGCCCAGCTGCTCGTGCGTCTCAAGGCGGGGCCAGTTCGACCGCTTGGTCAGCTTGGCGGCCGCGCCAAGCGATGCCTGGTCGGGGGCGAGCGCCTCGATTGTTTTCAAATCCAGCTGCAAGCCGCCCGCCCCTCATGACCCCGAACCATGATGCGCGATGATAGATAGCCGTTTGCGGCGCGTTGGTGTAGGTCCCGACGAAGCAAAGTTTTCGCGCGCCACATCGCTTCGGCGTCAGTCCCGGAGCGGTGTCATTTCCGCAAAGAGCCAATCGCGAAAGGCCTTTACCTTGCGCTGGCGGATCGCCTCCGGCGGGTAGACGAGATAGAAGCTGGAAACGGATTTCAGCGCGTGACCGAAAGGCCGGACAAGCCTGCCGGCCGCAAGGTCGGCCGCAACCAGCATGGTTCGGCCAAGCACCACGCCTTCGCCTTGCACCGCCGACTCGACCGCGAAGGTGTAGGAGTCGAATGTAAGCCCGCCATGCGGGTCGACGCCCTCGACCCCTGCACTCGCGAGCCAGGTCGCCCAGTCGATCGGAAAGCTGTCACGGATCAAGGTGTGATGCCTGAGATCCTCTGGCTTGCGCAGCGCACGCGCACCGTCCAGCAGCCTTGGGCTGCAAACCGGAAAGACCTCCTCGCTGGTGAGGAATTCCGAGGTCATCCCCGGATAGTTGCCGCCGCCATAGCGGATGGCGACGTCGATGCCGTCGCCAAGAAAGTTGGTCAGCCTGCCGGTGGTCGAAACCCTGACGTCGATATCGCCATGCGCGCGGTGAAAGCGATAGAGGTGCGGCACCAGCCATTTCCGGCAAAGCCATCGGAAGTGCTGACGTTCAATGTCGAGCCCGAATGGCGCGAAGTCGCCGCCTGCGTGGCGGCCGAGAGCCGGTCGAGCGCCTCGCGCACCGCCCGCGCATAAGGTTCGCCGACAGCAGTGAGGCGCACCGAGCGCGTCGCGCGCTCGAAGAGCTGCACGCCGAGCTGGTCCTCGAGATGTTTTACTGCCCGGCTGACGGCCCCATGCGTGACGTTGAGCTCGTCCGCGGCCCTGGAGAAGTTCAGGTGTCGGGCGGCGGCCTCGAAGGCCGGCAATGCATTCAGCGGCGGCAGTCTGCGAGCCATCGTATCAGCCAACATTTGTGAGTTCTGGTAACAAATACTTGCCAAATTTTGGTTTGTCCGTCGAGCCTTTTCCAGCCAAAAATCCTCACAGGATTTGTGATCAAAGCTCACGAGGACAACATGGCTACCGTTCACCCCTTCCTTTGATTCAACCTCAATGCCGAAGCGGCGCGCGACTTCTATCTGTCGGTGTTCAGGAATGGTCGGGCGCTGGAAGCGATCGAGTTCACCGACTTCATCGGCGGCACGACGGTTCCGCACGCGATCTTCGACTTCGAGCTCGAAGGGCAGCGCTTCACCGCGCTCAACGCCGGCTCGATGCCGCCCTTCAATGAAAGGATCTCGCTCTATATCGAGACCAGGGACCAGGCCGAGAACGACTATTACTGGAACGCGCTGACCGCGGACGGCGGTTCGGAAAAACCTTGCGGCTGGCTGAAGGACAAATTCGGCGTCTACTGGCAGGTCATCCCGGAAGCGGCGCTGCGCCTCATGAACGACCCCGACCGCCAGAAGGCGGAACGGGCGCCGCGGGCGATGTACAAGATGAGCAAGATCGTCGTCGCCGATCTCGAGGCAGCCCACGCCGTCCGTTCGTGACGCAAACGCTCGTAACCCAACACTCATTTTCTGAATGACGGAGAAACCCATGGCTACGCTCAAGGGCAAGAAAATAATCGTCGTCGGAGGCAGCTCCGGCATCGGTCTCGGCGTCGCGGCGGCCGCGCTCGAAAGCGGCGCCGAGGTGGTGATCGTCGGCCGCTCGGCCGAGAAACTGACGGCGGCCGAGAAGGCGCTCGCCGGCGCCGGCCTGGTCAAGAGCATTGCCGCCGACATGACCAACGAGGCTGACGTTTTCCGCCTGTTCGACGATGCGGGCGCGTTCGATCATCTGGTGGCGACAGCAGGGACGCCGCCGCCCAACTATCCGGTCGGGGAGACGGACATGCAGTTCGTCCGCAGCTTCGTCGACAGCAAGTTTATCGGCGCCGTCATGCTTGCCAAACACGCGGTGCGGACGCTGAAGACTGGAGGGTCCATGACCTTCACCTCCGGCATCAACAAGGACCGGCCGCCGATACCCGGAGGCTCGGTCGTCTCGGCGATCGCCGGCTCGTTCAGCTATTTCGCCCG
Organism: Mesorhizobium sp. B1-1-8; assembly: GCF_006442795.2. Lineage (NCBI taxonomy): Bacteria > Pseudomonadati > Pseudomonadota > Alphaproteobacteria > Hyphomicrobiales > Phyllobacteriaceae > Mesorhizobium > Mesorhizobium sp. B1-1-8. The sequence continues at coordinate 5,152,318 of NZ_CP083956.1, forward strand.
CGCGCTGGCGCTGGAGCTGGCGCCGACGCGGGTGAACATCGTGTCGCCCGGCTGGGTCGACACGCAAATGTGGGACGACATTGTCGGAGAGGCCAAATCCGGCTTCTTTGCCGAGATGGCCGCCCGCCTGCCGGCAAAACGGATCGCGACGCCCGCCGATGTCGCCCCAGCCTATCTCTATCTGATGGAGAGCGAATTCACGACCGGCGAGACGATGCACATCGATGGCGGGCAGAGGCTTGTCTAAAGCATTTCGCGTGAAAAGGATTCACGCGACATGCTTTAGATCTTTGATTTAAGCATGTCTTATCCCGAAACCGCTGCACACTTTCGGGAGACATGCTTTAGCTGGCATGCGCAGCCGCACGCTCGCAAGAAAAAGGCCGGGCGCTGGTAAAGCGGCCCGGCCAAAATGAAGGTCAGAACCTTCAGAGGGGAACATCGCCCGGCGCAATGGGAGGAAAACACCGGACGATATGCGTTATTTGGGCACTGACCGGCGCGTTTGCGACGAACAGAATTCCAAAAAATGCTCCAATTGCGGAAAAATCTCGCGCGGAGCGGTGAACTCTCAGCCGGCTGCAGGTGCCCCTTCCAGGAGATCGGCGTAGTGCCGCCGCGCCACGTCCGGGTGCGAGCGCAGGCGGCTCTTCAACACATTGACGCCGACGTTGCGAAACAGCGGATTGTCCGGGTCGCTTGCCGGCCCGCGCGCTTCCGCCGCCAGTTCCTCCGGCAGGTCGAGCAATGGGATCATCGCGTCGAGCCGGGCGCTGAAGAAGAACGGAACGGAAATCCGCTCGATGCCGGCCGGCGGCGTGACGACGCGGTGCACGGTTGCCCGCAGGTAGCCGTTCGAGGCGAGTTCGAGCAATTCGCCGATATTGACCACCAGCGTTTGCGGGATCGGATCCACATCCACCCAGCTGCCGTCGTACTCCATCTGCAGCCCCTTGTTCTCGTCCTGCAGCAGAAGCGTCAGGAAACCGCCATCCTTATGCGCGCCGACGCCCTGGTCGTCGCCGGCGGCGTCGCGGCCGGGATAACGCACGATCTTCATGCGGTGGTTGGGCTCGCCGCGATAGATCGGATCGAAGGCGTCTTCCTGCTGGTCGAGCGACAGCGCAAAGGCCTTGAGCAGGCGGATTGCCACCTCGGTCGCCCTGGCCTGCCAGGCCAGCAGCGCCGGCCTCAATTCGGGAAGCGCCGCGGGCCATTGGTTCGGCCCTTGCAGCCGCGTCCAGGCTGGGATGCCCGGCCCTTGTGGGATCGTCGCACGCTCGACGCCGATGTCGAGCTGCTCGCGCCAGTCGGCCTTGCCCCTGGTCAACTCGCCACCGGCGCGCGTATAGCCGCGGAACTGCGGGGATTTGATCATCTCGATTGCCAGCTTCTCGGCCTCCGGCAGGGCGAAGAACCAGCGCGCGGCGCCAAGCACAGCCTCCATATCCGACTGCGTTATGCCGTGCCCGGTGAGGTAGAAAAAGCCGACATCGCGGGCGGCGGTGCGCAAATCGAAGAGGAACGTTCGGCGCTCCGCCTCGCCCTGTTCGAGACGGTCGAGATCGAGCACCGGGATTATTCTGGGCATGGACAGGCTCCTCTGCCGCGCATTGCACCTGGCTCACGGTTACATGCGATGCACCGCGAACCAAGCAATGCACGATCCAATCTCGACGCCAACGGAGGAAAGCCGGCGCTCAGATCCCGCGCCGGCCGGCAAATTGCGTTCAAACGAAGTAGACGGAGGGAGCGGGCGGCTGCTTCAGAACGTCTCGACCCAGGGCCTGAGCTCGACCTCGAAACTCCAGGCGCTGCGATGCTGGCGATGGACCGCGAGATAGGTCTCGGCGATGGCGTCCGGCGACAGGCGGCGATCCGGCCGGTCGGGCTCGGCAGCCTGTCCGGACGGCTCGATCTGGCCGTCGATGATAAAATGCGCGACGTGGATGTTCTTCGGGTTGAGTTCGCGCGCCATCGACTGCGCCAGTCCGCGCAGACCGAATTTCGGCATGGCAAAACCCGCCGAGCCGGAGAAGCCCTTGAGGCTTGCCGTGGCGCCGGTGAACAGGATCGAGCCGGAGCCGCGCGCCAGCAACCGGCGCGCCGCCTGCTGGCCGACCAGGAAGCCGCCATAGGCGCCGACCAGCAAGGCCTGCTTGACAGCCTCCGGATCGAGCTCGGCGATCGGGCCGCGCGTGCGGCCGCTGGCATTGAAGACGGCAATCTCAAGCGGCCCGAGCTTGTCCGCCGCTTCGAACAGCCGGGCGACGGAGGCGGCGTCCGAGACATCGGTTTCCACGGCTTGCGCGCCGGTCTCGCCGATCAGCGCTGCCAGCTTGTCGACATTACGGGCGGCAAGAATAACGCGAAAACCTTCCCTGGTGAGGAGCCGCGCCAATGAGGCGCTCAGGCCCTGTCCCGCGCCTGCGATCACTGCGACGTCGGCTGCCATATCGTTCCTCCTTGCGAATTTGCGTATCGACGCCGATACCGTCTGCCGCAAGGTCGCGCCTTATTCGTCGAGAGGCAAGAACGGCGTTGCTGCGATTTCGCCGTTCGACGCAAAAAGCGCCGGCAGTTGCCCTCAGGCTCAACCCAAATCGAAACAGGCGAAGGCCTTGCCTGCCGGGCCAATCCGTCCGACACGTGATTTCAGTGGGAATCGCATTGGCGGCAGCGTCTAAGGATACGACCATGGAACCAATCTGGGCCGTCGGCCTGATGACCGGCACCGTGCTCGACGGCAACATCGACGTCGCGCTGATCAAGACCGACGGCGAACGCATCGCCGATTTCGGCAGCTATACGCTGGCCCCCTACCCGCAATCGATCCGCGCCTTGCTGGAAGAGACGCTGCGCCAGGCAAGGGTCTGGAATTTCGAGGGGCCGGAGCCGGCGGTCTTTCGCGAGGCCGAAGAGGCGCTGACCCGCGCGCAGTCGGCGGCGGTCAAGGACCTTGTCGAGAGCCAGGGCAAGACGATGGCCGATATCGGCGTGGTCGGTTTCCACGGCCAGACCGTGCTGCACCGCGCCCCGCAGCCGGGCCGGATCGGCCGCACGCGCCAGCTCGGCGACGGCGAGTTGATGGGTGCAATCCTCGGCACAAAGGTGGCATATGACTTCCGCTCGGCAGATGTGGCCGCCGGCGGGCAAGGCGCGCCTTTAGCCGCCGCCTATCATGCAGCGCTGCTGAAGGAAGCCGATGCCAGCGGCGACACCGCCGTGCTCAATCTCGGCGGAGTCGGCAACATCACATGGTGGGACGGCAAGGACAATATCGTCGCCTTCGACACCGGGCCGGCCAACGCGCCGCTCAACGACTTCATCAAGGCGAAGGGGCGCGGCGAGATGGACCGGGACGGCAGGCTCGCGGCCGCCGGCACCGTCGATGAGGACAGGCTGGCGCGACTGCTGCAGCATCCGTATCTGACAAAGCCCTATCCGAAGTCGCTCGACCGTTTCGACTTCACCGCAGCGATGGCCGACGGGCTCGATGTGGAGGATGGCGCGGCGTTGCTGACGGCCTTCACTGTCTCCGCCGTCGGCAAGGCGCTCGACCTGTTGCCGCGCCGGCCGAAGCGGCTGGCGGTGAGCGGCGGCGGCCGCCGCAACCCGACGATGATGATAATGCTTGCCAGCCGCGCCGGTGTCGAGGTGGTGCAGGCCGAGACGCTCGGCTGGAAGGGTGACGCGGTGGAGGCCGAGTGCTTTGCCTTCCTGGCGGTGCGCGTGCTGCGCGGCCTGCCGATCAGCTTTCCGAGCACGACCGGCGTGCCGCAGCCGATGCGCGGCGGCCGGCTGGCCGGCTGATCAGGCCTAGAATGTTTCACCGTTTCACGGAAAAGGCGAAACACTCTATCCTTTGTTTTTACGCAATTCCGGACCGAAAACCGTGTCACACTTTTCCTGGAATTGCTCTAAGCCAGGCGCTTCTGCAGGAAGATGCGGTGGCGGCCGGGCGGGAAGTCGGGCAGCGTGCCGAACGGCCGATAGCCCTGACGCTCATAAACTCTGGCGGCGGTCGGGCTGAAGGTGTCGATCCAGGCGCCATGGCAGCCGCGTGCCAGCGCTTCGCGTTCGGCTGCGTCGAGCATGCCGGCGGCGATGCGCCTGCCGCGAAAGCTTTCGTCGACCCATAGCCACTGCACATAGAGCCAGCCCCAGGCGGTGTAGCCGGAAATGCCGGCGACGATCTCGCCGGCATTGTCGCGAACGAAGACGACAAGCGGCTTCCTGTCCGAGGCGCCGACGTCGCCGTCATTGAAGGCGGTGAGGCGCTCGCCTAGAAAGGCGAGGTCCCGCGGCAGGGGCTCGGCAGTGATCTCGAGCGTCGTCTTCATCGCGCATCCGGATTCGGTTCGGAAGCCGAGCTGTAGCGAAGGACCGAACGGAGGTGCAAGCGTTACGGCTGGGCTGGCGAGCGCCATGCGGCAGCGGATGCCGCGACCAGCATCAGCAGAGCGGCGATCAAGGCACAGTTGGCAAAGCCGAGACCCGTATAGAGCGGGCCGAAGCCGGCGGTGCCGACAGTGACGGCGAGATAGGTCACCGCGCTGTTCAGGCCCATGATGGTGCCGCGCCGCGAAGGATCGAGCGCGGTCAGCCGCATGACCAGGACGTTGAGCCCGAAATGGTTGGCCAGGCCCCAGACAGCCACCGTCGCCAGAAGCAGGGCAAAGCCGCCGCTGCCAGCCGCCATCGCGACATAGACGGCAGCGACGAGCAAATAGGCGAAGGGCATCACACGGCGCGCGCCGAGGCGGTCGATGACACCGTCGAGCAGTGCCGCCGCGCCGAAGCCAAGACCGTAGGCCACCGCCGCCAGCCCATTGACGCTGACCGGCTCACCGAGCCCTTCGTGGAGATGATCGCCGAGATAACCGTAGACGCCGTAGAAGGCGGTCATGAAGGCGCCGCAGGCGACGAGAAGCGGCAGGATGCCCGGCACGGCCAGCGCGCCGAGCGGCGAAGGCGCCGGACCGCTTTTCTTCTCGTCGGGCAGCGAACTCATCGCCAGGCCGGCAACCCCGGTCGCGGCCAAAAGCGCGACAGCAGCGAAGACGGCGCGCCAGTGGATGAGATCGGCAAGCACAGCCGACAGCGAGACGCCGGCGACCATCGAAAGCGTCCAGCCGGTAAGCACGACGCCGATCGTGCCGCTTTCGCGGCCGGGCGGCGCAATCGCCGCCGAGCTGGCATAGATCGCCGGCATGGCGATGCCCGCGGCGATGCCGGCGACAAGCTGGGCGGCGATCAGCGCGGTCACCGCCGGCGCCAGGGCGCTGGCGACCAGCGCCAGGGCAAGCAGCATCAACGCGCCTTGCAGCATGCGCCGCGCGCCGAGCCTGTCGATGTAACGGGCAAGGAAGAGCGCGCTGGCCGAGGTGCCGAGGCCGAAGGCGGCGGCAGCCGTCATCACAGCCGGCACGCTTGCCCCGAAAGATGCCGCGACGGCTGGCGCAATCGGGCCAAGAACAAGCGAGTTCGAACCGATGACCGCGATGCAGCCGGTGAGCAGATATGCGGCCGCCGGGATCGGCGCGCGGGATGTGGCCGTCAGAATTGCTGATTGATCACCGTTCGACATATCGCCATAATACCCGAACTAAATTCCGCACCAACGGGGAATTTCCAGATGGACGCAGAAACAGATGACATTCAGCGGAACAGGCAGCCGGCCCGCGAAATCGACGCGATCGACCGAAAAATATTAGGCGCGCTCGTCGACGACGCCACCATCAGCTACGCCAAGCTCGGCGACCGCGTCGGCCTGTCGCCGCCGGCGGCGCATGAGCGGGTCAAGCGGCTCAAGCGCAGCGGCGCCATCCGCGCCACCGCGGCGATCATCGACCCGAGGGCGGTGAAGAAGCCGCTGCTCGCCTTCGTGCATGTCGACACCAGGGGCTGGGGCAAGACGCCGGAGCTGATGGCGATTTCCGAATGTCCGGAGGTCGAGGAGATCCATTCGGTGGCCGGCGACAGCTGCATGCTGCTCAAGGTGCGCACCGAGGACACGCGGGCGCTGGAAGGCCTTCTGTCACGCCTCTACGAGACGCCGGGCGTCGTCTCGACGCGCAGCTATGTGGTGCTGTCGACCTATCTCGAGCGGCCGGTGCAGCCCGATAACACGCAAAAGTGGCCGACGCCCCGGCACATGGCGACGCCGGTTTATTAGGCGGAGAGCTGTTGCGGGTTCGCGGCGCCGCGGTAGATATCGAGAATGCGCGTGACTAATTGCATGTTGCGGCTGCATGTTTCCACCTGCGCCGATCGCGGAAATCATCGAACGTCATTGCCACGGATTCCTTGTGGGTCGCTCCAACGCTAGAGCGTTTCACCGTTTCACGGAAACGGCGAAACACTCTATCCCTTTGTTTTTACGCAATTCCGGACGGAAAACCGTGTCACACTTTTCCTGGAATTGCTCTAGCCTGAAAGCGCGCAAGCGTGCTCTTTCCAAGGAATCCGTCATGTGATTCAGACACCATGCTCGGTAACCGCTGCCTCGTTGAGGTGCGCTGGAGCGTTCTGGAGAGCAGGCTTGGTATTGATTGGCACCGAGAACAGCGCGGTCAAAAGTCCACCGATCATTAGAATCGCGAAATGGATATGGAAATTCGAAATCGCTGCCGGGCCGGAGGCGTTTCCGAGCAGCGCAATCACGAGCGCGACGCCGAACACCGAGCCCATTTGGCGGATCGAAAGGTTTACCGCACTTCCAACTCCGAAGCGCTGGGCAGGCAAGCCAAATACCGCGGCCGCCGTCACCGACGGTAGAATCAGGCCAACCCCGATGCCACCCAGTAGTAGTCCCGGGAGCCAACCAGACAGATAGTTCGGCGTTGGCCCGAGCCTGAGCAGATACCAGGCCCCTCCAAGGGCAAAGATAATTCCTCCACCCACCAGTAGCGCACGGTGACCCAAGCGTGCCGCTCGGCGGCCGGCCAGAACCGCGACGGGAATGACCATCAACGGACCAGGTGTCACTGCCATTCCTGCGACCGGTAGCGAATAGCCCCAGACCCGCGTCAGGAAAAAGAAAAACCCGAAGAACATTGCAGTGAACGTTAGAGAGAATACGAACGTCGCTGTGTTCGCAAATCGAAAGTTGGCATCCCTAAACAGCGTCAGATCGAGAGCGGGAGATTTTACCCTTGCGGCCCACGCGACAAACCCGGCAAGGACCAGCAAGCCAATGGCGATTGCGTAGCAAGTCGCGGGAGCGGTCCATGTCCACTCTGACGAGTTGACCACACCGAGCGCCACGCATCCCACACCGAAGATCAACATGAGAATGCCCGGGACATCCGGCAGTGCGCCGGCTTCCGGACTACGAGATTCTTTCAGTCTATTCACCCCGAGACCCAGGGCCACCAGCCCAACGGGCACGTTGATAAAAAACACCCAGCGCCAACCCAACGAGGCGACGACAAACGACCCAAGTGCCGGACCGACGGCTGCTGCGAGCGCGCCCACGGCGCCCCAGAGACTAACCGCAATGGCGCGCTTTTGAGGAGGAAAGGCGTCAAGGACGAGCGCAAGCGACGCCGGCGTCAAAAGCGCGGCGCCTACCGCCTGCAATACGCGGAAGCCGATAAGCGTAGTGGAGTTTCCGGCGAAACCATAGAGCGCCGATGCAAATGTGAAGATCACAACGGCAATCACAAATAGCCATTTGCGTCCGTAGAGATCGGCCAATCGACCTGCTGGAACAAGTAGTGCGCCATATACGATAGTGTAGGCATTGAGCACCCACGAAAGCTCGGTCACTGATGTCCCTGCGAACGAATCGCGGATGTTTTGAAATGCGACGAACAGAATTGTCGTGTCCAACATCACGAGAAACATGGCGAGGCTGCACACGCCGAAACTGGCCCATGGCGAGACCGATGACAGACGGTTGTTCAAGGACGACATGACTTAAACCTCTCTAGCTTGGAGACCCAAGGGCCCCTCAAAGAGATACCCGGTGGGAAGCCGCGCTCGACCACGCCGACGCTCGTTGGTCGTGCAGCCCTGGCAACGTTCTATGGAATGTTCCCTGCCGGCCACCGATCGTCCTTTCCTGTGACCGCCCGCTTCGGCAGCAACGAACCGTGCTGGAAGTCGCACGTTCAGGTCGAATGCGGCCGCACACGGGGGGCAGGTTTCAACAGCAGTCGGAACACCAGGAAATGCGAAACGAGCAACAGGGGCACGTACACCGTCGGGATGTAGAACGCAGCACCGAGAACGCCCGGCTCTAAGCCGATGCCCACCACACCTTGGTAATAGGCAAACAGCAGGTCGATACTTCCCTCGATGTTGAACAACCAAACCGCGGTGATCGCCCAGGATGCGCGCGCAGAGAGGGCGAACGTAGCCACGATGGCGAGAAGTGAGGCGGTTAAGTCACCGTACGCCGCTGGAAGCGCGAAGGCAGGGGGTAGCTGGGGGGAAACAATGCCTGGCATCAAAAAGCTCAGACCTGCGTATCTGATCATGTGAGGGGCGATCAATGCGTTGAGCGCATCCTCCCTGTCCATCACCTGGAGACGCGGCCAAATGTAGAGTTGTGCTACCCGGCCGAATGCTACGAGCCCCAGCAGGACGCTAAGGCCAATGATTTCTTTGGTATTCATGGGCGCACTCCGTTCGCAACAGCGCAGATGATGGTCGCCGGCGACATGGCGGGTTCCTCAGCTCTTGCCTGGAACAGCCTCGAAGACTGCGGTCAGGATGCCAAGCCGGCCTTCCATGAGATTGCGTCCGAGGTTGGCGGCAAGATCCATCATGCCCGGTCCCATGACGACGCCGAGATTGGGCGAAGGGGGCGGACCGGACGCCCGCAGTTGCGCAAACCAGGTCTTGGCGGGCGCGGTGTCGTCCTGCCATACCAGCGCATTGAAGCCGGCGGGCTCGATCGCCTCGCGCGTCGCACTGGCGGTGAGCAGAAAGCTTTCCGCGGGCGTCGGCGCCCAGGGAACGGGATAATGCGGGTCGCCGCTGTTCAGCACAACGTCGAAGGTTGCAAACCTGCCGCCCGGCTTCAGCACGCGTCTGATCTCACGATAGAGCTGCGTTCTGTCGTGGATGTTCATCGCAACATGCTGCAGCAAGACTGCGTCGAATTCACCGTCGTCGAAGGGCAGCGCCAGCGCGCTGCCGCTTTCGAACGACACCTGCCCACTCAGTCCGGTGCGCTCGGTCAGATAGCGCGCGGCCTCGACGAACGGCTCGCTGAGATCGACGCCGGTCACCTGGCAACCGCAGGTCGCGGCGAGAAAGCGCGCCGGTCCGCCTACACCTGATCCGACATCCAGAACCGACATGTCGGCGGTGATGCCGGCTAGCCTGGCGAGCTCGGCGGTCGCGGCGAGCCCGCGGGTGTGGAACTGATCGAGCGCCGCCAGTTGCTCAGGCATAAGCCGCTGCTCCTCCGGTCCGAAAACAGCAAGTGCTGCCTTCAGCCGTTCGGTCAGGCCTGTCGCGCGGTAGTGGTCGCGAACGCGATCGACATTATCGGTCATTGCAGGTTCCTCTGAGCTTCCAATCGTTGCAGCAGACATAAGACCGCTTTCGGCCTGCGACTATCCGCGATAATATCGATGCGCCATGAAGCAGAACTTCACAGTCAGGCAGGGGGCGCTCGACGGCGTCGAGGCTTTCCTGAGCGTCGCCAGGCATCGCAATTTCCGAAAGGCATCGGCCGAGCTCAGGGTGACTCCGTCGGCGATCAGCCAGGCGATACGGACGCTGGAGGCGCGCATCGGCGCGGCGCTGTTCATCCGCACGACACGCAGCGTCGGCCTGACCGAAGCCGGCGAACGCTTCCTGTCGCGCGCCGGGCCGGCCTTCGAGGAACTGGTCGCGGCAAGCGAGGTGGCGCGCGACCTTGGTCAGCGGCCGGCCGGACTGCTGCGGCTCTCGGTGCCGCCGTCGGTCATGCCGGTCCTGCTGGAGCCGCTCGTTGCATCCTTCTGCCAGGCCTATCCGGAAATCGAGCTGGAGATCGTGGCGAGCGGAGAACTCGTCGATCTTGCCGCCGAAGGGTTCGATGCCGGCATCCGGCCCGGCCAGTTCGTCGCCGCCGACATGGTCGCGGTGCGGCTGACGCCGCCGCTGCCCTTCGCCGTCGTCGGCAGTCCCGATTACCTTCGCCTGCGCAACGTCCCGGCGCGCATCGAGGACCTGCGCGGCCATGCCTGCCTGCGCATGCGCCGTTCAAACGGGACGGTGGCGCCCTGGCCTTTCATCGACGGCAACAAGCCGGTCGAGGCCATCGTTTCAGGGCCGCTCATCGCGCATGACTATCCCACGCTGCTTGGCGCGGCGATCCAGGGGGCAGGACTGGCGCAGGTGCCCTCGCCGCTCGCCAGCGCGCCGGTCGCCGACGGGCGGCTGCAGGAGGTGCTGAAGCCCTTCGCCGCGACCTCAGCCGGGATTTTTCTATACTATCCGGAAAAACGTCAGGTGTTGCCCAAGCTGCGCGCCTTCATCGACCATGTCAGGCAGCACGGCAACGACGTTCTGCAAAGGTGAACGCCTCAAGCACCTTCACTATGCGCGCGGGTATTCTTCCTGGGAAGCTTCGGCCAGCCGCCGCAGGCGCTCAGACGCGCGGCGACACGAAGGTTATGACTACCGAGGCTCTATTCCCTGGCATGCCAAGCAAGGAACCTGCGCATCTCCTCCCGCTTGTCTTCGGACAAACCCGCAAGCTGGCTCTCGTCCAGATATCCTTCCCGGATGAGAGTGGCAAAGACGACGATAAGTTGTGAATAGCGATAGTCGAACATCTGATCGATCGTTCGCCGCTGCTGTCGCAGATAGTCTTCGATGTCCCACATGTCGGAAGGCGTCGCCACATCGCCGGCCTTCTTTTTGAATTCGGTCATTGTTTTGCCAAGCGCCGCCTCCAGCGCCGCATCGAAGGCCCTGCGGGCGACCTTCTTTTCGGACGGGGACCATCTTGAATCGACGTTCATGGAATACCTCCCTGACCCTGCAACCTCTGTCTCGGATGCGCAGCCGGCTGCAATTCGAAAAACATGCACCCTATCAGCCGGAGCGGGACGCCATCAGCGCCTGGATGCGTTCGGCGTCCGCCGGCGTTGCGGGATTGTAGACGACCATGCCGAGCTCGGGGCGGCCATCGACCGCGAAGACCGAGAATTCCAACTCGATCAGCCCGACTTCGGGATGCCGGAGACGTTTCACGCCTTCACCATGGCCGGCGACGAGATCATTGTCGCGCCACAGCGCCTCGAACTCGGGGCTGATCCGGGACAGCTCTTCGACGAGTTCAGTAACTTCGGCCCCTGCGCCAGCCCTCGCGGCATCGGCCCTGAATGACCCGACCACGAAGCGGGCGACGCTCTCCCAGTCGTCCTGCGCGGCGCGCACGCGCGGGTTGCCGAACATAAGGCGCAGGATGTTGCGCTGCTCACGCGGCAGCTTGGAATAATCGGTCAGCAGCGCGGTGGCGGCGCGGTTCCACGCAACCACGTCCCAGGTCGCGGTCTTGATGATGGCCGGACTGCCTTCCAAAGCGTCCAGCACACGCTGCAGGCGGGGTGTGACACTGTCCACTACTTTGTAGCGGACTTCCGGAGGACGCCCCAAACCAAGCATGAACAAATGCTCGCGCTCCGGCTCGGTCAGCATCAGCCCGGTTGCGATGCGGTTGAGGACGTCCGCCGACGGCGCGCCGCCGCGCCCCTGCTCCAGCCAGGTGTACCAGGTCGGGCTGATATTGGCGCGCTGAGCCACCTCTTCCCGGCGCAGGCCCTGCGTGCGCCGCCGCCCTGTGGCGAAGCCGAATGCAACCGGGTCGAGCCGCATGCGGCGATCGCGAAGAAAATTGCCCAGCTTGTTCGTCGGCTCGACAGGCATTTCGATCCTGTTGGCATTTATACCATGATGACGTCACTACTTTAACATGATGAGCCATCGCGCGACAAGCATCTTCGAAACAATACAGGAGACACTTCCATGCGCGTATTTCTCACCGGCGCGACCGGTGTCATCGGTTCCAGAATCGTCCCCGAGCTCCTTGCAGCGGGGCATCAGGTGCTTGGGCTGACGCGATCCGACGCAGGCGCGCGATCCCTTTCGGCAGCCGGCGCCGAGCCGTATCGCGGCGACCTGGAAGACCTCGACAGCCTGCGCGAGGGCGCGGCGCGGTCGGATGCGGTGATCCACACCGCCTTCGATCACAATTTCTCGAATTTCGCGGCGAATTGCGAGAAGGATAAACGCGCGATCGAGGCGATGGGCAGTGCGCTGGCCGGCTCGGACCGGCTGCTGATCATCACGTCTGGGACCGGCATGGGCAATGCCAAGCCCGGGCAGCCGGCGAAAGAGGATGTGTTCAACACCGAGCACCCCAATCCACGCGTCCTGTCTGAATTGACCGGCGCGGCGATGGCGGAGGCCGGTGTCAAAGTGTCGGTCGTGCGGCTGCCGCAGGTCCATGACACGGTCAAGCAGGGGCTGATCACGCCGCTGGTCGCACAGACGCGGGCAAAGGGCGTTTCAGCCTATGTCGGCGACGGCCGCAATCGCTGGCCGGCGGCTCACGTGCTGGACGTGGCCCGGCTCTACCGCCTGGCATTGGATAAGCAGCAGGCAGGCGTACGATACAACGCAGTCGCCGAGGAAGGCATCTCTACCCGCGAGATTGCGCAAGCGATCGGCGCCGGCCTCAATGTGCCGGTGGTCTCCTTGTCGCCTGAAGAGGCTGCCGATCATTTCGGTTGGCTTGCCATGTTCGCCGGCCTCGACATGCCGGCGTCCAGCGAGTGGACACGCGAGCAGCTTGGCTGGCAGCCGACCGGCCCAGGGCTGATCGCCGACCTTGAGCGGATGGATTATTCAGTCGCGGCCGCGGCGTAGTGGGTTCATCTTCCCGGAGCGGTTCCGGACGATTCCAGGAACCGCCGAGCCGCTCCGGGCCATGCTTTGAGACTATTTCCCGCAATGATGATCGTTGATCTTGTTCAACGCGTTCGCATCCGGCCCGGTGCGATGGTAGGAGCAGGCTCCCGCAGCCGTGGTGACCAGCATGGCGTCATAGTAGCGTGGTCCGCCGAACAGGATGTCGATGAGGTCGCCTTCGGCGGGGACGTAGCGCTCATGCTCGACCCGACGCTCGTAATGCCGGTCGCCAGCGAAGGCCGGGGCAGACATGCCGACGATGATGCCAAGAACGAGAGCAGGAATCGCAAGATATTTTGTCATCATCGGCAGCACCCTTCCGGCCAATCGGATCTCCAGGATATAGCCAAAATCGCCAGCGGAACAAAGGTTCCCGAGTGGCCCAGCAAAGTGACCGGCAAGAGGCTCGTCCAGCTAATGCAGATGCCTCAGCTTGTCGGGGTTACGCATCACATAGATCGCCGCGATCTTGCCGTCCTCGATGTCGAGCGCGGTGGTCTGGAGTTCGCCATCGGCCTCCAGCGTGATGAAGCCGGGCAATCCGTTGATGAAGCCAAAACGGACAAGCTCGGAGCGATTGTCCTGAAGCCATGCGGTTACGACCGCGTATTGTTTCATGACGGCATCGAACCCGAGAGCAGGTTCTGTTGCCGCCGGACGCTTGCCGCCGCCATCGGCGTGAGCGCTGACATCGGCGCTCAGCATTGCCCCGAGCGCCTTCATGTCGCCGCTGCGCGAGGCGTTGAAAAAGGCTTCGGCGAGTTCCAGCCCGCGCTTCTTCTCGACCTTGAAGCGCGGCCGCGCTTCGCGGACGTGGCTGCGCGCGCGGGCGGCAAGTTGCCGACAGGCGGCCGCATCACGTTCGATCTCCGCCGCGACCTCCTCGAATTGCAGCCCGAACACGTCGTGCAGCAGGAAGGCCGCCCGCTCGAGCGGCGACAGGCGTTCGAGCGCCATCATCAACGGCAGGCTGACATCGTCCACCTCGTCGTCTTCGACGACCGGTTCGGGAAGCCAGGGGCCGACATAGGTCTCGCGCTGGCGGCGCGCCGATTTAAGCTGGTCGAGACAGAGCCGCGTCACGGTGCGGCGCAGGAACGCTTCCGGTTCGCGCACCGCGGCGCGGTCGGCCCTCATCCAGCGGATGAAGGCCTCCTGCACGCTATCCTCGGCGTCGGCGACGGAGCCCAGCATGCGGTAGGCGACCCGCATGAGTTTCGGGCGCAGCGCTTCGAAACCCGCCGCAGCGTCCTCGGATGTCGGCTCCGCGGTCAAGCGGCCGCCGCCTTGTTGCCGGCCCTGACGGCGGCCGGATCGACAAAGCCGCCGAAGCCGACCGCTATGCGGTTCCAGCCATTGATTATGTTGATCATCAATGTGAGCTTGACCCGCTCCTCCTCGGAAAAGTGCGCTTTTAGCGCTTCGTAGGCGGCCTCATGCGTATGGCCTTCGCAGATCCGCGTCAGCGCCTCGGTCCAGCCGAGGGCGGCGCGCTCGCGGTCGGTATAGCACGGCGCCTCGCGCCAGGCCGACAGCAGATAGATGCGCTGCTCGGTTTCCCCCCGTTCGCGGGCATAGGTCGTGTGCATGTTGATGCAGTTGGCGCAGCCGTTGATCTGGGAAGCGCGAATTTCGATGAGTTCGGCGAGGCTCGGGTCCAGGCTGGAGGCAATGGCCAGCGACGCGCGATGCCACTCCTTCATCAGCGAAGGGGCGGCGGCAAGGGGATCAAGTCTGACGGTCATGGTCGGTTTCCTTTCTGGTTCCGACCTCATGACGCGCGACCATCCGCCGATGTGACATGACGCCGGAGATTTTGCCCGGCGCCGTCAAGCTTGATGCGGTCCGCGCTATTCGAAGGAATAAGTGAACCCTTCCGGGGAGGCGCCGACCGTGACCTTCGTCATCTTCTGGCCCTCGAGCGAGCGGTTGAGCACGCCGCGGCTCAGCTCCGGCAGCAGCGTGTTGGTGAGGATGGCGTCGATCATGCGGCCGCCGGATTCGATCTCGGTGCAGCGCGCCTTGATCATATCCATGACGCCGTCGCCGATCACCAGCTCGGCATCGCTGGTTGCCCTGAGCCGTCGCGCGATCTTGGCGAACTGGTGGCGGGTGATCGATTCGATCATCGAATCCGACAGCGGATAATAAGGGATGGTGACGACGCGGCCGAGGAAAGCGGCCGGGAAGACCTTGAGCAGCGGCGCGCGCAAGGCAGTGTCCAGATCGTCGAGCCCTGCCCGCACGGTGCCGTTCCTGGTGCGCTCCATGATGACTTCGGAACCGACATTGGAGGTCAGCAGGATCAGCGAATTCTTGAAGTCGATGCGCCGGCCCTCGCTGTCGTCCATCATGCCCTTGTCGAAGACCTGGAAGAATATCTCGTGCACATCCGGATGCGCCTTTTCGACCTCGTCGAGCAGGATCACCGAATAGGGTTTTCTGCGCACCGCCTCGGTCAGGATGCCGCCCTTGCCGTAGCCGACATAGCCGGGTGGAGCGCCCTTCAGCGTCGAGACCGTGTGCGCTTCCTGGAATTCGGACATGTTGATCGAAATCAGGTTCTGTTCGCCGCCATAAAGCGTCTCGGCCAGCGCCAGCGCGGTTTCGGTCTTGCCGACGCCGGAGGGGCCGCAGAGCAGGAACACGCCGACCGGCTTTTCCGGCGCGCTAAGGCCGGCGCGGCTGGTCTGCACGCGTCTGGCGATCATCTCCATGGCATGATCCTGGCCGACGACGCGCTCGGACAGCGTGGCGGCGAGCTTGAGCGCCTTCTCGGTCTGGCTGGACAGCATCCGTCCCGTCGGAATGCCGGTCCAGTCCTGCACCACGGCGGCCACCGCATTGCGGTCGACGGAGGGCAGGATCAGCGGCGTCTCGCCCTGCGCTTCGGCAAGTTCGGCCATCAGCTCGCGCAGCCGCGCCAGATCGGCGGCGGATTCCGGCGAGGCGTCGGCTGGCGCCCCGGCCGCGGGCGCTTCCGCCTCTGCTGCGTCCGCATCGGACGCCTTGGCTTTTGCCGATTTCATGGCCTTGGCCTCGACCGGCTTGGGTTCGGGTGCTTTGGCCTGGGGCCCTTCGGCTCCAGCTGTCTCCGCGCTTGCCATTTCACCGGCGCCCTCGTCGGCGTCCACCGGATCGAGCGGCAAGCCCTCGCCGCGCAGCCTGGCGCGCAGGTCGAGGATTTCGGCCACAAGCGCCTTTTCCCGATCCCAGCGCGCCTGCGCCGCGGCCAGCGTCGTCTCGGTTTCCGCCAGCCCGGCTTCGACCCTGGCCTGCCGGTCGGTTACCTCGATGCCGATCGCCGCCTCGCGGCCGATGATGCCGCGCTCGACCTCGAGCGCCTGGCGGCGGCGCAGAATGTCCTCGACCTCGGCCGGCGTGGCATGCTGCGAAACGGCGACGCGGGCGCAGGCGGTGTCGAGAAGGCTGACTGCCTTGTCCGGCAACTGTCGGGCCGGGATGTAGCGATGCGACAGCGCAACCGAGGCCTCGATCGCCTCATCCAGAATCTGCACCTTGTGGTGCTGCTCCAAGACGCCGGCGACACCGCGCAGCATCAGAACGGCCACCGCCTCCGACGGCTCGTCGATCTTGACGACCTGGAAGCGGCGGGTCAGCGCCGGGTCCTTCTCGATATGCTGCTTGTATTCGGCCCAGGTCGTGGCGGCGATGGTGCGCAGCTCGCCACGCGCCAGCGCCGGCTTCAAGAGATTGGCCGCATCGCCGGTTCCGGCGGCGCCGCCGGCGCCGATCAGCGTGTGCGCCTCGTCGATGAACAGGATGATCGGCGTCTCCGAAGACTGAACCTCGTCGATGACCGCCTTCAGCCGCTTCTCGAATTCGCCCTTGACGCTGGCGCCGGCCTGCATCAGGCCGACATCGAGCATACGAACGCCGACATTCCGCAGCGTCGGCGGCACGTCGCCCTCCGCGATGCGCAAGGCAAAGCCTTCAACCACGGCGGTCTTGCCGACGCCCGCCTCGCCGGTCAGGATCGGGTTGTTTTGCCGGCGTCGCATCAGGATATCGACGATCTGCCGGATCTCCGGATCGCGGCCGACGACCGGATCGATCTTGCCGTCGCGGGCGCGCTGGGTGAGGTCGGTGGCGTATTTGGCCAGCGCCGAATCCCCGCCCGGTCCGCGCTTCATCGGCGCCTCGGTTGCAGCAGCGGCCCCGGCACCGGCACCGGCTTCGAGCGAGCCTTCGGTGACATCGGCGAAGCGGGAAATGACGCCGTCGGCATCGATCCTGTCGAACTCGCCGCTGATCTTGGACAGCAGGCCTTCCAGCACCGGCGTCTTCAGGCAGGCAAGCAGGATATGGGCGCTGCGCACCTCCTTCACGCCGAATTCGAGCGTGGCCAGATTCCAGCCTTCCTGGATGGCATGAAAGATATGGTCGGAAAACTCTTCCACCGAGGTGGCGCCGTAAGGCAGCTTGTCGATGGCGCGGGTCATATCCGCTGTTATCCGGCTCGCGTCCACGCCGGCGTCAGCGACGATCATCTGCACGTCCGAGCGCTCGGACAATACCAGCTGCTGAATGAAATGAACGAGTTCGACATAAGGATTGCCGCGCAGCTTGGCCGTGTCGGCCGCGGCCTTGAAGGCACGCTGACAGGTGGCATTGAGCTTGGCGACCAGTTCCTTGCGCTTGATGCTCTGCGACGATCGGCGCTGTTCCATCGAACCTGCCCCCAAAATCTGCCTGCCGATACCCTGCCATATAAGCGGCGGCTTGACAAAGCGTGTGACGGATTAGACGCGCGGATACGGTCCGGCCGGCACACGGCTGTTGCATAGGCGTGCAACAAACACCGGATTGGCGCCCGGGCTATGCGATGAATTTCACATACCGGGTTCGCCAATCGCGCCATGGGTTTCGGCGAAGAGCATGAGCGCGTTCAGCATTCGTTAGTTGTTGAGCAGGTGCTCAATTGTGGTAGCGTGAGGCCAGTGATAACGTTAGGTCACGCAGGGATCTCAGGGCCGCTGGCTGGGGGTAGGTGTGATTGATCTCGCACTTTGGCTGAATCCTATAGACGGTGCGAACCCGTCGGGTGCGGACTTGCGCAACGACCCGGCATTCCACGAGTTGGAACGCCTGACCGAACAGCAGAAAAAGGTCGAGTATCAAGGAACCGGCAAATCGGAAGTGGATGTTCCGATCGACTGGTCCACAGTGCTGGCCAAGGCCGAGGAATTGCGCGGGCATGGTCGCGATCTCCGCCTGCTGGTCATCGTCACGCGCGCGCTGGCCAACGAAGACCGCCTGGCCGGGCTGGTCAATGGGCTGACCCTCATCGCGCAAACATTCGATCAGCATTGGGAAACGATGCACCCGGCCCTGCGTACCGGCACGCCACGCGACGCCGCCTTGCGCCGCATCAATGCGCTGACCGACCTGCAGAACAGCCAGGACGGCCTGCTCAAGGACCTGCGGCAGATGACTTTCTTTGCTCCGCGCGCGATCGGACCGATCAGCGGCCGCGACCTGGAACACGGCGCACTGGAAGAGCGCGTCATGCTTCTGGAAGCGGCCTCGGGGCTGAACGACAAGGAAAAGGCGGCGCTGGTGAGCGCGCACAGCCAGTTGGTGAACCGGGTGCGCACCGGATGCATCGCGCAGGTCGAACAAGGTGCGGACGTGATGACGGCGCTGCTGGCCGATGCCCGCGCGGCGATCACCGCCCTGGAAGCGGTCGATACCGCCCTCAACCGCCACATCGACGGCAACGGCCCCACCGTCCCGGAATTAAGAAAGTTCCTGCAGCGTTTGCTGACGACGCTGGAGCGCAATTCTACCGCCGGCGCCGCTGCGAACGGCGTCGCAAAAGCCTCGCCGCAGCCGGTGGAACCGGCAACGCCCGCCCGAAACGGTCATGGAGGCGATACTATGGCCAGTGTGGCAAGCTATGTCGAACCGAGTGCCGGGCTGCCCGACCGGATCACCTCGCGCGACGATGTCGTCAAATGCCTGGACCTGGTCGTCGCCTTCTATGACCGCACCGAGCCGTCGAGCCCTATCCCGCACCTCGCCCGCCGCGTGCGCCGCATGGTGCACATGGATTTCGTGGAACTGATGGAAGATCTCGCCCCGTCGGGGCTGAAGGAGTTCCGGCTGCTTGCCGGTGTCCCCGATCCCAAGAAGCCGGCCCAGAAGGATGAAAGGTAGCGACAATGCCAGCAGAGAGCAAAGCCAAGGTCATCGAGAGAAACCGCGCGCCGCGCGTGCAGATCGCCTACGACGTTGAGACCTACGGCAGTCCGACGACGATCGAGTTGCCGTTCGTCATGGGCGTCATGGCCGATCTTTCGGGCGCATCCCAGACCAAGGAAGCGATGAAGTCGGTGCTCGACCGCAGCTTTGTCGAAACCGACGCCAACCGCTTCCCCAAGTTCATGGAAGCGATGGGGCCGCGCGTGAAGGCGCGGGTGAAGAACACACTGCCGCAGGCCGAGGGCGCCGAGCGGGACGAGGAACTGGCGATCGACCTCACCTTCACCAAGATCGGCGATTTCGCTCCCGACAAGATCGCCGAGCAGGTTCCGCAGCTGGCCGAGATCCTGAAGATGCGCCGTCAGCTCGAGGAACTTCTCGGCTTCATGGACGGCCGTGTCGACGCCGAAAAGCGTATCGCGCAGTTGCTCAACAACGAGCCGCTGCTGAGCAAGATCGCCGATCAGGCGATGTCGGACGAGAAGGGCGAGGAATAAGCCATGGCCGAACAGCAAAAAACCGCAGCCGCCACCGCCGAAGCGGAAGCCATCGACCTCGGCGAATTCAGCGGACTCCTGGAAAAGGACTTCAAGGTCAAGAAGGACGACAGCGAGAAGCTGCAGCAGCTGGTGCGCAATCTGGCGCTGGCGGCGCAGTCCCGCTCCGAAACCACGACCATCTCGTCGAATGCGATCAAGTCGATCAAGTCGCTGATCGCCGGCATCGACAAGATGCTGACGACGCAGGTGAACGAAATCCTGCACGCGCCGGAAGTGCGCGAGATGGAAGGCACCTGGCGCGGCCTCTGGTATCTGATCAACAACACCGAGACGGATGCGAAGCATCTCAAGATACGGGTGATGAACATCTCCAAGGAGCAGCTGGCCGACACTCTCGAAGACTATGAAGGCCAGATGTGGGACCAGAGCCCGATCTTCAAGAAAGTCTACACGGACGAGTATTCGATGCTGGGCGGCGAGCCGATCGGCTGCATCATCGGCGCCTACGAATTCTCCAACCACCCGCGTGACGTCGGCCTGCTGCGCAACATTTCGGGCATCTGCGCTTCCGCGCATACGCCCTTCATCGCCGCCGCCTCGCCGCGCCTGTTCCGCATGGACAGCTGGCAGGAACTGCCCAACCCGCAGGACCTGCAGATGATCGTGAACAATCCGGCCTATGCGTCGTGGCAGTCACTGCGCGAGAGCGAGGACGCGCGCTATATCGGCCTCACCATGCCGCGCGTGCTGGCACGGCTGCCCTACGGCACCGAGACCGTCCCGGTGAAGGGCTTCACCTTCGAGGAGGAGGTGCATGGCGACCACAACAAATATGTCTGGATGAACGCCGCCTTCCCGATGGGCGTCAACATCAACCGCAGCCACAAGCTCTACGGCTGGGGCACGCAGATCCGCGGCGTCGAGAACGGCGGCACGGTGCTCAATCTGCCGGTGCACGCCTTCCCGACCGACGACGGATCGATCGCGATGAAATGCCCGACGGAAGTCGCCATCGACGACCGGCGCGAGGCGGAACTCGCCAAGCTCGGCCTGATGCCGATCCTGCATCGCAAGAACACCGATCTGGCGGCCTTCATTGGCGCGCATTCGCTGCAGGACGACGAGACGCGCGCCGGTCGCTTGGTCGATCCGGACGCGCAGTCGAACGAGCGGCTCAGCGCCAACCTGCCGTATTTGTTCCCGGTTTCCCGTTTCGCGCACTACCTCAAGGCGATTGCGCGCGACAAGATCGGATCGTTCAAGGAACGCTCCGACATGCAGATCTGGTTGACCGAATGGATCAACCGGTACGTGCTGGCCAACCCGGCTTTCGCCGACGACAAGGCGCGCGCCAAGCGTCCGCTTGCCGCGGCCGAGGTCCAGGTCGACAGCGTCGAAGGCCGGCCCGGCTACTACAATGCCCGTTTCTATCTGCGCCCGCACTACCAGCTGGAAGGCATCAACGCCTCACTCCGGCTGGTGTCGGAACTACCGTCCGTGAAGACCTGAATTGCAGCAAATGTCGTCCTGTTTCGTTTGAAAGCGGTGGAGAAAGACAATGCCCACAATGAAGATCGATGGTTTCCTGAAAGTGCCTGACATCAAAGGCCCGAGCACCCGCGACGGTCATGATGACGAGATCGAAATCCACGGCGTCGACTACAAGATGGTCGCACCCTATGACCCGAATTCGCTGTCGCGCCGCGGCCGCGTGTCGATGGGCATGATCAAGTTCACCAAGCATTACGACAAGTCGTCGCCCTATCTGGCGAAGGCGCTGTTTGAGAACAAGGCGCTGGACGAGGTGAAGTTCTCCGCACGCCGGACAATCGACGGCGAAAGCAAGGACTATCTGGTCGTCACGCTGACCGACGCCTCGATCATGGAATACGACATGACGCAGGCCGAAGACGAGGCGGACCTGATCCAGGAAGAGGTGAGCTTCGCCTACAAGAAGATCAAGTTCGTCTATGACGGCAACGACGAAGCCGAAATGGATGTCTATGTCGGCAAGTGAGGGCCGGCGGCCCGGCGCGGGCAAGCAGCAGGCCCCCGGCAGTTCGCGGGCGAAACGCGAAGCGGTCCAGCCTTCTCTCTGGGACCGCCTCGTCAACGACCTGCCGGGCCTGACCTCCGAGATAGACGGGCTGCGCCATGTGCTGGAGGACGAGCTTGGCGCCGAGCGCCTCGACACCCTGCTTGCCGGCAGCGCGCGGGCGATCGACAACGATGCGGAGCTGACGCCCGACCAGAAGCGGCGTCTGCACCGCATGGTTTTCCAGAACCAGCACCGGGCGGAGATCGAAAGCCGCGGCGTGGTAGTGTCGGCGCGGGTGCTGAGGGAAGCGGTGCGGCGTGACATCGAGGCGCTCTTCAACACCGAGCGCTTCGAGTCCACGCCACTGCTTTCCGATCTCGAGCGCGAACAGGTGGTGGACAGCCCGACTTCGCTTGCCGATTTCCCGGAAGTGCGGCGAAGCGTGGTCAACTATGGCGTGCCTTCCTTTTCCGGCCGCTCGTCGCGGGATTTCGACCGCGATGCGCTGGCGCGCGAGATCCGTTCGGTGCTCGCCACCTTCGAGCCGCGCCTCAAAGAGAGCGCGACGACGGTCAATATCACGCTTGGCGACAAGAGCGTCGGGCTGAAGATCGAGATCGACGCCGTGCTGATCATGACGCCGACGCCCGAACGCATGCGGCTGCGCACCACGATCAATCTCGACAACGGCCTGGCGCGCACCGAGTTTGGGGAAGCCTGAAATGGATCGGGTCTTCGTAGAATATTACGAGGAGGAACTGACCCATATCCGCGCGCTTGCCGCGGAGTTCGCCGACATGCATCCGGCGGTGGCGCGCAATTTGTCGCTCGACACCGTCCCGTGCCCCGACCCTTACGTCGAGCGGCTGCTCGACGGTGTCGCCTTCCTGGCCGCCCGCACGCGGCTGAAGGTCGATGCGGAGCGCTCGCGGTTTTCGCGCGCCGTGCTCGACGTGCTCTATCCCGACCTGGTGACGCCGGCGCCGGCAACCGCGATGGCGGTGCTGAAGCCCGGCCAGCAGGTACAGTCGATGATTGCCGGTCACACTGTGAAGCGGAACACGCGGCTGGTCTCCAGCCTGCATCCGGGCCTCTCGACGCGCTGCACCTTCACCACCGCGCAGGACCTGACGCTGTGGCCGATCGCGATCACTTCCGTCAGCTATTATCAGGACCGCAGCGCGCTGGCCGCGGCAGGCATCACACCGCTCGGCGGCACGCGCGGCGAGGCCGCGCTGCGGATCGCGCTCGCCCGGACCGGCAAGGGCAAGCTCGGCGAATTGGCGCTTGATCGCCTCGACCTTTACTTCGCCGGACGCGCCAAGGCGCCGCTGCTTTTCGACGCGATCTTCGGCGCCTGCTCGGCCGTCGGCGCGCGGGTGGAAGGCAAGACCAACCCGCTCTCGGCGCTGCCGGAACCAGAAATGGTCGGCATCCTGGACGACGAGGCGCTGATGCCGCGCACCCGTCCGACATTCGAAGGATACCGGCTGCTGCGCGAATATTTCATGATCCCCGAGCGCTTCCACTATGTGCGGGCCTCGGGGCTGCAGCCTGTCGTGCGCAAATGCGAGGCCGGGATCGAAATCATCTTTTTGTTCCGGCGCCCGGTGCCCGAGCTTGCCGATGTGACGCCGGCCGATTTCGAACTCTTCGTGACGCCGATCATCAATCTGTTCGAGCGCGAGTGCAACGTCGTCGAACTCGATCCGCGCCGGACACGCCAGGTGCTGCATGCCGACCGCACCCGGGCGCGGGATTTCGAGATCTATCGCGTGACGCGGGTCGAGGATGCCGACACCGAAGGCAGCGAGGCCCAGATTCCCGAGTTGTTCAGCCTGGGGCAGAACCGCGGCAGCGGCTGGGTCTATTCGACCGAACGGCGCCCTCGCCGCGCCACCGAGGATGAGCGGCGCGACGGCCTGACCCGCACCTCCTATACGGGCGACGACGTGTTCCTGGCGATCTCGCGCCCCGCCGCAAGCCCGGCCAACCGGCCGCTCAAGCGCCTCGATGTGATGGCGCTCTGCACCAACCGCGACCTGCCGATCCTGGACGACACGCCGACGCTGACGCTGGAGACGGCGGATCCGGTCGAAGCCGTCCGGCTGCTCGGCGCCTTGCGTCCGCCGCAACCGGCAATCCCGGCGTCGCTGCCGGCGGGAGCCCAGGGCGAGTCGCGGGCCGACAATCTCGCCTGGCGGCTGGTGGCGCAGCTGGCGCTGAATTTCTTGAGCCTGGCCAAGGAAGGCCGCGGCGTCGATCCGCTGCATGCGCTGCTCGAGCTCTATGCCGACCGCGGTGATCCGAGCCTGGCGCGCAACGTGCATTCGATCGTTCGCATCGATTCCCGTCCGGTCATCGAGCGGCTGCAGATCGATGGGCCGATGTACTTCGGGCGCGGCACGGAAGTGACGCTGCATGTCGACCAGTCGGTGCTGGCGGGGCAAAGCACGCTGCTGCTTTCGGCGCTGCTGGCGCGGCTGTTCGCACGCCACGGCGGAATAAACGGCTTTGTGCGGACCCGCACGCGGCTGCTGCAGAAGCAGGAGGATGTGCCATGGCCGATGACGCCCGGCAATCGCTACCTGATCTAGACGAGACCGTCCAAGACAAGGCCAATCTCGACAAGCCCATACCGGGCAAGACCGAGGGATTGTCCGAGGGCTTCGACTTTTTCGAGCTGCTGCGCCGGCTGGAGCAAAGGGGCGGCCTGTTCGGCTATTCCGGCCAGCCGGATCGCGAGCCGGCGAGGCTTGGCCAGCATGTGCGCCTGAGCTTCTCGGCCAGGGACGTGGTCAAGATTGAGGACGCACGGGACAAGTCGCCCGGCAAGGATGGCGCCCCGCTGCGCATCACCGTCGCCAATCTCGGGCTCTTGGGACCTGAAGGGCCGATGCCGCTGCATCTGACGCGCTGGGTGCTCGATCGCCTGTCGCAGCGCTGGTTCACCGGCACGGACGCCCAGCAGACCAGCGACACCACCTTCGTCGATTTCGTCAACATCCTGCAGCACCGCATGATCGCGCTCTATTACCGGGCCTGGGCGGACGCGCATCCGGCGGTGCAGGTCGAACGCGCGGTCGGCGGCCGCGTTCGCGCTATGCTGGAAGCCATGGCGGGGATCGGTCTTCCGGGCACCCAGGATCCCGAGCTCGACACGGTGCGCCTGCGCCAGGCCGGATCGCTGGCCAGCCAGGTCGACGGTCCGGAGCGGCTGACGCTGTTTCTGGCGCAGGCGTTCAAGGTGCCGGTCCAGATCAAGGAATTCGTCGCCGCCTGGATCACCATTCCGGCCGCGCTGCAGACCCGGCTCGCCAAGGCCTACGCAGGACTCGGCCGCGGAGCGACGATCGGCCCGCGCGTGTTCAGCCGCCAGAGCAGGATCGAATTGCGCGTCGGCCCGCTCTCCTATGAAGACTTCAAGGCATTCCTGCCGGGCAGCCAGCGCCTCGCTTTGTTCAAGAAGGCAGTCCGCGACATGATCGGGGAATCGCTCGATGTCGATCTCAGGATCGTGCTGGCCCAGGAAGCCGTGCCGCCGCCCGTTATCGGGACTGTCCAGCTCGCCCGCACCGCCTGGCTTGCGCGGCCCGCCGAAAGGGGGGATGCTGACGATCTCAGGCTGCGGACAATCGTCGGATGGCGGCCGGAAATGGCGGGGGTCGCGGCATGAGTTTGCTGCTGACGCTTGAGCAGGGACCACGCAGCCAGGTGGTGAGGCAGACCCGGCTGGACGAGGGCGAATTGGTGATCGGCCGCAGCGCCGATGCCGGCTGGCAGATCGACGATCCGGACATGTTCGTCTCGCGCGCCCATTGCAAGATCAGCGGCGGCCGGGACGGCTATTTCATCACCGATACCTCGAGCAGCGGACTGTTCATCGACGATTCCGACAGCCCGCTCGGCCCCGGCAGGTCGACGCGCCTGCAAAGCGGCATGCGGCTGAGGCTGGGCGACTATATTCTCCATGTCGAGGTTCAGGCACCAGCCGCCCAGGCGCCGGCCGCGCTTGCCCCTGCGGTTAGCCAGACCGCGCCCGAACGATCGCCGCCGCAATCCCGAGCGCCGGTCAGCGTCGGCAACGACGACTTCTTTTCAGCCAGGGTCGAGGAAGAGCCCCGGCGGCCGCGCCCGGCCGATCTGCCGAACCCATTCGAGCAGCCGGTGCCGGGGGCGTTCGATCGCCCCTCGAACCAGCGCAGTTCACCGGCCTTCGACGATCCCTTCAGTCTCGATCCGGTGTCGGCCACCACGCCGGACAGTGCCGCTGCCCCGCGCCCGCTGGACCCCTTCGGCTTCGACCCGGTGCCGTCCAGCAACGGCGCGGCCGAAGCGGCGCCGAAACCATCCGCCTTCGATGACGATTTCGACTTCGGGCCGGCGGCATCGCCAGGCCCCGGGAGCGCCGACCGGGCCGGTCAGCCGCAACGTCAGGCCGAACGGCCGCAGGGCGGCAATCCGTGGGATATGCCGCCGCCGTCGTCGCCGGCGCCCCCTCCTGCCCCACGCCCGGCTGTCGCTGCCAGACCGGCCCGCCCCGCACCGGCCGTGCCACGGAACGAGATGGCGCTGCGTGCTGCATTCCTGCGTGGCATGGGCGTCGAGGAAGCCGACTTCCCGGGGCGCGACGCCCTCGCCGAAATGGAGCGGTTCGGACGCGAATACCGGCTGATGATGGAAGGCCTGCTGCAGTTGCTGCGCAAACGCGCCGAGGAAAAGGGTAGCGCCCGTGTCGCCCAGACCATGGTCGGCGCCTCGGAGGTCAATCCGCTCAAATTCCTGCCGACCGTCGATGACGTCATCGTCACCATCCTCTCGGAGCGCAGTCCCGGCTTTCTGTCCGGCGAAGCGGCAATCGCCGATGCGGTGCGCGATCTCGCGCAGCACCATGTGCGCGCCTGGCGCGGCGTGCAGGCCGCCTTGCGGCGCATGATCGACCGCTTCGATCCGGCGGCAATCGAGGAAGAACTCAAATCGAATTCCGCGATCGGCACACTGCTTTCCGGCGGGCGTGGCGCCAAGCTTTGGGAACTTTACCAGAAACGCCATCGTGAAATCGCCCAGAGCGCGGAATCAAGCTTCCTGGGGGAAATCGGCGCTGATTTTCGGGACGCATACGAAGAGGAGTAGGGACATGATCGATCGACGCAATTTCATTGTTACGCTTGGCGCGACAGGACTGCTTGCGGCGTGCCAGAGCGGCCCGCCGAAACCGTCGGTCATCTCGGTCAATGTGACCGGTGGCGCCGGCATGAATCCGGGACCGGGGGGCGGCGATCGGCCGGTGACGGTTCTGATCATGCGGCTGAGCAGCACCGGCAAATTCAATTCGGCCGACTATTTCGCGCTGCAGGGCGATGCGGGGTCTGCGCTTGGGGCCGATCTCATCGGATCCGATACGATCTCGGTAGCGCCGGGAAAGACCGCGGCCAAGACGATCACGGTCGAACCGAACGCGACCGCGCTCGGCTTTGTCGCGCTGATCCGCGAACCTGGCGGACGCAACTGGCGCACGACCAAGTCGGTGTCGCCGGGATCGAAGTTCACCATCAACGTCACGCTCGGCAAGGGCGGTATTTCCGCCTAGCCGTCAAGGCAAGACCAATTGGTGCAGAGAGTGGTGGCATGAGCGACGCAAACAGGGTGCTGTGGTCCGAAGGGCTTTTCCTGCGGACTCAGCATTTCCAGCAGCAGGACCGGTTTTTCGAAGCGACGGTGCGCGGCGCCTTGCAGGCCGGCCAGCTTCACACATTCGGCTTCCAGCAGCTGACGCTCGACCAGTCCCTGCTCGATGCCGGCCAGGTCGCAATCCTGTCGGCGCGGGGCATATTCCCCGACGGCACGCCTTTTGCCATTCCAGAGATGATGGACGCGCCGCGGCCGCTGCCGGTCACGGCCGACACCGGTGCCGGAGCAGTGCTGATTGCCCTGCCGCTGGAGCCGCCCGGCGGTGTCGGCTTCGACCCTGCGCATGCCGCCTCGACCGGCGCGCGCTATCACGGCCGGATCGTCTCGGTGCGCGATGCCGTCCAGGGCGGATCGGACCCGGAAGAGATCGAGATCGCCCGCCCGCAGGCGGTGCTGCTGGCGCCGGGCAAATCGGTCGGCGGCTACACCGCCTTGCCGATCGCCGAGATCAAGGGGATCCGGGCCGATGGCGGCATCTCGCTCGACGAGGCCTTCCTGCCGCCGACGCTCGTCACCGGCGCGGTGGCCTGGTACCGGCAATTGCTTCAGGAAGTCGTCACCGGCCTCGACCAGATCGCCGAGGCGCACGGCAAGATGGTCATGGGCGGGCCCGGCCGCAGCGTCGAGGACCTGCTGATGCTCCACCTCGCCAATGCGGCGCGTCCGCGGGTGGCCCATATGCTGGCGCAGGACGTCTTCCATCCGGCCGAGCTTTACCTCGAGCTTGCCGGCCTGGCCGGCGAGATGGCGACCTACGGCTCCAGCTCGCGGCGATTGGGCGAATTGCCGGCTTACGACCACATGGCGCCCGGCCCCGCCTATATGGCGCTGGCGGACGCCCTGCGCTCGCTGATCCTCAGCCTGCGCTACATCGAGCCGAAATCGCGCGCGCTGCCAGTGATGCGGCATTCGACCAATGTCTGGAAGGTGCGCATCGACAACCCGAAGCTGCTTGTCGCCAGCCGGATCGTCATCCGGGTCGGTTCCGAACTGTCGGAGGACGCGCTGCGCAAGATTTTCGTCAATCAGGCGACCGTCGGCGCCGCGGACCAGTTCGAAGGCCTGTGGAAGTCCCGCCTGCCCGGCATTCCGCTGAAGCCGCTTCATTCGCAGCCGCGCGAGATTCCCTATGACGGCGACCGGCTGTGCCTGGAGCTGGACCAGAAGAGCGAGCATTGGGCCTCGCTGCTCGACGCACCCGGTTTTGTCATCGGCGTTTCCGGTGTCCTGCCGAGCGAGCCGCAGGTCGACTGCTATTCGGTAAACAGGTGAGATCATGAGCCGGGATGATCCTTTCGGACTGTCGGAGGATCGTGAACGCACACGCATTCGACTGACGGGTGCCGCGCCGCGGCCGATGGCGCCGCTGGCGCCGGGCGCGCCGGTCAAGCGAGCGCGTGCGCATCCCAACCCGTTGATCAACGCCTTCGCGCCGTTGCTCGAATTCGCGCCCGAGCTCGAAAGCGCGCTGGCGCCGGAGAACCCGGAAGTGCTGCGCACGCGGCTGCTCGACGAGCTGGTACGGGCGCGCGATACGGCGATGGCGGCGGGCTCTTCGCTGGAGCGCGCCGACCAGGCTGCCTGGGCGGTGGCCGCACTGCTCGACGACCTGGCGCTCAACACGCCGTGGGGCGGCGCCAGCGCGTGGCCGCGCCAGCCGCTTGTCGTCATGCTGCGCGGCGATGTCGATGCCGGCACCCAGTTCTTCACGCGCCTCGACGAACTGGAGCGGCATCCCAACCGCGACCGCGAAATGCTGGAATTGCAATATTATTGCCTGGCGCTCGGCTTCCGCGGCAAATATCGCGTGCCCGGCCGCGCCGGCGACCGCTCGCTCAATGCGGTGCGCGTGGCGGCGGCGCGCTTCCTGCGCGATGCCGACGCTCAGGATGCACCGCTGTCGCCGAACTGGAAAGGCGTGATCGCCTCCGACGAGCCGCAGCGCTTCATCGTTCCGATCTGGGTGATGGCGCTTGCCGCGGTGGTCATCGCCGCCGCCACCTATACCGGCCTTTCCATGGGGCTGAGCAGCCAGGCGGTCGAGCTTTCCGCGCTGGTCCGCGCCCTGCCGCCCGCCTCGCGCGGCGACATCACGCGCGCCGCGCCGGCGCCCGACGCACCGGAACCGCCGCCGCCGCAAGCGGTCGATTTCGCGCTGCTGCCGGAGTTCAAGGCCGGCGCGCCGGAAGACCTCAAGGGGGCGCTCAGCGGTACCGAGAGCGTGTCGCTGGCCAAGCTGGTCATCCAGTCTTCAAACCCCGAGCTGTTCCAGTCGTCGCGGCCGACGCTCACCCAAGGCTACGAGCCGCTGATCGATTCGATCGCCAAGGTGATCCTCGACAACAAGGAGCTGATCGGAAAAATCACCGTCGTCGGTCATACCGACAATGTCCGACTGCAAAGATCCAACCCGCTTTCGACCAACCAGCGCCTGTCGGAAGCGCGCGCCGAAACCATAGCCAAGCTTCTGGTGCAGGCCGGCGTGCCGCAGGAGAGCATTTCTTCAGAGGGGCGCGCCGAAACCGATCCGGTCGCCGACAATTCGACACGCGAGGGCCGCGCGCTCAACAGGCGCGTCGAGGTGCTGGTCGAGAAGAGGCTGTGATATGATCATCCTGCGCTTCCTCTGGGCTGTCCTGACCTCTCGCTTCCTGTGGACGCTGATCGGCATCGCGCTGCTTTCGCTGGTCATCTGGGTGTTCGGCCCGATCGTCCAGGTCGGCCCCTATTCACCGTTCGATTCCGACAATGTGCGCATCGCCATCATCGCCGGGCTGATCATCCTGTGGCTGATCTGGCTGATTATCGCCCAGCGCCGCGCGATCCGCGCCAACCGCATGTTCGTTGCCGAGATCGCGGCACCCACAGTGGAAAAGCAGCTTACACCAGGCGAGGAAAGCGTCGCCGCGGTCGGCGCCAAATTCTCAGATGTGATGGCGGAACTGAAACGGCGCAAGCTCGGCGGCCGCAAGTTTCTGCGCGAGATGCCCTGGTATGTGATCGTCGGGCCGCCGGCCACCGGCAAGACCACGGCGCTGCGCCAGTCCGGCCTGAATTTTCCGATCGACCTCACCGACGATTTGCAGGGCGTCGGCGGCACGCGCAATTGCGACTGGTTCTTTTCGGAGAACGCGGTGCTGATCGACACCGCGGGCCGTTATGTCCAGCAGGAGAGCCAGCCGGATGTCGATGCGGCGGAGTGGCTGGGCTTCCTCGATTTGCTCAAGAAGCACCGGGGCCGCCGGGCGCTCAACGGCGTCATCGTGGCGCTGTCGATCGACGCGCTGTCGGAAGGCGACGAAGCCATCAAGGCGCATGGCCGCAAGATCCGCCGCCGGCTGGCGGAACTCAACGACCGTCTCGAGATCCGCCTTCCCGTCTATCTGATGCTGACCAAGGTCGACCTGATCAAGGGCTTCGAGGCCTTCTTCGGCGGCCTGTCGACGGCGGCGCGCGAGCAGGTGTGGGGGACGACCTTCGCGCTCGATGCCCGCGTCGACGCCAAGATGATCGAAAAGGAAATCGCCACGCTTGCCGCGGAGCTGGAGCGACGGCTGGTGCCACGGCTGGAGGACGAGGACAAGCTCGCCTCGCGCGCCGAGATCTTCCGCTTTCCGGCCCAGCTCACCAGCCTCTCAGAACCGATCCAGGTGCTGATCGAGGCGATGTTCGGCGAAAGCCGCTACGAGGAGGCCGCCTGGCTGCGCGGCCTCTATCTGACCTCGGCGACCCAGGAAGGCGCGCCCATCGACCGGCTGACCGCCGCACTTTCCTCCTCCTTCGGGCTGCCGCCGCGTCGCGCCATGCCGGCGCCGCGCGTCGAAAAGCGCAGCTTCTTTCTGCGGAACCTGTTGACCGAAGTCATCTTCAAGGAAGCCGGTCTCGGCACATTCGACCCGCTGGCGCAGCGCCGCCGCGCCTGGATCTGGCGCGGTGCGGCTGCCGCGTGCTTGGCTGCCGCAATGCTCGCCGGCGGGCTGTTCGGCTGGTCCTATTACGACAACCGCAATGCGATCACCGCGCAGGAAGGCCAGTTCGAGGCGCTGCAGGCGCCGCTGACTGAAGT
This sequence comes from Mesorhizobium sp. B1-1-8, assembly GCF_006442795.2. Lineage (NCBI taxonomy): Bacteria > Pseudomonadati > Pseudomonadota > Alphaproteobacteria > Hyphomicrobiales > Phyllobacteriaceae > Mesorhizobium > Mesorhizobium sp. B1-1-8. The sequence continues at coordinate 5,183,759 of NZ_CP083956.1, forward strand.
CGCCGCCGCCCCGGCATCGGTCGAGCAGCCGGCGCTCGACACCGCGCTTGCCGCGATAGATGCGGTGGCGGCGGCACGGACCACGCCGCCGGACGCGCCCCACGACCTGCTCGGGCCGACGGCCTCGGCAGAACTCGTGCGTGCCCAGACCGACACTTACGACCACGGGCTGCGCAACATTCTCGAACCGCATATGGTCGCCCTGCTCGAAGCCACGATGTGGCGGCAGATCCGCGATCCGGATTTCATACTCGGCGCGCTGAAGACCTATCGCATGATGACCGGTCTGTCGCAGATGGACCCCGACTTCGTCCAGAACTGGTGGGTAAACAATCTGCCTGAATTTGCGCCCGCTCCACCCTTCCCGACCCCGGACGCCGAAGAGCACCAGCTGGCCGCGATCCGCCGCATGACGGTCGACGACAGCTACATCGCCCCGGACAAGGAGCTGGTCGCCGAGGCGCTGAAGACGGTGTGCACGATTTCGTTGCCTGAGCGGGCCTACAAGCAGTTGATGGCCGACCCGGAAGTATCGGCCGTCAAGGAATGGATCCCGGCCAATTTCGCCGGCCCCAACGGCGCCAAGGTGTTCGCACGGCGCTCCGACAAGACGCTGCGCGTCGGCGTTCCCGGCGCCTTCACCTATGCCGGCTTCCACGATGCCGTTCTCGACCGGGTCGAGGATGTCGCGGCCCAGGCAGCGCTCGACCGCGCGGTGTTCGCCGGCGGCTGCTCGGAGAATTCCGAGACCTCGGTGTCGGCGCTGTCGGCGGACATTCTGAAGCTCTATTACGACGACTATATCGCGCAATGGGACTCTTTCCTGCGCGACATGCGGCTGGCGCCGCTGACCGATCTCAATGTCGCCAGCGAAAACCTCAAGGACCTGTCGAGCGCCGATTCGGCGCTGAAGCGGCTTTTGACCGCCGTTGTCCAGGAGACCGACCTCACCCGCTCCGACGAGGCGCCGGCGGATGGCAAGGGCGGCGCTGCGAAGACCGGCTCGACCCTGCTCTCCAAGCTCGGCAAGCTGGGCAAGGTGGTGAAGACAGGCGCAAAGCTTCTGCCCAAGGCCGGCTCCGCGACCCAGGTCGATATGACCGGCAGCCTGGTGGCCGAACACTTCAAGCCGCTCAAGGGCGCGATCGCCGAGGTCGACGGCCAACCGCCGGCGCTCGATGCCGCCGTGGTGGCGCTGACGGCGCTGTCCAACGTTTTGCAGACGGTCACCGCCAATCCCGATCCGCAGGAAGCCATCAAGAAGCAGGGCGGCCTCGCCGAACTGACGGGCGCGGTTGCCAGGCAGGCGCAGATCCTGCCCTCGCCGATCAACGATTGGCTTGGCGGCATAGCCGGCGATACCAGCGGGCTGTCGCAGAAGGCCGTCACCAACGAGCTCAACGCCATCTGGCGCGCCGACATCCTGCCCTTCTGCCAGGCCGCGCTCAACAACCGCTATCCGTTCAGCCCGGACAGCGCTGTGGACGTCAATGTGCGCGATTTCCAGCGCCTGTTCGGTCCGGCCGGCCTGATCGACGCCTTCACCAACGACCATCTGATCAATTATGTCGACATGGCCAGCGAACCGTGGAAATGGCGGGCCGATTTCGGCCTCGACCCGTCGGCGCTGGCGGCATTCGAACAGGCGAGGCACATCCGCGACGATCTGTTCCCCGGCGGCACCGGCCCGGTGATGAATTTCACGCTGGAGCCGAAGGATCTGTCGCCGAACGTGACGCGCGTGACGCTCAATCTCGATGGCCAGAACCTGGTCTACTACAACAACGCGATCAGGCCGCAGCCGATGACATGGCCCGGCAAGGACGGCACCGGTGTCATCTCGCTCGCCTTCCAGCCGGTCGACGGCTCGCCCGAGGTGATGCTCAACGAGACCGGCAGCTGGGCGTGGCTCAGGATGCTGCGCGGCGGCAAATTCGCCGGGACCAAGCTCACCGACGTCTACAGCCTGCGGCTCGGCACGAAAGGCATGTATGCCGATTTCGAGCTCAAGGCATCCAGCGTCGAAAATCCTTACACGCTCGAAATGTTCAAGAAGTTCACATGCCCGCCGCAGATATGAACATAGGCTTCTTCGGCAAGATTCCGGCGACCGGAGATTTCGTCGTGTGGAATTTGCCGCGGACCTTCATCGACCGCTGGGACCGGTGGATGTCGATGGAATTGCGCGCACGGCCGGATGAGGGGGTACTCGATCCGCGCGTCTGGTGCTTCACGGTGCCGGCTGGTATCTTCTGCGATCAGCCCTGTGCCGGCGCGTGGCGGATGAGTGAGGATCGCGTCGGGCGCAGATATCCGTTCGTGGTCGCCGCCATTGGATGCCAACCCCGCATGGATGACGAATGGTTCGATGCGGTGTCCGGGATCGCGGGCGAGGCGGTGTCGCATTACTGGACGAGCGCCGAGATCGCCGAACGGCTCACGGCACTACGGCCGCCGCCAGCAAACGGCGCCGAGCCCGGAATCGTGTTCTGGTGCGACGGCTGGCACGTCCACGAATGCCATTTCAAGGACATCCATGATCTGGCCGACAATGGCCTGCCTACCATGCGCACGGTGCCTCTGCCGGCGGAGGAAAGCTGATCATGGCGATTACCGTCTTTGCCGAGAACATGGGCTTCTTCCACAAGGGCAGCAATGGCAAGGGCATCGCCCCTGGCGATGTCTGTCTGTCGCCGCCGTCGCCGCCCGCTGGCCCCGTTCCGGTGCCCTATGTCAACATGCTGTCTTCCTCCGACCTGTCGAACGGTACCAAAAGCGTCAAGATCGATGGCGAGCCGACGGCCATTGAGAATTCGTCGGAAATATCGACCAGCACCGGCAACGAGCCGGCTACACAAGGCCTCGGTGCAGGTGTCATTACCCACAAAATCAAGGGCAAGGGCGTCTTCAAACTATGGTCGTTCACCGTTAAGGCGGAGGGCAAGGGGGTCGACCGCCACGGCGACATGATGGCTCAGAACACGGCCAGCGATCTGCCCAACTGCATCGATCAGACCGCCATCAATACCTTCAAGGCGCTGCTGAGACGTAAAGGTATCAAACCCGGCCCCTGCCCGAGCAAGCCTTATGACGCGGACGTCCATAGGCCGGACAAGGATCCTTCTCCGGAGCAGAAGAAGGCGGTCCGCAACAAGCCATGCTGGGAATGCGCGCGCGACGACAAACGGGTGACGCGCGCTCACTGGCGCACTGAGCGATTGACCAAGGGCGGACCGATCAAACGATACGAGGATCCTGTCCATGGAAAGGATATGGCGCGCGGCGAAGGCCATATGACCCATGACCATCAGCCGCCGCTGTGCGTGGCATGGGCGCTTGGCGGATGCAATATGAAGCTTGAAGATTTCAAGAAATACTTCGAGCGGGCAAGCCGGGTCAAACCTCACTGTGAAGCGCATTATCGCAGTCAGGGAAGTCAGGCGGAAGCCTATGCGGCTAAACTGTGAGACAAATCGAGCATGGTCGAGATCGCCAAGAGCTACCAGGACATTCAGGAGCGCTACATCGCGGCACTGCGCGCGCTGCTGCCTCAAATCAAAACCTGGTGGAGCGACCTCGTCGCAACCGAAACCTTCGATACGATCTCACTGATATGGCCGACTGGAATTTCAGGGCATCCGCGCTTCCTGAATGTCTTTCGGCGGTTCTATGTCGAGATTGAAAATCTGAATCGAAAGAACGAGCACGAGTTTGTCGAGCAACCCGAAAAATCGCCCGAGGAAAAATGGGGTATCGACGACATCGGCGATAGTCCCCGCTATGTCGGCCAAATAGACCTGCTGATCGACGATATTCCCAGTAAGGCGCCCGATCTGGTCGAGGTCGTCAATGGCTTCGTTTTCATTCCGATCGGGATCGATCAGGACGAAGAGATCACCTGATGGCGCTGATCACCTATTTTGAAACCGACCGCGGCATTCGCCGCCTGCTGCGCCAGCCCGGCTGTATCGAACCGCGAGATGCGAGAATAGCGGCGCGCAAACTCGCCGAGAGTTCCGAGAGGCACCAGGGTATTTTCGACGGGTATCTGGAAGACATTCAAACGGCCTACGAGATTGCGGTGCCCTGGTGGGCCGACACGATCAAAGCGCAGCAACAACTGGGGGTGAGCCGTGACGAGGCTATACGCAAGGCCTTCAACAAGCGCGCCGCCGGCGCAGCCGCCCATGGGAACGTGGTCTGGATTGTGCGCAATTACTGGCTCGATTGCTGCGACGCCAACGAGAGTTCCGGAGACGTCGTTTATCCCGAAATCCTGCTTCTGCAATGGCTGATCGATGCCAGGAAGAAGGAACTGGTGCGCCTCATCGCCTGCATGCCGTATTGGCCGATCGGCATGGATGAGACCGGAGCCTGGTGCTGAGCGATGAGCTTCGCTGTCTGGTTGGAGAATCGTACCCCTTTTGCGGTCGGATCTTACACCTTGCCCGACGCGGAGGGTCAGGAGGTTTTCCTGGGCCTGTTCTCGGCGAGCTTCCAGGGCGCTGAGGAAATGACTGTCCTGGAGCCGGCGGAGGAACAATTGCCGGTGACGCTTAGCGATGTTTTTTTCGGCGACCCCTCCCTTTCATCGACACGCTACGAGGCCGATATCGCCATGCTGAAGCCCGGCATCGACGTCATCGTCAACGGTACCGCTTATGCGCCGAACGGGAAGCCGGTTCGAGAAATGCAAGCAGGGCTAAAGTTCGGACCACTGCAAAAGGTGCTCAGTATTGTCGGCGACCGCATCTACGATGCCGGCAGCTTTAGCGCGCCACATCCATTCACACGGATGTCCATCGTCTATGAACGCGCATACGGCGGCACCACTGCCGATCTAAAAACAGATCCTCGCAATCCGTTGGGAGTGGGTTTTGCCCATGCCCGCTCGGCTGACCCAGCAGTCAAGACGCAGGCGCCAAACATCACCTACCCGGCGGAGCCGTTCATGAGTCCTTCGGACAAGCCGCGGCCGGCTGGCTTTGGAGCACTCGGACGTGGCTGGCAGCCACGCCTGCCTTTTGCGGGCACCTATGATCAGGCCTGGATCGATACCCAGTGGCCCCTGCCGGCTAAAGACTCGGATCCGCGTTACAACCTCGCGGCGCCGGCAGACCAGCAACTTCCACATCTCAACGGCAGCGACCAAGTCACTCTGGTGGGGCTCAGCCCCGGCGGCCGGTGGAACTTCAAGCTGCCACGCGTGGTCGCGCCCATCCGCCTGATCTTCGAAGACCGAGTGGAAGATCAGGTTTTCAGGGCGGATACGATTATCATCGAGCCCGACATCTTCCGGGTGACGCTGAAGGCGCGGGTGGCTGTGACGACGCGGCGTAACCGACCTGCGCTACGCGAACTCATCTTCGGCCATGTCACGCCGGCGCTGATTGCGGCAAAGCGAAAGGGCAAGGATTATTTTGCGCTGCGCGGGACCAACGGCACCATTACCGACCGCCCCGCGTGGCTGCCATGAAGCGGCAATTGTACATCGCTGGCGGTGGCGCGGTGACTGCCGCGGGTCTGAACCGGAGGCAAACGCTCGCGGCGATCCGCGCCGGGTTCTCTGCCTATGAAGAGTACCTGCTGGCCGAGCCCATGGGTGAGTCGCAAATCGTTTCACGCATTCCTACTCACTGGTCGCTGAGAGCCACGGATTGGGACTGGCTTGTCAACATGGCGGCGCGCGCCATTATGGACGCGGTCGCATCAAGAACAGCCGATCCGCGCACGACCGTACTGATACTCGTGCTGCCGGAGCAGTTCCGGAACCATGCGGCCTTCGAAGAAGTCCATCCTTCCGGATTCCTGAATGCCGTCATGCTTGCATCAGGCGGTCCGTTCCATGCGGCGTCGCGCGCGATCGATGGCGGTGCGGCAGCAAGTATAGCCGTGCTTGACCAGCTTTCCGAGATGCTAACCCATCCTGGCGTCGAGCGCGTCCTGCTCGGCGGTGTCGATAGTCTGGTCAATGACAAGGACATCAATCGGCTCGCCGAGGCGGGAAGGCTGAAGGGCTCTGACAATGCTCAAGGGCTTGTTCCCGGAGAGGCCGCAGCCTTCGTTTGTCTGCAGTCGAGGCCCGATCCGAAGTCACCGGGTCTCGCCGCTATCCATGGCGCCGGGTTTGCTCAGGAAGCAGATTCTGTTCTGACGGAGCGATACAGCCAGGGCAAGGCGCTGCTCAGCGCGCTTCAAGGTGCGCTGAATGGGACCGGCAACGGTCCGCGCGAGCCCGATATTGTCTTTGTCGTTAGCAATGGCAATGGCGAGCGCTATAGCGGGTGGGAGGCAAACATAGCGCGGTCTCGCTTCTATCGCACACGGCGCGAGATCTTGCCGATTGCCTACCCGGCAATGACGGTCGGCGAAGTGGGGGCGGCCGGCGGGGCGCTGGCGCTGCTCGTGGCAGCCGACAGTTTCACCGCCGGCTACGCACCCGGTCCGGTCGCCATGTGCGAGGTTGCGTCCGAGGCCGGGTTGCGCGCCGCGGCGCTGGTCAGCCAGGTCAGGTCAAGCTGAATTACATCCAGGCAGGAAAGCGTTGCGTTCGCCGCCAGTCGGCCAGGGGAAGGTCGGGATTGTCGAAAGAGGCACGGATGGCGGCGAGCCGTTGACGACGCATCGAGCGGAATGTCGCGTGTTTGTCCGGCCCCCGTCCCTCGTCCCACCAGGCACTCGCGCGCTCGGCTATTGGAAGCGGCGACTCCTCGATCCCGGCGAACTGCTTTCCAAGCACTGCAGGATCGATGGTGAACACGTCGGTGTCGTTGAAATCGACTTCGAACAGATCGCGCCAGGCAAGGCCAGCGGCATAGGCGGACGAAGGCTCGCGCATCCGTTCGATCAGCCATGGCACGATCGACCTGTCGCCAAGCAACCCCGTTGCAGCCAAAGCGGGCTGCCGCAACGACGGTTCGTTCAGACGTTTCTCAAGCCAGGATTTTGCAGAAGTTCCTGCTGAGGCGAGCAATCGAATATCGATCACCGCACTTGGGGGAAAGCTGGTAGAGGCAAGCAATTCATCAAAGAGAGGCAGGGCGGTGCGGCGGTCGCCGAGCAGACAAGCAGCGAACCCGGCGGCCAATCGTTCCCTCGGCTGGTCGGCAGCCAGACGTTCGGCTACCGCCGGGAGCAGATCGCGACGGCGCAACGCGCCGGCCAATCGCAGTGCTCGGGTGCGGACCTCGGCCTGGCCATTCGCGGCCAGTTCGCCAAGCCTCAGCCCGGCATCGGTGCGATGATGCCAAAGCGCTGCGAGTCCTAGGCATTTGAGCATCGGTTCACTGGAATCGAGCCATCTGGCGACAAAGGGGCGGAGTTTTTCGCGCGGTGTCCGGGCAATGGCGCCTGATATGCCTTTGATTCCGGCTTCGCCGAGCGTGGTGGCGGCTTCGATCACCGCGGCAACTGATTTTTCCATGCCCCAATGAAGCGCAAGGCAGGCCATGACAAAAAGTTCCGGGGCTTGCGGATAATCAGAGAAACGCGCGTTCGCTGCCGCCCATCCAGCCTCGCCGGATGCGAACAGCCCCTCAAGATCAGCGTCGAGCCGCTGGTCGATGCGGCCGATGTCTATTTGATTCAAAACCGGCCCGTCGATCTCGCGACGGCGCCTCATCCAAAGGAACGCCGCATCCTCCGTGTGCTGGTCTACAATGGCGGGGATCGTCGCAAGACGTTGCATCGGCCAAGCCTAATTCAGATGAACGGCCGCGCCTCGTATCCAGTTCGTACCGGTCGCATGGCTATTGAGTTGCGTGCCACGAATGGAGACGCGACCGTTCTTCTCCAGAATGATGGACGCCAAGCCACACCTGAGTTCGATGCGCTCGCGCGCGTCCAGGGTCACCGTCTCGCCGCCGCGCAGCACCTCAACCGGTTGCGGATCGCGGCGTGGATCGACGATGCGTCCGACCACAAGCGGCCGGGTGGGGTCACCTGCTTCGAACAGCAGCGCCACTTCGGAGCCGACAGAGGAGCCGTCGAGGACGGCGAGGCTGCGGGCCTTGAGCGCCTTGTCACTGGGATTGCCGACAAAAACGACGAGCGGCATGCCCTCATCGAAACCGATCAGCAGCCCGATGACCACACCGTCAATACGCTCCACAACGTCCATAGCTCGGCCCTCAATTGTTGTGAACACTGCTGCCTTTGATCTTGGCTTTGCCGTCGGCCTTGACGTCGATGTCGCCGCTGCCGTCGAGCGTTATGTCCTTGCCCTTGATGCTGATCGTGCCATCCTTTTTGAGGACAATGCTAGCGTCACCGCATTTTAGGGCAATCTCGTCAGCCGCCTCGATGTACAACTTCTTGCCGAACTTCATCGTGCCGTCTTCGCCCACGATGACACTACTCGCCTTGGCGACTTTCAGCGAATAGGCCCCGCCGACCTCGATACCCTCGTCAGCTGCGATCTTGGCTACGCGTGACTTGCCGATTAGAGAGGAATGGTCGCCGCCGACGTTGAAGCTCTGGTCGGCAGCGACGTCAACCGACTGCGCAGCGCCGATAGTCCAGTTGTCGGCCGCTCCAATGCTGTGGCTCTGCCCCGCACCCACCGTCACCGATCGCGAGGCCCCGATGGTGTTCGTCTGCACCGCGCCGACGCTTCGCGTCTCCGACGCGCCGACCGTATCAACGCGCGCAGCGCCGACCGTGATCGTCTGCACGATCGCCACCGTCTGCGAGTGGTTGGCGTCGATGTTTTCCGTCGAGTTCGCCCCGATATGGATCGTCTCGTTGGCTCCAACCGTCAGCGATCGGTTCACGCCCACCGTCTCGGTGTCGTTATTGCCGATGTTGGTGGTCTGGTCGACGCCGACCTTGACGGTCTTGTTGTTGCCGACGTCCTCGTCGAGGTTGTGGCCGACGGAGTGCTTGGCGTCGTGGTCGATGCGGTCGGACTGGTCGTGCTGGACGGTTTTGTTGCGATCGTGCTTGATCAGCAGGTGGTGGTCTTTCTGGGCCTGGAAATTGACCAGCTCGGAGCCGGCCTTGTCCTCGAACATCAGTTCGTTGTAGCCACCGCCGCCCTTCGAGGAGTTGGATTTCCAGCCCGATTGCGTGGCGTTGCCGGGCAGACCGTAGGGCGGCATCTGCGAAGCGTTGTAGACGCGGCCGGTGATGATCGGCAGGTCTGGGTTGCCTTCGATGAAATCGATGATGACTTCCTGGCCGATGCGCGGGATTTGGATGAAGCCCCAGCCGCTGCCGGCCCAGGTCTGCGACACCCGCACGAAACAGGAGGAATTCTGATCCTTCTTGCCGAGGCGGTCCCAGTGGAACTGCACCTTCACGCGCGCATATTTGTCGGTGAAGATTTCCTCGCCCGACGGGCCGACCACCGTCGCCGTCTGCGGTCCGCGCATGATCGGCCGCGGCGTGATCCGCGGCGGGCGGTAAGGCAGGGCCTTGGGCGCGACGCCGAGCACGATCTTGTAGTTCTCGCTGTGGGCCTCGTTCTGGGTCCGGTAGCCCGGATCGAACAGCCTGTATTCGGCGCTGATCACCAGATATTCCTGGTTCTGGTCATCGCGCGGAAACTCCTCCAGCGTGAAGGTGCAGCCGGAAAAAAAGCCGCGCACCGTGCCGACGGCGGTGATGCGTTGGTGCACGGCCTGGAGCTCCTCGCGCCGGATCCCGGCAAGGCTGTCGCCGCGCCCGACATCCAGATGCGCCCCGGGCTGGCGGTAGTTCTCGCCGGCGGCCTCCTTGTGGCTGAACGGCTGGGCGGACTTGGCCATCAGGTCGGCGCCCGGCTTCTCGAAATCATAGTCGGTGTGGGCATAGGCGCCCGGCCGCACCGAACTGCCCGGGATCCATTCGGTGATGTATTCGACATCGCGCCGCGTGCCGTTGCCCTGAAAATTATAGGGCACCTTCTCGTAGCCCGGCGCCGGCTTCAGCTTGCTCATCGCATCGCAGAGCACAAGCGTGTGCTTGCCCTCGTCATGCTCGAAGAAATAGAAGATGCCTTCATGCTCGAGCAGCCGCTGCACGAAATCCAGGTCGCTCTCGTCATACTGCACGCAATATTCACGCGTCGGATAGGAGCCTTGCAGCCGCTTCTCGAATTTCGCCGTGCCGTATTTCGAAAAGATCTTTTCGACGATCTCGACGGCGTTCATGTTCTGGAAGATGCGGCAATCCGTGGTGTTGCCGAGGAACCAGAGCCACGGCCTGACCACCGCTTCGTAGTAGGCGAGCTTGTCTTCGATACGCGTCAGCCGGAATTCGGATACCAGGCCGCTGAACCAACGCTTCGGATCGGATTCACCCTCTACCGACACGGCGCCGCCCAGCATTTTCAGCGGGTCGACATCGTGGCTCTTGCTGACGAAGCCGACCGTATAGGCAAAACAGCGGCTGATCTCGTCGCGGCCGACGAGGTGGGTAAAGGTCAGCGTTTCGGCGCCAACCGGCGTCTGCACAACCGTGGCACGTTCATTCGGCATGGGTCGTGCCCCTCCTGGACGCGGCCGCCAGTATGATGGATTTGAATCGCCCCGCTATGTTAATCGCATCACGTTCGGGAACGTTTCGAATTCACCCCACCGGACCTGGCCGGAGCCTAACACATGCCGGCCAAAGTGCGGGAGACGTATTTTAGGCTCCGGGCGATCGGCGTGAAACGCTGCGGTGCCGCGGCGCTCGCAAGCTGCTAGAATGGCGGAATATCGATCAGGCCGGGCGATGGTTGCGGATGTTCATCAGTCTCCAGATCAGCAATGTCGACCAGCTTCTCGCCGGCACCCCGGCGAGCTACGCCGCACGCGATCGCAGCTTCGAGATCGGGCGCGAGAATTGCGACTGGTCCCTGTCCGATCCGGACAAGTTCATCTCGGGCCGCCACTGCGAGGTTCGCTACCAGGCCGGCGCGTTCTGGCTTTACGACGTCTCGCGCAACGGGACCTTCGTCAACGGATCGCGCCAGCGCCTGGCCGGCCCGCATCGGCTCGGCCATGGCGACCGGCTGCTGATCGGCCGCTATGTCATCGCGGTGTCGATCGACGACGAGCGTGGCGATCATCCGCAGGCACGGCAGGCTTCGACGCAGCGCGAGCTGCCTGCGGCGACAGGCAGGCCGCTGGAGTTCGGCAACGAGCCTTTCTTCAGTCCGCTGCAGCAGCGGTCCGGACAGACCACGCCTATGCCGGCGTCCTCGGCGCTGCAGGCGGCCCCGGCCGGCCAACAGCCGCAAGCAGATGCGATGCTGCGCGAGATCGCAAAGGCGGCCGGCATTTCGCCGGACCTGCTTCAGTCGCGTGATCCGCATGAAGTCGCCGCCGAGATCGGCACGGTGCTGAGAACGATGGTCGAGCAATTGTCGCTGCTTTTGAAGGCACGCGCCGCCGCCAAGGTGCTGGCCAAGAGCTCGCACCGCACGATGATCGGCGCCGAGGACAACAACCCGCTGAAATTCGTGCCTGGAACCGACGACATACTGGAAATCATGTTCGCCAAACGCCGGGCCGGCTATCTCGACGCCACGCACAGCGTCGAGGACGCTTTCCGCGACCTGAAGACGCACGAGCTCGCCACCTATGCCGCCATGCAGGCGGCGCTTTCGCGGCTGCTCGACGAGCTGTCGCCCGAAGCGGTGGCGAGGAAAATTCCGCCGACGTCCTTTACCTCGAAGAAGAGCCAGGCATGGGACGCGCTCGTTGCGACATGGCGCACGATGGAAGAGCGGCACGAGAACGGCATGCTGGATGTCTTCCTGGCCTATTTCGGCGAAGCCTATACCAAGGCCGGCAAGCAGAAATAGGCCGGCGAAACCGAACCCGGCGCCGATCCAGATGGCTGTGTGACCAGTCTCATAGAAGGACCCCTTTCTCAGGTCATGCTGCTTTCCGATTTCAATCAGCTGCTTGTGCGACTAGGATAGCTTGGGAAGCTTGCCTGGCGGGCAAAGCGGCGTGGGGCGTGTGCAGCAATGTCATGTTTCGGCGAGATGAGCCTTTCCATCCGGCCCAGCTCAAAGACCCGGCGTGACAGACGCGAAGCTGGCCGCGTCGCCTGCCGAAGACATTTTCGCCGCGCTTTGACGGTGGAACGCCGATGAGCTCGAAGGACGATCCGTCCGCGCCGCCGGACAAGACCGTCATCCGCGCCCCGAGGCGAAGGCCTTCGGCTGCGAGCCCGGCTTCGGATGCCGCGCAACCCAAACCGTCGCCGGCCCGGGAATCGACGGTTTTCGACGCTGGCGTCGGCCGGCAGATGCCGCCCGGCTGGTCGTCCGGAACCGTGGTCTATCAGGGCGCTGCTCCCGCAGCGGCAGCGGTGGCCGGATGCCCTGCGGCGGCGCAGACACCGGCGGTGCTACAGCAGTCGCTGCTCGATGCCGCAGATGGGGTGAAATACGCTGCTGCAAATCCCATCCTCGGCGCGGCGGCACCGCTCCTGATGCTGTTTGGCCAGTTGCGGATCATCCCGGTCGAGAAGCAGGCTGCGCCGCTGGCGGAGCATATCGCCGCCGCGGTCGACATGTTCGACCGGGCCATCGGCAAAGCCGGCATAGCCGAGGAAGACGCGCGGATCGCGAAATTCGCGCTTTGCGAAACCGCCGACGACCTCGTCGGCAACCTGCCCTGGCCGAAGCAGGACGCCTGGGCTCGGCACAGCCTAGTCAAGCAGTTCTTTCATCCCAAGCCGACGGGCAGCGGTTTCTACGAGGCGCTGAACAATATCCTGAGCAGCCCAGAGGCACATTACGACGTGCTCGAACTGATGCATGCCTGCCTGTCGCTGGGCTTCGAAGGCCAGTATCGGGGGTTGCCGGGCGAACGAGAAACGCTCGAACGCATCCGGCGTGACGTCTACGACACGCTCCGCTATTTCAGGCCGCGCGCCGGGGAAGACATCTCGCCCCATTGGCAAGGCATGGCGGCCATCATGTCAAAGCCATCCATGCGGCTGCCGCTTTGGGCGGTCGCGGCCGCCGCCGCGACGCTGGTGACGGCGGTGTTCTTTGCCCTGCGCATCTTGATCACCGACCAGGGCGATGCCACCGCCGGCGAGCTGCTGGTGCTCAATCCGTCGACGCCGGTCACCATCGAACGCGCCAGCGTGACGCCGTCGGCCGAACCCGTGGAAGCCGCCGCGCCCGCCACTGCACCCGCTGTTGCCACCACCACCCAGATCGATCGCATCCGCTCGGGGCTCGCCAGGGAGATCGCCGGCGGCGAGCTGACGGTCGGCACCAAGGGCGATTTCATCGTGGTGGAGGTCAACAACCAGGTGTTGTTCGATTTCGGCAAGGCCGAGACGAGAGAGGAATTCGGGCCGATAGCGGCGGATATCGCCGCGGCATTCGATGCCGAGCCCGGACCGATCAAGATCGTCGGCCATACCGACAATGTGAAGCCGCGCAAATCGAGCCCGTTCAAGTCCAATTTCGATCTCTCCGTCGCCCGGGCAAAGGCGGTGGAAACGGTGATGGCGAAAGCGCTCAAGGACCCATCGCGGATAAGCGTCGACGGCAAGGGCGACGACGAACCGATCGCCGACAACACAACAGCCGAAGGCCGCGCCAGGAACCGTCGTGTCGACCTGATGATCCCGAAGGAGGAGACGCTGTGAGCGGGCGCGGCGGGATGCGGCAATGATGCGCTGGATGCTGCGGATAGTCTGCGTGCTCGCCCTGGCCGGCTTCTCGGCGGCCATCTGGTATGCCGGGCCATTGGTTCACTTTGCCGATAGCCGGCCGCTTGGGTCCGCGTGGCTGCGGGCGGCGATCATCGGCGTGACCATTGCCGTCCTGGCGCTGTTCTACGGCATCCGCTTCTGGCAGCGACGCAAGGCGCAAAAGGCGCTCGAAACGGCAATCGCCCGCAGCGACGAGCGCAACGACGACAGCCAGGTGCTCGAAACGCGCATGAGCGAGGCGATCGCGACGCTCAAACGGTCGAGCGGCAAGCGCAATTTCCTCTATGACATTCCCTGGTACATCGTCATCGGCCCACCCGGCGCCGGCAAGACGACGGCGCTGGTCAATTCGGGACTGAAGTTTCCGCTTGCCGGATCCGGCAATGCCCAGCCGGTGGCGGGCGTCGGCGGCACGCGGTCGTGCGACTGGTGGTTCACCCACGAGGCGGTGCTGGTCGACACGGCCGGTCGCTATACGACGCAGGATTCCAACGCCGAGCGCGACAAGAGCAGCTGGCTCGCCTTCCTGGCGCTGCTCAAGAAATACCGCGCCAGGCAACCGATCAACGGCGTCGTCCTGGCTATCAGCCTAGCGGACCTGATCAGCCTCGACGATAAGCAGCTCGACGTCCATGTCGTCGAGATACGCAGCCGGCTGCGGGAGCTGCACGAGACGCTGATGATCCAGTTTCCCGTCTATCTGCTGTTCACCAAGGCTGACCTCGTTTCCGGCTTCATGGATTATTTCGGCGATTTCGACGAGGCGCGCCGGCGCAAGGTGTGGGGCGCGACATTCCAGACCACCGACTGCAACAAGAACATGGTGGGCGCGGCTCCGGCCGAATTCGACGCGCTGGCCAGGCGCCTGGCGGAGGAAGTCTCCGACCGCCTGCAGGACGAGGCCGACCCGGTCGCGCGCATAGCCATCTTCGGCTTCCCAGCGCAATTCGGCGCACTGAAGAGCCGGATAACGTATTTCATCGGCAGCCTGTTCGATGCCTCGCGCTCCCAGGTGAATGTCAGCCTGCGCGGCCTCTATTTCTCGTCGGGCACCCAGGAAGGGACGCCCTTCGACCAGGTGCTGGGCGCGATCGGCCGAAGTTTCGGCAGCGCGTCCCCTGCGCATCTGTCCGGCACCGGCAAGAGCTTCTTCCTGCATGATCTTCTGACCAGCGTGATCTTCCCGGAAAGCGGCTTGGTTTCCTATGACAAGGCAGTGGAACGGCGGGCCGCGCTGGCCAGATATGGCGGCCTCGCCGTGATCGCGCTGGCCACCGCGGCGGCGCTGGGTGTGACAGGGCTCAGCTTCTCGGCCAACAAATCGCTGGTCGCGTCCACCAGACAGGCGATGGCCCAGTATCGCGATACGGCGGATGCGCTGCTCAAGAGCACGACGGTGACCGATGTCGACCTCGAGAACGTCATCGGCCCGCTCGACCAATTGCGCAATTTGCCGGCCGGTTTCGACACCGCCGATCAGCCGACGCCGGTCCAAGAGACGTTCGGGTTGAGTCAGCGCGACAGGCTGGTCTCGGCGTCAAGGACGGCCTATCGGCAGGCGCTCGAGCGGACTTTCCGTTCTCGCCTGCTGGTCCAGGCCGAGCGGACGATCCAGGCCAAGATGGCCGATCCGATCGCGCTCTACGAACCATTGAAGATCTATCTCATGCTGGGCGGCAAGGCGCCGAAGGTCGACGACGAGCTGATCGTTTCCTGGATGAAGCAGGACTGGGAGGAAAACCGCTATCCGGGCGAAAACAACCGCGAGGGCAGAGCGCAGCTCGAAAAGCATTTGCGGGCCATGCTTGCGCTTGACGACGCCTATGATCCTGTGTTCGAGCTTAACCAGCCGCTGGTCGAGGCCGCGCAACGATCGCTCGGGCGCATGAGCCTTGCCGACCGTGCCTCGGCGCTGATCAAGTCGGCCGTGTACGCGGCAAGGCTGGAGGATTTTTCGGTTTCCGCCAAAGCCGGACCGGAGGCGCAGCTGGTGTTCGAGCGCACGGACGGCAGCGACCTTTCCGGGCTTCGTGTTCCCGGCCTCTATACCAGGGCCGGCTTCAATGGCTTTTACCTCAAGCAGCTGTCTCGCATGGCGCAGATGCTCGTCGACGACCAATGGGTTCTGGGCGGCGGCGGCGAACAGGGCAGCATCAACCAGGACCTGCCCAAGCTCGGCCCCGAACTTATCGATCGCTATGGCAAGGAGTTCGCAGCGGCCTGGAACGGCGTCCTCGACCAGCTGAAGTTCAAGGCGATGCTGAAGGACAAGCCGCAATACATAGCGCTTTCCGCCGCCGCTTCGCCCGGCTCGCCGCTCGACCAGCTGTTCACGGCGATCGCCGATGAAACCGCGCTGACCCGCAACGACACCGACGCGCCGGCGGGCACGGCCGAGCAGGACACGGCCAGCATGGCCAAAGGCCTGGCCCGCATCGGCATCCAGATCGCGGGCGGCAAGTCGCAGAGCCGCGCCGGCACAAGCTCGGCCGCCGCGCAGAATGCCGGTGCCAATGTCGAGGCGCAGTTCAGGTCGTTCCAGGCGCTGGTCGGCGGTTCCGCCGGACGCCGCCCGATCGATGCGCTGACGCAGAATTTCCACGACATCTACCAGAGCGTGAAGCTGGCGGCCGATGTTCCCTCGCAGGCGGAGCGCGTCAATTCGAACCTGCAGCTGCAGATTTCCACGCTGCGCGCCAATGTCTCGCGCCTGCCGAGGCAGCTCGCGCACATGGTCAACGCGGCCGCGGACGAGTTTGCAGGCAATGTCGCCGAAGCATCCGTGGCCAACCTCAACCAGACGCTCGACCAGACGGTCACGCGGCCTTGCGAAGAGGCCGTCAATGGCCGCTATCCCTTCGTCAGCGACGGCTCGGAAGAAATCTCCATGGCGGATTTCGCCAAATTGTTCGCACCGGGCGGCCTGATGGACAGGTTCTTCGCGCAGAACCTTGCACCGCTGATCGACATGACCGGCCAGGACTGGAGCTGGAAGCAGGATGTCCGTTCCAGTCGCGGCCTTGCGAAATCGACTCTCAAGGCATTCCAGTCGGCGGCGGAAATCCGCAACGCCTTCTTCCCTTCGGGCGGCTCGGTGCCGTCGGTCAGCATCACCTTCACGCCGTTCTCGCTCAACGGCGATGCCGACGGCGCGGTGCTCGATGTCGACGGCCAGACGGTCCAGAGCAGCCAGGCAGGTAATATACCGAGCATGGTGACGTGGCCGAACGGCACGGCTTCCTCTACCGCGAGCCTCAGCCTGACGCCGGAAATGCCGGGCCGCGAGTCCGGCATCAAGTTCGAGGGGCCTTGGGCATTGAAGCGGCTGCTGGACAAGGCAGCCGTCACGGCCAAGGACGGCAACACGCAAGCGCGCTTCGTCATCGGCGGGCGCGACGTCGTCTACACGATGCAGACCGGCTCGGCCGCCAACCCCTTGCTGCTTCCCGCGCTGTCGGGATTCAGCTGTCCGAAGGCGTTCTGAGATGGCGGTACCACAACCGGCGAGATTGTTCCCGACCCGCGCCGGATCAGGCGTTCATTTCGGTACTCTAATGTTTTCGCTTATGGCAAAGTGGCCTGAACACGCGGCCCGCGGTTGGTCACAGAGGACGCTCGAGCAGCGCTTGGTGGCAAATTGAGCACTGTTGCCCTTCCCGTCGAAAGCTTCGGCGTCAGCCACAAGGGCTGCGTGCGCGACCACAATGAGGACAATTATCTGGTCGAGCCGCGCACCGGTCTGTGGGTGGTGGCCGACGGAATGGGCGGGCATGAGGCCGGCGAAGTCGCTTCGGCCAGCATCGTCGATCACCTGGCGACGATCGGCATCGCCAGCTCGGCGCCGGACCTTCGCGCCCGCTTCGAGGACCGGCTGAGCCGCGCCAATGCCGAAATCCGCAACATATCGCGCACGCGCGGCATAACCATCGGCTCGACCTTCGCCGCCCTGCTCGCCATGGAGGGGCGCTTCGCCGGCCTGTGGGCTGGCGACAGCCGCATCTACCTGGTCCGCGGCGGCGCGATCTCGCAGATTTCGAAAGATCACACCGAAGTTCAGGAACTGCTCGACCGCGGCATGATCAGCGAGACGGAAGCGCTAACCTGGCCGCGCCGCAATGTCATCACCCACGCCGTTGGGGTCAGCGACGAGGTCGTCATCGATTTTCAGCAGGGCGAGCTGATGCCGGGCGACATCTTCGTGCTGAGCACCGACGGGCTGACCGCGCATGTCAGCGACGCCGAGATCGAAGCGGCGGTCAAGTCGGCGCCGGCGCAGGCGGCGTGCGAGGAGCTCCTGGAAACAGTGCTTGCACGCGGCGGAACCGACAACGTCACCATAGTGCTCGTCAGGATCGGCGACGGGCGCAACGGACCCTCGCTCCATCCAGATCGGTCAAGGGCGCGGGGCTGAGGCAGATGAACGACGACGACAACAAGACGCGGATGTCGCCAGCGCTCGCTCATACCGGCGTCGGCACGCAGCTCAGCGGCATCTACGAACTCGACGAGCGGATCGCCTCCGGCGGCATGGGCGAGGTCTATCGCGGCCATAATATCCAGACCGGCGACCAT
Organism: Mesorhizobium sp. B1-1-8; assembly: GCF_006442795.2. Taxonomy (NCBI): domain Bacteria; kingdom Pseudomonadati; phylum Pseudomonadota; class Alphaproteobacteria; order Hyphomicrobiales; family Phyllobacteriaceae; genus Mesorhizobium; species Mesorhizobium sp. B1-1-8. The sequence continues at coordinate 5,201,981 of NZ_CP083956.1, forward strand.
GTCGCGATCAAGATCGTGCTGCCCGAATTCGCCCGCGACCAGACGATCCTGTCGCTGTTCCGCAAGGAAGCGTCGATCCTCAACCATTTGTCGCATGACGCGGTGGTGCGCTATCACGTCTTCACCATCGATCCGGGCATCGGCCGTCCTTACCTGGCGATGGAGTTTGTCGACGGTCAATCGCTGTTCGACGTCATGCGGCGCGGCGCCATGGCGCCAAAGGATGCGCGCAAGCTTTGCCACCGGCTGGCATCGGGCCTCAGCGCCGTGCATCAGGCGGGCGCGATCCACCGCGACCTGTCGCCGGACAACATCATCCTGCCGGGAGGACGGGTCGAGCGCGCCAAGATCATCGATTTCGGCATCGCGCGCTCGGCGACGGTCGGCGGCGAAACGCTGATCGGCGGAAAGTTTGCCGGCAAATACAACTACGTCTCGCCCGAACAGCTCGGCCTCTATGGCGGCGAAGTCAGCGAGCAATCCGATATCTACAGCCTCGGATTGGTGCTTGCGGCCGCGCTGCGCGGCAAACCGCTCGACATGAGCGGCTCGCAATATGAGGTGATCGAGAAACGCAGGACCGTGCCGGATCTCTCCGACATCGACCCGGATTTCCGCGATCTGGTCGAAGCGATGCTGCAGCCGGATCCGGGCGACCGGCCGGCCAGCATGGCGGAGATCGCCAGGGCAACGCGCGACGACGATATCGATGCCACATTGCCGCCGCCGGGATCGTTCGCCCCGCGCGAGCGTTCGGGTCTGCCGAGAGCCGTGTGGACGGCGCCGCCGGATTCCAAGATGCAACCCTCGACGCCTCCCAGCGAACAACGTTTCGTTCCGTATGTGCGGCCGGCGCATCTGTCGGAGCCGCGACCTTCGCCGGCGGCCACGCCGCCCCGGGCGGCGGCACCGGTTATCCAGCGGAAATCCTCGAATATCCCGACCATCGCCATCAGCGCCGGGGCGGCGCTGGTTGCCGTGACAGGAGCAGGCCTATATTTCGGCGGCTTCATGACGCCTCAGCCGCCGGTGACGGAAAAGAATGCGCCGCTTTCGCCGAAACCTGTGCCCAAGCCTGCGGCAGAGACGCCCAAGCCTGCGGCGGAGGCGCCCAAGCCTCCGCCGGGAGCATTGCCCAAGCCTCAACCGGAAGCGCCAAACCCCGATGCCGCCGCTGGCAATGAGCCGGCAAAGCCCGTCCCGCCTGCGCTGCCTCAGACGCAGGCCAAGTCGGCGCCCGTCGAAAAACAAGCGGATGCCGCAGCCGACCAAAAGCCGGAGCCCATACAGCCGGCCGAAATTCCCGTGCCCACCGTCAGGCCCGAGCAGTCTCCCGCAACGGAGGCTCGGCAGCCCGCCCAGAAAACGCCGCCAGCCGCCCAGCCGGAAACTGTGGCCAGCGACAGCCAGCGGACGGCTCCGCCCGCGAAGGTCGCACCCGCGCCAGCTGAGAAACCGGCCCCGCCTGCCATCCAGCCAAAGAGCGTAGCCAAGCAAGAGCCGGCTTCGGCGCCCGCCAAAAATGCACCCGCGCCAGCGGCTGAGAAGCCGATACCGCCGGTCACCCAGCCGCAGAGCGTCGCCAGCAACGATCAGGGGACGGCTCCGCCGCCCGCCAAGGTTGCTCCTGCCCTGCCGCCGGCCGAGACATCGCCGATGCCGACCTCACCGCCAAAGGCTGCGGAAAGCCAGACACCCGTGCGGCCGGCCAGCCAGCCGGCAACGCCCAAAGAGCAGCAGCCGAGCCAAGCGGAAGCGGAAAACACAGGCCCGCAACCGCAAGTGCCAACGGCCAAACAGCCCCAGAAAACAGACGTCGCCATCAATCTGCCCAAGCCGGCGATCCCGCTGCCAGCGAAGGCCGTCGACGAGCTGGCGCAGCGCGCCTCCTGGGTGCGCGATTTCGGCGGCGGCGACTGTTTCTATGCAAGCCTGACATCGGCAACGGACAAGTCCGCCGCGATCGAAGGCTTCGGAACCGCTGTCCAGCCCTTCGAGCAGATGCTGAGCGATTTCCAGACGAGGTTCCACCTCGAGCCGGACATCAGCGTGCGTCTCATCGACCAGCCGCAATGCGAAGTAACCAAGTTTCTGCGCTTTCTCGACCGCAGCGGGACCGAAAGGCCGCAGCTTGTCCTCGATGAGACATCGGTGCCGGACGGCGCCCCGATCAGCGGCACGCTGGTGACGCGCGGCGGGCTCGTTTCCAACGTGCTGCTGATCGACCACAAGGGCATGGCCTTCAACATCGACGACCGCCTCGTCGCGCAGGCGGACAAGGCGACCTTCAACATTCCGATCGGCCTCGGCGCCGCCGACAAGGCGGCCGGCAAAGCCCTGCCGCAGATCATGCTGGTGATCACCGGGCCCAAGGATATCCAGGCCGCGATGTTTTCGAGACCGACGCCTGCTTCGGAGCTGTTGCCAAAGATCCTCGAAGAGATCGAAGCCGATGGGGCCGACTTCTCCGCTACCGCCAAATATTTCCGCCTTGGCGGATAGCATGGACGCCGATGGAAGTCCGCGGCCCGCGTTTTTCCTTCCCGTCCCCGTCACGCAAGGAGCGTGGCTGGTTTTACGTCTTGTGTGACGCAGCGGGCCGCACGAAACTTGCCGCGCTGCTCGGCGGGGTGCTGCTCTCAATCCTCTCAGCCGGCGAGGCGCATGCCGAATTTACCGTCTGCAACCAGACGCTGGACGTCGTCAATCTCGCCGTCGGCCAGAAGGTCGACAATGCCGACCAGACCGACGGCTGGTGGACCATCGGCGCCAACCAATGCGTCAATGTCATCCGCGAGGAACTGGCCAACCGCTACATCTACATCTATGCGACGGACGTCTTCGGCCACGCGATCCTGAACGGCTCGACCGAAATGTGCATCGACCGGCGCCGCTTCTCGATACGCGGCATCGAGGAATGCTGGCAGCGCGGCCATATCGCGGCGCAGTTCGTCGAAGTCGACACGCTCGAGCAGGCACGCTGGACGTATTTCCTGACCGGAAACAGCCCGTGACGCACAGCATCGACACCAGCTTCAAGGCGAAGAAGCAGGCGCGGCTGGCCGAGCGCAGGCGCCGTCTCTGGCGCAGGATCCTTGGCAGCCTTGCCGCGCTCGCCGTGGTTTCGGTCGCCACGGGTTTCTACCTCACCAGGGACTATTGGTCATTCGGTGATGAGGACGAGGACCTGCAGCCTGTCGAGGGCACCGAGGACTTGCCGCCCGACGCCTCGGTCTATGTGCCGGCCATCATCGATCTCGCCGGGGACCCGATGTGGATCACGCTTGCGCCCGACGCCGACACCGCCTCGAGAGGCCACAAGGTGGCGCGCCCGGCCGAGCTCGACAGTTCCGGAGCTTCGCCGCAGATCGAAATCCTCTCCGACGTGATGCTGAGCGCCAGCGAAAAGTTCATGACGACGATCCCGTCGACGCAGGAGGATTTCGCCTTTTTCCAGGCGCAGCGGCAGACCGCCCCGACATCTCCTGCGACGGCGCCCGACGACCAGCAAAGCGCCCCGGCCGCGGCACCCGACGATCAGCAAAGCGATCTGGAGAACGACCTCCAGGCATCGCCCGATACGGAAGCGGCTCCGGCCGGTGTCGCGCCCAAGGCCGATGCCGACGATCCCGAAGCCGGCTGGGGAGAGACCATCGACCAGGGCGAGGCGGCGCTGCCGGCCTTCAAGAAAACCGAGATCGAGAACAACACCAGCGTCGCGACTGTCACCAGCGAATACCAGCGCTTCGAGGCGACCGAGGACACTTTCGTAAAAATCCTCAACGACCGTAGCCTGGACAGCGTGGCGCTCGACGCGCATTTCTCCGCCGAGGATGCAAAGCTGGCCAGCGAGGCGTTGAAGACGCTGTTCAACCGCGACGGCCTGGAAGCCGGCTATGTCGTGGCCATGCGAGGCTTCAGGCCGACGCGCGAAACGACGACGATGTCGCTCATGCAGGTTTCGATCTACGCCAGGAATGTCTATGTCGGCACGCTGACGCGCAACGCGGCGGGCGCCTTCGTGTCGGGCGTCGATCCGTGGGTGCGCGAGGACCTGTTCCATTATTCGGGCGCAGCCGACACCGGCGGGCCCAAGCGCCAGTACCGCCTGCTCGACGCGATCTATTCGACGGCGGCGCGCAACAAGGTTCCGACCAGCGTCATCGGCGAGGCGATCATGTATCTATCGAGAGGACAGGATCTGGACGCCTTCGCCAGCGAGGACCAGCGTCTGGTGCTGATCTATTCGCAGACGCCGCGCGGCAACGATCAATCTTCCGGGCGGGTTCTTTATGTGGGCGTCCAGGGCGGCAAGAGCCTCGAGTGCTTCGTCTTCCAGCAGAGCGACGGCCAGTTCGCCTGCGTCACGGGTGATGATCAGGTCCGCTCGCTAGCCGTCACCAACGGCATGGTCACGCCGGTGAGCGGGGTGATGACCTCGACCTTCGGCCCGCGCAAGCATCCGATCCTCGGCACGGTTCGCATCCACAAGGGCGTCGACTGGGCCGCTCCGGTCGGCACGCCGATCTTGGCCGCCTTCGACGGCGAGATTTCTTTCCAGGGCGATGGCGGCAGCTATGGCAATCTGGTGAAGATCGCGCATGCCAACGGGCGTGAGACGCGCTACGCGCATATGCAGAAATTCGCCATCGCAAGCGGCGTCGGCACCAAGGTGAAGGCCGGCGACGTCATCGGCTATATCGGCACCACGGGGCTTTCCACCGGGCCGCATCTTCATTTCGAGCTCTACCAGAACGGCGAGGCGATCGATCCGCTGGGGACAGTCACCGCGGTTGCCGCCTATGCTTCCAGCGATTCCGCCGGTTCTTCCGGTTCTGCCGATGCCGCCGTGGAGACGCTGACCGACCGCATCGTCCATGTCGAAAGCGGCGGCAGCGCGCGGGCCAAGAACCCGCTTTCCTCGGCGACCGGCGCCGGCCAGTTCATCTCCAAGACCTGGATCAGGATGATGAACACCTATCGTCCCGATCTGGCGAGGACGCTGTCGACGGCCGACCTGCTCGCGCTTCGCTACGATTTCACGCTTTCGCGCGAGATGGTGCGCAACCTGGCGCGCGAAGGCGAAGCCTATCTGCGCGCGCGCGGCCACCAGATCACCGCCGGGCGCCTCTATCTCTGCCATTTCCTCGGCATGGAAGGCGCGCATCAGGTACTGGCGGCGCCGGGCTCGTCGCAATTGAGCGCAGTGCTCGGGGCTTCGGTTATCCAGGCCAACCCGTTCCTCACCGGCAAGACCGCCAGCTATGTCGTGGATTGGGCCGAGCGCAAAATGGGCCAGAAGGTGACCCGGGTGGCCACTGATACGAGCCAGCCGACAACGACCACGACGGAAATCCGCCAGACGTCACCGGAGTTCGAAAAATACAAGCAGGCCATAACGGCGCTGGTCAATTCGATTCAAAATGCGGTCGAGCCTGGCTAACCCCGGGTTCAACTTCGGGCAGGCCGCAGTCAGCCCTCACGCGGATTGGGTTTTCAGGCCCGCGGATGGTAGATTACGCCTTGGTCAGGAAGTCGTTATTGTCGTTCGGCGGCGGCGGATCGTCCTCGCACTGATCTTCGGGACCGGCATCGCGGTGGGCGGCGCGCTTCATAAGCCCTGAGACAGGCCAAGCCCTGAGACAAGCAAGCCAAAAGCGGTTCGGAACCATCCGAACCGCTCCTGGCTATCTGCGTTTTGAGTAATTGCGGCCGCCCGCCAAATACCTCTCGGACGCTCCGGTGCCGGGTGCCGCTACTCGGTCCTGATCCGCATCTCGACCCGGCGGTTGACCGGATCGTAAGGGTTGGCGCTGCGCGGATGCGTTTTGCCCAAGCCGATCGCCTCGAGCCGGGCAGCGTCGACGCCGTTCGCCGTCAGGAAGGCGGCCACCGACTGCGCCCTTCGCTGCGACAGTTCCTGATTGTAGCGCGCCGAACCCGAAGCATCGGTATGGCCCTCGACGACGAAGCTGAACGAGCTCAGCCGGTTGTCTTTCAGCGCCTTGGCGAATTCGTCGAGTTCGCTGCGCGCGGTCGGATCGAGCTGGGCTGAATCCAGGCCGAAATTGATCATCATATCGAGGCCGGTCTTCTGCTCGGCTGCGCCGCTCTTTTGCTCGGCCGCGCCGCTCTTGTCGGTCTTGCTCTTGCACTCTTCCTCGGTGCCGACACAGATGCCGCGCGAGGCGCCGAGATTTCCCGCGCCGGTGAAGAATTTCACGATGTCTTCCGATTTCTGAAGCGGATCGGCGAAAACGTGCGTCGAAAAAAGCACGGCCGCCAATGCAAAGGCTGAACTGGCCCACCGCATGAGATCTACTCCTGTCCAGGTGCCGGATTTCGCAGCTGTGGATGATATCAAATTCCGAAGCGATTGTCTGTGAACAAACACACGTTGCCGGCGATTGCCGCGTGCCAAAAGCTGAGGCTTGACCGGCGCCCCCGCCTGGGGCTTGAGTGTTTATTCCCTGGTGTGAGGCAGCCATGGCCAATGAGCTCCGTTTCAGCACGGCAAAGGATCTCTTCCTTGCTTGTCCCGCCATCGCCGGGGACATGAAAGCGCCTCCAACCGATCAGCCCCCGATCGAGTTCTGCCGCGCCTTGCTGGCTGGGCGCGTGCCGGAGGAGGCAATCACCTTCTGCGCCTATCTGCTGCCCGAGCGGGCCGCGGTCTGGTGGGCGCATGAGTGCCTGACCCATCTTGCCGAACTGCTTGGCGACAGGGATCTCGAACTGCTGGTGCTGGTCCGCGACTGGGTCGGCGAACCCGACAACCTCCAGCATCGCGCGGCGGTGAGCGAGGCCGTGGATATGCCGCCGGCGACGCCGGCTGGCTGGATCGTGCTGGCCGCGGGTTGGCGCGACAACGGCTCGGCCGTCGCCATGGCGCCGGCCGGATTTCCTGCCGCCCATGCGATCAGCGCCGGGATTCTGGCAGGGCTGGCGCGCGTATCGCTCGCGGACCGCTTCGCGGTTCTTTCGGCCTTTGTCGAAATGGGCATCCAGATGGCGGAGATGGAGGCGCAGCGGCAGTCAGCTGACGCCTATTAACTCCCCCCGATCGGGACGACTTCGAATATGGGAATGGAACGCCCCCCTGCCCGGGCCAACCTATCTCGATACCGGCATGAGACTGGAGCATAGCGGGCTCCAGCAATTGTGAGCAAGGTGAAGGATCGGGGACAAACCCGGACGCAACGCGAGATCAGCTTAGTGGCCCCCTATACATCGCTGGGGCCGAGGCTCCAATCAGCCTCCCCAGCCACCGCCGCCACCGCCACCGCCGCCACCGCCGCCACCACCACCGCTACCACTACCACCTAAGGGGGCAATGACAGGCGTGGTTTGCTGCACTGGTTTGACCACGTCTTGGGCGGCCACGGTTTTCCGCTTCACGATCTTCGGCTTGGTGGTTGTGCGGACCGCCTTTGGTGGCGGCTTCGTCGTCGTCACTGTCGGCTCAGGCTTGGGCATCACGGACGTGCAGCCCGCCAGTCCCGCCACGGCGCCGGATAGAACTATCGCGATGATCGCTTGTTTCATTGCCCTGCCCACCATTGTCTCCCAGCTATCAAAACACGTCGCGACGCGGATTGGCTTGCTCCCAGACCGCCCTGGCCGTCTTGACCAGTTGGTCGTCCACCGAACCGCCCGACGGAATTTTCGACTTGAGCTCGCCGCGCAGCTGCTTCAGCGCCGCCGTTTTCGCCGTCGCTCCGAATTTTGCCAGCGTGCTGCGTGCATCCGGCAGTTCGTTGCGCAGATCGAGCGCGGCCGCCAAGGCGAGATAACGCACGGCTGCGGCCCGATCGGCCTTGTCGCCCTTCTGCATCTCCATGGCCGCGCGGTCATACGCGCCGGATTGGTCGCCGCGCGCTGTCGCCAGTTCGAACAGCCTTTGCGCTTCATCGAGGTTCTGCTCGACGCCGACGCCGTCGCGATACATGCGCCCAAGACTGGCCGGGGCGTAGGGCTGGCCGAGGTCGATAGCCTTCTGGAAGAGCGCTACCGACTGCTTCGGATCCTTTTCGACGCCCTGGCCGCTGAGATAATTGCGACCGAGAAGGTTCATCGAGTACATGTCCTGCCGCTCGACGCCCGCCTTCAGAAAGGCAACGGCGCGAGCAGGATCGGCGGGCACGCCGTTGCGGCCCTCGGTGAAGATCGCGGCAAGATCGTTCATGGCATAGGTGTGCCCCATCGCCGCCGCCTTGAGCAGCAGGTCCAACCCCTTGCCGGTGTCGCGCTCGACGCCGTAGCCGTTGAACAAGGCACGGCCCCATGACGTCATCCCGTAGGGATCGCCCTTGTCGGACGCCGCCGCGTAGAAGGTGTTGGCCTGCTTGCGGTTGACGGGCATTCCCGTTCCCGTCGCGTTGAGGTAGCCGAGCTCAAAGACGGCACGGACGTGCCCCTTGTCGGCAGCCTCCTGGATCGCCTTCTTCGCCTCCTCGACCTTGCCGACCGCGAGCAGCGCCCGACCGAGCTGGTAGCGAAAGCGGGCGACGTCCGGATAGGCCTTCACCGCCGCCCGGCAGACGTCCACGGCGTTGCTGCTGATTTCGTTCGGCAGCAGGCCTGGCACAACGCCTTGCAAGTCGAGAGGCTCGCCGGCCTCCCTGTCGCAGGGCTCGACGCTTGGCGACAGCTTCATCGTCGCCGGCTTGGACGACGCGTTGTCGGCCCTGATTTCGAAGCCGACTATCAGTGGCTTGACGGCGCCTATCTGGGGTTCGTAGCGCAGATGGTCGACTTCGTCGGCCATCAGGCTCGAGTCCGGCGACAGCGTCCGGTCCGGCAGCGACAGCGTTCCCGTCGCCGGATAGCTCGCGAGCTTCAGGCTGACGGCGGGATCCTTGGTCGGGAAATCGAGCTTCAGCGGCACCGGGCCGACGCCGACCGGGACGCTGATGTCGCGGTTCTCGATCGCCTCGGCGGCGCCGGTGATGTGGATGCCGCGCTCCAGCACCTGTTGCTTCTGCTCGGCTTCGAGCGAGGCGACGATCTTTTCGCCCTCGGCGCCCTGGCCGCTCTTGACGCGGAACACCATGATGCCCTGGGATTCGCCGCCCCAGTCGTCACGGGCGGCATAGGCCAGCATGTCGACTTCTTCCTGCGCGCCAGCCCCCTTGGGCACGTCCATCTTCAGGCGCGGCAGGTCCTTGCCCTCGATCGGCTCACCCACTTCGACAGGCTTGCCGTCGAGCATCAGGCGCCCGAGCGCCGGCGGCCTTTCGACGCTTATGGTGATTGCCCCGCCACCGACGTCGACCGGTTCCGGCAGATCGAGCGCCACGGGACCGACGCCCGACGGCACGACTTTCTCCAGCACCGGCGGCAGCGAGGGCCGGCTGTCGCGGCGCATTAGCACCACGTCATCGATCAGCGAGGAATTCTCCCAGGGAACCTGCTTGCCATCGGTGGCCTGGACGACGTCGCGGCGCACCGCGGACATGACGGTACGGATCTCCTGGTTCGGCGCCAGCGCGCGGCGGGAAAAAGCGGATGAGAACGGGCTGGCGTCGCCGGCGCCGTCATAGGCGACCGCTCCCGGCTCGGTGGCGAAGGCAATCAGCGTGTTCAGCGAGCTTTTGACCTGCGCAAGACCGCCCGTGTTGCCGGCCGTGATCAGCTGGTCCTTCAGCCAATAGTCCTTGCGCGGAAACGGATTGTTGCGGCAGGCGTCGAGGATGATCACCTGTATCTTCGATTTCGAGCGCAGCTGCTCGAGCACGTCATCGAGCTTGACTGCCTGGACCTCGATGTCGGCCGCACCTTTTAGCGAGGCGTCGACTGGGATCAGGAAATTCTCGCCGCCGATCTGAAAGCCGTGGCCCGAATAATAGACGACCGCCAGGTCGGCGCCGTCGGCCGCCGCAAGATAATTGCGGAACTGCTTCTCGAATTGCAGTTTGGTAAGATCCCTGGCGACGAACACCTCGAACCCGGCCGCCTTGAACGTGGTCGCCACGTCCGCGGCATCCTTGTCGGGATTCTTCAGCACCGGGAATTCGCGATAGTCGGAATTGCCGATCACAAAGGCGACCCTTCGATCGGCGCGAGCCTCGAACGTCGTGAGGCTCACGAGGATCAAGGCTGCAAGGAACACGCAGCATCGCAGCATGGCAAATCCTTAACTGCTATGACCTGACGGCCACAAGAACGCAGCTTGCGACGCCGAGGTCTGTTAAAGAGTTCACAGTCTGCCGAGACAAGAGCAGGGCAAATGCATAACGACGGCGGCCATGCCCCTCATCCAATCAGGTTCTAAAATACTCCAGAGCCAAAGGCGCCGCAATGATCAACGGTGCCTGACCGGATGCGCTGTGCCTTCGACCTGCGGCTGGAGGCACATTTCCAGGACATCCATCATCGGATAGATGCAGGGACATGACAGCCAGGGTAATCGTCCTCGACGCCAAATCGCTCGGCACGGCGGATGTCGCCGAGATCGCGCGGCGCAATGCCCGCCTCGTGCTCGGCGAGGAGGCCTTGCGCCGCATCCGCGTCAGCCGCGCCGTCATCGAGCACCTGACCCAGCTCGGCAAGCCGCTCTACGGTGTCACCACCGGCCTTGGCGCGTGCGTGGACACTCCGCTCGCCGAAGCCGACCTGATCGCCTTCCAGCACAGCGTGCCGCTCAGCCACAGCATGGGCGCGGGTCCGGCGCTGCCGACGGAGGCGGTGCGGGCGCTGATGGCCGCGCGCATCTCGGGCATGGTTGCCGGCGGCACCGGCACCTCCGAAGGCGTGGTGATGGGCCTGGTTGCGGCGCTGAATGCCGGCGTACATCCGGTGATCCCCAGTTGGGGATCGATCGGGGCGGCGGACCTTGCGCCTCTCGGCCATCTGGCGCGGGCGCTGCGCGGCGATGGCGAGGCTGAATTCCAGGGCCGGATCATGCCGTCCGCCGAGGCGCTCCGGCTTGCCGGGCTCGAGCCGCTCGACCTGCGCGAGAAGGATGGCCACGCCATCATCGTCGCCAACAGCCTTACGACCGGAACGGCTTGTTTGTGCCTCGAGGACGTCGCCTGCCTGATCGACTGGTCGCTGGCCGCGATTGCCCTTAATTACGAAGCGTTCCGCTCTTCCCTCCATGCCATCGATGAAGATGCTCTGTCGGCGCGGCCGGCCTTCGGCCAATGCGAGATCGGCGCCCGGCTGAGGGCGGAGCTCGCAGGAAGTGGATTGTGGAAGGAAAACTCGGCGCGCCGCCTCCAGGATCCGCTCAGCTATCGCTGCGCGCCGCAGGTGATGGGCGGTCTGCTTCATGCGTTCGACCAGGCCAAGATGGCGACGGAGATTGAGCTTGCCCATTCGGGCGACAACCCGGTGATCCTGGCGGCGGCCGGACGGGTCGTCTCGAACGGCAATTTCGACCTCACGGCGCTGGCGCTGGCCTGGGAACAGCTCGGCCAGGCGCTCGCCCATTGCGCGGTCGGCAGCGCAAACCGCTCGATGAAGCTGATGTCGCCGACGGTGGCGGGACTGCCGCGTTTCCTGTCGGCCAGGGGCGGCAGCCGCCAGGGCTATGCGGAGTTGCAGAAACCGCTTGCGGCACTGGAAGCCGAGATCCGGCATCTGGCCAATCCGATGTCGCTCAGCCCGCTGGCCGTTTCGGACGGCATCGAGGACCAGTCGTCGATGGCGCCGCGGGTGGTTGCCAAGACCGCCGCGATCATCGAGCGGCTGCGCTACCTCGTCGCGATGGAGCTGATCTTCGCGGCGACGGGGGTGGAGTTGCGCGGCGTCGTCGACAGCATGGGCGAAGGGCCGCAACGCAGCTATGCCGCCGTGCGCGCGCTTGTCGAACCGCTCGACGACGACCGCGAAATGAGCACGGACATGACCCGGATTGCGCGCATGGTGGCGGGGCCGCGGCTTTAAGCCAGCGCCTGTTCGCCATTCGTCGCTGCGGGACGGTTCATGCTATCTGTCGACGGTGGAATGCACCGCCATGCGGGCGCGGGTTCTGGCCTTCGCCGCGCAGCATCTTGGCGGCGTCAGTTGATCCGGCTGCCGGCCTCGTCGAACAGGTGAGCCTGGCCGGGATCGAACACGAGGGACACCGTGTCGCCGGCGGCGATGGCTTGTTGGCCTTCCAGCGTCAGCAGCAGGCGCTGGTCGCCCTCGGCGACGGTATGGACGATGGTTTCGGAGCCGAGCGCCTCGACCAGGGTGACTTTCGCCGGGATCGCGCCGTCGCCGGCGGCGCCCAATTTGATGTGCTGCGGACGGATGCCGAGCGTCAATTGCTGACCGGCCCTGGCCGAGGTCTCGGGTATGTCGATCCCCAGCCGGTGCCCGCCGGCCAGTGTCAATCCCGCCTCGCCTGTCGCGCCTCCGGTGACGGCGAGAAAATTCATGCGCGGCGCGCCGATGAAGCCGGCGACAAAACGGTTCGCCGGCTTGTTGTAGAGATCGAGCGGGCTGCCGACCTGCTCGATGCGGCCAGACCGCAGCACGACGATGCGGTGCGCCAGCGTCATCGCCTCGACCTGGTCGTGGGTGACATAGACCATGGTGACGCCAAGCCGCGCATGCAGCGCTGCCAGTTCGGCGCGCGTCGAGATGCGCAATTCCGCGTCGAGGTTGGACAGCGGCTCGTCGAGCAGGAAGGCGGTCGGGTTGCGGACGATGGCGCGGCCGATGGCGACGCGCTGGCGCTGGCCGCCGGACAACTGGCCGGGGCGCCGCTCCAGCAGGGCGCCGATCTCCAGCATGCGCGCCGCCTCGGCGATGCGCTTGTCTATCTCGGCGCGCGGCATCCTGGCGTTCTCGAGGCCGAAGGCGAGGTTCTGGCGCACGCTCATATGCGGATAGAGCGCGTAGGACTGGAACACCATGGCCAGGCCGCGGTCGGCCGCCGGCACCGTGTTGACCAGCCTGCCGTCGATGCGAATCTCGCCCGAGGTCGGCCGGTCGAGCCCGGCGATCTGGCGCAGCAAGGTCGACTTGCCGCAGCCGGACGGCCCGACGAAAACCATCAGCTCGCCATCGACGATGTCGAGATCGATGTCCTTCAGCACATCGACCTTGCCGTAGGACTTGCAGAGATTGTTGAGGACGATCCGGCTCAAGCCGCTCTCCTATTTCAGGCCGGTGCCGGCGATGCCGGCGGTGATGAAACGCTGCAGGAAGACGAACACCAGCACCACCGGGATCATCGTCACCACGGTCATGGCGAGGATGAAATGCCACTGCACGTTGAGCTCGCCCGAATAGATGTTGAGGCCGACCTGCAGCGTGTAAAGCTCCTTGCGGCTGAGCGCGATCAGCGGCCAGAGGAAGTCGTTCCAGCGCCACACCACCGAGAAGATGCCGAGCACGGCGAGCGCGGGCGCCGCCAGCGGCAGCACGATACGCCAGTAGATCTGCCACTCCGAGGCCTTGTCCATACGGGCGGCGTCGATCAGCTCGTCGGGAATGGTGAGCATATATTGCCTGAGCAGGAACACGCCGGTCGGCGTCGCCACGGTGGGCAGGATGACGCCCCACAGATTGTTGACCAGCCCGAGCGCGCTGATGATCGAATAGAGCGGCACCATGATGACCCCGAGCGGCACCATCAGCGTGGCGAGGATCAGCATCATGATCATCGACTGGCCGCGGAACTGGTATTTCGACAGCGCAAACGCCGCCATCGAATTGACCACCAGCGTGATCAGCGTCGCCATGGTGGTGACGAACACCGAGTTCCACAGATAGCGCAGGAAGTCGAAGTGGATGAACGGCTCGGTGTAATTGGAGGCGGCGAAGGCGATTTTCTGCAGCGGCGCCCGCTTGGCGATATCGACCTTGACGATGGTCTTGGGGTCGGCCGGATCGATCATCTGGGCGACGAGGCCGATGCGGCGGACCTCGGCCAGAGCCTTCGTAGAGCCGTCCGGCAGCGTCACGGTGAACAGCGGCAGCGGCTTGTCGTGACCCTCGACCATCACCTGTTGGGTGACATAGGGCAACAATGACGGCGGAAACTCGGCCAGGGCCGCGGGCGTCTTGAACGACGACAGGGTCAGCCACACGGCGGGACCGAACATCAGGATGACGCCGCCGATCAGCCAGACCCAGGTGACGACGTCGGTCCAGTGCCAGCCTGCGCCGCCGCGCCGCCGCAGAAGAAAGGCGGAGACCGTAGCCATCAGCGCTTTCCCCTTTTCTCGCTGGAGCGCGAAGCGGCAAGCTGCATCAGCGTCAGCACGACCAGCACGACGCCCATCAGGATGGAGGCGGCGGCGGCAAGGCCGGGATTGCGCAATTGCGAGGCGAAGCCGGTCTCGAAAATATACTGGATCATGTAGAGGGTGGACGTGCCCGGGCCGCCGCCGGTCAGTACATAGACCTCGTCGAAGACCTGGACGGAGCGGATCAGCGCCAGCACCAGCACGACCAGGAGGTTGGGCATCAGCAGCGGCAGCGTGATGCGCCAGAAGACGCGCGCCGGCCGCGTGCCGTCCATCTCGGCCGCCTCGTAGATATCGCGCGGGATCGCCTGCAGGCCGGCCAGCAGGATCAGCGCATAGAAGCCGACATGCGCCCAGATCGAAACGCCGACGGCGGCGACGAAGGCCCAGAAGCGGTCGGTCAGCCAGGTGTGAGGGTCGGCGCCCGCCGTCTCGAAGAGCAGCAGGTTGAGCAGGCCCTGCCGCTGCAGGATCCAGCGCCAGATCAGGCCGGTGACGACGGGCGACAACAGCACCGGGAAGAAGAAGACGGCGCGCCAGAAACTGCGCCCGCGCATGTCGCGGTTGAGCACCAGCGCCGTGGTCAGCGCCACGACCAGGAGCAGCGGCACCTGGACGACGACGAAGACGCCGGTGTTGCGCACCGCGATCCAGAACTTGTCCTCGACGCAGCTGTTCGGATCGAGGTAGCTGGCGCAAGTCAAAAGCCGCTGGTACTGCTCGCCACCGACGAAGGAGCGGCCGTCGAGGAAGATCGCGGTGCCGCCGGTCATCGAGTAGACGAAGTTGATGACCAGCGGCAACAGCACGAAGATCGAGAAGATCGCCATATTCGGCAGCAGGAAGAAGCTTGCCATTCCGGTCAGGCCGGTGGCCTTCTGTAGCGCGCGCAGCGGCGCGTCGACGACGCCCATGGCAAGCCGCACCGGCACGAACAGCGCGCCGGCGAGCGTTGGCGACGCGGTTGCGGGCATCTCAGCAGCCAAGGCTTTTCTCCGCCTCAGCGCTACTGCGCCTGCTTCACCTTGTCGGCGACGTCCTGGTCGATGCGTTTATAGGCCTCATCGAGGGAAAGCTCGCCGGCGACTGCCTGGCCGACACGGCCGACCAGCGCGCTGTAATAGGCGTCGGACCATTTCCAGCCCGGCAGCTTCAGCGCCGCCGGCGACGTCGTGGTGGACGCCGCGACGAAAGCGTTGAGCGCCGCCTTGACCTGCGCGTTATCCGACTTGAAGTCGAGGCCCTTGGCGATGACGGCCTTGTTCGACGGCAGGAACAGCGTGCGTTCGGCGAATTCCTTGGCGATCGGCTCGCTGGCCAGGTAATCCATAACGCGGCCGACATCCTTGGGGTTCTTGGTGTATTTCACCGCCACCAGGCCGGCGCCGCCGGGCATGCCGGTGCAGGCGGCCGTGCCGCAAGGACTGCCTGTCGCCACCCAGTCGAAATTGTCGCCGATCTTGGTGGCGAAGTTGGGCACCTGCCATGAGCCGGAATAGTAGTAGACCAGCTGGCCGTTGATGAAATCGTCGGCGGCGGCGCGATAGGTGGTGCCGGCGGCCGACACCCAGACATCCTTCTCGGCCGTGCCATTGGAGTTCCAGCCAACGAAGCGCGAGATGAAGTCCTTCGACCCCTGGTCGACCGGCGCCGGCATGCCGTCGGCGCCGATGTAGTTGGCGCCATAGGAAAGGTTCGGCCCGGTGAGCCGATGGCCGGAACGGTCAAGCGCCAGCGCGTAAGGGACCTTCTGGCTGTCGGCGACCTTCTTTGCCGCCGCCGCCCAGTCGTCCCAGGTCGCCTTGGCGTCGGGGATCGGCACGCCGGCCTGGTCGAACAAAGTCTTGTTGGCGAAGCCGCCGGTCAGGGTGATCTGCGTCATGAAGCCGGTGATGACCTTCGAGCCGTCCGCCCGCATCCAGTCGGCCTGGTCGCCGTAATTGTCCTGCCAGTATTTCGGGTCCTTGATGTAGGGCGTCAGGTCGAGCCAATGCTGCGCCTGCGCCTTGAGGTTGGTGACGCGGGCGATGTCCGGTCCGTTGCCGGCCGCAAGCTGCACCGGCAGCTGCTCCTGGATGTTGGCGTAGGAGACGTTGTCGATCGTCACCTTGACGTCGGGATTTTCCTTCATGAACCTGTCGATCAGGTCCTTCAGCACCTCGCCCTCGACGCCGTCGGAATACCACATGATGCGGACGTCGCCGGCGAAGGCCGTCGTGGTCAGCAGCGTTGAGAGAAGAGCTGCCAAGAGCAGTTTGGTTCTGGTCATCGTTTCCTCCACGATGGACGGTCATCCGTCCGGTTGATTGTCGCGGCCGGCGATCTCTTGTCGGATCGTCACGGCCAGGCCTGCCAATGTTTTCATCTGCCAAATGTCTTTGTCTGCTAATGCCTTTCGATAGGCCCCTCCGGCAGATGCTTTGCCTCCCCCCTGACAGTCCACGCAGCCGGATCGATCAGGCGGCCCTCGGCCTCGACGCGGCCATCGGCATGGAAGACGACGGCGCCGTACTCAGCATCGTCGATGCGCAGCGTGCCGTCGCTGTCCGCCGCGACAGCCAGCCCGGCGAAGCGACCGGTAAATTGATCGATGTCGCCATGGCTTTCGGTGCCGCCCAGCCGCACGATCCATGTCGCCTTGCGGCCGGCAAGCCGCAATTCGTTGCCGGCCGTCGGGCCATGCGCGACCAGTTCGAATGGTCCGCTGCCCTTCAGCAGCACCAGCCCCGCCCCGGCCCGCGCCGTGGCCAGGCCGCCGTCGACCCGGCTGTCGTCGAATGCGGCTTGCGGAAACCAGGCATGGGTGAAGCCGGGCTGTTCCGGCGAGCAGTCGAACAACAGGACGGCGAGGCCGCGATAGTGGTGCAGGCGCGGCAGCGTGCCGGAGCCGCCCCAGTAGGAAGGCCGCCCATAGCCGGAATGAATGACTTCGCCGGGATGGTTGATCCATACTTGCGCATCCGGATTGCGGCCCAGGCGCAGATGCAGCACCGTCTCCTGATAGCCCCATTCGTTCCAGCGGTAGTGCGCGGCACTGCCGATGGCGTAGTCACCGGTCTTGTAATGGTAGAGCTTGGCGATGCGGTCCTGGCCTTGCGCGAAACACCATTCCTGCGCGCCGTCGCCACGGCTGTCGGCGATCGTCTGGAATTCCGCCGGCAATTCCAGTCCATGGTCGCGCAGGCAGAGCGCCAGCTGCGGCAGCGCGTGGAAGCGGCAGCCGTAATTGCCCGTGCCCCACAGCATCCGGGCAATGCCGGACAATTCCAGCGACGAGGCGGCGCGCAACGTATGCTCGTAGGAGCGACCCTGCGCACCGGTGAGGATGCCGTGATGGGCCGAGCGGGCGACGATCTCGATCAGCCTGACTATTGCCGAGCGGGCCCGGACGCGCACGTCGGCATCGGGCGCCAGCGCCATCAGCGCGGTCAGGCCCTTGAGGTCGATCGGGAAATATGGCGCCGAGTTGAACTCGGCCATCTCCCATTGCTCGAAATGGTCGAGCCAGGCGCGCACCCGCCCCAACCCGATGCGGGACTGCTCGGCGCCGCCGCGGCCGGAACGGACGAAGCGGGCTTGTGGCAGCAGATGGCCGGCCAGATAGGCGGCGGTGTGGAACAGCAGCGCGTGGTTTTCCGAGAAATACCACTGCACGTCGTTGCCCGGCTCATCCATCCAGTAGCGATAGCCGAGGATGGCCTGATCGATGCGCAATATCACTTCCGCCGCTATCGCCTCGCCGTAGACCCGCCGGCACCAGAGCAGCGGCACCAGGATGAAATCGGCGCAGTCGTGGCAATCCTCGATCGCCGGCAGCATGGCGAGGATCATGGCGTCGGTTTGCGCTCCGGCCCGACCCGAAGCCAGCCGCGCCAGCGCCCTCACCGTGTCGGCCTCGGCATGGTCGGACACCTCGTCCAGCGCCTCGGCGATGCGGGCGTCGAGGTCGGCGGGCGCCTCGCCCTGTCTTTCCGCATGGCAGATTTCGACGCCGAAGACGCGTGAGGCGGCGAAGCCGCCGACATCGAGAGTCACCTCGAAATGACGGAAATCCGCCGGCAGCGCCTCGGTTTCGGCGATCGGCAGCCTCGTCGCGCCCGCTTCCAGGCGCGTGTGCCGGTCGAGGCTTTGCGACGACATGAAGTCGCCTGCGATCTTCACCGAGACGTCAGCCGCTACCGGCAGGGGCGCCGCGGAAGTCAGCGCCACTTCGCTGGACCTGTAGGCCGGCTTCTCGGACCACATGTCGTCCAGCGTCGCCTCGACCGCGCCGGCAAGCGCGCCATCGACGGCAACAGGCAGCGCCTGTTCGACTGCAGGTCCTTCGAGATAGTCGAGCTGGAAGAAATAGCGGGCATCGCGCTCCGCCAGATCGTCGAACCAGATCATGACCTCGTTCTCGCCGGCGCTGAGATCGACTTCGAATTCGCGGCGAGCCTCCAGGTTGCGCACATAATCCGCCATCCAGCCGATCTCGGCGCCGTTGACGAACAGCACCGCGCCGCCACAGGTGCCGAGCCGCAGCCTCGCCTTGCCGGGATGGGCGGCGACCAGCACCGTGCGCGCCCAGGTGCCAAGCGTCGTCGGGCGGAACCAGAAACCGGATAGGTCAATGCGCGGCGCGCCGAACGGCAGCCAGTTGCGATGGGCTTCGAAATTTTCGATCGGTTCAGGGCGCTTGCCGCGCCTTTCCTTGCCGAAAATGGTGCGGCAGGGATATTCGTGCGGGATGAAATTCTTGTGCTTGGTGAGAAAGAAGAACGGATCCATCTCGCCCTGCATCGGCTGGTCGGGCACGTCGTAGCGCTGCTCGACGGTACGGCCGAGCTGCCAATAGACCAGCGGATTGCCTGCCGCGAGCGGCCGGCGCAGGAGGTCTCGGGTTTGCCGGATGCGCGCCGCTTCGGTCATCTGAGCTCCGCCACCGCCACCGGATTGACATCGTTATAAGCCTGGTTCTCGCCGGTCATGCCCCAGACGAAGGCATAGGGGCCGGTCCCGGCACCCATATGGATCGACCAGGCCGGCGACAGCACCAGGTCGCCATTGGCGACCATCAAATGCCGGGTCTGGTCGGGCCGGCCCATCAGATGCACGACACGGTCGGCCGCGGCGAGGTCGAAATAGAGATAGGCCTCCATGCGCCGCTCATGCAGATGCGGCGGCATGGTGTTCCAGATGCTGCCCGGCGCCAGATCGGTGATGCCCATCAACAGCAGGCAGGACGGTGCCACCTCGGGATGGATATACATGCGCAAGGTGCGCTTGTTGGCCCGCCTGTCCTCGCCGAGATCAAGCGGCTTGGCTTCCGCCCTGGTGATCAGCCGGTGCGGGATGTCCGCGCCGGCGGGCACGGAATTGATGTAGAACCAGGCCGGCTTCTGCGCATCCTCGCTCTCCAGCATGATGTCACGGCCGCCGCGGCCGACATAGAGCACGTCGCGGTTGGCGAGCGCGAATGACTGGCCGTCGACCGTGATCCGGCCCGCGCCGCCGAGATTGGCGATGCCCATCTCGCGGGCGGAAAGGAAGAATTCGGTGCCGACATCCTCGCCGCCACCGAAGCGCAGCGGCATACCGGTCGGGCATGCGCCGCCTACGATCATGCGATCGATATGCGTGTAGGCGAAATCGAGCTCGCCAGGACGGAACAATCCCTCGATCAGGAATTCCGCGCGCAGCCGGGCGGTGTCGTAGCCGGCGAGATCGCGGGGGCCTGTCCCATAGATCTGACGCATCGTCATGCTACTCCAATTCGTCGGCATGATGCAGGCCCTCGACCAGGCACAGCATGGCGAGCGCCTGGCCATAGCCGGTGGGCTGGATCGGAATATCGCGGTAGAACTGCAGGTCGTGGCCCATGCGCGTTCCATAGGACACGTTTGCGACAGTTCCGTCGTCGCCGATGTTGCCAAGCACCGCCTGCAGCGCCTTGAGGCCGGCGCGGCGGCAGCCGCCCGGGCCGAGGCCAAGTCGCGAGGCCTTAAGCAGGCCGTAGCCGAAACCGGCGGTGGCCGAAATCTCCTCATAGGACGAAACATCGTCGAGCAAGGTCCGCCAGGCGCCGGACGGCGCCTGCAGCTTTAAGATCGCCTCGACCTGGCTCGTCAGCACGGCAAGCAGGAAATCGCGGACCGGCGCCGAAATCTCGGCAAGCTCGATCAAATCGAGGATGCCGACGGTGATCCAGGCATTGCCGCGGGCCCAGCGCGCCTTGGCGAAATTGTGCCAGCCATCGAAAGTCCAGCCATGGAACCACAGGCCGGTCTCGCGGTCGGCGAGGTAATGGGCATGGACGAGGAATTGCTTCTCGGCCTCATCGACCAGGTCGCGCCGGCCCGCCGCCTCGCCATAGCTGGCCAGGAAGAGCGCTGCCATGAACAGCGTGTCGTCCCATAATTCATGGTCATTGATACGGTCGGAGACGTCATGCTGGAAGGCGCCGCCGAAGGTGCGCGGCGCCTCGGCGATGAGACGGCCGGCCCAGTCGTCGAGCACGACGCGCCAGCGTTCCTCGCGCGTTTCCTTCCACAGCACCGAAAGCGCCAGCATCGGCGCCGTGGTGTTGATGTTGAGCGCCGGCAGGCCGCTGGCGAGGTGGCCGGCATACCAGTCCTCGACGATCTGCCGCAATTTGTCGTCGCGCGTGTGCTGCCATAGGCGCACCAGGCCATAAAGGCCGACGCCTTGCGGCCATTCCCAGGCATCGAAGCTGATGTAGTCGCCCGCCGTGCCGTCGAGATTGGGCTCGTCGAACCGGCCGGAATGGCGCAATCCGGTGATGCCCGCGACAAGCAGATTCAGACGCTGACGCAGCGTTTCACCGGCCGGTGACACAGTCGCTCCTCCCGTGGCGCTTTTTCATCGTTGTCGTTTCGTTTTTCACGAAATGAAAATTTGCGCAATCTGAAAACTTTTTGCAGTATCGGCGTTCATGGAGGGCATCGCATGCCAGAACGCAAACGCGACAAGCCGAGCCGGCGGGTGCGGCTCGAGGACCTCGCCCGCCACTGCAATGTCTCGATCAGCACCGCCTCGCGGGCGCTGGCCGGCGGCAAGGGCGTGCGCAGCGAGCTGCGCGCGCAGCTCCTGGAAGCGGCGAAGACCCTGAACTATGCCCTGCCGGCGTCGATCGCAGACCGCAAGGTGATCCTGGCGGCCAGCAGCGTCGCCATGGTCGACTATGTGCGCAACCAGTTCACCTTCTATGTGCTGGAAGGGCTCAATGCGCGGGCGCAGTCGCTCGGCGTCGAGATCCTGACCCGGCCGATCGCCAGCGGCGCCGAGGAAATCCGCGTGCTGGAAGAGGCGCGCGACAATGACGAGGTCGCCGGCTGCCTGTTCCTGACGCTCGATGACGAGGAGATGCTGACGCTGGCGACGTCGTTCGGCAAACCGATCGTGCTGGTCAACGGCGACGACCCGTCGATGCGGCTTTCAAGCGTGACGCCGTGCAACCGTTCGGCCGCGCGCATGGCGACCGAGTATCTGATCCGCCTCGGCCACCGGCGCATCCTGTTCCTGATGCGGCGCGGCCGCCGCACCATCGAACGCCGCTTCGAAGGCTGGCAGGACGCCATGCGCCAACACGGCATCGCCGGCCTGGAGGCACTGGCTGTCCATGTCGAGGATTGGCTGCCCGAGCTCGGCGCCGAGGCGATCGAACAGCGCATCGCCAGGTTCGGACTTGATTTCACCGCCATCCTGACGGCGGGCGACAGCCTTGCCGTCGGCGCGGCAATAGGCCTCGAACGGCTGGGCTACAAGGTGCCCGACGATGTCTCGGTGATGGGCATGGACGACCTGCCGCAGGCGGCCTTCCATAATCCGCCGCTGACCACCATGCACATTCCGATGCGCGAGATCGGCGCCGCCGCCCTCAACCTGCTTTTGGACGATCTCGGCGG
Source organism: Mesorhizobium sp. B1-1-8 (assembly GCF_006442795.2). Classification (NCBI taxonomy): domain Bacteria; kingdom Pseudomonadati; phylum Pseudomonadota; class Alphaproteobacteria; order Hyphomicrobiales; family Phyllobacteriaceae; genus Mesorhizobium; species Mesorhizobium sp. B1-1-8. The sequence continues at coordinate 5,224,074 of NZ_CP083956.1, forward strand.
CTTCTCGATGCCGCCGCGGCGCGTCGAACTGGCGTGCAGGCTGGTCGAGCGCCGATCGACGGCAAAGCCGCCGGAATAGTCTCGAACCGGCACAGATGTTCGGTCGGCCCCTGGTCGATACCGAGAGCAGACGCGGCAAATCTTTTCCAAAACCATGAGGGTTCGTTAATGGTTGGGCCGTAGTCTTGCTGACGGGGGAAGTATTGAACAAGACTGTCAGTATTACCGGGTTTTACAATGGCCGGGCTTGGCGCCTTTCCCCCCGACCTTCACTGCCGACCAATTCAGGAAGATGATTGGGAGAGCGTTGCCGATTGCCTGTCCCGCGGGTTTCCCGAGCGCCGGCGAAGTTATTGGCTGCACGCGCTGTCCCGCATGTCGCAGCGCCCCGCCGTCGGCGATTTTCCGCGCTATGGCATAGCCCTGGAGAAGGCCGGCCGGATCGTCGGCGTGCTGCTCACCCTCTATGCGCGTTACCAGGGGCAGGATGGCGAGGAAGTTCGCTGTAATCTTTCAAGCTGGTCCGTCGACGCCGAATTTCGCCCCTACGCCATGAAGCTGATCTGGGCGGTCATCCGGCAACGGGGCGTCACCTTCACCAACATCTCGCCGGCGCCCGCGACGTTGAATGCCAACAAGGCGGTGGGTTTTCGCCTGTTCTCCAATGGACAAGTCGCTTTCCTGCCGGCAATGAACACGGCACGACCGTCCTGGCGCCTGCTCGATGTCGGCGCCGATCCGGCCGAAATGGCGATGCTGTCCGACAAGGACAGATACATCCTGTCCGAGCACGCGGCGCTGGGCTGCCTGTCACTGATTTGCGTCGGCGACGGCCAAGCGTTTCCCTTCGTGCTGATGCCGCGCCGGATCCTGCACGGCCTCGTGCCCTGCGGCCAGGTCGTCTACTGCCGTTCTCTGGCAGAGTTGAGCCAGTGCGCCGGCACGCTGGGCCGCTTCCTGCTGCGACGCGGAATCCTGCTCTGCCTGGTCGATGCCATGGAGCCGGTTCCCGGCCTGTTCGGCCGCTACTTCCCGCGAAAAGGGCTGAAATATTTCAAAGGCCCGAAACCGCCCGCGGCGGGAGACCTCACATTCACTGAATTGGTGGTATTCGGCCCCTGAACGAAGCGGTATCTGTCCCTGCCCTCGCCATCACGCCGCCGCAGCGACGCGGCGGGTCAGCCTTGCGATCTTGCCGCTGCCGCTTCCCGCCAGCGGGTTCCGAGCGTCACGCCGACAAGCAGCAGGCAGAAGCCCAGCGCCAGAGGCGAATAAAACGCCTCTTCCTGCAGCACGGCATTGGCCGAGATGGTGACGATGCCGACGAAGGCGAACAGGAAGTCCGGATCGCCGGTCTCGATCAGCTGCCGCCGCGCCGTCGCAGCAAGCGCCGCCAGGAAGCCGAAGAAAACGAGGCTGCCGACCCCCATCTGGTAAAGCATGACGCCGACCGCGCTCTCGACCGGGACGGAGGCAGCGCCCTCCGCCTGCGCGTTCGACCAGTTGAGGTTGAGGCTCGTGCTCGACAGATTGCCGCCGAGACCGAGGCCCTGGCCGAGCGGGTTGGCCAGGAAATCGCGCATGCCGGCGATCAGGCCAAGGACGTGGTAGTCGCCATGGGTCACGCCATAGCCAATCGCGGCGATGGTCCACACCAAAGCCAGGACCAGGGCGACCATCACCGTCAGACCGGCGCGGGAGGGCGTGTAGATGATGCGCACGGCAATGGCGACGAGCAGCATGAATGTCGCGCCCTTGGAGCCGATGACGAGCAGCAGCGGCAGGGCCGCAACGGGCAGCACCCACCGCCCCCTGAACAGCAGCCAGGCCGAGATGATGCCGAGCGCATAAGCATAGCTGATCGGATGAAAGTTCGGGCCGCCGATGCGAAAGACGCTCGGCAAGATGTCGTTGAAGAAGGGCGTGTTGAAGAAGGTCGTCGTCATCACGTCCTGCAGCCCGCGAAAGACGAAGCCGGTTTCCTTGAGTGCCTGCTCCCACACGCCGGTCTCGATCTGCCGCGCGATGCTGCGCTCGATGTAGAGGTCGCCGTGGAAGAGGCCGAGGAAGTCCATGGTGAAGATCAATTCGACGTAGCCATAGACAACGGCACCGGCGCCGAGCCACAACATGCTTTTGCGCAGGTCCACGGGATAGAGGCCGGCGGCAAGCAGCGCGATATGGAAGCAGGCAAGCGGGGTTATCGTATTGCGGAAATAGACAACGGCATCCTTTGGCCCCCCATGCACGACGCCCAGCGCGAAATAGAAACAGATCGTTGCGCACAGCACGACGCTGAGAAGCAGCCAGAAACGCAGTTCCGTGAGCGCGCGCACGCGGTGTTGAAACGAGGCCACGAAGAAGATGCCGTAGGCAGACATCAGGATGATGAAGTTGGTGCCGCGCAGCGCGTCGAACGTGTCGTTGTTAGGAATGTAAGGCGTGAACCAGGCAACCACGAGGTTCTGGTAGAGGAAGGCGCAGATGATCATGACCGGAATGCCGGCCGGCATGGCGTTGGCCATGATCAGCGTCAGCAGGAACGTCGCGGCTATGCCGAAAGACGTCCAGACCGCGAAGGCCGAAACCGACAGGGTAACGACGATAAGCGCCGTGCAGACATGCAACAGCGCTTCGGCGCTTGCCGCCGACAGGCCGCGCGCGGGCAAACCGAGGGGCGTCCCTGCAACGCTCACTGCCAGCCCATCCTGATTCCAGGGCCGGCCAACGCACAGACAGGATATCTCGCGCTCATGTCAGCCGTCTCCCAACAGGGCCGCGACCATCGAACGATCGAACCCGTCGGTGGCCTGCCTGCTGCGGATGAAGCCGAAACCCTGGTCGAGTTCCCAATAGGCCCAGCCGATTTTGTTGGCTTCGGCGGCCATGCGCACGGCGCGGACCCATGACGCGCGACTGTCGCCGTCGACGCAGAAATTGAGCACGCCGAATTCGTTCAGCATGACCAGGCAGCCATGGCTCGCCGACCAGCGTCCAAGCTCGGCAAAATCCTGGGCGATCCGCGCCTCCGTCCATGGTTCCGACAGTTCCTGCTCGACAAGGCCGGCGGCTTCCTGGTCGCCCGCCGACCGCAGTTTCGAGACAAGGTTGCGGACCGCCGGCGCGTCCTTCGTCGCTGGAAAAGGCAGGTCCGCGATACGGCCGAGCGGCGATGCATCCCAGTTCTCGCATTGATGGGTGAACGCCATGGGCGCGTAATAGTGGATAGCCGCGATCTGGTTGTCGTCGGCCAGAGGCGGCGCGTCGGCTATTTCCCAGATGCCCTGAAATCGCGCCGGGCCCCAGACCAGCGTGTGGTCCCGGCAGCGGGCGCGCAGCGTCCCGGCAAGCTTGTCCCGCAGCGCCAGCCACGCCGCCTGGTCCATTGGCGGCTCGTTCAACAATTCCGGGTAGACCGAGCTTGCCGGCAATTCGGCGATGACGGCGCTGAGCGCGGTCCAGGCCTGCACCACCCGGTCGGCCGCGGCGGCGGGATCGCTTTTGAAGACCGTGTGGAGGTCCCCCGAAGGGTGCATGTCGACGAGAACGGCAAAACCTTGGCCGACAAGGTCCGCGACCCCGTCATGAATGCGGCGCAGCGCCACCGGGTCTCCGGTTGCGACGAGATCGCCGTTGACCGGCAGGCGGATCGTTTCGAACCCCGTCCGGCGAAGCTTCTCCAGCGTCGCCCGTGAGGGCGCAATCCCGTCTTCCTGGTCGAACCAGCCCGGAAGGTTGAAGCCGCGCGTCGGAACGGGGCGAATAGTCGCGGCAGGCGTCGTGGCCGAGGCGGCGAAGGGAGCGCTGGCGAGGAGAGCTCCGCCGACAGCCATCGCCTGTCGCCGCGACATGATCGGCGAAGGCGCCCGCACGGATCAGCCCCCTGCGACGGAGCCGCGGCGCCGATCGCGAAGCTCCGGCGCGATGTCGTCGGTCCTGCGTCCGGCCGGCTGCGCCACGTCCGGCCCTATCACAAGCGTGGCGCTGCGCCCAATCTGGCCGGCGCCAAAATGCTTCTCCAGCAATGCGGCGGTGTCGGACACCGATTCCGCCGGGCTGAGCGGGAACAGCGCCAGGTCGGCATTGGCGAAAAGCTCCGGGTTCCAGCCGTTTTCGCTCAAGGGCGGGACCATGACGAGCACGAATTCGAACGCACTGCCGACCTCGGCGAGAACGCCGCGCAAGGAATGGCGGTCGAGCAGTCCCGGGGCATTTTGAACGGCGGGGCCGCATATCACCGTCTGCAGGCCGCTTACGCTGTCGGTGAACAATCCGGTTCCGCTTCCGACCGGGCGGAGCGGCTGGCCGTCAATTTCGACCATCAGCACCTTCTGGCCGGCCCGCTGCAGGCCGATCCCGACCATGGTGCCCGCAAGCCTCGCTTCGACGCTGGCGCGTACGGAGGACACCAGGATCACGAACGGTTTGGGGTGGTCGTCGAGGCGCGAGATCATCTGGCGCATCAGCTTCAGGACGTCGCGCGACAATCCCTCATTACCGGCCTGGAACAGCGACCTCCGCATCGCCTTGATGGTTGCCTGCGCGCCGCCGCCGGCGACGCCCGGCAGACGGTATTCGCCGAAATTGGCAGGCACCGGCACCGGCCGGGACGGTGCGGGGGCAACGTCCTTTTTGGGTTCGATCGCCGGAACGGCCTCTTGCGGATCCTGCGGATCGTCTTCAGGCCGACGGATCGGCCCGAGCGCCAAAGCGAGGCCGCAGCCGGCCATCAGGCCCAGAACGGCGCTCACCGGCAAAAGCAAGGCCGGCTTCGGCCATGTCGGCTGCGTCGGGGCGGAAGCCTTGCTGATCTTCTTCGCCTCGGAGGTCTGGACGCCCTGCATCTGCGACGTTTCCTGCGCGCGCTTAAGGTAGTCGTCGAGCACCGCGCGGGCGGCCTGCGCCTTGGAGTCCAATTGCCGCAGCTGGACCTGGGCCAGGTTCGAGGTGTTGGACTGCTTGCGCAGGGCATCGAGCTTGGCCTGCAGCTTGGCGACATTCTGCGCGGCGAGATCGTAGCTCGCCTTCAGCTGCTGTCTTATCCGCTCGGCTTCCGCCGCCATCAGCCGCTGCATCCGGTCGAGCTCGGAGCGAATCCGGCCGATGGCCGGATGGCGGGGGCCGTACATGGCCTCGAAATTGGCAAGCTCGGCCGTACGCTGGTTATAGTCGTCACGCAACTTGATGGCGGAGTTGGACGACAGGATTTCCGACAGCCTGGCGAGACCGGCCGGCGAAGTGCCCGCCGCCAGCGCCTGGTTGTACCTGTCCTTTGCCTGATCGGCATCGCTTTGAGCCGTGATCAATTGCGCGGTGAGCTGGTCGAGCTGGGACTGCAAGGTGCCGCCGTCGGTCGGGTCGACGATCTGGTGCTGCGACTTGAAGTCCTGGACGGCGCGCTCGGCGTCGCTGACGTCCTTCTGAAGGCTTTTGATCCTGTCCGTGAGCAGCGAATTCACGTCGCTGTTGGCGGTTTCCCTTTCTCCGGCGAGAGACGCGCTGTAGCGGTCGACGATGGCGTTGGCGATGCGCGCGGCCTTTTCCGGCGACTGGGACGTGAAGCTGACGCTGATGACATAGGTGAGCCCTTCACGTTCGACCGTTACATGGCTCTGAAAGCGCTTGAGGATCGAATCCCGCGACGGGCTTGCCCCCGAGCCAACCAGCGATAGCAGGCGCGACACGAGCCCACGGCTGGCGAATTCGGGATCGTTTGCGAGCCCCTGATTGTCGAACACGCTGCCCAGCAGGTCCTGCGACTGGATGACGAAGACCTGGCTGGCAATGGCGGCGCTGTCGGATCCGATTCCTGGAAGCACATTGTTGAAGTTGGTTGCGTGCGAATCACGCGGGTCGATCAATATCGATGCCGTGGCGGTGTAGCTCGGCGTCGCCACAGCCAGATAGGCGAGCGCCAGCAGCAAGGCGGCGCCGGCGATGGCTGCCACCATCACGCGCCGCGCCCACAGGATCGCCCAGACGGCTCCTATGTCGAACAGCGGCGGAAGAGTGCGCTCGTCGAACCTGGCTGGCGTCATCATTTCCTCTTTGAGTGCCGCGGCCTCACGACCTCACTCCTCTCCGCATTATTAAGGAGTATCGTTAGCCATCCGTTAAGACTGCTGTCGCGACAATGGCATGCGCGAGCGCCGCGCCGGTAACCATGCCCGGCGTTCGCTCTGGCGCGAATGCCAGCTTTTGCTCTATTCAGGGTTGGGTTTTGAGCGACGGCGCGTGGGGTCAAGGGGTGGCCACGGCCAGTCGTCTCAGGAGGTAAGGTTGGACGACACGACAGGCAACCGCGACGCTGGCTTGGCCGGGCGGGCCAAACCTGCAATCGACATGCGCATGTCGATTGCGGCGCTTGCCAGGAGCGGCGCGGTGGCCGGCGTCATCAAGCTTGCCAGCGCAGGCCTTTCCTTCCTGATGTTCGTGGCGGTGGCCATGGTGATGGATGGAAGGGAGTTCGGCCTCTATAGCGCCACCTATGCCGGCGCCAGCCTGGTCTCCTTCTTCGCCTCGGTGGGCCAGCAGAGCACGGTGCTGAGGTTCTGGCCGCAATATGCCGGTCTTGGCGACCTCAACTCGGCGCACGGCCTGATGGCCCGCGCCATTCTCGTGGCGCTGGCCGGGCTTGTCGGCTCGAGCCTGCTCATCCTGCTGGTCGGGTTTTTGCCGTTCATCGGCAGAGGCACACCGGAATGGTTTTCGCTCTGCCTGGCGGCAGCGGTGCTGTCGTTCTCGCTCGGCTGGTCGGAGTTCACCTCCGGCGCATTCCGGGCTAAGAACGCGCTGATATCGGGGCTGTTGCCGCGCGACATCATCTGGCGAGCCTTGACGATTGCTGCTGTTCTGGTCCTGCATTTCGTGCATGTCGAGATCGGCGCGGTTGCGGCGACCTATCTGACGGCGTTGCTGCTCATCCTTTCCGTGGTGCCGCAAACGGTGCTTCTGCTGCGCGACACCGGGCGCGCCGAGCGAGGCCCGCTTACGGAACAGCAAAAGAGGGAATTCAAGACTGTCACGCTTGGCCTTTGGGGCGTCACCTCGCTGCCGCCGGCGCTCGGCCAGGTCAGCACGCTGCTCGTCGCCCTGATCCTCGGACCCGAGGCGGCCGGCGCGATCTTCGTGGCCGACCGCACCACGCGCTTCGTGGTGCTGGCGCTCAACGGCATCAATCAGGCGCTGGCACCGCAGATTTCAGCCGCCTTCTACAGCGGCGACAGGGCGCATGTGCAGCGCATCACCAGCCTCGCCGCGCTGAGCAGCTTCGCCATCGCGCTCTGCGTGCTGGCGGCATTCTGGATTTTCGGCGACTTCATTCTTTCGGTTTTCAACCCGGCCTATGCCACGCCCACCATGCGGGCAACGCTGGTCATCTTCGCCATCGGCGCAACCTTCGGCACCGCCTGCGGGCCGATCGAGATCCTCTTGCAGCTGACCGGTCTGCAGCATGCGCTGTTCAAGGTGCTGGTCGTCGTCAACATGGCGGGGCTTTGCGTGACGGCGGTGGCGACCTATTGGCTGGGGCCGATCGGCGCGGCGCTCAGCATCGCCGTGACGGTCATTGCCTGGAGCGCCATAGGGGTGTCGATCGCGCGGCAAAGAATTGGCATAAACCCGTCGATCCTCGGTTTCCCGCTGGGCAGCGCGATGCTCTTTCCGCGCGCGCTGTTGAGAGGCCGGACGTGAGAATCGTCCAGGTCCAGACACAGGCGGAAGCCGCCGGCGCCCAGCGTATTTCCGACATGGTGGGCGAAGGATTACGCGCCCGCGGCCACGACGTGCGCACCGTTTTCATGTACCGCAAGACGGAAGCCTATGATGGCGACGCTTATGCGGATTTCGTCCTCACCGACCGGCCAAAAGGGCTGCCCGGGCAGATCCGCGCAATCATCGGCCTCGCGGCCTATCTGCGCCGGGCCAGGCCCGATGCCGTCATCACCTACCAGCATTACGGCAACCTCTTCGGCACGATCGGCGCCAGGCTGGCGGGTGTCGGGCATATCGTCGCCAACCAGAGCGGCGCCCCGCACGGCAAAGGCGTCATGGGTCTTCTCTCCCGGATCGACAAGCTGATGGGCGTGGTCGGCCTTTACCAGGCAAATGTCGTCAATTCCGGCTGGACTGAGGCACAGTTCGAGGGCTATCCGCTGGCCTATCGGCGGCGCATCCGCCGCATCGATCACGGTGTGCCCACGCCAGGCGAGGAATTCGACAAGGCAACAGCGCGTGCGTCGTTCGGCTTGCCGCAGAACGCATGGCTCGCCGTCTCGTCAGGCCGCCTGACGCGCTTCAAGAACCAGATCGCGCTCGTCGGCGCATTGGAATTGCTGCCGGATCTTCACCTGGGCCTGGCCGGCGCCGGGCCGGAACGGGACACGCTTTTGACCCTCGCCGAAAGCCGGGGCATGGCTGAGCGGCTGCACCTGGTCGGCGAAGTCCCTCCGGCGCGCATTTTCGAATTCCTGGCCGCAGGTGACATCTACGCGTTCCCATCCACCAGCGAGACCTTCGGCATGGCCTGCGTCGAAGCGGCAATCTCCGGCTTGCCGATCGTGGCGAGCGATCTTGCGGTATTGCGTGAGGTGTTGACCGCCGAGGATGGGGAGCCGGCGGCGCTGTTCGTCGAGCCCGACGCCACCGGCATGGCCAAGGGGCTTGCCGCCATGGTCGCCGCACCGGAACTCAGGGCCAGACTTTCGGCGGCTGGGCGGCGGCTCAAGGAAAAGTATTCGCCGGCAAGGATGTGCGCGGCCTACGAGGCGTTACTGATAGCCTAGCATGTCTCCCGAAACCGCCGCACGCTTTCGGGAGACATGTTCTATCGCTTTCGCACCGCCGCTATTCCGTCGATCACTTCAAGCCTGCCCGATCGGTTGAGGGTGTGGATTTGCGGATACGGCCAGTCGCCATCGGTGGCGATCGGCTGCGGCTCCGAGATGCGCACGGTGTCCTGGTTGAGCTCCAGAAGCTCGGAAAGACCCAAGCCACCGCCGTAACCCAGCGTCCCATCCTGGACCGGCAGGAGGATGCGGCCCTGATCGTCGCGAATGAAAGCGCCGCCCGGCCGAGCCATGCGCCGGTCGATCAGCACCGGGTTCATACGATGCGGCTTCCAGGGGCCGGCAAGCGTCGGGGCACTGAAGACCACCAGCGTGTCGGAGGTGCTGCCATGGCCGTCGCGATTCGTGGCGAACAGCCAAAGCAGTCCGTTGTGGTCGAGCAGCGTCGCATCGGAAATCTCGCCCTCGATCAGCACGGTCTCAGCGATCCAGCGATCCGGAAAGCTTGCGGCGCGGTAAAGCGTCAGCCTGCCGCTGGCGCTTGCCTCCGGCAGCATCCAGATCACGCCGTCGCGCTCGAACACTTGCGGGTAGGAAAGATGATGAGGCTCCTCCAGCACCACCCGCGGTTTCTCGGGATTGCCGCCGGCGTCGAATGGAACCACGGAAATGACCGCCTTGCCGGTAGCGTGAGGATAGTCCTCTACGAACAGGAACAAGCGGCCCTGCCATTCGAAAGCAAAGGGATCGGCATAAAAATGATCGCCGGAGTCGGGCAAAACCGACCAGCCGCTGCCAAGACGGCCGGTCGCCGCGACCCCCGGCGCATCGGTAAAGCGGTAGCCGATCCGCCAATGCGCGTGGCGAAAGCGGACACGCCGGATTGCCTCCCGTCCGAGCCGCGGCAGCGCGCTGGCAAGATAGGTCGAAGCGAACTGCAGCGTGCCGGCGCGGCCCTTGACCTTGGCGGTCGGTTCCGTCCCGGGCAGCCGGCCTTCGGCAAACGCCCGCACAACAGAGACGACCAGCGTGATGGCGCGGGCCAGAACATCCTCGGTGCCGAGCGCGGCCGATTCGCGTTTGTCGACCATCGGCCTTGCCTCGCCCACGGCCTTGCCGCCGAGAACTGCCTCGATCACCGGCAGCCGCCCGGCGGCGACCGTCATTGCCGCTGTCAGATCGGATTCGGAACCGTCGAACAGCAATCCGATGGTTGGAACATCAAAGGCGTTCGCATTGCCTGCAAGATCGACCCGCAGCACGGCTGGACGGCTGCCGGGCCATGCCGGGATTTCAGGCAGGATGGCGCTGAGCAGCGGCCCACCGCGACGAAACAGATGCCGCTCGAATGCGAAGGCGGCGGTTGCCGCCGCCGGCCAGCCGGCGGTTGCGGGTTGATGCCTCACCGCGACGTCGTGGCCTTCCGCCTGGAGACGCTCTATGGCGATCTTCTGCCAGCGCCGGGGCGCGGATTGCGGAACAATGACCTCGATCGCCAGCATGTCATTCCCGTCGGCGTTGTATTCGTGCCCGGATTTTGAGACCGTGAAAGAGAAATGACTTGGCCGAAAAAACTTACCTTGCGGTTACGCTTCTTGTCCGACTGCTCATTTTATAGGCAGGAGTCTTGATGCGGCTGTCACGGACCGGCAGGACAATTGGCTGTGACTCGCTCCGTGCACCCTGGATTAGCACTTTGCGCATATACCAAGATTCCAACTCTGGTCGCGATCGATCTTGACCTGAAACGCAAGACGTCGTCGATAGGCCGCTGTCCCGCCGGTTCGGATGATAATGTTTAAGGTCACTGTCGAAGATTCGTTCGATTTCCGCTCGACGGAATATGTCGAGCTCTTCACCAATTCGGCGGCGACCGCCTTCCAGCATCCGATCTGGCTTGCCCTGCTATACGAGAAGATCGTGCGGCGCGGCGCCGCAACGCCGCTCATCATCGTCGTGCGCGACGACGCCAGTGGAAAGCTGGCGATGGTGTTGCCGCTGGTCAGAAGCCGATACATGCGGCTGAAAGTGGTGGAATTCGCCGATATGCGCGTTTCCGACTACGTGTCGCCGGTCACCGACGAGCAGACCTTTTCGCGCATCCTGGCGGATGGCCGCACCGTCGCCGCGATCCGCAAGCAGCTGAAGCCCTATGATCTGCTGCGCATCGGCAAGCTCGGAGATCGCTCGCTGCCGCTCGAGCGGCTGCTCGGCATAGACAAGCGCGAGAGCATGGGGATGAGCGCCTATTCCAGCAAGCTGGAGGCGACATTCGAAAGCTGGCGCGAGCACCAGCTCGACCGCTCCTACCGCAAGGAACTCGACAAGAAATCCCGGCAGCTCGGGCGAATTGGCGAGGCGCGCTTCGAATGCGCGGACAATCCCGATGCCATCCGCACGACATTCGATGCGCTGAAGCTCTATCGCGGCAAGCGGTTCGACGGCAGCGACGGTCCCGCCGACCTGCTGCAGCAGCCATCCTACTTTGAATTCTACCTGGCGGTGGCGACAGAGGGACGCAGCGGCTTCGCGCGCACCTACACCTTCTGGATGAACGGAAAGCCGATCGCCGGCGCGTTGGGGCTTGCGCATCGAGGCTCGCTTCTCGTCATCCTGGGCGGTTTCGACGAGGCCGGATACCGAAAGCAGTCGATCGGCAGCCTGACATTCGAGCGGATCGCCGCCGACTGCATCGCGCGCGGCGATCATTCGCTGGATTTCACCATTGGCGACGAACCTTACAAGCTCATCTTCGGCGGCCGGCCGTCACCGATGTGGCAGATATTCCGGGCAGGCAGCCCGCTCGGCTACGCGGCGCACCTGACGGTGGAAAAACTGCCGGCAGCCAAGGCCCTGGCGCGACGGCTTTTCCACGCCTCGCATGGAAGGCCTTCCGCTGCGGCTCCGATGATGGCGCCGTCCGTTACCACCGACGAGGCGGCCGGATCCTGAGGCAGAAATAGGTTCTGAAACTCTACCGACGGCCTAACGCCTGTCGCGTGAAAAAGGATTCACGCGACAGACTTTAGGTCTTTGCTTTTTAGCATGTGTTTGTCCCGAAACCGCTGCACACTTTCGGGAGACATGCTCTATGCGGCGGGTTCGACCCGCGGCCTGCCGAGGCTGCGCAGCTTGGCCGCGAAGGCAGGGCTCACCTTGTTGATCTCATGCAGGATGCGGCGGCGGCTGAAATGGATTTGCCGGCGCGCGCGCCATTCTAGATCGGTGTCGATGGTCAGCCTGCGGCGGAAATGCGCCAGCTGCAGGCCGTGCGTGTCCATCGCCTGCTTGGCCGGGTCGTCGTAGAATTGAGTGATCTTGCCGGCCGCCATGCCGGGTGAAGCCAGCCACCGCGGCACGTGGACGGCGAGGCGCTCGACGTCGGTGAGCAGCCGGCTGACGCCCGTTCCGGCGGCGGGACAGGAGGTCTGATAGGCATCGCCGATCAGGACGACGCCATCACGCTTGCAATTTTCGGCCACCGTTATGTCCGTCAACCAGCTCTCGACGCGGTCGATCACCTCGAAATCGCCGAATGCCTTGACGAGCCCGGGGAGCGTCTCGATGAGCGTTTCCCTGGGGCGCTCGCGCATCGCCTTCACCCATGGATCGCGGTGGTCACGGAACACGAAGAGATTGGCGCGCGTCACGTCGGCGGCGGGGAAGAAGTTGAGGTAGTCGACGCCGTCGGAGACGCGCTCGCCGTAATAGGTGAGAGCCGGATGCCTGAAGGCGCCGCTCCCCGCCGGGCGAAGGTTGAAGCCGAAGGTCAATGACTGGCGCTGATGGACGAATTTGCGCTCGATGCCGAGGTCGCGCTTCAGGATGTCGCCCATGCCCGTGGCGAGCACGAGAAGCCGCGCTGTGACCTCGCCTTGCCCGAGGATCGATACGCGCTGGCGTTCCGCACCGGCCTCGACGCCGCTGACCCGGCCGGCGATAAAGCGCACTGTACTGGGCAGTTCTGCCCGCATGGCGCCGACGAGGTCGTCGTAGAAAATGCCGTAATGGCGCGCGTGGGTGCGGTCGAGAACGCGCCCCCTGCGCACATTGACGATCTCATCGAAGGCCACGGCTGCTTGCGAAAGCCTGTCGAGCAGGCCGAGCCGGCGCATTTTTACGATCTGGTCGCCGGCGATCTTCTCTACCCGGAATTCCCTCGGAAAGACATCGTAGCGATCGATCAGCGTGACCTGATGACCAGCCCGTCCGAGCACGATCGCGGCGATGGTGCCGGAAAGCCCTCCGCCGACGATGGCGATCTCCGTGTCGGTTCCGGCGGGAAGCGGACGGGGGGATTGTTCGGCCGTCATCTGGAATACCTCAGGATGGCATAGAGCGCGCGGGGATTGGTGGTGACATAGCGCCAGAAGAGCCGGCGCGGCTCCATCAGCATGCGCCATAGCCATTCGAAGCCGGCCTTCTGGACCCAGAGCGGCGCCCGCCGGACTTTGCCGCCAAGATGGTCGAAAAGACCGCCCGACGTCTTGATGACCCCGACATTGGCGAGACGCGTTGCAAAGTCGCGCACGAAGATCTGCTCGCGCGGAACGCCAAGGCCGAGCCACAAAATGTCGGGCGCCAGCGCATTGATTTCGTCGAGCTTTGCTTCGAGCGCTTCGCCGGCAAGATAGCCGTGACAATGACCGACGACGCGCAGGCCCGGGTAGCGGCGCTTGATCGCGGCGAGGGCTTTGCCGTTCTCGGCCTCCGTCGATCCGAGCAGGTAGAACGTCACGCCCTTCTGTTCGGCGAGTTCGGCCACGTCGTGGAAGAGATCGGTGGTGGCCACGCGCTCGGGCAATTGCGTGCTGCACAGCAATCGCGATGCCAGGACAAGCGGCTGGCCATCGGCGAAGATCTGGTCCGCGTCGCGGAAAAGCGCCGCGATCTCCAGATTTGCCCGCGCCTGCGCGATGACCTCGCCATTGGCCGAGGTGAAGTAATAGGGGCGGCTTCCCTGACGATGCCCGCGCGCCGCCGCTATCATCAGCCTGGCCGCGCTCTGCCTGTCGATCACTGTGATCGGCAATCCTCCAATCTGCACGGCTGGAAACGCCGGCAGGCTCTCCGGGAAGGGAGCTGGCTCTGGTTGCGCGATAACCGTCACGCCTGCGCTCCGTGCTTAGGCCCGGCGATGCAGGCGGAGACTTTGACGGTTCTCATCGGGACTGTCGCTATTTCTTGACTGGCGAAGGGCGGACGTGTGCTGCCGTTCGTAACTTTTTCTTCTTCAAAATCTCTTCGAGAACTCTCTAAAACTTTCCGCATAGGAGAAGTCGCCCCACTCTCCGTTATCGATCACCCCCTTGCTCGCGCACTATAAGTAAAAATTTAAGGTTGTTAAGTTGTTTCTTAATAAGTAGTTAATATAGATAATTAGAGTAAAAGTTTACGGAACCGAATATCGAAGTCGAACGCTTACTCACTTCCGATCCAATCCCCGACCTGGAACGAGTTGTGGTCAGCTTGATCGACGCCTCGCCGAGGCGAGTCATCTCACCTTCACGACAGGCTCTTCAGGTAGATGGACAACAGTTCCGTCTGCGAGGAAATTCCCAACTTTCGATAAACGTTGCGACGATGTACCTTCACGGTCCCGGTGGAGATGTTCAGCCTCAGACCTATGGATTCGGAGGAGTGCCCCTGAAGGACCAGTTCGATAATGTCTGCTTCCCTGACAGTCAGCTTCAACGTGCGCCAAACGCTCTCGTTTTCTGCCTGTAGCGTCCTGCTCCGTCGTCTCCGGCTGGCTTTTGCCGCGTCGAAGCGGCTGCCCAGGCCAGACCAGTGCCGGCTCGCCATTGCCGAGACCAGCGGGGCGGCCCTTTGCAGCAATGTGAATTCGGCGGCCGGAAACGGCCCCGTCTCCTGTCGGCGCATCAATGAGAGCACGATCGACACATCGTCGGCGGCGGCGAGGAAAAAGCCGACCTCCTCGGCCAGCCCGGTTTTGACATAGTAGCTGCGATAATATTCGCTGGAGAAGAAGCGGTCAGGCGCCAACTGCCGCATTCGGAACACACCGGTCCGGCGCTCACGCGCCGTATGATAGAACGGATCGAGCATATACGGCCCGGCCTGATAGAGCGCCACGAACACATAATGGTCGTCCGGGTCAAAGCTGCTGTAGAGTTCAATGGGCCGCTCGTTGCCGCGATAGGCGAACACAACGACATGGTCGAATTTCACCAGGGTGTTCATGAGCGCCCGGAATGTCCGGCCGAATTCGTCATCGGAGACGGTGGGCGCATCGAGCGCACTGCCGAGAACCGAAAAAAGCGCCTCGATGTCCACCGCCTCCCCTCCGTCGCCTTACCCCGGCATATACCTCTCGCAGAAAAGCAGATGCTCAAAACTACCCCTATCGGGGTATATATCCGACCCGGCCTTTCTTACTAGGCTTCAGTCCAAGAAGCGGGTAATCGCGGCGAAGACCGCGGCTGCGCTTCACTATGGGGAACTGGCGTGGAAGCTGCGTTGCGGAACGACATCGAGTTCCGATCCGTCACCAAGACCTATGGCGCCGTTACCGCCGTCCATGAGGTCGACCTGAATGTAACCAAGGGCGCATTTCTGGCGCTGCTGGGCCCGTCGGGCTGTGGCAAGACGACATGTCTGCGCATCATCGGCGGCTTCGAGCAGCCAACAAGCGGATCGGTGCTCATCAACGGCCGTGAGATGAACGGCGTGCCGCCTTACCAGCGGCCGGTGAACATGGTCTTCCAGCACTATGCGTTGTTCCCGCATTTCGATGTCGAGCAAAACGTTGCCTACGGGCTGAGGCAGATGCGCCCCAGGCTGGCTGCCGCCGAGATCAGGCGGCGCGTTGGCAAGGCGCTCGAAATGGTGCGCCTCGACGGCTTCGCCAAACGGCGCATCCACGAAATGTCGGGCGGCCAGCAGCAGCGCGTGGCATTGGCGCGGGCCATCGTCAATCAGCCCGCGGTCCTGCTGCTGGATGAGCCGCTGGCGGCGCTCGACAAGAAACTGCGCTCCGCCATGCAGATTGAATTGCAGACCCTGCAGCGCGAGCTCGGCATCACCTTCGTGCTGGTGACGCACGACCAGGAAGAAGCGCTGTCGGCCGACATCGTCTGCGTGATGAACGCCGGCCGTATCCGGCAGCTCGGCACGCCGCAACAGGTCTACGATCGGCCGACCGACATCTTCGTCGCCGACTTCGTCGGCAAGACCAACCGGTTCTCCGCGACGCTGGAGAACGGCGGCAAGACATTGCGGCTGGCGGACGGTTCCGCCCTGACTGTAGGCCCGCGACAGACCGTCTCGCCGGGCAGCGCCATCCTGGCGATCAGGCCCGAGGCAATCCGGCTGAGCAGATCGCATCCCGCCGATGGCGCGGCTATGAAAGGAACCGTCACTCATCGGATCTTCCTCGGCTCTTCCGTGGAGTACGCGGTCACGGTTGCCGATCTGGGCGACTTTCTCGTCACCGCGGATCGCAAAACCTTGAGCGAAGGCGAGCTGGTCGAGCCGGGCGAAACCGTGTTTCTCGGCTTCGATCCGCTCGCGGCGCATGTTTTTCCGGCATCAAGTGCAGCATAAGAAACAGCAAGGGAACACGTCATGACCAAGAGTTACAAAGACAATCTGCCCATCTCCGCCGAAGGGTTCATGCAGGAATTCATGCGCCTGAAGCGCGGCTCCGTCACGCGGCGGCATTTTCTAGGCATCACCGGTCTCGGACTGGCCACCGCCGTGATGTCGCGCTTCCCCGGCGCGCTCTCGACACCGGCCTACGCCGAGGATCTCGGCAGCCAGATGTCGATCGCGACATGGCCGAACTATCATGATCCGCAGACCTTCGAGCGGTTCAAAGCGGCGACCGGCGTCGCCGTCGAGGTCAACGTCTTCGGCTCGAACGAAGAAATGCTTGCCAAGCTGCAGGCCGGTGCCTCAGGCTGGTCGCTGTTCGTGCCGACCAACTACACCATCTCGACCTACGCGAAGCTCGGACTGATCGACGAACTCGACATGTCCAAGCTGCCGAACTTCAGCGCCAGCACGGAGAATCCCCGCTTCACCAAGGAAGGCCAGATCGGCGGCAAGACCTACGCCGTGCCGAAGAACTGGGGCACCACCGGGTTCTCCGTCAACACGAAAAAGATCAAGACGCCGCTGGCCAGCTGGAAGGACTTCTTCGAGGTTCTGCAGACCGAGGCGGACGGCCGCGGCATGGTGCATGACTATCAGCTGACGACCATCGGCAGCGCCCTGGTTTCGCTCGGCCATGACTTCAATTCGATCAAGCCCGACGAGTTGGCCAAGGCCGAGGAGTTGCTGATCAAGGTCAAGCCGCACCTGTTCGCCATCAACAGCGACTACCAGCCGGCCATGCGCGCGACCGATGCCTGGATCACCATGTGCTGGACCAATGACGGCGCGCAGCTCAACCATGACATGCCCGAGCTTGCCTACATTCTCGGCAAGGACGGCGGCGAGATCTGGACCGACTATTACGGCATTCCGAAAGACGCCCCCAACAAGCCGGCCGGCTATGCGCTGCTGAACTATCTCATGGACCCGCAGAACGCGGTGAAGGAGCATATCGCCAATGGCGCGCCGACCACCGACAGCCGCGTCCTGGCCTTGCTGCCGAAGGAAGTGACGTCGAACAAGATCGTCTATCCGGACGAAGCGTCGCTGACGCCGCTCGAGTTCGGCGCGGCGGTAACGCTCACCGATCCAAGCCGCGCCGAACTGATGGCACGGTTCAAATCGGCCTGACCGGTATCATGGCCTGAGGGAGGTGGCCAACGCCGGCCGCCTCCCGCTTCTGCAATTTTTTCAGGTTCAATCAGACATGGCTCTTACGGCCGCCAGCAAGAAACGCCTTGTCACCGCCGCACTGGTAGGCCCCGCGGCGGCTTGGCTGTTCGTTTTCCTGGTGCTGCCCTTTGTCGCCATACTGGTCTTTGCGTTCGGCAGGCGCGCGCCCGAAGGCGGCTATCAGCCCGCCTTCACGCTGGAGCAATTCGCCAATCTGGGCGCGCGCTCTGCAGCCTTCGTCAACACGCTGGTGCTGGCGCCGGCCGGCACGGCCGCCTGCCTGCTGGTGGCCTATCCGGTCGCCTACTACCTGGCAGTAAAATCCAACCCGAAATACCGATTGCTGCTGGTGTCGCTCGTCGTCGTGCCGTTCTGGACCAGCATGCTGGTGCGCACCTATGCCTGGATGTATCTGCTTGGCGCCCGCGGCATTCCGCATCTGCTGGAATTTGTCGGCCTGACCGACGTGCGGCTGCTCAACACTGCGGGCGCGGTGCTGCTCGGCATCGTCTATGGCTATCTGCCGCTGATGATCCTGCCCATCTATGTCAGCCTGGAGAAGCTCGACCGGCGGCTGCTGGAAGCGTCGGCGGACCTGGGAGCAAGACCGGTCGCGACCTTCTTCGGCATCACCTTGCCGCTGTCGCTGCCCGGCGTAATGACCGGTGTCGCGCTGGTCATGATCCTGCTGCTCGGCGAATACCTCATTCCGCAACTGCTGGGCGGTGGAAAGGTCTTCTTCATCGGCAATGCGCTTGTCGATCTCTTCCTGCAATCGCGCAACTGGCCGTTCGGCTCGGCGATCGCCGTCACGCTGGTTGCGGTGGTGGTGGTTATCCTTCTGGTGGCGATGCGCGTCGCCTGGCGCGTGGCCGGCACCCGTCAGGTGGATCTGCTCTGATGCGCGCCTTGGTGACCGCGGTTTATCTGTTCCTGTACGCGCCGATCGCGCTGGTTGTGCTGCTGTCGTTCAATTCCGGCCGCAACGCCAGCGACTTCGTCGGGCTGTCGACGCAGTGGTACGGCAAAGCGCTGTCGAACACATTCCTCATGGATGCCCTGCGGACGAGCCTGATCGTCGGGCTGACCAGCGCGGCGCTGGCCGCCGTGTTCGGCACGATGGCGGCGATGGGCATGGAGCGGCTCGGCGCGCGCAGCCGCGCCGTGTTCGACGGGCTCTTTGCCGCGGCCATCGTCGTGCCCGGCGTCGTCATCGGCATCGCGACGCTGGTGGCGCTGGTCGAGCTGCTGTCCATCGTCAATCCGGCGCTGGCCGCGTTCTGGCCTTTCGAACCGGCCCCGAAACTCGGTCTCGGCTACGGCTCGATCATTGCCGCGCATGGGCTTTTCACCATGGCGCTGGTGACGATGATCGTGAAGGCACGCCTTGCGAGCCTCGGCCGCGATATCGTCGAGGCATCGAACGATCTCTACGCGACCCCGCTGACGACATTCCGTGAAATCGTGCTGCCGCAGATCAGCCCGTCCATCCTCGCCGGATTCCTGCTTGCCTTCACCTTCTCCTTCGACGATTTCATCGTCGCCTTCTTCGTTGCCGGCTCGAAGACGACACTGCCAATGTATGTCTTCGCCTCGATCCGGCGCGGCGTCACGCCGGAGATCAACGCCATCGCCACGATGGTGCTTGGGGCCTCGCTCGTGCTGATCATCATCGCGCGCGTGCTGATGCGCGAAAAGAAACCAAGACACTAGAGCCGGATGATTTCAGGTCGACCTGAAATCTGAATCCGGCTCTAAATCAAGGAGATAGAGCATGATGCCGTCCGAAAACCGCTTCACACTTTTCGGCATCATGCTCTAGAACGGGCGCTGTCATGATCCTTCGCAATCACGTTGCGATCGTAACCGGTGCGGCATCCGGAATTGGCGAGGGCGGCGCCGCGATCATGGCGCGCGAAGGCGCGCATGTGATCCTGGTCGACAAGGATCCTCGGAGATCGGAAGAAGCGGCAAGCCGCATTCGCTCGGCCGGCGGCAGCGCCGAGCCATTGGTGCTCGATGTGACCGACGACACGGCGTTGCAGGCCGGCATTGCCTCGGTCGCATCGAGGCACGGTCGTATCGACATCCTGCACAACCACGCAGGCGCGCAGATCGCCGGCGATGTCGAACATGTGGAGACCGAAGGTTTCGACCGCTCCTGGGCTCTCAACGTGCGCGCGCATTTCATGGCTGCCCGCTTCGTGATCCCGGTCATGAAGGCCGCCAGCAAGGGCGTGATCCTCAACACCTCGTCCAGCTCCGGCGTGCTTTATGACCGGCAGATGATTGCCTACACCACGACCAAGCACGCCGTCATCGCCATGACCCGGCAGATGGCCGGCGACGTCGCGCGCCATGGAATTCGCGTCAACGCGCTTTGCCCGGGCTGGGTCGACACGCCCTTCAATGCACCCTTCATTGCGCAAATGGGCGGGCGCGAGGCAATCGAGACCTATATAGCCGAAAAGGTTCCGCTCGGTCGCTGGGCCGACGTTGCAGAGATCGCGGAATCCATCCTGTTCCTGGTCTCCGACCGCTCTTCCTACATGACGGGGCAGATTCTCGTGGTCGACGGCGGCGAGACGATTGCCTGAATGGCGCTTCGCCGCCCTCAGGCGGCGGTAGCCAGGGCGCCTTGCTGCGCCTCACGCCAGGATTGGAACATCAGCACGTCCCAAAGCAGATACTGGTTGTTGCGGCGTCCCGAAAGATGCTCTGACCAGGCGCGCCGGATCGGCTCAGGCTGGAACAGGCCGTCTTCGCGCAGCCGGCGTTCGTCGAGAAGAGCCTCCGCCCAACCGCGAAGCGCACCGCGCAGCCAGGCGTCGATCGGCACGCCGAAGCCCATCTTGGGGCGGTCGACAAGCCCGCGCGGGACGTGCTTGTAGAGCAATTGCCTGAGCGGCCATTTCGTCTGGTTCTGCGCCCGCAGAATGGAAAGCGGCAGCGAGAGCGCGAAGCCGACGAGGCGATGGTCGAGCAGCGGGACGCGGGTCTCGAGGCTGACCGCCATGGCCGCGCGGTCGACCTTCACCAGGATATCGTCCGGCAGATAGCTCATCATATCGAGATACATCATCCGCTCGACATTGCCCGGCAGAGCCGGCAGCGGTTCGAGCCCGGTCAGCATCGTCGGCGGCTCGGCCGCGCCCGCGACGATCTCGGTCGGCTCCCAATGAGAACAGAGGCGACGATAGACGTCGTTCACGCTTCGAAGCGAAAGCACCGACGCCGCCTTGTGGATCTTGTCGCCCACCCGCTCGCGGCGGAAACGCGGCGGCAGGAGCGGCATGATTCCCTCCGCGACAGCGTCGTAAAGTCCGGGTGACGGCAGCGTCGCCAAGCCCGCGGACGCGCGGCGCAGGCCCGCCGGAATGCGGGAAAGCTTGTTCCAGGCCGCATCGGCCAGCGCATAGCGCGTATAGCCGGAAAAGAGCTCGTCTCCGCCATCGCCCGACAGCGCCACCGTGACGCTGCCGCGTGCCAGCCTGGAGACCAGGAAGGTGGGAATCTGCGAGGAGTCCGAGAACGGCTCGCAATAGATGGCCGGCAGTTGCGGCACCACGTCGAGCGCATCCTGTTCGGTCAGATAGAGTTCGGTATGATCGGTGCCGAGGTGCCGCGCCACCTGCTCGGCATGATCAGCCTCGTTGTAGCCGGATTCGTTGAAGCCGATGGTGAACGTCCGCACCGGTCTCGAGCTGATCGACTGCATGACCGCCACGATCGCCGAGGAATCGATGCCGCCGGAAAGGAAGGCGCCGAGCGGCACATCGGCGATCATCTGCCCTTCGAGCGCGCGGCGAAGCTGGCGCTCGAGCTCAATGACAGCTTCTTCGGGGCTTCCCCGAAATGGCTCCAGCCGACCCTGCTCCGCAAGCGCTTTCGCGCTCCAATAGCTCTCGACGCGCGGCTCGCGGGCACCGTCGTCAAGGATGAGGATGTGGCCCGGCCTTAGCTTGCTGATCCCCTGATAGACGCTGTAGGGCGCGGGAATGCTGTTGTGACGCATCAACAGCGTCAGGGCATCGCGATCGATATCCGGGCGCCAGTCGGGAAGCGGATGAAAGGCCTTGAGCTCGGAGGCAAACGCGAATGCCCTGCCGATGCGCCCGTAATAGAGGGGCTTCTCGCCCAGGCGATCCCGCGCCAGGACCAGCGTCCTCTCGCTGCGGTCCCACAGGCCGAATGCGAACATGCCGACAGCGGCTTCGAGAGCCCGCTTCAGGCCCATTTCCTCGATCGCTGCGAGAAAGACCTCTGTGTCGGAATGTCCGCGCCAGGGATGATCGCCATGCTGCCGATCGAGAAGCGCGCGCATCTCGCGGTGATTGTAGATCTCGCCGTTGAAGACGATGACGTAGCGGCCGCTATGGGATGTCATCGGCTGCGTGCCCGCCGAAGACAAATCGACGATCGCCAGCCGGCGCTGCGCCAAGGCGACGCCGGCTTCCGCGTCACCCCACACGCCATCGCCATCCGGCCCGCGATGCCGAAGCATGTCGGCCATGCGGCGAACGGTGAAAGCGCCGCTGCCTGTCGCCGCGGGTCCTCCCACAATACCGGCAATGCCACACATTCGACGTCAATGCTCCATCACGGCCATGCAAATTCGCCCGCTCGAACCGCGACTCGCCACCCGTGTCTCGGGTGTACCGGAGATCATACCCGATAGAATTCCCGATACCATTCCACGAAGCGCGGAATCCCGATCTCGACCGGAATCTCGGGTTTGAAGCCGGTCGCCTCTTCCAGCGAACTGACGTCGGCGTAGGTCGCCGGGACGTCTCCCGGCTGGAGCGGCATCAGGTTGCGGATGGCCTTGCGCCCCAGTGTCTCTTCCAGCACTTCGATCAATCGGTTCAGCTGAACCGGCGCGTTGCCGCCGATATTGTGGATCCGGTACGGCGCGCTGCTGGTCGCCGGATCCGGCGCCGCGCTCTTCCAGTCCGGATTGGATGTGGCCGGATGTTCCATGACGCGGACCAGCCCCTCGACGATATCGTCGATGTAAGTGAAGTCGCGCTGCATGTTACCATGATTGAAGACGTCGATCGGCTCGCCGGCGAGTATGGCCCTGGTGAAGAGGAAAAGGGCCATGTCCGGCCGCCCCCAGGGGCCGTAGACGGTGAAGAAGCGGAGACCGGTCGTCGGCAGTCCGAAAAGATGGCTATAGGTATGCGCCATCAATTCGTTGGCCTTTTTGCTGGCGGCATAGAGGCTGAGCGGATGATCGGCCGAATCGTGGACGGAGAACGGCATCCTGGTGCTGCCGCCGTAGATCGAGCTTGACGATGCATAGACGAGATGGCGGACCGAAGCATGCCGGCATCCCTCCAGTATGTTGAGGAAGCCGCCGAGATTGCTTTCCGCATAGGCGTGCGGGTTAGTCAGCGAATAGCGCACCCCCGCCTGCGCCGCGAGATTGACAACGATCCCGGGCGAGACCGACAGGATGAGCGCCGCAATGCGATCGCGATCCGTTAGATCGACCTGCTCGAAACGAAAGTTCGGGAATTGGTTCAGCCGGTCGAGCCGTGCACGCTTCAGGGTGACGTCGTAGTACTCATTCATGGAATCGAGGCCGACAACCTGCCGGCCTTCGGCAAGCAGCCTCTGGCAGAGGTGAAAACCTATGAAACCGGCTGCGCCGGTGATCAGAATCGGCCCGCTCGCTGTCAAGACATATCCCCCAGTACCATGGAAATACCCGATCGCCCTCAGAGGCTCCAGTATTTTATTGTCTCAGGAATTTCATTGGGCCGGATGGCCGATTTGACGTCGAATAGGGTCCCGCCCGACTTGATCATCCGAAAAATACGAGATTTTTCCCTGGAGAGATATTCTTTATGGGGAACAGCCAGGACAAGAGCCTCCAGATTGCCCATTTCCTCGAGCGGCAAGATTTTCTCGCCATAGTCGCGTTGAGCGGTATCGGCGTCGGCAAGCGGATCGTGGACCTTGGGAGCAATTCCGAACTGTCTCAACTCCCTGACCATGTCGAAAACGCGGCTGTTGCGCAAATCCGGCACGTCTTCCTTGAAGGTCAGCCCGAGGATGCCGACGGAAGCGCCTTTCACGGTCATGTCCGAGCGGATGAGCTGTTTGACGATCTGCTGCGCGACGAAGGCTCCCATGCCGTCATTGATGCGACGGCCGGCAAGGATGATCTGCGGGTGGTAACCTTCGGCCTCCGCCTTGGCGGTCAGGTAGTAGGGATCGACGCTGATGCAGTGGCCGCCCACAAAGCCTGGCTTGAAGGGAAGAAAGTTCCATTTCGTCGATGCGGCCTCAAGCACATCCTGCGTCCTGATCTCGAGCCGCTCGAAGATCATGGCGAGCTCGTTCATCAGCGCTATGTTCAGATCGCGCTGCGTGTTCTCGATCACTTTCGCAGCCTCGGCCACCTTGATCGACGGCGCCCGGTGGACGCCGGCATCGATGATGCGGCCATAGACGCTCGCCACCCGTTCCAGCGTCTCGGCATTCTCGCCCGAGACGACCTTGACGATCCGCGGTAGCGAATGCTCCCGATCGCCCGGGTTGGCCCGCTCCGGCGAATAGCCGAGCGCGAAGTCGCGTGGATGCCGCAATCCGGAAATCCGTTCGATGATTGGTCCGCAGAAGTCTTCAGTGACGCCGGGATAGACGGTCGATTCGAAGACCACGACCGCTCCCGGGCTGATCGCGGCGCCGACGAGCTCGGACGCGAGCTTCAGCGGGGAAAGATCCGGCGCGCGGTTGATGTCGATCGGGGTTGGAACGGCGACGACGAAGAAAGTTGCTCCCTTGAGCGCCTCGCGATCCGTCGTCAGGAGAACCGAGGATTCCCGCAGCGCCGCGGCGTCGACCTCTCCCGTGCGATCAACGCCGTCGCGCAGTTCGCCGACACGCCGCTCGCTGATATCGAAGCCGATCGTTCCCGGAAACATCCTGGCGAAGGCGACCGCGACCGGAAGGCCGACATAGCCCAGACCGATCACGGCAATACGTTCGGACATGGGTGTATTCCTCAAGGTCGTTCAGTTGCACGTTCAGTTGCTCGCGGGGCTTTTATGGCAGGCCGTCGATGAATTCAACGACGCGCCGTTGCGAAGGCGCAGCTCTCCACCTAAAAGACAGCCGATGGCCCTGCCCCGGCGCGAAAGTCGATGGGGTCAAGGCTGTGGATAACCGAAGGCAGGATTGGGTTTCGGGGACCCAAGGACCTACAAGAGGCGGCAATGGCTTGGGGGAGCCGGCCTGAGACGTTGGAAGCATGAACCGAATCGTCGTCATCGCGGGCGAACCAAAATCCCTCGCAACAACCCGCGGACATTTTCTTGTGTCGCTCCGTCTTGCGGGCTACGAGGTGCATGCCGTGGCCCCGCCCGATGCGATGACGGCGCGCTGGCTCACCGAACGTGGCATTCATTTTCATCCCTTGCCGATGGCGCGCGCGGCGGTTGCCCCGATCGGCGACGCGATCCTGGCCGTACGCCTTCATAGGAAGATACGGGAATTGCGGCCCCAGATCGTGCTGACCTGCACGATCAAGCCGACCGTCTACGGGATACCCGCGGCACTGATTGCACGGGTGCCTCGCCGCCATGCGCTCATCACCGGTCTCGGCTATGCGTTCACCGACCGCCGCAAATCGGTGCGTTGGAGGATCGTCAACGCCGCGGCGCGTTTTCTCTATCGGGCCAGCCTGCGCTTCGCCACCACGGTGACGTTCCAGAACGAAGATGACCGTGACGACTTCCGGCGCCTCGGACTGCTCGGGCGGACACCCGCTCATGTCGTCAACGGTTCGGGCGTCGATCTCGACCGCTTCACGGTGGCCCCTCTGCCGGAGGAGCCGCGCTTCCTCCTGATCGCCCGCCTGCTGCGCGACAAGGGCCTGGCGGAGTATCTTGGCGCGGCGAGACTGGTGAAGGCGGTGCGGCCGGAGGCTCGTTTCGATCTGGTTGGCGATACCGATCCCAATCCCGCGGGATTCCCGATCTCGGAAGTGAAGGCAGCCGTCGCAGACGGGACGATCCGCTATCATGGATCCGTCGAGGACGTGCGCCAGGTGATCGCCGATTCGCGGATCTACGTGCTTCCGTCCTACCGCGAAGGCATCTCGCGTTCGGTGCTGGAGGCGATGGCGATGGGCCGGCCGGTGATCACGACGGACGCGCCCGGCTGCCGTGCGCCGATCGTGCCCGGCGTGAACGGCCTGCTTGTGCCGGTCGGCGACAGCGCCCCGCTGGCGGAGGCAATGATCCGGCTGATCGACAATCCGAACGAGGCCATGTGCATGGCCAAACAGAGCCGATCGATCGCTGAACAGCGGTATGATATCCGCTTGGTCACGGCCCACATGATGGAAATTCTTGAATCGAGCAACAGGCCGCTGCCAAATGACCTCCGCAGAGAATTTGATGTCGAGCCGGTATGAATTCGGAGCCAACTGGGCCTCGTTCGTCGACAACCACTATTCCGCCGAACGCCGGCAGATGGCGGCCGAGAAGCTTCTGGCCTTCCTGGGAAGGAAGAACCTTGAGGGGATAGATTTCCTCGACATCGGCAGCGGCAGCGGATTGCATTCCCTCGCAGCCTTCGACGCAAAGGCGAAGCGGATTCATTCCTTCGACTTCGATCCGCTCTCGGTCCGCACGACCGGCAAGCTCCGCCAAATGGCGGGAGGTCCGCAGGCCTGGACCGTCGAACAAGGCGATGTGCTGGACGTCGACTATCTCGAGAAGCTCGGCACGTGGGATCTCGTCTATTCCTGGGGCGTGCTCCACCATACCGGCGCCATGTGGCAGGCAATCGAAAATGCCGCACACAGGGTGGCGCCCGGCGGCCTTTTCTTCATCGCGCTTTATTCATCGAACGTCGTCCAGCCATCCGCGGAATTCTGGCTCGACGTTAAGCGCCGCTACAACGCCGCCGGCACGTGGAAGCGTCGCCAGATGGAAGGTTGGTATGTCTGGCGTTTCGGGCTCGGTGGTAGTCCACTTCGGCTGCCTCAACTGCTGAAGCGTATCTCCGAAAAGAAAAGGGGGCGCGGCATGAGCTACATGACCGACGTGCGCGACTGGCTGGGCGGCTGGCCGATGGAATTTGCCGACGATCAGGCGGTGGTCGATTTCTTGAAGGAGAAGTTTGATTTCGAGCTCGTCAGGATGTCGACTGGCGAGGCTTGCACGGAGTTTCTCTTTCGGAATCCGAACGGCCGATAAATAGGCTCAAGCGATCTGCCCGCCGGCTCTCGTCCAGATATGCGGCCGGCCGTTCTCGATGGTGACGATCTCGTCGCAATATTCGACCGTCGTCAGGCGATGCGCAATGATCAGCACCGTCAGGTCGGCGGGCAGCTCCTGGATCGCCTCCATGACGGCTGCCTCGGTCTCCACGTCCAGCGCGCTCGTGGCTTCGTCGAAGACGAGCACGCTCGCCTGCTTGTAAAGCGCACGGGCAATGCCGATTCGCTGGCGCTGGCCGCCCGACAGCCGGACGCCGCGCTCACCGACACGCGTTTCGTAGCCCTGCGGCAGACTGTCGATGAAGTCCGCGAGCGCGGCCTGCTGGGCCGCGTTGCGGACGCGTTCGCGATCAATCTTCGCCGGCTCGATGCCAAAGGCGATGTTTTCGGCGATCGATGCGTCGGCGAGGAAAATAGTCTGCGGCACATGCGCGATCTGCCTGCGCCAGGCACGGCGCGTCGTGCCGTCAAGGCGCTGGCCATCGATCTCGATCGCGCCGCCGGTCGGCTCGAGCAGGCCCATCACGAGGTCGACCGTCGTGCTTTTCCCGCTTCCGGTCTTGCCGACGAAGCCGACCTTGCTCCCCCTGCGGATCGTCAGGCTGAACCGATCGAGTATTGGCTGCTGGTCAGGTGCATAGCGGAACGACACGTCCTTCAGCACAACAGCCTCGTCGAATGGCAGGCGCTCGCTGGCAGACTGAACCCATTCCACCGGAAAGGCGGCCTCGAGCGTTTTCAACACGACTTCGGTGCTTGCGAGATTGCTAACCACGAGCGCCCAATTGCCGTACACCAACTGCATTGAAGGAAGCAGCCGTTGTGCGCCAAGAACGAAGGTGCCAAGCATCGGCAGCGCCTGACCGGCGTCGTTGGTCCGTGTGATCAGCCAGTAGGCGAGCGCTGCGATAATGACCATGCCTGCGGCCTCGACCGCGAAGCGCGGAGCCGAGGCAGCGAGCGCATTCGTCGCGTTCGCGCGTTGGAGATGTCTGTCGAGTTCGCCGAAACGTGAAAGAAAGTAAGGCTGGGTATCGTTGATGATTACGTCGCGGATACCCCCCAGACCTTCCTGCACCGAACGGATGCTCTCCGCCTGGACCCTCGCGATAACCCGTGCGTTCCTCTCGAGATGCTTCCGGATGCCGAAGGACATCGCGACGTAGACCGCGCCAAATCCCGCGAAGATCACGAAAGTGATGAACGAGCTTAAGACAAATAGAGCCGCGACGACGAAAGCGCCGATGATCGTTCCGCCGATAACCTGGAGAAGCGGCAGAAGCACGCCCGCGGTGATGGTCTGAACCTGACGAAGGGCGGCCAAAACGGAGCTGGAGTTGCGCGAAACGTGATAGCTATATGGCTGATAAAGCACGCGCTCATAGACCCTTGCCCCCAGTTCGTGCCCCAGCGAGAAGACATAAGAATTGGTGGCCCAGGTGAGGAGTATGCGTATTGCTCCAGCGATGATCGCCACCGCTGAAAACAAAAGCGTCAAGGTGAGTAAGCTGTTGTGAAGGTCGGTAAGGCCGAACCCCGCCAGTTGGCGTGCGACGAAGGACTGGTTGTTGGTTGCATTGGGATTAGCAATCAGCGCGAGAAACGGCAGCAGCGCGCCGAGTGTCGCCGCCTCGGCGATCGCGCCGAAGATCATCAGAACCAAAAGCCCGAACATCTGGCGCCGCCGGCGTTTCGACATCTGCCGCCAGATGCGTAGAAGTCTGCTGGTCGTGCTGTCCGGGGCCTTATTTCCGTCCAATGCCAAATCGATGTCCGCTTTTTAAAGGCGCCCAATGCACACGTTCAGCGCGTCAGGACAAGCCATGATTGGAGCGGATTGACAATTTTCTCGCAAAAGGTCGATGTCAGGTCCAGTCGTAGGCTCAACAATCAAAGTCAGTTCCTGACGTGGCGACTTGACTTGCCGAATTCCCACAAGCCAACCCTGCCTTATGCTTGCGGGGTGCACCATGGCTGTGGCAAGCGAGAGACGGACGGCGGGGACAATGACGGCGCGAGAAGACCTTCCCATGACAGATGCTAGAGCAAGAGAGCACGTTGTCGCGCCCCCGATAGCGCTCACCGGAAGACGCCGGCGCGGTATCCTGTTTGTCATCGGCCAGCTCGATCTTGGTGGCGCGGAGAGTCAGCTCGTGCTGCTAGCCAAGGAATTGAAGAAGCGAGGCTGGAAGGTAGAGGTCTTTGTGCTTGCCCAAGGTGGCATGCTGGCTGAACCCTTGGCTCGTGCCGGGATTCGGGTAATTCATGGGTTTCAACGGTCGAGCGCATCCGCGTCGTCAACATCGGCAGATGCTAAATCTGGTGCCACGCCAAAGACGCATCTGCGCGTGAAGGCAATGCTGGTTCTGGCCGCTTTCGCCACATCGCTCGTTGTTCGCATCATCTCGACCAGGCCCGGTGTGGTTCACGCCTGGTTGCCGCTAACCAACTTCGTGGGCGCAGTGGCAGGACGGATTGCGCTTGCGCCACTCGTCATCAGCTCGCGGCGGAGCCTCGGCACCTACCAGGAGCGATGGCCCCGCCTCAAGCGCATGGACCGCGTAGCCAACAGGCTCTCCCATGTGGTGGTCGCGAACTCTCATGCTGTGGCCGCCGACACCGCGGCTCGCGACGGCTACGAAGTCGACCGCATAGCAGTCATCCCCAACGGCCTCGATCTCAGCCGCTTCGATGAAATAGGTCACCGCCGGGACGAAACCCGGCGCCGGCTTGGTCTCAATCAGGACGAAATCGGGATCGTCATCGTCGCCAACCTAATTCCATACAAAGGGCACGAAGACCTTATCGAAGCATTCGCTCTTGCAACCGAAAAAAGATCGAATCTGAAGCTGTTCATGGCCGGGCAGGATCGAGGCATCGGACCGGAGCTGGCGAAGCAAGCCCAACGCCTTGGCGTCGGATCGAAAGTGCACGCTTTGGGGACACAGGACGATGTCCCCGGCTTGCTCGCCGGCATGGATGTCGGCGTCATCGCCTCTCACGAAGAAGGCTTTTGCAACGCCCTGATGGAGAAGCTCACAGCCGGTCTTCCAGTCGTCGCCACCAAGGTTGGTGGAAACCCAGAGGCCGTCTCCGGCATGCCGGGATGTGTGTTGGTGGAGCCGCGTGCCCCTGCCGATCTTGCTCGAGGACTTCTTGCTGTTCTTGATCGATTGCCGGAGCCGGCAGTTGACCAGGAATTTCGGCAGCGGACGATGCGGCTGCGCTATTCGGTCGGTGCTATGGTCGACGCCTACGAACGCCTCTATCTCGCTGGAGACAGGTGAGATCAGCGAGAGTGGCTACTCCCCCGAAGGTAGCCAATCGTCGCGGGGTGTCTGCGCGGCGGCCGCTTCTGATCGATCTCGCGGCTGGATTCCAAGCGTTACGATCGCCATATTTCAATTCGTTCGCTGCGGCTGCGGGAAGACAGGCGTAACGAAACAGCACCGCGTCAAACGTGATCAAGTTTACGCTTACGCCGTAGCCTGTAGATCGACCACGTCACGAAGCATGCGACAGCAAGGATATACGCTGTTTGTTTCATGATCCCGATCTGTATCAGGAGGTCATTGCGGTGGAAGTAGAAGGCCAACCACGCGGCCAGCGTCGCAATGCACCCTCTGCAAGGGCCTGAAGTCTTCCAGAAGGCCAGCGACAGGCCGGCCACTGACATCGAGTAGCCCAAGGCGAACACGAGGACCATAGCGAGCCCTCCGGCTGCATACGCCTGCGCCCATGGATTGCTCGCCATGTCGAAATCAACATCAGGAAATAGCTCCGCCTGAAACATGGAGGTGAACGTTGGCACGTCGCCAAGGTGCATTCCGAAAATGGTAGCTCCTCCAGGGACGCCGCTAAGCAACTGCCTGACGAGGTAACCATCGTTGGTCCTGAAGTCTTGCCTGACGGTTTCATTGAGGATCGACTGGGTGACAAACGGTTCCGATTGCGTGACAGCCGCAACGTAAACGTCGGGGCGTCGTAGCTGGCCTCCGAAGTGGAATAGCTGTTCTTGTGCGGAGACTTGGCTGATGCGTGGCGCCGTCGGATCTGGGGCTCTCAAATCCCCCGTCTCCGGCGCGGTTGATTCTGGAACTTCCAGATAACATTGCGACGCCATCGCATATTTGATCGTGTAGGCAGCTTGTTTAACAAGCAGCAATCCCACCCCGATGACCAGAACCACTGCGGCAAATGTCGCAGCCCTTCGCCATCCCTTGAGGGCTCCTTGACCGTATAATGTTGCGGCCCCGAGAAACGTGATGGCGGTAGATGCCCTAAAGCCGATAGCCAAGTCTAAGACCAGCAGGACAGAGCACGCAAAAACGATCGCCCATTGTCGACATGCCAATGCGGCCACGAAGCTAAAAGGAACTGCGTAGGCCGCGTAATAATACCAGAGGTCGATATGCTTCAGCATTTCCACCTTGTCAGCGCAGACGTAGCCCGACCCGATGGTCACCAGGGAAACCGCCATGCTTGCGATGGCCGCAAGCAAGAGCGCGGGGGCAATCATGCGCCCAAAATCGGCATCCAGAGGTGGGCCGAGCGCAACCTTGTCTGCCGCAGCAGCTACCACCGTCAGAGAAGTCACTACGATAGCCATAGCTACATAGGCGATGGGATCTATGGGTGCAGAATACCCGCCAACGTGAACGGACCCGTAGAAGCCCGGTGCGAAATAAATACAGGTAGAAGCGAATGCCAGGGACAGCGGGTCAACCCGGCCCTGCCAAACGGTGCGCCACAAGAAAAAACACGAGCAAGCCACCGCAAGCAAAATGAAAGTCGTTTGCGTCACAACGCCTTTGCCCTCTTCGCGATCGCTTTGATCACCTCGGCCGGTTGATTCCGAGATGCAAAAGACCCTCCTCTTGCGATTCTTGGCATCATGTCGGCGTCGCACAATATCTTACTCACGCCAAGTCTCTTTCTAGCGATCGCTTCTCGGAATCGGCGGCACGCTCGCTGGGCCTAGCGGCGCTTGCTGCCCGAGGCGGATTACGGAGTTTGTTTGCAGCCGCCATGGATGAAAACTTACGAGCAGCCTGAGCCGCTTTGTGCTTCATCCTTCCGAATCAACCGATGAGAGTGCTCTCGTCGCACTGCTGCCGAATGATCGCCCGAAGGCTCTCGACAATTGCTGGACGTCAGTCATCGCCAGGTCATCCACATCAGGATGCACGACCCATTTTGACATCAACGCCTTGCTCAAGTAACGAGAAACTGTGGAAAAATCTGCCTGTATCCGACTGGCTTTACTTTGCACCGCCATCGTATGCGCGGCCATTTCCATTCAGCACTTTTGGACCATATATCCTAGCAGGCTGGGAGTCGGTCTGGCGGGGATGACCGCAGTCACCATAAAGCCGATATCCGAAATTGCAGACAGCGCACTCGATATAACAGAAGGTGAGAGCCAGCTCGGATACGTCAAGCGCGTTACGGATGTGGTGCACCTTTCGACCTTCAACTGCGACCCGACCGAATTTTCATTGAGTTGGCTGGACAGGCTTTTCTTGTGGCGGTCGGGAAACCCCAGCGCATTTGCCGAAGGTATGTTGGTAAAGGACCGCTTCACGTGCGGCTTCTGCCATCAGCGGGCGTTCCTGGTGCATCAAGCCCTAAAGCGAAATGGCATCGCGTCCGACGTGTTTGGGCTGAACGGTCACGTCGTCACCCGGGTCAACATTGATGGGAAACAGTATTATACCGATTCCGACTATGGAGTCGGGCCGTTCCCGGCGGCAGCTGAAACCTTGGAAGAGACTGTACGGAACACCTATTCTTTGTCCGCCTGGGGGGATCCCGATCTTCTCGCGAGTCTTTACACAAGTGCAGAAGACAACCAGATATATATAAACAACAACATTGATCAGATGGCCACTCAGCAGGCCACTATTTTAAGGCAGTCCGGCGTGGCGGCAAATCTACTTCTGTCGACGTCTGCGCTATACCTCTTGTCATGCATTTTTCTCACCCGTCGCAAGGCCGAACACGAGTCTTCCGTCCCGCACGGGGCCGCAACTTCCGCTGACGGCCCTGATGCCGTTCCAATAGTTCTGGTCGGCGCCGATGATGCTGGACTTGGCTAAATGGCCTGACGTTCGGGGCGACCCTCTTCGCCCTCGAATGCATCGTGACGTCATCACCGACCTGAAACTCGAGATCGAGCCTTCAGAAGGTACACATCGCGCCGCGGGGCTAAGGAGGAGCGTTGCCTTACGCTCAATCATCTCTCGCCAAGTGGCTGTCGGCTACCCCAGACTCCGGCCGGCGAGTTTTTTATCAGCGAATCAATCGCTGGCAGCAGCCGATATTCGGCTTTGACCATCGTCGATGCCAAGTGCGTAATAAAGGTCCATCATTCGGGCCAATGCAGCCTTAGTCTCTGGCCTCAGATTTCTGCGAAGATGCGATCCATCGCGGTAGATGAACTCATCATTGACATAGGTTAGGCAGTGTCCGTGCGGGCACATGCCCTTGAGCGGGTCGATGAAGACCGCCTTGTTCTTATCCGCAAGAGATTTGAATGCAGCGGTCATTGGCGACCACACTCTCAGGGTTCGCTCACTGTCCATATCCGTCGTGCAAGGCTTACGAGGAAGCGAGCTTTCCCGCATCGTTGCGCAGGACGTCAGGTCCACCCCCGGGCTTGGAACCTGCCCGATGATGCCGATGTGCCGATTGGGCGCAGCAATTTCCCCAAGGAGGCTTTGCAAGCCTTCGCGAAGCAGCAGGACTTTGTCGACCTTACCTCCATCATCGGCAACAACGTCCTCGTGGGCAAGGTCAGTCCATGCTGAAGATAGCACCACAAGGTCGATATCCGGGCGCTGCCTAAGCATGCTGACCGCCGCCTTTCGAGACAATGCACAGCTGTCTCGGTAGTTGGGAAGCTCTGGATGATTGCGATGAACGCCTTCTCCGAAAGCGGCAGGGCAACGTTTGTAGAGAAAGAAGGCAGTTCCCTCGCGCTGCCCAACGACATCCAGCAAGGGCGCCGTATGCTCCGCGTGACTGTCGCCCCACAGCACGCCACGATGCTTCGCCTTGTCCCAAGGCGCTCCGAAGGCGCAGAATGTGCCGCCCAGCTCGGCGATTGTCACCATCTGCGGGCATGGCCAATCCCACATCACGTCGAGGCTGCTCATCGCTTCGGCCTCTTTCGGGATCCGGCTGCCGATGCCGCCTGCCTCGAAGATCGCATTGCCGCTCAGACCGACGATCGATGCGGCAACCACCCCAGCCGCTATGGTCCTGAGCGGCACAAGGCGCAAGTGGCGGGCCGGCTCCTCGACGAATCGCCAAGAGAGGTAGGCGACGAGCATGCTCGCCGCGACGAGGGCAGACGCCTCGGCTGGTGTCGGCATGGCGCCGTCCGCATAATGGCGGAAGTAGACCAGCAGCGGCCAATGCCAGAGATAGAGGCTGTAGGAGATCTTGCCCGTGAAACGCAGCGGCGCTGTCGAAAGGAACGCCGAGACCATCGACTGCGAACGCGGCCAGACGAGCAAGACGGCGCCGATCACCGGAAGAAGCGCGCGCGGTCCCGGGAATGGCTGGCTCGACGATAGCCAGATGGCGCTCGCGATGATTAGGCAAAGGCCGACCATGCCGAACGCTTCGGAAATGCCGCGGCGGCCGACGGCCGGCATGAACACGACCAAGCCGCCCAGCGCCAGCTCCCAGGCTCGGCTGAAAGGAACGTAGAATGCCAGCTTCGGATCGACTGCCACCAGGTGCAGAGCGATCGAAAAGCTGGTCAGCGCGACGAGGCAGATTGCCGCGACTGACAGTGACTGTCGGCCCCGGGACAGGTAGCCCGCAGCCATCAGCAAGGCCGGCCACACGAGATAGAATTGCTCTTCGACGCCGAGCGACCACAGATGCAGCAGGGGCAGAAGCGTCGCTTCGCGGTCGAAATAGCCGGTATTCCAGAGAAAGTAATAATTTCCGAGACCGGCCGAGGAAAAGGCGGCGCTGCGTCCCAGGCTGGCATAGTCTCCGGGCAGCAACAGGAACCAACCGGCTGCGAGCGACAGTCCTATCATCACCAGCAAGGCCGGCAGGATCCGACGCACCCGCCGGCCGTAGAATTGCGCGAGCGACAGTTCGCTGCCTTCGGCCACCAACAGCCGCGTGATCAAGTAACCCGAGATGACGAAGAAGACATCGACGCCGACGAACCCTCCAGGGAAGCCGGGCACGCCGAAATGGAAAAGCATGACGGCAATCACCGCGATCGCGCGTAAACCGTCGACGTCGGGCCGATAGTCGAACTTCAACATTCCCCCCGGGCTATCTACCGTAGCGTGATAACCTGATCGCACCTCGTGAGTCGATGGCGGGCGAGATAGGCCGGGCAAATGCCGCGGCTCCAACAATGTCATCGATATATTCAGATATTAGCGCGTACTTATAGTCTCGATTGCAAGAAAGATGGGGATACCCTCACAATTTATTTCGCGCTAGAACGACGAAAACCTACACAAGGGACAGAGGCGCGCCGGAATCGCTTCTGCCCTCATCGGCGAAGGTGTCTGGCTCGTGTAAGTGTTGGGACGGCGTGCTTATTCGTTAAAATTATCGAGGGACCATCGAAAACTCGGCCGGCTGATAGAAACGAGTTGTTCGCCGCGTCCATGACTGTATAGAAAGTTTGTCCCGTGCGTGACGAGGCCACGGGCGTTCTGGAGGGAACAAATTTGGACAACCATAGCGCGGACGTGGTTGAATTCAGCCCGCGGACACATGTCTTGGTTACCGGCGGCGCGGGCTTCGTGGGATCGGCACTGGTCGACCTGCTGCTTGCGCGTAACTGCAGCGTGACCGTTATCGATGACCTCTCGAACGGCTCGCTTCGCAATCTTCCGGCCAACCATCCCCGCCTGACGATCCGTACCTTCAGGGTTGGCGATCAGGCATTCAGCGCGGCGGTCCACGACGCCGTCGGTTTGGCCGACGCAGTATTCCATCTGGCGAGCCCGATCGGGGTCCAGCGCGCCCACAAGGAACGCTTTGCGGTCACCAGCGGCATTCTCGAATCGGGTTGCGCAATCGTCGAGGCGTGTCGGCTGCACCGGCGTCCGCTGCTTTACACGTCGAGTTCGGAAGTCTACGGCTCGGGCCGCGACCGTCCGATTACCGAGGCCGATCCCGTGATGACGGATCTCCGGCCGCGCTGGGGCTATGCCGCCGCCAAGGCAGCGGTCGAGCATCTGGTCGCCGGGCTGTTCTTCGATTTCGGCATCCCGACTTGGATCGTTCGGCCATTCAACATGGCTGGACCGCGGCAGCAGCCGGCGACGGGCCTCGTGCTGCCGGTTTTTGTCAACGCTGCCTTACGCGGCGAGCCGCTTGTCGTTCACGACGACGGCGAGCAGAGACGGGCTTTCCTCCACGTTGCCGACGCCGCCGAAGGGTTGCTCCTGGTTATGCAGTGTCGATCCTTGCGCGGGCGGCCGGTCAATCTGGGCGGCAGCGAAGCGGTGCAGATCGGAAGCCTGGCAAGGATGGTGGTTGACGCCACGAGCACGAACGCGCCGATCGTCATGAAGCCCTCCAACGCGGTTTATGGCGAGAAGTTCGCCGTGACGTACGATCGGGTGCCGGACACAAGCCTTCTGACCATGATGACCGGCTGGCGTCCGCTGCGAAGCACCAGGCAGACGATCGTCGACTGCATCGAGCATATGCGCACCGAACGAGTGATGGCTTGACGCTTGGCCCATTGGTCCCGTTCATCGGGGCCCTTCTCATCGCGATCCCTGGCGTCTGGTTGTTCGCGCGGCTTGCGGCGCGCATCGGCGCCGTCTCGAAGGTCAAGAGCGATCGCTGGCACACTTCCGGCGAGGTTCCGCGGCTTGCCGGGCCGGCGCTGCTGGTTGCGATGTCACCATGGCTGTCGACCGGCCACATTGTGTTGCTGGCGCTTTTTTGCCTGATCGGCGCGCTCGACGACGTTCGCTCCCTTTCGGCCGGCCCCAAAGCGGCGGCATTGGCGGCGGCAGCGATCCTCGCCGGCATCGTAACGGGGATATGGTGGCTGCCGGTTGTCGTGTGGGTCGCCTGCAACGCGGTCAACATGCTCGATCACGCCGACGGTCTTGCGGCAAGCACGATCGCGGCCGCCTTCTTCGGCCTTGGCGGCGATGCCGGACTGGCAGGTGCCGGCGCCTGCATCGGCTTCCTCTGCTTCAATTATCCGCCGGCGCGGGTCTTCATGGGCGACAGCGGCAGCCTGCTGCTCGGCGCGGCCATCGTGCTCCTGGCCAGCGAAAGAGGTTTCGGATCGTCGCTCGCATGGATCGCCGTTCCCCTCATCGATGCCGTGTTCGTCGTCTTCCGCCGCCTGCGGCGGGGGCAGCAGCCCTGGATCGGCGGCACGGACCATCTCGGCCACACGCTGCTGCGCGCCGGCGTGAGCAGCAAGGCGCTGCCGGCTCTCTATGCCGGGGCGGCGCTGGCGATCGGCCTGGCGTTTTACGAATTTGCTAGCTTGTAGGATCGGCGCTGGTTCCGCGATCGTTGCGCGCGACTAAAGCCGCCACAAGATCTTGCTGCAAAGCGTCAAACGATGGCGAGGTCCACCGCCTGATGGAGTTTCTTCAGGTTGGGAAGGGATTTCGACTGCCACGGTATGCGCGTCGAGCCTTTCACCGCCAGGCCTATGCCCGGCCGCTTGCGCACCTCGATGGTGAATTTCGCCAGAAGATTGATGCCGGAACTGTTCAGGAATTCCAGTTCGGTCAGGTCCAATACGATCAGGACAGGACTGGACTTCAGGACATCGTCCATGAGCGCCAGGATCGGCGCATAGGCTTCCGTGCCGGACAGCCGCATCGTCCCCTCATAGTGGATGGTCGCTTCTTCCGTCCAGACCCGATATTCCTTCGTCTTGATTTCCATGATCGATATCCAGTTCCGGTAGGAGATGCGGCAGTTCAGGAAAGGGGTAGCGAGGCGCAGGTTTCAACCCGCACGGGTCCGCTGGACGCATCGCGGCGGAAATTCCAACCCAATCCCACGCCGTAGTCGCTCATCAGCGTCAATAGGCCGAGGCCTGAAGCGCTCGATGACGGGTCCGCCGCGTTGAGCTCGATCCGCTCGATCAGCAGTTCGCCGGGATCGCGCGCGGTTATCTCTTCGAGCAGGCGCTGGAAACGCGCCGCCGTGCTTTCGGCCACGAGGTTGCAGACGCGCACCTCGAAATTGTTGTTCTCAAGCGTTGCATTGATGACGATATCGCCCGCCGCGCGGAATTTCACCGCGTTCTCGAGAAGCTCGTTGAGCAGATATCCGATGCTGTGCAGGGCATCGTTGTAATTGGCATTCGACTTCCTCGCCAGATTGGCGAAGAAATCGGCGAGGAAGTCGGACGTCGTGCCGCAATGGTGCCAGCCAAGCTCCAGCGGGCCGTCCGACAGGCGCAGCCGATTGGCCTGCGCGGCGGCGCTGTTGGAAAGTTGCGTTGCTCCGAATTGCTGCATCATGCACTTGTTACCGGTGTTTCATGACGACGAGGGTGATGTCGTCGTGAATTTTCTGGGTGCCGATATGCGCCATCAGATCTTCGATGATGCGCTCGGCGATTTGCTCCGCGCCACCGTCGCGATGGCGGCCGGCGCTGTTGCAAAGCCGCTCGATGCCGAACAGCTCGCCGGTGGGGCTTTCGGCCCGACCGATCCGAGATATTCATCGTCATGGAGCTGCTCTCGGGTAAGCCGCTCAGTCGCCACCTGGCCAGCGCGGCGGGTCAAGGCCTGCCCGGGACGCGCATCGCGGCAATCCTCAAGGGCATTTGCTCGGCGCTGTCTTACGCGCATCAAAATGGCGTCGTGCATTCGGATTTGAAACCGGGCAACATCTTCATCATCGACGACGGCGCGGTGAAGCTGATCGACTTCGGCCTTGCCACGGCGGGCACGGCAGGCGGCTTCGACATTTCCACTTTGGGTGGGATGACCGCAGTCTATGCCAGTCCCGAAATGTTTACTGAAGCGCCCCGCGATCCACGCGACGACGTTTTCGCCCTGGGATGCATCGCCTATCAGCTTATGACCGGCACGCATCCATTCTCGATGAAAGCCTCGAACGAAGCGGCCGA
Organism: Mesorhizobium sp. B1-1-8; assembly: GCF_006442795.2. Classification (NCBI taxonomy): domain Bacteria; kingdom Pseudomonadati; phylum Pseudomonadota; class Alphaproteobacteria; order Hyphomicrobiales; family Phyllobacteriaceae; genus Mesorhizobium; species Mesorhizobium sp. B1-1-8. The sequence goes on from NZ_CP083956.1 coordinate 5,263,000, forward strand.
ACTCAAGCTTGAACCGGCGCCGGTTGCCGATCTCGACCCGGCCGCCTGGTCGGCGCTCCGTGGCGCGCTCAATTTCGACCGCGAGAGCCGCACGAAATCGGTCGACGAATTCTTCAACGGGATATTCGAATCCTGACGCTCAATGCTCGATCATGTCGAGAATTGCCTCCACGCCTTCGGCGAACGCGTGCTTGGGATGCAGCGTACGCACCAGCCCGGTGCTGCCGATGCGGATCAGATCGTGGGAGAGTGGCAGCACGGCGGCGACCGGCGTTCGGTAGCTGGTGAAGACGCGCTGCGCCAGGTCCTTGAAATCGAAGCTTTCCAGCGCCTTGTTGACGACCAGCAGCAGCTGCGGCACTTCCAGTTTGCGGGCCAGTTCCAGTGTCACCGCGGTGCCTTGATAGTCCTGAATGTCCGGCCGCAGGATCAGCATCAGCGTGTCCGAGATGGCGATCGACAGCAACGTCTCCTCGTTGACGCCCGGATGCGTGTCGATCATCAGATAATCGAGGTCGAGCTGGGCGCAAAGTTCCTGGAAACCGGTGTTCAGATCCTCGACGTCGTATTTTTCCTTGAGGATGCGGGCGATCTCGCCGGTCTTGATGCTGGAAGGCACCAGAAAAACCTTGCCGCCCTCGGGCACCACCACCGCACCGGTCTCGTCGACGACGCCGCCGGTCACGTCGAGCGCCGCCTCGGCGACGCCGCAGCGACCCCACAGATAGTCGTTGAGCGTGAAATGCACGGCGTGGGGGTCGACCTTGAACAGCGTATGGATGCCGGGCGACTGGATGTCGGTATCGACAATCCCGACCCGATGGCCACGCAGCGCCAGCCCGGCCGCCAGATTGGCCGTCAGGTTCGACTTGCCGGTACCGCCGCGATAGGAATGGGTCGAGATGATTTTCGTCATTGTGCCTTGCCGTGAAACGGGCCGCGGATCGCGCCCGAAAGACCGCGCTCGTCCGTTCAGCCGTTCGTCTTGAATCTTGTCCGCAACGACTTGGCCCGCTGCTGGAGTTCGCGGAAGTAATCGCTTTCGACGATCTCGGCGATTTCCAGATTGGCCTGCGTTTCGTTGTATTCGACATCGAGCTTCTTGAGCCGCTCGCGCAGATCGGTGTTTTCGCGTTTCAGCTGCTGTTGGGCGGCCTGCAACTGGCGTTGCGTTTCCTTGAGATCGGCGATGAGCTGGTTGGCGTGGAATTCGCGCGCTTCAACCTGCACGACCATGCCGGCGAAACTTTCGGCAAGAGCGCGAATCTCTTCCGACACGTCCATGTCGGAGACCACGGCAAACAAATCGTCGATGTCGTCGAACTGGCCTTTGGCTATGGCCTCGCAGGTCGAAGCCAGACTTTCGATCGCGTTCTTTCTTTCCGATTCCGCCACACCACCCCCAAAGCCAGCCGAAGCATCAAACTAGCTTTTTCGTGTGACCGTTTGATGCAATGAGCAGCCGTGTCAATCGGTGGCAGGCGCGATGTCTTTCGCGAAGTGGCGAGGCCTGTACCAGCACCGAACCTTGATTAGCGGTCGTCGAGCTCGATAGCCCCAGCAGATTTGCGATGGTGTCCCACAGCGTGATGTAGCTGGTGCGACCCGCGCTCTTCTCGGCTCCACGGACAATCGAGATCAATCGGATTTTGAAATCTTCGACAAAAGTGGCCATTCCCCAGCCCGGCAAAGAAAGACCGTCACGCAATCCTGCCTCGCAATCCATCCGCGAGCGCCGAAAGCGCATCGGCGAGTTGTCGCGTGGTCTCCGGCGGCGGCAGCGGCATCTTCAGGCTCCGCACGCCGGTTGCCGGATCGTGTTCGACCCACGGATGCGCGGAACCCCTGGGATCGTTGGCGGCCGCCAGGGCGGCAACGAACTGCGCACCCACCTGCGCCAAGGCAAGCCACGGATCGGGATCGCTCCGCGACGCTGCGTGCCCGTTCGAGCGCGCGATATCGCCGGCACCGATATCCGCATCCGCCTTCGTATCGTGCGCGGGTCCGGTATCGTCAGCAGCGGCGGTGCTGTTCCCGGCCTCCTCCGCCGGCGTCACCGCCTCGCTTTCGCCCATGCGCCCAGTGACGTTCTCCACCTCCTTCATGAAGCGGTTGAGACGCGAGCCGCCCAGCGAAATCTCGCCGCTGCCGCCGTCGAGAATTCCGGCCGCCAAGGAGCGCTTGAACGCCAGCACCGAAAGCATCCCCTCTTCGATGGTGCCCTTCGCGACGAAATTGATGACCCGCACGGGCTGTGCCTGACCAATGCGATGGATGCGCGCGATGCGCTGCTCCAGTATGGCCGGGTTCCACGGCAGGTCCATGTTCACGAGAGTCGAGGCATGCTGCAGATTGAGGCCCGTGCTGCCGGCGTCGGTGGACAGGAACACCCGGCAGGCCGGATCGTCGCGAAAGCGCTCGACGAGTGCAGGCCGCTTGTCCGACGGCACGCCGCCGTGGAAGCTGACATAGCCTAAGCCGCGCGCTTCCAGGCGCCGGATGACGATGTCGTGGGTCCGCGTCCATTGCGAGAACACCACCGCCTTGGCTTTCGGCTCGGCGAACAAGTCGTCGAACTCGGCCGCCAATTCATCTGCCTTGACGCCATGATCCGTCTCCTGGTCCAGGAGATAGGTGCTGTTGCACGACATGCGCATATTCTGCAGCGCACAGGTCAGCCGCCGCTGGTCCTTGTCCGACAAGAACCGGGTCCTGCGCCAGCGCTGGATGATTTTCGCCACCACGTCGGCATTTTCCTGATGATAGAGCATCTGCATCTCTGTCATCGGCACCAGAAGGTTCTGGTCGAGACGGTCCGGCAATTGCTTTAGCACCTCGGATTTGCGGCGGCGGATCATGATGGGCGCCAATGTCTGACCGATCTTCTCAAGCCCCGTATAGCCGGTGACGCGCCCGCCTTCGTCCTTGACCTGGTGCTCGTGCAGCAGCTTCCACGTCGGCCCCAGCCGGTGTTGATCGACGAACTGAACGATCGAGATCAGCTCTTCGAGCTTGTTTTCCAAAGGGGTGCCGGTCAGCACGATCGCGTAGGGACTGTCGATGCGCTTCAAGGCCCGCGCAGCGATGGTGTTCCAGTTCTTCACCCGTTGCGCCTCGTCCACGATCACGAGCTCGGGCGCCCAGGCCACAATCAGATCGAGGTCAGGCTTGAGCTTCTCGTAATTTGTGATCTTGCAGAAATCGTCCAAACGATAGTCGTTCTGGCGCTGCGCCCGGCCACCATTGATGACCCGCGCCGCGTTCCCGCTTTGCCTGCCGGAGAAACGCAGAATCTCGCTCTGCCACTGGTATTTGAGCGAGGTCGGGCAGACCACCAGCACCCTTGTGACGCCGAAATGCCGCGCCAGTATTTCCATGGCGGCGATGGCCTGGATGGTCTTGCCCAATCCCATATCGTCGCCGATCAATGCCCTGCCAGCCTGGACAGCGAACAGCGCGCCTTCGGCCTGATACGGATAGAGCGGCACTTTCAGAAGGGCCCCAAGCTCGGGGTCGGCAGCTCCGCGAGGAAACAGTTCCGCGAGCTCCGAGGCCCGGCGCTCCGCATCCCGCCTTCCCGCGATGAAATCGAGCGCATCGTCATAGGCGCGGAACTCGTGACCCGACTTCGACGCCATGGCCATGAAAGGTCCGAGTTCGTCGTAGCGGTCATCCGGCAGCATCCCGTCGTGAGCGACGTCGAACAATGCCGCGGCGGCCTCACGCAACGCTGGCGGGCAGTCTGTTCCGGCCCGGAAATGGATACGGCGCCTACCGTCGTTTCGGAGATACAGCTCGGAAAAAGCTGGCTGGTAGCCACGCGCAAATGCGGCTTTGGCGCCACGCTTCTTCCCCAGCCGCGCAAGCGTGAACTCGATGTGCTTGCAGGTGCCGAGCTCGCTCGTCGCATAATCGGGGCATGAGCAGAAATTGCCGCCGGGCCCCATGCCCCGGATCGCCACGCGATAGCTCGATTTCGATGCGGGACTGCTGACCCGAAACTCGGAGAAAAACGGTTCGCCAGTCAGATTCTCGAGCCCGAAAGCCTGCTCGCGGCCGAACTGGCGGCGTAAACCTCTCTGCCATTCCACGGGCGATAGATCGGCGGGCGCATGGCTGCGCGAGAGCTTGGGTTCCCCGTTCGGGCTGGTCGTGGAATTCAGGCTGCGGCGTTTGGATTTCATCGAATCATTCCCGTTCAATAAACTGTGTCGGACCATCGATTGAGTAGCCAAGGTTTTTTTGTAGCCTCTGGCTCACTTTTCGCTGATGCGCTTGTACATCGAAGGCGCGGCTAAAGCCGTCGGCCGCGAATGTGATGTTCCGCCACCATCGGATCATCAATCCGGCGCGATGCCAAAACTGCGTGACTCGCGGGCCGCGGGTTCAGATTTCGGTTCGAGAACGGTCGCGGCTACCGGGCCGATTTGCAACAACGGAGGTGCAGCATGGAAATGGCGTATCGAGAGCGGTGGCAGGCTGAAATTGCCGAGCTGCAAGGGATCTTGTCTGGATTTGACCTAAGAGAGGAGTGCAAGTGGGGAAAGCCCTGCTACACAATGAATGGGAAAAACATTGTCATCATTCAGGGCTTCAAAGAATATTGCGCGTTGGGCTTCTTTCAGGGTGCGCTGCTGAAGGATCCGAAGAAGCTGCTGGTGCAGCTCGGACAGGTTCAGGCAGCGCGGGTGATGAAGTTCACCAGCGCCAAGGAGATTGCGACGAAAGCGGCTACCATCACGGCCTACGTGCGCGAGGCCGTGGCGGCCGAGAAAGCCGGAATGAAGGTCGAGACGAAGCCCCCAGAGTTTCCTGTACCCGAGGAGTTGAAGGAGAAGTTCCGCAACGATCCGCGTTTCAAGCGCGCGTTCGAGGCGCTGACGCCGGGTCGGCAAAGGGGATACCTGTTTCACTTCGCCGGCGCGAAGCAGTCTGGGACGCGGACCGCGCGGATCGAGAAGGCGATGCCTGCGATCTTTGAAGGACGAGGGTTCCTGGAGCGGCGATAGATCGTGAAATTGTGGAGCGTACCGAGAGATAGTCTTCTTCCACTGCAGGAGTTGGACTGGGAACGCGGTAGACGCGAGCGCTTCGCGCGAATGCAGCTTCATGCAGGGCTTCGCATTCCTGGCGTCCAACGGATACCACGAAGCGTGAGTCTGGAGTGAAGCGCGCCGTCTGGCCTTTCGCGTCGCGCCGGTCGGCGCAGTGCGCATAGGAGGCGATGAACTCGCGGATGGCGAGGCGATCTGCGGCTTGTTAGGTAATACAAATTGAAAATTGCGCCCTCATGTTTCACAACAGGTCGGTAGAGGTCGCCCACGATCCTCAAGGCGAGAATTCGAAAAGACGTTCAACAATGACCAAGCACGCACAAAATGCCCGAATTCTCATGTACAGCCACGACACATTCGGGCTCGGCCACCTGCAGCGCTGCCGGACGATCGCGCATTCGCTGGTCGAGGATTTCCGCGGACTTCAGGTGCTTATCATTTCGGGTGCGACTATCGCTGGCGCGTTCGACTACCGCGCCCGTGTGGACTTCGTGAAGATCCCCAGCGTCATCAAGTTGCGCAACGGCGAATACACCTCGCTGGAAAAGGATATCGATCTGCATGAGACGCTGAGGATGCGCCAATCGATCATCCGCCACACAGCCGAGACCTTCCGGCCTGATATCTTCATCGTCGACAAGGAACCGCTCGGCCTGCGCGGTGAGATTGAGGACACGCTGTCCTACCTCAAGACGCGGGGCACCACGCTGGTGCTTGGCCTGCGCGAGGTGATGGATGCGCCGCATCTGCTCGAAGCAGAGTGGGCGCGCAGGGATGTGATGCGCAAGATAGGCCTGTTCTACGACAGGGTCTGGGCCTATGGTCCGCCGGATTTCTACGATCCGTTGACCGGCCTGGATGTACCGCCGGCTGTCAGGGCAAAGATGAGGTTCGTCGGTTTCCTGCAACGGAGCCTGCAGCGGAACGAGTTGCCCGGCCATCGGCCCGAGGGCGACTATATCCTCGTTACCACCGGCGGCGGCGGGGACGGCGCCGAACTGATCCACGACGTCATCGACGCCTATCAGCAGGACCCGCGGTTGCAGCATCGGGCGCTGATCGTGCTTGGCCCTTACATGCCGGCGCGCAAACGCAACAAGCTGCTCAAGAAGGGGGCCAAGATCCCCTACATCAAGATCATCGAGTTCGACAACCGAATGGAAGACCTGATTGCCGGCGCCAGGGCGGTGGTGGCGATGGGCGGTTACAACACCTATTGCGAGATACTGTCTTTCGACAAGCCGGCGCTGATCGTGCCGCGCGTCGAGCCCCGCGAGGAACAACTGATCCGCGCCCGCCGCGCAGCCGAGCTCGGCCTCATCGAGATGCTTTTGCCGAAAGAAGCCAAGGATTCCCGGCGCTTTGCCGATGCGCTGATGGTGCTGCCGGACCGGCCCCGCCCATCACAGAGCAATCCGCATCTGACGCTGGAAGGGCTGCCTCATATTTCCGAAATCGTCGAGGAACTGCTCGACCGGCGGGCCGGCCATCACCTTTCGGTCATCGAGGGAATGAACTGAGTTGCAACATCGCAAGATCGTGGTGGTTCTGAAGGGCTATCCGCGGCTGTCGGAAACCTTCATCGCGCAGGAATTGCTCGGTCTGGAGCGTGCGGGATTCGACCTGATACTGGTCGCGCTCAGGCGGCCGACCGACGCACAACGCCACCCCGTGCATGACGAGATCAAAGCGCCCGTCCATTATCTACCGGAATATCTGCATGAGGAGCCGCTGCGCGTGGCTCGCTCGCTGTTTGCCTATCTGTTGCGGCCGAGCTTCTGGCGCGCGCTCGGATCGCTGGCTGCCGACATCCCCCGCGACTTTACGCGCAATCGCGTGCGCCGCTTCGGGCAAGCGCTCGTGCTGGCGGCCGAATGGCCGGAGGATGCTGGATGGCTGCATGCGCATTTCGCGCATACGCCGGCATCGGTGACGCGTTATGCCAGCCAGCTTCGCAGCCTGCCCTGGAGCTGCTCAGCCCATGCCAAGGACATCTGGACTTCGGCGGACTGGGATCTGGCTGGCAAGCTTTCCTCGGCGCGCTGGACGGTCACTTGCACGAAAACCGGCTTCGACCGTCTGAAAGAACTCGCTAACGGCAACTCGTCCGTGCATCTGAGCTACCATGGGCTCGACCTTGATCGCTTCTCCAGTTTCGGCGAGGCGCGAAAGCAGCACGACGGCCTGGCGCCGGACGAACCGGTCATCATTCTAAGCGTCGGGCGCGCCGTTGAAAAAAAAGGCTACGACACCTTGCTGAAGGCCCTCGCCCTCTTGCCTGGCGATTTGGCATGGCGTTTCGAGCATATTGGCGGCGGCGAGGAACTGGAACGGCTCAAGGCGCTGGCGCAAAAGCTCGGACTGGATGGTCGCATCTCCTGGAAAGGCGCGCTTGCGCAGCAGGAGGTGCTTGAGCACTACCGCTGCGCCGACATCTTCGCCCTGGCCTGCAGGATCACCGCAAATGGCGACCGGGACGGTCTGCCGAACGTTCTGGTTGAGGCAGCCAGCCAGCGGCTGGCCTGCGTTTCGACCGATATTTCCGGCGTGCCGGAGCTTTTATCGCCGGATGAAACCGGGCTGCTGGTTCCGACGGAAAACCCAATTGCGCTGGCACAGGCGCTGGAGCGGCTGATCCGCGATCCCGTGCTGCGCGCCCGCCTCGGCGACGCCGCGGAGCGGCGCGTGCGCGGCAATTTCGATCATATGGCAAGCATCGGACAGCTCAAGGAACTGTTCGAGCGCGGGTGGCGGGCTGTCGATTGAAGCGGCTGCGCGCCTTCCTCTATGTCCAGCATCTGCTCGGTATCGGCCATCTGGCGCGCTCCAGCCGCATCGCGGCGGCTCTGGTGGACGACGAATTTGACGTAACCGTCGTGACCGGCGGAGCGTCGATCGCGGGGTTTCCGGGACCGGGGGTAAAATCCGTGACCCTGCCGCCTGTCACCTCCGGCGATGAAGGATTTTCCGGACTTGTCGACTTGCAAGGCAAAGCCATCGACGACGATTTCAAGAAACGGCGTTCAGAGATGCTGCTGCAGGCATACCGGGATTGCAGGCCTGATATCGTCATTGTCGAGGCGTTTCCATTTGGACGCCGGCAGATGCGTTTCGAACTCTTGCCGCTGATCGAGGTCATCGAGGCGACGTCACCAAGACCGCTGCTGGCGACGTCCGTGCGCGATATCCTTCAGGAGCGTGTCAAGCCGGGCCGAAACGAGGAAACGGCCGATCTCATCAACAGGCATTTCAACCTTGTTATGGTCCACGGCGATCCGGCTTTCGCAACCATCGACAAGACATTTCCACTGGCTCGGGCGATCAGGGCCGAGGTCGCCTACACGGGGCTCGTTGCGGCGCCGCCATCGCCGGCGGCCTGCGAGCGCTTCGACATTCTGGTGTCGGTTGGCGGGGGAGCCGCCGGCAAGGCGCTTGTCAGCTCCGCCGTCGCGGCGGCGCGCAACGCCAACAACCGTTGGAAATGGTGTTTGATCACCGGCCCGAACCTGCCGAAAGACGAGTTCGACGCGATCGCACGCGATGCCACGCCGGGCCTGTCCGTCTTCCGGTTTCGCGAGGATTTCGCCAGCCTGCTGACCGGCGCCCGCCTGTCCGTCTCGCAGGCAGGTTACAACACGGTCTGCGATGTCCTGCGCGCGGGTTGTCGCTCTCTGCTGGTTCCATTTGCGGCCGGCGGGGAAACCGAACAAACGGTTCGCGCCCTAGTACTCGAAAAACTCGGTCTTGCAACGGTGCTGATTGAAAAGGATCTGACGCCCGAAGGTCTGGCGCAAGCGATCGAACAGGCGCTTGCGGCACCGACGCCATCCGCGCATCGTCTCGATCTAGAAGGCGCGCGTCACTCGGCGCAAATTCTGCGCGAGCGGTATCGGACATGGTCCCTGAAAACGGGACTCTAACGGGCGTCGCGCGATGTCGTTGTCCCGGAACCCGAGGCACTTTCGGGCTAAAGCATGTCGCGTGAAAAAGGATTCACGCGACCTGCTTTAGGTTTTTGATTTTTATGCATGTCTTTATCCCGAAACCGCTGCACACTTTCGGGAGACATGCTTTAAATGCGTCAGACGGCTCCAATCAGCATGAAGCGCGTATATTTCTTTGTCGGCAGCTCGCCGGAGAACCGCACCTCGCTTAGCGCCGCCATTGTCTCGAAGGCTGCGAGCGAAGCCACGCAGTTGATGTGCGTCGGCTCGCTGAAATAATCGTTGGATTGCAGCAATACATTCGTACCCCGCGGAAGCAGGGCAAGCCAGGCGCGCAGATCGGCTATGTGTTCGCAGCTCGTATTGACGATCAGGTCCGACCGCCCGGCTGCATAGTCGAGCGCGTACATATCTGCCGTCAGCGCCCGGAACCGTTCGCCGGCTTCCCGGTTGAGTGTCCGGGCGATCGGCGCGACTTCGGGATCGATGTCGATGCTATCGACCGCCGCGATATCGAAGCGGGCATCGTTGAAAAGCATTGCCGGCAATACGCCGTACCATCCACCCAAAACCCATATGCGCCCGAACCGGCCGCCGCAGCTTTCGAACAGCCTGTCGAGCGCCCACATCTTGCAGGCGACCTGCTTGTGGTTGAAGGCGTTGGCGATATCGGCCTTCGGATGCTTGCTGATGACGCGCGCCAGCCCCGCCACGAGAGGGTGGTTGAGATAAGCAGCAATTCCCCGCGTGAGATCCAGGGCTTGCTCATGCTGGTCCATGCCGGCATTGCGTGGCTGCGTGATATCCATCATATTCGTCTTGTATGTTGGGGTTTCGGACGAGACAACGCAATCTTGCCGTCATTGCCCGGTGCCGGAGGGAGCCTGTTGCATCTGTTCGGACCATCGGCGTCCATCCGCCAGCACCAGCCGCACAGCTGCGGCCTCGTGCCGCTTGGCCATTCGCCAAAACCCTACGGAAGCCGCGAACCGTTTGGCCGGCTGCATTCTTGGCCGACGAACAATGCCGATGTCGTGATCATCGCCCGTGCGCCGGAACTGGGTCGCGCCGCCTCGCAGGTTGCTTCTCACCAGCAGCTGCTTTTACATCCATCCTTCAACTGAAGGTCCGCAGTCGCATATGGAACCCAGCCTAGCCCGCTATATCTGGACGCACACCAAGAAGCAGCAGATCTGGATATTGCTGATCGTCCTGCTTTCGATGATCCCATACTTCATGTCCTTCGATCTGCCGAAGCTGATCGTCAACGGCCCGATCCAAGGCAAAGGCTTCGAGCAACCGGGCGCGACCCGGCCATTCATGAAGCTGCACTATGACCTGCCGTTCATCGGAGACGTCCAGTTCTTCTCCGGTTTTCAGCTCGACCGCCAGGAGACGCTGCTTGCCCTGAGCCTTGTGTTCCTCTTTCTGGTCATCGTCAACGGCCTGTTCAAACTCTACATCAACACCTACAAGGGTCGCCTCGGCGAACGCATGCTGCGGCGTATCCGCTTTGAGCTGGTCGATCGTGTGTTGCGGTTTCCGCCGCGTTACTTCAAGCGGGTGAAATCCGCCGAAGTGGCGACCATGGTGAAGGACGAGGTGGAGCCGCTTGGCGGCTTCATCGGTGATGCCTTCCTGCAGCCGGTGCTGCTCGGCGGCCAGGCGCTGACTGCCATGCTGTTCATCATGGTCCAGAATTTCTGGCTCGGAATGATAGCGGTCGGGATCGTGGCGATCCAGATCGTGCTCATCCCGCGAATGCGGCGGCGGCTGATCGTGCTCGGGCGCCAGCGGCAGTTGACGGCGCGCGCGCTGTCGGGCCGGGTTGGCGAAATCGTCGACGGCATCGGCGCCGTTCACGTCCACGATACATCAAACTACGAGCGCGCCGACATAGCAGCCCGGCTCGGACTCATCTTCAAGATCCGCTTCGATCTTTACCAATGGAAATTCATGGTGAAGTTCCTCAACAATTTTCTCGCGCAGGTCACGCCCTTTCTGTTCTACATGATCGGTGGGTATCTGGTCATCCAGGGGCGGCTGGACGTCGGCCAGCTCGTGGCCGTGATTGGCGCCTACAAGGACCTGCCCGGACCGATGAAGGAGCTGATCGACTGGGATCAGGACCGACAGGATGTCCAGGTCAAATATCAGCAGGTCGTCGAACAGTTCACCGTCGAGGGGGTCATTGCACCGAGAATCGGGGCATTGACGATCGACGACCCCGGTCCGATGACGGACCCGCTGTCGGCGATCAGTCTGTCCATGGCAGACGATGGCGGTGCAATGCTCCTCGACCGTATCTCGCTCCAGATCAAGCCAGGTGAGACGGTGGCGCTGGTCAGTACCTCAACGGGTGGAGCGGAGGCGCTCGCAGAAGCCTTCGCGCGGCTGGACTGGCCGAACAGCGGAAGGGTCGTTTCGGGCGCTCACGACCTGCTGGAACTCCCCGAAGCAGTGACCGGCCGGCGCATGTCCTATGCCTCGTCGGATGTTTTCCTGTTCCAGGCAAGCCTCCGCGATAATCTGCTCTACGGGTTGAAGCATGCGCCGCTGACATCGGTGAGCTATGACGGTGCTGCGGCAGACCAGCGCCGCTGGCACATTACCGAGGCGAGCCGGTCGGGCAATCCGGATCTTGATATCCACAGCGACTGGATCAACTATGGTTCCGCAGGCGCCACCGGCCCACACGACCTCTTTGAAGCCGTCCGCCAGGTGCTCGACGCGGTTCTTCTGTCGCGCGACATCCTGGATCTTGGCTTGCGCTCGTCGGCCGACCTGACGCGTCACACGGAGCTTGCCAGGCGGATTGTCCAACTGCGTGCGGCGCTCCGAGCCCGATTGGAACACGAAGGGCTGAGCGCACTGGTGGTTCCTTTCGAACCGGGCGCCTACAACAAGGAAGCAACGATCGGCCAAAACCTGCTCTTCGGCGCTGCCGCCGGTCCCGAACTGGCCGACAGGGCCCTGGCGGCCAATACCTATTTTGCCTCCGTGCTGAGGCAAGCCGGCCTCGACCGCACGCTCTACGAAATGGGCATGCAGATCGCCGAACAGGCGATCGAGCTGTTTGCCGATCTGCCGCCCGATCACCAGTTCTTCCAGCAGCTCACCTTCATGAGCGCCGACGAGATACCCGCCTACGAGACCTTGCTGCAACGGCTCAAGAACCGTCCATACGAGGCGGTTTCGGAGAACGACCGCGCCATGATCGTCAGCTTGAGCTTTGCCTATATCGAGCCCCGGCACCGCTTCGGCCTGCTGAGCGACGAACTGATGAGCAAGATCGTCTCGGCACGCAACCTGTTCTATGAAAACCTGCCGCCAGAGCTGCAAAATGCCGTCGAACGTTACGATCCTGCCAAATACATTGCCGCGGCTACCGTCATGGACAATGTCCTGTTCGGGCGCGTGGGCACCAACCATCCCGACGCGCCGGACCGCATACGCTCCATCGTCTATGACATTCTTGACGAACTGGGGCTTTATGCCGAACTGCTGAATGTCGGCCTGGATTTCAACGTTGGCGCCGGCGGCAGGCGGCTGACCGGCGGACAGCGACAGAAGCTCGATGTTGCCCGGGCCTTGCTCAAGCGGCCAGATTTTCTCATCCTCAACCGGCCGCTGTCGGCGCTCGACCAGCGCGTGCAGGATAAGGTGCTGCAAAATGTGCTCGAGGAGGCCAGACGCGACGGCCGTTCGCCGGCGATTGTGTGGGTAATGACGAACCCGGCGATGGCGATGTTGTTCGATCGCATTGTCGTCTTCGACTCGGGTCGTTTGGTGGAAGACGGAACACACGAGACACTTTTGGCAGGGAACGGTGTTTTCAAGGAATTGCTGTCATAGAGGATTGGACATTCAGATGGGATCGTTCCGCCGGTGGGAACTTGCTGCAAGGTCAAGGAATTGAGGTTCCGGCCGATCAGCTCGCCACCTTTCGCGTGGTTCGTCTCGCCATCCGCAAACGGAATTGATTCCATCCGGGTGTCGGTTGTTCTAGTCTCAAAAAACGTGAACTTTGGGAAGGTTTGCGACAATGCTGCTCAAGGATGAGGTTGGAATGCTGCAACGCGTTCCCTTGTTCTCCGGCATAGAGCCGGCAAAGCTCAAGCTGATTGCGTTCACATCCGATCGCGTGAGCTACAGCGTTGGCCAGATCCTTTTCCGGCAGGGCGACGAGGGAGACGCTGCCTATGTCATCCTTTCAGGCAGGGCCGATATTCTGGTCGATTCCGACAGCGGACCGACAAAAGTTGCCGAACTGGCGCCAAATTCGATCGTTGGCGAGATCGCCATATTGTGCAACGGCTATCGCACCGCCACCGTAAGGGCCGCAAGTCCGCTGGAAGTTTTGAGGATCCGCAAGGATCATTTCCTGAGGCTTATGAGGGAGTTCCCGGAAATGACGATCGAGATATTGCGGGTTCTTGCCGATCGCCTAAGCCATACGACCGCGGATCTGATCGACGCACGAAGGGCCAAGTAGCGAGTGACGTGCGCTTAATCCTCGCCGTCGTGATGGCACCGGCTACCATGGGCGACTGGACTGCGAAGGGGTAGCATGGACGACGACGTTTTCCTGGTCAGGTTTTGGGGCGTGCGCGGCAGCATCGCGGTATCGGGGCCAGAATTCTCTCGCTATGGCGGCAACACCATCTGCATCGAGATGCGATGCGGTAAGCATACGCTTCTGTTCGACGCGGGCTCTGGCCTACCTCCTGCCGGGGGGGCGCTTCGGGCGTCGGGCGTGACCGATTTCGACCTGTTTTTCACCCATTGCCACTACGATCACATCATCGGGCTGCCTGCTTTCAAGCCGATCTATGACCGGCGCTTCAAGATTGCGCTTTGGTCCGGGCATCTTTCAGGACGCATGACGACCCGGCAGATGGTCGATGCGTTCATGCAGCCGCCGTGGTTTCCGGTGACACTCGATATCTGCAAGGCCAGCCTCGACTGCCGCGATTTCGTATCCGGAGATGTGCTTCGGCCGCGCGAAGGGGTGGTGGTCCGAACCGGCAGTCTTACCCATCCGGGCGGCTGCATAGGCTACCGCGTCGAATGGGGCGGGCGCGTCGTGGCGGTGATCACGGATACTGAGCACCAGCCCGACAAACTCGATCAGGCGGTGCTTGGCCTGATCGAAGATGCCGACCTCGTCATTTACGATGCCACCTACACCGAGGAGGAAATGGAGCACCGCCGCGGCAACGGGCACTCGACCTGGCAACAGGGCGTCAAACTCTGCGAGGCGGCCGGTGCGCGGCGGCTTGCGCTGTTTCACCATGATCCGTCACGCACCGACGAGGAACTGGACGAGATCGAGAAACTGGCCAAAGCCAGGTTTGCCGACGCTTTTGCAGCGCGGGATGGCCAGACGCTCAAATTTCCGGTCTCATTGCACAAAAAAAAGCGCTGAGCTGTTTTCCCCTATCTCCTTGTTTTGACGCAATTCCGGACCGCTCACACCTTTCCTGGAATTGCTCTACCGGCGCTGCGCCCGATCAATGTCCTGATCGGAAGCCATGAGCAGGCTTCAGTCTGTGCCGTGACTGCGAACAGCCGTTCCAGGAAAAGCCAGGCCGATTCATCATGCACGAGATGGTGGGTGAGCAGGCCGACCGGTTCGCCGCCGTCGAATGCACGCTGCAATTGCGCGATGACAGCCTGAACCAACAGGCCATGATCGCGGCAACCGCGCGTGCCATGCCAATCCATGATGTCGACATTGCTGTTGATGACCGCCAGCGAAGCCGGCTTCGGCGGCCCGTACACCGACAATGCCGCAAATCCTATCGATCCAAGGTCGGATACCAAGCCGGCGTCGATCCTGTTCCAGGGTGGCACCAGCATCGGAACGGCACGTGCGCCGTGCAGGCCGGTTACGTGCGAAAGCCCGCGAGCGAGATCATCGAGCACCGCCTCGCGTGGCCGATGAGTGCCGAGCTCCTGCTTTTTCTGATCCTCGGGCGCATGATTTCGGTGCGCCCAGCCATGGATGGCGACCGTTGCATGTGGCGCCTCGTCAAGCCGTGCGACAAGCTTCTCATCAGTCAGGGCAGGAATGACGGCCAGAGTGACCGGAACCGCAAATTCACCGGTGAGCTCGAGCAGCCGATCAAGCGCAGGCGTCGGGTCCACGGCGTCATCGTCGCGCAGCCAGAACTCTGCCTTGTGGCCCGCCCGTTGCCGGGACGCCAGCAGTTCCACCAACGGCTGCCAGATCCGATCGGATGTCATGAAATCGGGATATCCGCAAGAAGTTCGGCCAGACGCGCCGCCGCAACGCCGAGGGAGCGTTCTTCGAGGACGAAACGTCTGGCTTCTGCCGCCATGACGGTTCTTTCATCGTTGCGGGTCAGAAGCCTTTCAATGGCGGAAGCGAACGCCGCGACATCGCCCGGCGGGGTGAGAAACCCGGTCCGGCCATGCCGCACGACCTCCGGCACGCCGGCGATGTCCTGAGCCACCACCGGGAGGCCAGCGGCCTGCGCTTCGAGATAGGCTACGCCATAGGCCTCGCCAAAACCGGGCCACACGTAAATTCCCCCACCGTAGAGGACGTCCGGCACGGCGGCTGGCTCTATCGCGCCAAGCCATTCGATACGGTCGGCGGGCAGGCCGGCGAATTGCGCTTTGACCTCTTCACGGGCGGGCCCGTCACCCGCGACCGACATGGTCCAAGGCAGGTAACCGATCGAACCGAGCGCTCGCGCCAGCATGCGATAGCTTTCGACTTTGTCGCCGGGGCGCATCATGGCGACGGCAACGAGATGCGTCGAACAAACCGGTGCCGGCGTTTCCCGGAATACCGATGTGTCGATGAAGGGCGAAAGCATGCCGAAGGCGGCATCGGGTATCGCATCCGTCAGTCCCTGACGATCCCTTTGCGTGAAGCAGATGTTCAGTGCCGCCTGTTCGACGGCTCGCGCCACCAACGCTTGCGTATCGGCCCACAAGCCGGTGTTGCGCCGCCTCGAATAGGAGGCTTCCGCTGTCACGTATGGGACAGCAAAGGCCGACGCCAGCTCGGGCCCGATCAGGTCGGGCGCCTTGTAATAGGGATGATAGCAGAACCAGAGATCGGGCTTGCCGTCATGATCCCAAAGCCTTGTCAGCCGCGCGGCTTCTTCTCGGGCCTCGACCTTGAGCGCATCGAAACTTTTCGTCTCCGGCTCGCGTAGATAGAAGCGTAATTCGGACGCCAGTTCGACGCTATGCCCGCCGTGCTCCAGCGCCTTGATCAGCGTCCGCGCCATCTGGCGGTCGCCGGAGGCAACCGGATGATTGGGTGACTTCAGCGGCGCATAGAAGGCAATTCGCATCGCCGGACCCTATCATCGGAAAGCCGGCGCAAGTCAATTTCGAAGCAAGCCGTGGAATGTGCTATCTAATGCCCATGCAAACAGCAGCCGCGCCCGACCCGTTTGTCGCTTCTCTGCCGGTCTTCGCAAAGTTCGAGAGCGTTGCCGATATCGACAACTATCGGCCTCTCCCAGATGGCTGGGCGCTGGCCACCGCCGACATCGTCGGCTCGACCAAGGCGATCGAGGCTGGCCGCTATAAAACCGTCAATATGGCCGGTGCCAGCGTCATTTCGGCGCTGCTCAACGCGCTGGGTCGGCAAGATCTTCCCTTTGTCTTCGGCGGCGACGGCGCGCTCGTGGCGTTTCCCGGCTCGGCGCTCGAGATCACCCGCAACGCGCTGGCGGCTGTCCAGAGATGGGTGGCGGACGAACTGGACCTGACCTTGCGTGCCGCAATCGTGCCGATAAAGGACATAAGAGCGCAAGGCCTCGACGTTCGCGTGGCGAGGTTCCAGGCATCCGAGGCGGTCTTCTATGCCATGTTCGCCGGCGGTGGCGGCAGCTGGGCGGAAGCCGAGATGAAGGCGGGGCGCTACCGCATCGATCCAGCGCCGGCCGGCGCGCGGCCGGATCTGACCGGCCTCTCCTGCCGCTGGAATCCGATCGAATCCAGGCATGGCGAAATCGTCTCGATCATCGCCATACCCGGGGCATCGCGCGACTTGCGCGGTTTTCAGTTTCTGGCTTCCGACATCATCGCCCTCGCCGGCATGCAGGAACGCGACGGCCACCCGGTGCCGGTGAACGGGCCGGGCTACAGCCTCGTGCCCGCCGGCCTCGATATCGAAGCACGGGCCGTAGCGCCGGCAGGACGGCGGTGGCAGTCGAAGCTGTGGATAATATTCCTGATGACGCTTACGGCTGTCACCGACAGATATGGCTGGACGATCGGCAGTTTCGATCCAAAGGTCTACAGACGCGACGTGGCCAGCAATTCGGATTTCCGCAAGTTCGACGACGGCTTGAAGATGACCATCGACGTTGACGCGGATGTGTTGCAACAGATCGAGAACCGGCTGAAGCAGGCGGAAGATGCGGGCATCTGCAACTACGGCCTGCATCGCCAGAAATCGGCCTTGATGACCTGCCTCGTCGCTTCGCCGCTGCAGCGCGATCACCTGCATTTCATCGATGGCGCGGCCGGCGGCTATGCGATGGCTGCCGCAGGCCTGAAGGCGAAGGTGCCGGTCTGATGACGGCTTGTGGAAATCGATCTTCCGCAAAATGCCTCGGCCATGGTTCTTGGGACCAGTAAGCCTCGCCATGGAACCGGACGGCCTGTCCGAATTGCATTCCGCCGGCAGCCTCGCCACATGATGCCACAGGACATGCAGGCAGTGGAGCATGCTACTTGGCTATGGGGGCAGGCGTCCGGGCATTCTTCGCCGCTTTTGCCGCCGAAGCCGGCCCCGTTGACTTCGCGGCCTTATCTTTGGGTTGCTGGCGGACTGTGTTATGGCGGATCAAAGCAAATGGCGGTTTCGAGATAGCATGAGCACGGCGCAAGCGGAAATTTCCACCATTCTCATGGATAAGGTTGCCGATTGGCTGACCCAGTCGGCGCTGGTGGGCAACGACCTGGAAACGTTGATAAAAGGCTTTTGCGAACGGCTGGCTGCTGCCGGCCTGCCGCTGAAGCGGGTGCATCTGAGCTTTTCGATGCTTCATCCGCTTTACGACGCGCTTGGCTTCACCTGGTTTCGCGGCCAGGGCATGGAAGTGGAAGGTTTCCGCAAAAAGGACGGCGTGCCGTCTGACAGATTCCTGACCAGCCCATACTATTATCTGCTCAGCAATAAGCTCGAGCATCTGAGGCGCCGGCTCGACCCGTCGGTGCCGTCGGAGTTTCCTGTTTTCGATGACCTCAAGCTTATGGGCGTCACCGATTACATGGCCTTCGTCCATCACTTCAGCGGCAACACCGGTCAGGGCATGATAGGGTCTTGGTCCACCGACAGTGCTGCAGGCTTCAGCGACAGCATGATTTCGGCGCTGCTGCGCATCCAGAGCCATCTCGCTATCGCGACCAAGATGGCGGTGCTCACCAAGCTCGCCGACAACATGATGACCACTTATCTGGGCGGCGACGCCGGCCGGCGCGTGCTGGACGGTCAGATCAAGCGCGGCGAGGGCGATACTATCCGGGCCGCACTGGTCATGGGCGATATGCGTGGGTCGTCGAGACTTGCCGAAACCTCGGGCCGCGAAATTTATATCGACACGCTGAACCAGTTTTTCGACGCCGTTGCCGCACCTTTCAATCGCAAAGGCGGCCAGATCATGAGTTTCATCGGTGATGGCTTTATCGCCGTCTACCCTTGCGAAAGGCACCGTTCGCAGTCCGAGATCGCCTGCCAGGCTGCTCTTGCGGCAGCGCACCAGGCCACGGCGCGCATGATGGACCTCAATCTGCGCAGAAAGGAACTAGGATTGCCCGACATAAAATTTGGCATCGGCCTGCATGTCGGCAATGTGATGTTCGGCAATGTCGGGCTTACCGACCGGCTCACGTTCTCTGTTTTCGGCTCGGCTGTAAACGAGGTCCAGCGCCTCCAGACCTTGACCAAGAAATATCCGCATAGTGTTCTCGCCAGCAAAGATTTCGCCAGCTATTGCGGCGCCGGCAACTGGCTGACGCTCGGCAACGAGGAATTGGATGGCATCAAGCAGAAGCTGATGGTGCTTTCACCCGATCTGTCGGGTGCTCTTGCAGTCGATGAAGACGGTGCGCTGGAGCCGGTTTACGAGCGAAGATCGGACGCCGAGCAGGTCATGCTGCTTCACCGCGATGCCGCGCGGATGTCGGCGGGCGACCCGATGAAACTCCAGTAACCGCCACGATCCGATTCGAACGCCTTTATGCAGTCCAGTCGCCGACTGACGATCGTTTCGAATCCAAGTTGCTCTAAGCTGGCAATGCGCTAGTCTCGCTTACTGGGGCTGCCGCGCGGCAGGCCGCCAGAGTGGGGTCTGGTGTGAGAATGAATTCGCAATTTGATCTGCTGCGGATCGAGGATGTTGGCATCTCTTTTGCCATTATCGGGGGACCGTTGCATGCCGTCAGGCGCGCAAATCTTCGCGTCCTGCCCGGCAAGGTTACGGCGCTTGTGGGCGAGTCAGGCTCCGGAAAATCGGTTCTCAGCCAGGCAGTGATGGGCATTTTGCCGAACATAGCCCATGTTCGCGGCCGTATCCTGTTTTCCGATCCTGAAAAACCCGGCACGACGCAGGATATGCTGCAGATGCCGCGTGATGGCCCCGAAATCCGGGCGTTGCGAGGCAGCCGCATCGGCAAGATCTTTCAGGAGCCGATGACATCGCTGTCGCCGCTGCACACGATCGGCAACCAGGTCAGCGAATCCCTGCAGATTCATACGCTCATGGGTCGGGCGGAGCGCAAGGCGCGAACCGAGGAAATGCTCAGCCTTGTCGGCTTTCCCAATCCCAAGCGCGCCTATGACATGTATCCCTTTGAACTTTCGGGAGGACTGCGTCAACGCGCCATGATCGCCATGGCTCTTATCTGCCGGCCCGCCCTGTTGATCGCCGATGAGCCGACGACGGCGTTGGACGTCACCATCCAGGCGCAAATCCTGCAATTGCTGCGCAGGCTTCAGCTCCAGCTGAACATGGCGATGCTGCTGATCACGCACGACCTCGGCGTGGTCGCCAATGTCGCCGACGAGGTGGTGGTCATGTATCATGGCGAGATCATGGAAGCGGGACCTGTCGAGGCGATATTCCGCCGGCCGGGTCACCCTTACCTGAAGGGCCTGATGGCTGCCGTTCCGCATTTCGACCTGAAGCCTGGCGAAAGGCTAAAGGCGCTCCGCGAGGTGCCGGTGAATGTCGGGAACCTGCTCGGCAAGCAGACGGCGCCCGCATCGAAGGGACCTGACGACATCCTGCTGTCGGTCAGGGATCTGAAGAAGACCTTCACCATCCGCAAATCCGGATGGTTCGGCGGGGATCATCAAACCTCTGTTCGCGCCGTGGACGGCGTGAGCTTCGATATCAGGCGGGGTGAGTGCCTGGGCCTGGTCGGCGAAAGCGGCTGTGGCAAAACCACCGTCAGCAAGATCCTCATGCGGGCTGTCACCCCTAACGGCGGGTCCGTGATCTTCAACGGCCGCGATGGACCGATCGACGTTTTGGCGGGCGAGGGAGACGCCCTGCGCATGCTGCGCGCGAAAATCCAGATGGTCTTCCAGGATCCTGTTTCGTCGCTTTCACCTCGCATGACGGTGGAGAACATCCTGAGCGAGCCGCTGGAAATCCATCAACGTGGCAATGCCGCGTCCCGACTCGCCACGGTCAAGAGCCTGATGCAGGCAATCGGGCTCGATCCGCGCTTCATCAAGCGTTATCCGCACAGTTTCTCCGGCGGGCAGCGTCAGCGTATCGGCATCGCACGCGCGCTGGCGCTGGGGCCTGAACTGCTGATCTGCGACGAGCCGGTTTCGGCGCTCGATGTCTCTGTCCAGGCGCAGATCCTCAACCTTCTGAAGGACCTGCAGAAGGAACTGGGCCTGACCTACCTGTTCATATCGCACAACCTGGCGGTGGTGGACTACATGGCGGACCGCATCGCGGTGATGTGCGGCGGGCGTATCGTCGAGCTTGCGCCGCGCGAAATTCTGCTCAGGAAACCGATCCACCCCTACACGCGCTCGCTGGTCGCCGCAGTGCCTTTCCCCGATCTCGACAGGCCGATGGATTTCAAGACGCTGAAGCTCGGCGGCGCTTCCGACACCAGCGCATGGGGACCGCAATTCCGCGACGAGGGTGACGAGGATGTGCTGTCGCCGCTCGATCTTGGCGGCGGCCACCTCGTGCTGGCGCGACGTTCGGCCGATGTCAGCGAGCTGCGCCATTGATCAGCCGGCGCACCATCCTTGGACTTATGGCTTCGGCATTTCTGCCGAGCACGGTGCATGCCGGCGATCTGGAGCCGGAATTTCTTCAGCCCCAGCTGAAGGCCAGGGCGCTGCCGGCACTCGCCGACCGCTTGCCCAAGAGCCCGCGCGTGTTGAATCTCGCTGCAATGGGCCGGCAGCCCGGCCAGTATGGCGGCACGCTGCGCACGATCATTGGCAGCCAGAAAGATATCCGGATGATGACAATCTACGGGTATGCTCGCCTGGTCGGCTACGACGAAAAGCTTAACTTGCACCCCGACATTCTCGAAAGTTTCGACGTAGCGGATGATCGCGTCTTCACTTTCAAGCTACGGGAAGGACATAAATGGTCCGACGGCAGCCTGCTGACGCCGGAGGATTTTCGCTATTGCTGGGAAGATGTCTGGCTGAACGATGAGCTTTCGCAAGGCGATCTCGCCCCTGCCCTGCTGGCGGATGGCAAGCCGCCACGCTTCGAGATCGTCGATCCGTCGACGGTCCGCTATAGTTGGGATGCGCCCAATCCCGACTTCCTGCCCAAGCTCGCCGCGGCTTCGCCGCTATCGCTTGTTCTGCCGTCCGCCTATCTCAAGCAATTCCACAAGAAATACCAGGATCCGTTCCGGCTCGCCGGCCTGATGAAGGAGAACCGGGCCCGGAAATGGACGCTGCTGCATATCCGCATGTCGCGGCAGTATCGCCCGGAAAACCCGGATCTGCCGACGCTCGATCCCTGGCAGAACCGGACCAAGCCGCCGGCTGAGCAGTTCGTCTTCGAGCGGAACCCGTTCTTTCATCGAATAGACGAGAATGGCCGGCAACTGCCCTATGTTGACCGTATTGTCATGAATGTCAGCTCATCTGCGATCATTTCCGCCAAGACCGGTGCGGGCGAGAGCGATCTGCAAGGGATGGGAATTGACTTCACCGATTACGCCTTCCTGAAAGACGCGGAGAAGCGCTACCCGGTGAAGATGCATCTGTGGAAACGCACACAGGGTTCGCGGCTGGCGCTGCTGCCCAATCTGAATTGCTCCGACCAGGTGTGGCGTGGCCTTCTTCGCGACGTGCGCGTGCGCCGCGCACTTTCGCTGGCTGTGGACAGGCGCGAGATCAATTTGGCCGTGTTCTACGGATTGGCGCAGGAAAGTGCCGATACGGTCTTGCCGGAGAGCCCGCTCTACCGGCCGGAATTCGCGAAGGCCTGGGTTGCCCACGATCCCGACCAGGCCAATGCCCTGCTCGACGAGGTCGGGCTTAAGGCACGTGACAATGATGGCCTGCGGATCCTTCCCGATGGACGCCCGGCGCAGATCATAGTGGAAACGGCCGGCGAAAGCACGCTGGAAACCGACGCGCTCGAACTCATCACCGATCACTGGCGCCAGATCGGCATTGCCCTGTTCATCCGGACTTCCCAGCGCGACATCTTCCGCAGCCGCGCGCTTGGCGGCCAGATCATGATGTCGATGTGGTCGGGCATCGACAATGGCGTGGCGACCGCCGACATGAACCCGTACCAACTGGCTCCCACCGTCGACGACCAGCTGCAATGGCCGCTCTGGGGTGCCCACTACTTGTCGCATGGCACGGTCGGCGAGGCGCCCGACCTTCCGCCTGTGGTCGAGTTGATGGCTTTGCTCAAGCGCTGGAACGCATCGACCGCAGCCGCGGAGCGCGCCGAAATCTGGAATTCAATGCTGTCGATCTACACCGATCAGGTGTTTTCGATCGGCACGGTGAACGGAACGCATCAGCCGGTCCTGGCATCCTCGCGGCTGCGCAATCTGCCTGACAAGGCCCTCTACGGCTACGACCCGACTGCCTATTTCGGTGTCTACATGCCGGACACATTCTGGCTGGGAGAGTCCTGAGCGTGCTTCGATATATTGTCTGGCGCATTGCCGTTATGGTTCCAACGCTGCTGGTCATATCGGCGCTGGTGTTCACGATCATCGAGCTTCCCCCAGGCGACTATTTCGACAGCTATGTTGCCGAGCTTCGGGCCCAGGGCGAAGCGGTGGATTCCGATCGCATCCAGATGATGCGCAAGGAATATGGTTTCGACAAGCCGCCGGTCATCCGTTACTTCTACTGGGTCGGCGGGATGCTGCACGGCGATTTCGGCTATTCCTTCGAATACGAGCTGCCGGTTCGCGATGTCATCGGGGACCGAATGTGGCTGACCGTGCTGGTTTCGTTCGTCACGATCATCGTCACCTGGCTCATCGCCTTTCCGATCGGCATGTACTCCGCCACGCATCAATACAGCTGGGGCGACTACGGCCTGACTCTCTTCGGCCTTCTAGGCCTTGCCATTCCGAACTTCATGCTGGCGCTGATCCTGATGTATTTCGCCAACATCTGGTTCGGCACGTCCATCGGCCATCTCATGGACCAGCAATATCTCGGCGAACCGATGAGCTGGGCCAAGGCGAAGTCGATCCTCGCCCACCTCTGGATCCCGGTCCTGATCATCGGCACCGGGGGCACGGCAAGCATGATCCGGCGGCTGCGCGCCAATCTGCTCGACGAGCTTCACAAGCAATATGTCGTTACCGCGCGCGCCAAAGGTCTTCATCCCTTCAAGACGCTGGTCAAATATCCGCTGCGCATGGCGCTCAATTTCTTCATTTCCGACATCGGCTCTATCCTGCCGGCCATCATCTCCGGCGCCGAAATCACGGCGATCGTGCTGTCTTTGGAAACGACCGGCCCGATGCTGATCAGGGCGCTGCAAAGCCAGGACATGTATCTGGCAGGGTCGTTCCTGATGTTCCTCGCCTTCCTGACGGTCATCGGCGTCCTGATTTCCGACCTGGCGCTGGCGCTGCTTGATCCGCGAATTCGTCTGCAGGGCGGCAGCACCAAATGAACACGCAATCGCCGCTGCCTGCTCCGGGTGCTCCGCTGCAACACTACGTTTCCATCGCGCCCTTTGACCTGCAGTCGGTCGAGGCGATGACGGCGGAGCAGTCGAAGGTCTTTCAGGCGTCGCAGTTGCGGCTGATGTGGTGGAAATTCCGAAAGCACCGGCTTGCCGTTATATCCGGCATATTCCTGGCAGCGCTCTATTTCGGGATACTGATCTGCGAGTTCCTGGCGCCCTACAACCTGCACACGCGCAATATGGACTTCATCTATTCGCCGCCGCAGCGGGTGCACCTGTTCCACAACGGCCAGTTCGTCGGGCCGTTCGTCTATGGCCGCCAGATGACGCTGGATATGGATACACTCAAGCGGAACTACATCGAGAAACAGGACGATGTTCAGCCGATCCGCTTCTTCTGCAAGGGCGACAGTTACCGGTTCTGGGGCCTGTTCGAAGGTGACAGGCATTTTGTCTGCCCAGCCGAAAACGGCCAGCTCTTTCTGGCGGGCACCGACAGGCTGGGGCGCGACGTGCTCTCGCGCATCATCTATGGCGCACGCATTTCCCTGACGATCGGCCTCGTCGGCATCAGTTTCAGCTTCCTGCTCGGCATAGTCATCGGGGGGCTGGCCGGCTATCACGGCGGTATCTTCGACCTGATCGTCCAACGGATCATCGAAGTTCTGCAATCGATCCCCAGCATTCCGCTATGGCTGGCTCTGGCGGCGATCATGCCGATAACCTGGAGTCCGATCCTGATCTATTTCGGCATCACCGTCATCCTCGGGCTGCTCCACTGGACCGGACTGGCGCGGGCCGTGCGCTCGAAGCTCCTAGCCTTGCGCGAGGAGGATTACGTTCTGGCCGCGCAATTGATGGGCGCCACCAGCAGCCGCATTATCCGGCGGCACCTCATTCCCGGCTTCATGTCGCATCTGATCGCGACGGCGACGATCTCCATACCCGGCATGATCCTGGGCGAGACGGCGCTGAGCTTCCTCGGGCTCGGCCTGAGGGCGCCGATAACCAGTTGGGGCATCCTGCTTACCGAGGCGCGCAGCGTCAGCGTGATCGCGTTCTATCCATGGCTGCTTTTGCCGATGCTCCCAGTCATTCTCGTCATCCTGGCGTTCAACTTCCTCGGCGACGGCTTGCGGGACGCCGCGGACCCCTACAAGTGAGATCGTTGTTCCGCCGCGCGGCCTGCCGACGACTCCACCCGAAATGACGCTTGTCGGCGGCCGGTTGCGTTATTGCAGGGTTCGTCGTTCGCCTCTATATGCGGCAAGCGCCGATCGGGCTGCTGGTTCAGGACGTACAATCGCATATGAGTCGCCTCGACAATTTCATCAGCCGGATGACCGCACAGCGCGACATTCTCAATCAAATCTGCCCCGAGGTAGCGAAGATGGAGGGGCTTGTGCTCGAACTCGGCCTCGGCAATGGCAGGACGTTCCACCATCTGCGGGAGCGCCTGCCCGGACGCCGGATCGTGGCGTTCGACCGTGAAGTTGGCGCGCATGCCAGCTCAATTCCCGAAGCTGAAAACCTCGTGCTCGGCGAAATACGCGAGACGGCCCGCAGGTTCATCGGCATCGACGCCGCTCTTGTTCATGCCGACATCGGCACCGGCTATGACGATCGCGATGCAGTGACCGCTACCTGGCTTCCCGATCTGATTGCGCGCCTGCTTCGCGTCGGCGGGTTCGCGGTCAGCGGCACGCCCCTCGATCATCCGCTGCTGCAATGC
Source organism: Mesorhizobium sp. B1-1-8 (assembly GCF_006442795.2). Lineage (NCBI taxonomy): Bacteria > Pseudomonadati > Pseudomonadota > Alphaproteobacteria > Hyphomicrobiales > Phyllobacteriaceae > Mesorhizobium > Mesorhizobium sp. B1-1-8. The sequence goes on from NZ_CP083956.1 coordinate 5,288,894, forward strand.
CTCCCGCCGCCGACTTCGGAGCCTGCCGACCGTTATTTCCTCTGCAGGCGCGTGTAAGGGGCGGAGACGGCCCAAATCTTCAGGGGCCCAAGCCTTCTCTTCGTGGCCTGAGTCTTCAGGGGATCGTGTATACCGCTATCTCTCGCCCAATCCCACGCAGCGCCACCTCGTGGGGCACGGGCGTCAGCGCGTTCTTGTGCAACAGGTCGGCGGTGAGATTGTCGTCGACCACAGCGCGCGTAGCGAAAATCGCCTGTGCATTGGCAAGGTTCTGGACCCGCGAGGCAATGTTGACCGTCTGGCCGAAATAGTCCTGTCGCTCGTTCATTGACACGGCAATGCAGGGGCCGGCATGGACTCCGATCTTGAGCAGCAGATCCTCGCGCCCGCTCTTTTCGTTGAGCGCACGCATGGCTTCGCGAATCCTGAGGGCCGCGGCAATCGCACGATCAGGCGTCGCGAAGGTCGCCATCACCGCATCGCCGATCGTCTTGACTACCGCGCCCGCCTCGGCCGCGACGATCTCGTGCAGAACCTGGAAATGCTCGCGCACGAGATCGAAGGCCGAAAGGTCACCTACCCGCTCGTAAAGCGCGGTCGATCCGCGCAGATCGGTGAACAGGAAGGTCAGGCTGGTGATCTTCAGGCGCTGGTTGATGTCGAGCGTATCCGCGCGATAGAGATCGCGGAACGTCTGGTTGGTGAGCAGGCGCTTGGCGGTGAGGAAGGGCCGGCGATTGCCAAGCAAATCATGCAATCCCTTGCCGGCGATGAAGACCGTCGGCAGCACGCGGGTGTCGGTCCTGTTTTCCAGCGAAATGCGCAACGGGCCGGGCTGCATCTCCAGCGTCTGGCTCTGGACATGGTCGCGGTCGAAGACCAGGGAGAGGCTTCGGCGCTCCTTTGTCGGCTCGCCCTTCACGTCGATGAACTGCACCGAATGGGTGACCGGTTCGAAGACGATAATGAACTCGGACGGAAGCTGTATGGGCAGAACCGCCTTTTCACCGGGCGCGAGCTCTATATCCTCCAGCGAGATCTCTTCCATCTTTTTCGCGAAATCCCCATCCGGCAGATCGACGCCGGACGCCCAGTAGATCTGGCGGAAATATTCCGTCAACGGCAGCTCGTGCGGATTATGGGCGGCAATCCTGCGTATACGGGGACTGACGGTGAATGTCACCTCGACCATCTCGTCGAGGTTCGGCGAATAACCTACGGCGCACAATGCGCAGGTGTATTCGTCCTTCTGCAGGGTCTTTAGCGTGGCGTTGGTGTCGAGCACGCCGCCGCAGCCAGGGCATAGAACATTCCACGAGATATCGAAGATGCCCAACCGCGCGGCATGGAGAAAGGCGCTTATCACGCGCTCCTCGTCGAGGCCATGCCTGCTGGCGAAGGCCGGGGCATTGATGCGGCAAAGCTCGCGGTCCTCGCCCTCCGCGATGGTTCGCTCAATCGCGTCGATTGCCGACGGATCGACATCGGTCGATTGCCGCAGAAGCGAGAACAGATCTTGAGCTTCGTTCATCGTGAAGGCTCCGGAAAATGCGCCATCAAGGCGTGTTGACCGGACCGCTCTTGGTCCGAGTGGCGCATTTTACTTCGAAACGGACCGTACGGCTATTCGAATAGCGAGCTGACGACGGCGCGATTTCCATTAGGGCATCATAGGTTGCAGAGACGGCTGGATTTTCAGGTGACGTCCGGTGCATCGTGCAGGACCGATTGTCTTCGCCGGGAATGCCATGATCAGCACGACCTCGCCGTCCTCCGACAAGATCCAGCCGCATCTCCGAGCCGTCCGGCCAAGCGATGCGGAGGCGCTATGCGCTATCTTCAATATGCCGGGTTTCCGCTGGGGCACGTTCAGGATGCCCTTCGAGAGGGTGGAGCAGGTGGAGCGGCGCATCGCCAAGTCCGGCCAGGAGACCACCTGGATCGTCGCCGAATTGGGCGGCAAGGTCGTCGGCCATGGCAGCCTGGTCGTGCAGGGTTCGCCGCGCCGTTCGCATATCGGCGAGATCAATATCGGCCTTGACGACGCCTTTGTCGGCAAGGGCATCGGTTCTGCCATACTTGGCGCGCTGCTTGACGTGGCCGACAATTGGCGGGCGCTAAAGCGGGTCGAATTGACCGTCTATGCCGACAACGAACCGGCCATCCGTCTCTACAAAAGCCACGGCTTCGAGGTCGAAGGTCGGCATGTGAAGGCCGGTTTTACCGACGGGCAGTACCACGACCTCCTGAGCATGGCCCGGCTGCGGTTCTAAGTTCCGCTGTTTCCCTTGGCGTTTGCACAACATGCGGCTAAAGCAGGTCGCGTGAAAAAGAATTCACGCGACCTGCTTTGATTTTTAAGCATGTCTTTATCCCGAAACCGCTGCACACTTTCGGGAGACATGCTTTAGACGGGAACAATGAGCGCCGTCCTTGACCCAGCCCCTGCGCCTCCAACGGAAATTCTGGCTTTGCTGTCGCTGCTCTGCCCGGAAGTCGCTCATGACATCAAGCAGAACTGGAATGCACCGGTTTCCGGTTACGCTCGCCATCTGTGGCGGCCGGTGGCAAGGCCGGTATCGAGCCCGGCGATCGCTGCCCGCTCGATCCTGCGCGACGTCCTGCATCAGCGCCTCGGCCTGACTATGCAGTCTGCGGAGATCGGCAAGGTCCTCGAAGAGTTCGAGCGTAGACCGGTGATTCAGTCCGGCCTGCACTGCCTGCTGCTGATGGACCGGATCACCTTCGATGCCCTGCTGCTTGCCTGGCTCGGTGCGGTCGAAAACGGGCTATCGGCCTTCTTCTGCTTCATGGGAGCGACGATGACCATGGAGACAATTGGCCGGGAGGGGCCGGGATGGCTCGATGTTGGCGACGACAAGATCAACCTGTTTGGCATGGGACGCCACAAACTGTGCCGCAAAAGCGCCTGCGTGGCCGGTCCCGTCTCCCTCAACAAGCGCGCGCTCGAAGCGGTGGGCGATGAAACGGATGCCAGCCGCTGGCTGGGCACGGTGCTTGCCAGTCGGGACAAAGTGTTTGGAACCGCCGCCGATGCGTTGACGGCCCTCAACGAGGATCTGGTTGCCAATTGGGACCGTTCCGGCATGGCCCTGCCGGTTTTCATCGATGATCGGCTCGCCGCGGCTGCCATGGCGCGGCATCTGGAATATGACGGCAGCCTTCTTTCCAGGCTGCTCGTCGACCCCGCAAGACGCCGGCGTCTCGACCATGCCTTGCAAACGGCGGCATCGAGCCCATTTGGCAGATTCCTGCCCAATGCCACGGACTATTTCTGGGGAATCCGCGAGGAGCGTGTGCGCAAGCTCGTCATCGAGAACGGGCACCTGATCGAGCCTGACAGGCCGCATGGTCTTTCCATCCCGTTCGAGCGGACCCATCTCAGGCAGGCGCTGCTGGACGGCGTGCTGCTGCCGAACCTATTCCTGATGTTCCTCGTCCTTGCCATATTGCCGCGGGTTCGGGTCGTAGGGGGCTTGAGACAGATTGGCTATGTAGCGCTTTTCCACTCGATCCTGCTGGATGCTCTGGACGAAACCGCGCCGGAAGAGCGCGATCTGGCTGCGGAGCTGCAGGTTCGGGAAAATGCCTGGGGCATGCGGGTCATCGACGAAAAGATCTCGGTCCGCGAGCAGCTTGCCGGCCTTCCGGAAGGAGCGGTCTTTCCTGAGCTGCTGAGGCAATATCGGTTGCGGACATTTGCCGAAACGACCGACGACCTGAAACTGGTTCCCGAAAACGCCCGATGGCGCAAGATCGGCAGAGCAGAGATCAAGGCGACCTAAAGCGTTTCACCGTTTCACGGAAACGGCGAAACACTCTATCTCTTTGTTTTACGCAATTCCGGACGGAAGGCTACGGCGAAGTCGCCGAGCCTAACCGTGTCATACTTTTCCTGGAATTGCTCTAAGCCTCGCTTCACGCGCTTCATTCGAGCACGGCCTCGACGATGGCAACAAAGTCGTCGAGCGAGCGATCCCCGCGAATCTCGATGCGCGGAAGGTCGATGGGATCGCCATCGAGGCCCGCCGGCCCGTGTCTGCCGCCAAAGCCGATCCGGTAGCCGCACTCCCTTGCCAGCCGGCCAAGCCGTCGGTCGGTGACCGAGTAGGGTGCAGCGAACGCCGTGGTTGGCCGACCGGTCCATTTTTCGATGAACATGCGAGAGCGCAGGAGCTCGGCGGCCAGCTCGGAGCTCGACAGACCGTCGATCGCGCGATGCGTCGCCAGATGGCTTCCGAAGAACGCACCTTCGCCGGCGAGGCGCCGCACCGTCGCGGCGTCCATAAGCGGCGCCGGCGGACCGCTGATGGCGTCCCACTGAGCACTTTCACCCACCAAGTCCGTCACCAGGAACACTTCCGCGGTCAGGTCGTTCTTGCGCAAAGTCGGCCAGGCATGGTCAGCAAAGTTCTGGAAGCCGTCGTCGAAGGTGATGAGCACCGGGCGGCCGGCAAAAGGTTGACGGTTGGCGATGAGCCGTTCCAGCTGCTCTGACGAAATCGCGTGAAAGCCATTGGCGCGCAGCCATGCCATCTGGCTGCCGAATGCGGCGGGCGTGCACCGAAAACGGGCGAGCGCGGCCGGACCATCGTCGGCGACGCTGTGATACATGAGGACAGGGATACGCTGCCGCCGCTCGCTGCGCGCGACATCGCGGCGCAAGGCGTGCGCCCCGCCCCAGACGATCCTTCGCGCGACCCCAACGTCGACAGGCGCGCGGATTGGCACATGATCAATCATCGGTTCCGTCGCCACATCGCCTGGTGACTGGCGGCGGAAGCGGTCTATGCGATAGAGCTCGGTCTGGATCGATTGCTCGAGAACAAGGCCTTCGGTCGCTGCCAGTGTCTCTGAGATCGCTTGTGCACCGAATGTATTCCAGTCGAAGCCCGTCCTTTCAGGATTGTCACGGAGCACGAATGCGTGTGCGCTGATGAAACTGCCGCCGGGGGCCAGTGCCTCAACGAGTTTTTTGGCGACGCGCCGCAACTCGGCGAGATCCTCCAGGTAATAGAGCACTTCCGAACAGACGATCAGGTCCATCTCACCCGGCAAGGTATCCGTGGAGAAATCCAGTGTGCCGAACTCTACATTCGGCTGATCGCCGCATCGCGCGCGCGCCCGCCCGATGGCTACGGCCGAGATGTCGGTCGCGGTCAAATGGCCCACTCGCGGCGCCAGCTGCCGCGTGAAGTGACCCTCCGCGCAGGCCAGCTCAAGCGCCCGTGCGATGGGACCGGCAGGCAGAATTTCGAGCTGCCGCTCATATTTTTCCTGCTCATAGGGCGAATTATAGTTCCAGGGATCCTCGGTCGCGAAATGGCGATCCCAGAACGACGACGTGCGATCATTGTCGTGCCCATCCGCGGCCGGTGCTCGGCGCGGCGCTGCAAGGGGCTCTGCAGCTTCGGCGCTCGACCGAACCAGCTCTTGCGCTTCCGTGGCCAATCGCGCGAGTTCGCCGAAATGGCTGTCCGCATCAGGCCGGCGTCCCGCCATGGACAACGATGCCTCGGCTGCAAAAATGGATTTGCTTACTAGCCGCTCAGGAGGCACGACATTCAGGATCAATTCAATCCAATGACGCGTTGTCACTTTCCCGAGCACGCCGAATTGCACGCGAGCCTCGATCTGGCCATCGATCATCAGACAGGCATAGATTTGATCGATACCTTGCGGAAGCTCGATCGCGGTCGGATTTCGGGCGTCGACGCGAATTCCGAGTGTCCGCGCCAGTCTGCGCGGCGCGGCAAGGTCGTCGAACTCGAGAAGCATTTGCTCAAGGTGATACTGGACCCGGCGACCCGCTACGGGATCACCCCAGACTTCGCCGAGTTTGATGATCAACTCGGTGAGGGAGCCGCCGAACCTGTCCCACCTGGCAGCCAATTGGGTTGGCACGGACAGGCTTCCTACCATAAGGCCATCGAAGATCACCTTGGCGATCTCATGCGACCACTTGCGTCCTGCCGGGAGCGCGTGCAGGGATTGCGGGTTGATCGAGCGCGAGCCGCAGCCGCAATCCGACGCGGCGTTCCACAATGCGAACCACGCGAGTGCTGCGGAAGCGGTGCCACCGTTCGCATCGATCGCTCCATTGGCGTGTGCCGATGCCGGGTGTTTGACCCTGGGATCAGGAGAAAAGCCGCGGGCGATCACGATTTCCGCATCGGCCGTCATCTGCGTCGAATTGCGGGAGAGCGCGTTGGGGCTGACCCGATAGAAAGCGAGCGGCTCGTCGACCATCACCCAATTTTTGCCGAGACGTGCGAGGCGCTGCCACAGATCCCAGTCTTCGCAGGTGCGCAGCGACACGTCGAAACCGCCCAGCTCGACGATTGTCTCCCGGTCGACCAGCAGCGCGTGAGTGCAAATTGCACACCGGCGGGCGAATGTTTCGAAGGGCCCGATCGCAACCTCCGTCGAGATGCTCGACGGGGTAAGTTCGCCATCGGGCATCACGCGCCGAGAACCGCAATAGGCGGCCACTGCATCGGGAGCACTTTTCAGCGCGGCCAGCATTTTCGCAAGGAAGCTGGCGTCCACCCAATCGTCCGCATCCAGAAACATGAGCCAGCGACCGCGCGCCGTCGAAATCCCGCTATTGCGCGCGCCGGCGGGGCTATAGGCGCAAGACCTCAACGTCCGAAATCGGGCATCGCGCTCTACATATCCGGCAATGATCGCTGGGGTGCGGTCCGTCGAAGCGTCGTCGACGATGATCGCCTCCCAATCCACTATTCCCTGGTCGAGAAGGCAATCGAGCGCGCGCGCCAGTGTAGCCTCCGCGTTGCGCGCAGGAACCACGATTGAAACCAAGGGATCATGCGCCACGCCGTCTTACCCGCGCCTGGACCATATCCTGTGCCTGGTAGATCTGCCGGGGGATGCTGGCAAGCGTTGCGCCGATGATTTGCCCGGCATCGAACATCGGTGCCACGAATGACGGCATCGGACGGCAGCACTGCTCTGTCAAGATCGGAGACGAATTAGAGGCAGGCAAAAAGGACTTGAAGACAGGGTTGAACGGCAAGCGCTCGATGCCGCTTGCCGGTCGACGGCTATCGGTTCATCCTTGTGAATACCCTGGCCGTGAAGTGCATAGCGAGATTATGTCGTCACGGCCGCTGGTGAGGTCTTGTTCCATGGACTGCTCGGGCTGCGGTTTCCAGGTTGAGAGCGGTTACGCCTTCTGTCCGAAGTGCGGCAGGCGCCAGCCCGTGCCATGCGCCGGTTGCGGATACCTCTGCGCGCCTGATTTCGAGTTCTGTCCGAAATGTGGGGCAAGCGTCGGTGCGCCCGCAAAAGCCGTCGAACGGCCTGCTCCGACAACCCGGACCATCGTGCCGCCTTCCCGAACTCCGTCGCTGCTTGCGAACATCGAAGGCGAAGAAGGGCTGCATCCCGTCTCTGACGCCGATCGCCGCACGGTGACGGTCCTGTTCGCCGACCTTTGCGGCTTCACCACACTCAGCGAGCAACTCGACCCCGAGGTCATGCAAGCGCTGCAGAACGAACTGTTCAAGGAGTTGACGGCGGCCGTGCGAAACTTTGGTGGTTTCGTCGACAAATTCATGGGCGATGCCCTGCTTGCTTTGTTCGGCGCGCCGGTCGCGCATGAGGACGATCCGGAACGTGCGCTCCGCGCCGCTCTCGACATGATCGCCCGGACGGCGCGGCTCGGCGAAAGCGCCCCCCAATCCGGTTCGCCTCTGTTACTCCACATCGGCATAAACACTGGTCCGGTCGTCACTGGCGGATTGGGCATCGGGACCGCCAAATCCTACTCGGTGACCGGCGACACAGTGAATACGGCGCAGCGCCTGCAATCGCTGGCCGCACCGGGTGAGGTGCTGGTCGGCGAGCTCACTCACAGGCTGACCCGGCATGCCTTCTCCTACGAGTCGCTGGGCGATGTCGGGCTTCGAGGCAAGGCTGGCAGTGTGCTCGTCCATCGGCTGGGCGGACCGCTTGCGGCGCCGCGCGCGGCGCGCGGGCTGGAGGCGCTCGGCCTCAGCGCGCCGATAATTGGTCGTGGCGCGGAGCTCAATAGAATGCTGGCGTGCCTTGACCAGGCGTGCGGCGGCTCGGCCCAACTTGTCCGCCTCGTCGGAGAAGCCGGTATCGGGAAATCGCGGCTGGTGAAGGAGTTCGTGGCCCGCGTCGGCGACGAGGATCGTTTTCGCAACGTCGCCGTGCGGCAGGCCACGTGCTCACCGCTGGGCGAGCAATCGTTTGGCGCCTTGGGCGCAGTGGTGCGCAGCGCCGCCGGGGTGATGCAAAACGACAATGGGGAGGAAATGCGGGGGAAGCTCGCAGGCTTGCTTACCGATCTCGGCCTGCAGGGCGAGGAGGCGAAGCGGCTGATGCCTTTGCTCTACCATGTTCTTGGCATTGGTGACCCCGACGTCACCTTGCAGCATGTCGAGCCCGAGCAGTTGCGGCGGCAAATTCTCTACGCGGTCCACACAATCATGGAACGGCGGCTTGCGTTGTCGCCGCTGTTGATTGTCGTCGAAGACCTGCACTGGGCCGACGCCGTGTCGCTCGAGGCACTGCGTTTCGTGATGGACAGGTTGGAACGCACGCGGTTGATGCTGCTGGTCACGCATCGTCCGGCGCCGGACAACGGCCAGCTCGACTCAAGCCGGGTCAGTCACACAGCGCTCAGGCTTTCGCCGCTCAACGATGATGACGGGCGCAGCCTGCTGGCGGCGCTGTTCGGCGAGAGCTGGGTAAACTCCGCAGGCGGGCTTCTCGACCAGATCCTCGAACGCGCGGGCGGCAATCCCCTTTTCGTGGAGGAGATCGTTCGCGGCCTGATCGATCGCGGTCTTCTGATGCGCGAAGGCCAGCGATGGCGGACTGCGGCAGGCGAAGTCGCAACCGGCATTCCCGCCACCATCCAGGCAATGTTGCTTGCCCGCGTCGACCGGCTGCCCCAGGAGGTGCGCCGGTTGGCCCAGGAAGCCGCGGTAATCGGTCCGCGCTTCGATGCCACACTTCTGAAAACCGTGACAGCCGATCCCGGCCGCTTGGAGGCCGGCTGCGAACTGCTTTGCGATGCGGAAATCATCGAGGAAGTTGCCGGATCAGGCTCGGTCTCGTCGCAAAGCTACCGCTTTACGCAAACGTTGCTGCAGGATGTGATCTATCAGAATCTGCTCCTGCAACGCCGGACCGACATTCATGGGCGGGTCGGTGCCGCCTTGGAGCAACTGTACGGCGACAAGCCGGAACGGCTCGAGGATTTGACCGTGCTCGGTCATCATTTCGCACAGAGCGCCGAGCGCGAGAAGGGCGCGCATTACCTGCTGGCGGCGGGCGATCGCGCTCGCATGATATACGCCAATGACGATGCCCTTCGTTTCTACGAGCGAGCACTGACTGCGCTGGGCGCGATCGGGCAAACACCGCTCAAACTGGCTATTGCCGAGCGCATTGCCGATTTGAGCGGTCCGGCAGGCCGCCGCGAGATCGCGCACCACCACTACGAGACGGTGTTGCAGGCATACCGCGAGGCAGCCGATCGTGTCGCTTCGGCGCGCGTTTTGCGGAAGATCGGTCGCCTGCTATGGGACGTCGGCAAGCGGGACAACGCAGAATCCCGCTACGCTGAAGCGGCAGCGCTCCTTGATGGAGCGGATGCCCCGGTCGAGCAGGCGCATCTCTGGCAAGAACGTGGCCGACAGGCGTTCCGCAGTGGAGATCACGCTCTCGCGGCAAAATGGGCGGACGCGGCGCTGGATTGCGTACGCAGTCTGGCGACGGAGCATGTCTCCGAGGGAGGGCGTGACGCCACTCTTGTGACCGCCGAGGCACTCAATACCAAGGCTGTCGCGCTGGCTCGCCTTGGGCGAGATCTTGAAGCGGTGCGTCAGATTGAGCGTAGTATCGAACTGGCCGAAGACGCCGGTCTACTGGGCACGGCCTGCCGCGGCTACACCAATCTCGGCGTGCTTTATACGACCATCGATCCGACACGGGCCATAGAGGTCTGTCGGCGCGGTCTTGAAGTGGCGCGCCGTATTGGCGATTTGGGCTTCCAGGCGCGCCTCCTCGCCAATCTGGCGGTCGCTTGTTGTACCTTTACGGATCGCTGTCCAACGGAGGGCGTGCCTGCCGCCGAGAAGGCCATCGAGATCGACCGGGCGCTCGACCAGCGCGAGCACCTGCCGGTGCCGTTGATCGTGCTTGGGCAGATCCACCAGTGCAACGGCCGTCCGGAGCTGGCGGTTAGCTTGTTCAACCAAGCACTGGAGGTAGCCCGCGAGACGGGCGAACCCCAACAGCTGTTTCCGTGCTATGATGGTCTTGCGACGCTTAATCTCGACCTCGACAATCTGGCCGAGGCCGACCGGTACTTTTCCCTGGCGCAGGGTATATGCGCCCAGCACGGGCTCGACCCGGAAGCGCTTGTGGTGCTGCCTTTTCTCGACTAGCCGGGATGGGAGGTTGGAAATGTCCGCGCCTAGTGACTTGTTACCGCTTCAACCGGGCGACCGTGCGCCGAACGTCGTGCTCGACGCCATCACCCAGGAAGGCAAGATCGCGCTTGACGACTTTCGCGGACAAAAACCGGTGCTGGTCGGCTTGTTTCGAGGCCTGCATTGTGCGTTTTGCCGGCGCCATATCGCCGCCCAGGCGCGGCTTGATCCAGAGCTGCGCGAAAAGGGCGTGGGGAGCCTGACGGTTGTCAACACGCCGATCGAGCGAGCGCGTCTCTATTTCCGCTACCACCCGATGCCGAATCTGCTTGCGGCCTCGGACCCCGAACGCGCTTCACATCGTGCCTTTGGATTGCCCAATCTCGAATTCACCCAAGACGAGACGATCTGGCCATACAAGGTCTCGATGGCAGCGGCAAAGGGAATGCGGGTCGAGATGCCGAGCGAGTTGCCCGGTCCAATGGATCCTTTTGCAGCCAGCGAATTCCTCGACAGGAAGGACCATTACGAAGTGACCGAAGCCGACCAGCAGATGATGGCAACGGGACACGGACAACTGATCGGTCAGTTCCTGCTGGACCGGCAAGGGATCGTCCGCTGGAGCTTCACGGAGGTTCCAGAGGGTGGGCGATACATGTTTGCGGCGGCAAACCCGCAGGAGCTGATGTCAGCCGTGTCCCAAGTGGCCCAGTAGACTTGCAAACGAGCTAGACCCACTCGTGCTGCGGGCCTGCGATCCTGGTGCCGAGCGCGTTCTAGATCGGAGGCCCGGGCAAGGTGGGAATGTCTTCCCCCCCCCGGCTAAAATAAACATCGCCAGATACCCGGCGCAACGGTCCAGCTTCGGAACGATGAAGTCTTGCAGCGCAGTATCGGCTTCTTCAAGGTAGGAGCAGTGGCGGGCATGGATGTCATTGCTTGCCGATTTGGCCGGAAGGTTACAGCACGATGCCGCTCATGCTTCGACGATTGGGAGCCAGGAATCTGGCCGGCTCGGCACGACGTGTCAGAGATCCGGCTGCTATGTTTGTCCTGATTGTCAGGCCGCTCGTCTTCGGGATCGCCCTTTTGCTGGCTGGCCCCGTACAGGCGCAGGCGCCAGCGAGCGTCCCGCCTGAAAAGGTCAAACAGCTGTTCCAGCTTCTCGACGATCCGTCCGTGAAGGCCTGGGTGGCCGGACAAAGAAATCAGGACGCGGGATCGACGGGAGCGCCTGCCGAAGCAGGAGCTTCACCGGCCAACGGATCGTCCGACGCCGCGGCCGCACCAGGCCAGATGAATACCATGGCCTCCTCGACGCTCGATCGCATCAAGCATCATATCGAAAGGATCGCGCGGACTGTGCCCTCGCTGCCAGGCCAGTTCGCGCGCGTTCGGACAGAGACCATGGAGGATATGTCCAGCAAGGGGTCCGCCGGCGTATTTTTGCTGATTGCGATGTTCATCGCTGCCGGCGTGGCGCTCACCTGGGCAACGTACAAGCTCACCCGTCCGTTTCGTCTTTGGGTCATCGCGCAGCCGAAGGACACGCCCATTGGCCGAGCCAAGAAGATTGGCGGCCGTACGCTTTACTCGAGCCTGCTGATCGTCTCGTTCGCGCTGGGCAGCGCCGGCGCGTTCATGTTGTTCGACTGGCCGATGCTTATCCGCGAGATCGTGCTGACATTTCTGATAGCTGCGGTCTTTACAGCGGCTGTGCGCATGTATCTCGCAGCCATGCTCGTGCCTTCCTTCATGCACGTCGAGAACGCCGTCGAGGTTCGTGCCTTGCCGATCACCAACGAAACGGCTGACCATTGGTTCTATTGGCTACCCCGGATCGTCGGCGTTTTCGCCTTCTTCGCCGCCGCGTTCATCCTCTTGCCGGGTCTCGGCATCGATCAGGACGGAATGATGGTCCTGTCAACGGGCGCCGATTTCGTGCTGCTGCTGCTCTTGCTGCTTGCCGTCTGGCGTCGGCCAAGAACACAGCGAGAGGGTGCGCACCAGAGCGGCCACACCGCAGCGTCATGGTTGTTGACTTCCTATTTCATCGTTCTGTTCCTGCAGCGCATCGCCGGCCTCAATATATTGTTCTGGTTCACCTTCGCCGCATTCTTTCTGCCTTTGGCAATTGTGCTGACGCAGCGCGGGGTCAATTTCGTCCTGCGGCCGGGTTCGGAAGAAGCTGGCCGGCCTACGATCCCGGCGGTGACGATCGCTGTCGTCGATCGCGGAGTCCGGATGATTTTGATACTGGCGGCGGCTTATTTTCTGGCGCGTGTCTGGGGTCTGGACATGCAATCAATGGAGGGCAGCGATACGACGACCACGCTCATCTTGCGCGGCTTGATCAATGTCATGGTCATTGCCCTTGCCGCCGATTTCGGCTGGTCGATCATCAAAGCCCTGATCGAACGAAAGCTGGGCATCGAAACGCCGCACGCGGTGACCGACGACGAGGAGGTCCCGATCCTCGATCCGCAGCAGGCGCGATTGCGCACGCTCCTGCCGATCATCCAGAACATTTTGCTCGCGGTGATCGTCGTAATGGCGGTGCTGATGATGCTCGCCTCAATGGGTATCGAGATCGGCCCGCTGATCGCCGGCGCCGGAGTCGTCGGCGTCGCTGTGGGATTCGGAGCTCAAACCATAGTCAAGGACATCATTTCGGGCGTGTTCTTTCTGCTCGATGATGCGTTTCGTGTTGGCGAATACATTACATCCGGCCGTTATGTGGGAACGGTGGAGAGCTTTTCGCTGCGCTCGGTGAAGCTGCGCCACCATCGTGGCCCGCTGTTCACAATACCTTTCGGTGAGCTCGGAGCAGTCCAGAACCAGAGCCGTGACTGGGTCACCGACAAATTCAACATCACCGTCGGTTACGACACCGATATCGACTTCGCTCGCAGGCTGATCAAGCGGATCGGCCTCGAACTGGCGGAAGATCCCGAATTCAAACAGTGGGTGCTCTCGCCGATCAAGATGCAGGGCGTGCAGGAGTTCGGCGAGTACGGCATCGTCTTGAGGGTCAAGGTCACAACCAGACCGGGAGGCGCCTTCGCCATGAAACGCAAATTCTATGTACGTCTCCGCCAGGTCTTCAAGGAGCAGGGCATCGAACTGCCATTTCCGACCGTCCACGTCGAGGGGCTGCAGAACCCACAGGGGGCAGAGAACGCGCCGTTGGAGATCACACCCGAGTTGAAAGTGGCCGTCGCGCAGTCGCATACCAATCGGCGCAGAAAAAAAGCCAGCACAACGGAATAAGAAAGCCGTGACAGATCAAGCCGGGAGCCGCCACATTTGCACACGGCCTGTACCACGCAATTCCGTTTCCGCGAGTGGGTCGCAAGCAAACTTTGGTCCAAGCAGTTTGTGAGTTGCATCCGAAATAAGGATTTCGTCGGGCTCCGCGGACTTTTGAATACGTGCGGCGAGATTGACGGTGTCGCCCCACAGATCATAGGCAAACCGCCTTTTGCCTATGACGCCCGCGACGATTGGTCCTGAATGAATTCCAATTCTGAGTCTTAGCGGTTCTCCCGCGAAGCGTTCGCGCTTGGCCGCCTTCCGCAGTTCAAGTGCATAGTGCGCGAGGGCTTCCGCATGATCGGATCGCGCTGCAGGCAGGCCAGCGACCACCATCACACTATCGCCGATAGTCTTGATCTTTTCGCAGCCGTATCGTTCCGAGAGCCGATCCGCCGCCTTGAAGAAGTAATTTAAAATAGCGAGCGTCGCCACGGCGCCGACGCTTCGCGCTCTTTCGGTAAAACCGACGATGTCGGCAAAAAGCACACTCACCTCCGCGTGGTTGTCTGCAATTCGTTCGCGCGCCTTTAGCCGCGCCGCGATCGGCGCCGGAAGAATGTTGAGGAGCAGGGTTTCGGCGCGCTGGTATTCACGCGACAATTCCTCTTGGCTCTTCCTCAACGCCTCGTTCGTCGATTGTAATTTCTCGTTGAGTTGACGCTCCCTCTCTTGCAGGAGCGTCATTTCATACGCCTTCTGTTGAAGCCGCTGCCTATTTTCGCGTTCGGCAGTGGCGTCAAGAAAGAGCAGCCACACGCAGGCATCGTCGGCAAAAAGATGAAGGTCGGCGACACGCCCGCTGGGCAGTTCCATCATGGGCATATGATATGGAAGCTCCGGGCAAGGCAGCAAACCTTCCATCAATTCAAGCTGATCGACAACAGGCTTACCAATGCGAAGCGATGAAAGTCCGTAATGTTCAACGTTACCGCCCTTCGCAGCTATGCAAAGCCGGGCGTCAATTTTCAGGTATGCGATAGCGTGCTCATTGTAGAAGAAATTGTAAATCCAGCTTTTGACCTCTCCTGGCAATCCACGCATGATCTATTTGGCGACCATCGAGGCAAGCTGACGAAACGCATCGTCAACATTTGCGCCAGAAAGCGCACTTGTTAGATAGATTTGCCATCCACGTTGCCTGAGGTCGTTAATCTCATTATCCTGTATCGCCCACCGATCGGCCAGATCGGATTTGTTGACCAGCAACACAAACGGCATAGCGCCGAATTCGGCCTCGGCCCGCTCGCGCAGCGTCAGCGCCACGCCAAGAGTAGCGGCGCGGGTTCCGTCGACGACAAGCACCAGCCCGGTCGAACCTCGCACATAGCTGACGCGGAATGAGCCGATATCGTCTTCGCCGGCCAAATCCCACAAGATCAGATCTACGGTTTTGTCCGGGAGCGCGACGCTCTTCTTGTCGATTTTCACTCCCACCGTGGTCAAGTAGGTTTCTGAAAAGATGCTTTGCACAAACCTGCGAACCAGACTCGTCTTTCCGACAGAAAACCCGCCCAACATGCAGATCTTTTTTTGCAGCATCCCGGGCTCCGCGCTAGTCCAAGTTCACCGTAACCGAAACCCGGCGATTGGTGGGGTTCCCAGTTCGACTATTTTCATTTTCGGGCACCGCCGGCTCAAACGTGCCGGCGCCCCGAACCAGCAGCAGTTCCAGAGCGACGCCGCGCTTGTTGAGAAGCGCGCGAACTGTCTCTGCGCGGGCGGCGCTGATCGACGCGTTTGCCGTCTCACGGCCCGTTGTGTCCGAATGGCCGGTCAACATGAACCGCGCTGTCACGCCTGCCTTGCGGGCATTTTCGGCGAATTCCTTCAGCTGATCAGCCAATCTGTCGAGCACCGGCGTCTGCTCCGGTCCCGGGACAACTCTGCCGGAAGAGAAGAAAATATCGGTCGTCTGGATGGCCTCTCTCAAATGATTAAGTTCTGCAAGGTTCAACTCGCGCAGCTGCGAGACATCCAGAACCACTCCGTCCGCCGAAAGTTGTTCGGCGGCGGCCTGCGCCCGGCTGATCCAGCCGGCCGGAGCCTCGCCCATGACAAGGATGCGACCCTGGACGATCGAAAGCCGAACCGATTTCGGCGGGGACAGCGACGCCGTCAGCCGCTTCACCACGAACTTCGGATCAAGACTCTGATAGAATTGCCACAGTGAATGAACGCGCGCAGGATCAACCTCCGTTCCGGACAGAAGAGCTTGCGGGTCGGCGGCAAGAGGGTCTCTCAGACCGGAAATGTAGAAATCTCCGCCCCTCGCCGTTTGTTGAGCGACGATGATTCCCGGTTGGGCCTCAAGTCGCGACACATAATACTGCCAATGCTCCGCCGCGCGTGCATCGGGGCTCACATCACGAACCTTGGAGATGTCGAACTCCGGTCCGCCTGCTGAAAGCTGTCGAGCCGCTGCGCGCGCTCGGTCTATCCAGGTGTCGGGAGCCTCACCCTCGGCAACGATGCGACCCTGGACGATCGAAAGCCGAACCGATTTCGGCGGATACAGCGACGCCGTCAGCCGCTTCAGCACGAACACCGGCTCAAGGCTCTGATAGAATTGCCAGCTTGAATGAACGCGCGCGGGATCGACCTGCGTTCCCGACAACAGCGACTGCGGGTCCGCGGCAAGTGGGTCTCTCAGGCCGGCAATATAGAATTGGCCATCGCGCACATTCTGTTGGGCGACGATGATGCCGGGCTGGGTCTGCAGTCGCGACACATAGGCCTGCCAGCGCTCCTCGGGGCTCACGTCACGGACCTCGGAGATGTCGAAGACCGGTCCGCCGGCTGAAAGCTGCTGGGCGGCGGCCCGCGCCCGGTTGATCCACGCGGTTGTGGCCTCACCCGCGGCAACGATGCGATCATTGACGACCGAAAGCCGCACCGAACCCGGCGGCGCCAGCGACGCCGTCAGCCGCTTCAGCACGAACTGCGGTTCAAGGCTCTGGTAGAATTGCCAGCTTGCATGAACGCGCGCGGGATCGACCTGCGTTCCGGCCAACAGCGACTGCGGGTCGGCCGCAAGCGGATCTCTCAGACCGGTAATATAGAATTGGCCGTCGCGCACATTCTGATCGGCGACGATGATGCCGGGCTGGGTCTGCAGTCGCGACACATAGGCCTGCCATCGGTCCTCGGCGCTCACATCACGAACCCTGGAGATGTCAAAGACCGGTCCGCCTGCCGAAAGCTGCTGGGCGGCGGCCCGCGCCCGGTTGATCCACGTGGTGGTAGCCTCACCCTCGGCAACGATGCGATCATCGACGACTGAAAGCCGGATCGAATCCGGCGGCGCCAGCGACGCCGTCAGCCGCTTCAGCACGAACTCAGGCTCCAGGCTCTGGTAGAACTGCCAGTTCGAATGAACGCGAGCGGGATCGACGTCGGTTCCCGACAACAGCGACTGCGGGTCGGCGGCGAGCGGGTCTCTCAGTCCGGCAATATAGAACTGGCCGCCACGCGCCTTTTGTTCGGAAACGACGATGCCCGGCTGGGTTTCCAGTCGCGATAGATAGGCCTGCCAGCGCTGTCCGGATTGCCAGGAAAGAAAGAACCAGACGCCTGCCGCAATCAGAACCAGCAGGGCTGCCGTCACCACCAGCCACGGAAATCCCTCTTTTGAATCCGTATGCTGCAGTTCGACGCAGGTCTGCAACTGCGTCTCCACGCCGGCCAACTGCGAGGTGTCGCCGTCGAACTGCTCCAAAGCCTGCGAGGACTGATCATGGATGCGAAGCAATACGTCCCGGATTACTTCATGCAACTCCTCCGGCGGATTTCCCCGGATCACCGCAACCAGGGTCGCGAACGGTCCGACTTCCGACCAGAGGCGAAGTTCGCCGAACCGGATGGTGTCCAGGCCGCTGTTTTCCTTCTCGTTGAATGAGTCCTTCACAAAATCCTGGATTGCGCTGAGCATCGAGGAAATCAGCTGGGGGTCTTCGCTGGTCGCGTTTTCGGCGGTTACATGCGCAATCAAAAGCCCGGAGCTGCGGCTGATGAGAAAGACATGTTCGACACGATAGACGAGAGAATGCTTGAGAACGACCTCGGAGAAGCTTGTTCCCGTTCGCCAGGCCTCAAATCTCCACTTCAGTCCATGCCAAGTGAATATATGCCTTAAAGATTCATTCAGCGATTGAAAGGTCTGGTCGATCTTTTCGCCGATCGACTTGCGGATAGCCGGCAGAAACACCGGGTATAATATATCCGTCAGCGTGCGCGGGTTTTTCTGGATGGATCGTTGCGCAGCCCTCTCGACAGCCGGTGCAAGCGCCTCACCGAGTTGCGCATGAGACGCACGTGCGGCTGCATCGGGGAGAACGCTCCCCACCGCGGCCGCAAGCTGCTCAGGTTCGTCGAGCAGGTGCGTAACTCGTGAAAGCTCCGAGATTTCGCCGCCGACGAGCAGCTGACGAAGCGTTTCCATGCGGTGATCGGCGCTTGGAATTCCGTCGAAGCGCGCATGATTGTCCGGATCAACGTTCCGGGCAATTTCGACCAAAAGACGAGCCAGAGCCTCGCGATCAATCTCGGTATCGTTCGAAGCTGCGCTTTGAGGAAGGCTGATTGGGTCGACGCTCGACGTCAAGTTCCGATCAACTCACTTTCCAGCCACGATCCGAATTGCCCTTGCTGCCGACGGGATCCTGATTGAGACATTTCGCAACCTCGACAAACAGGCCGGCCAAAAGATTTCGGTCGGTCTTGACGTTGCTGAGATCGGAAAACAATTTCTCCAGCAGCATCTGCATGCTTTCATTCTTCTGCTTGATTTCCTCACGCAGCGAATGATCGCTTCGATTTATCCGATCGGCAACTTCGCGTTCAAGGTCGCTCAATTGATCCGACAACGCGCGCACCTGTTTTTCAAGCGCCTGATTTTGCTCGCGCAGATTCCGGTCAATCTCCTTGTCGGCATCGGCTCGCGCATCTTTTTCGTTTCGCAATTGCCCCGCAAGAGAATCGACCTGCTTCTTTGCATTCGACTCGTACATTTCAAGATTGCGCTTGGCCTCGGATTCGACATCCTTGAAGCGCTGCAAGAACCGTTCTTCAAGCTTGGAAAAGCGGCGATCATAGTCCTGCATCTGATTGCCGAACAGCAGATCACGTATCTTGTCGACACCTACGGCGTCGCCGGAGCCTCCGCCCTCGCGCGCCTGGGCCGCCATGAAAGCCAGCCCGTTCTCGTCTGCATTTTTTAACAGGTTTACGTCCGTCTTGTTTGCCGAAGAAGCGGCATTCGAAGATTCCTTGGCCATCTTTACGCCCCAATTGCCACAGTGCAGGAAACGGGAAAATATGCCAGCAAAATACCCGGCCTGCAAGCCGGAATCCTCTTGGGCTTAAGCCGATTCGTGCGTCCCTTGTTCGTCTCTTGGACTAGGGCGGTTCACCGTTTCAGGGAAACGCAGAACCGCTCTATTTCTTTTGTTTTGAAGCAATTCCGGACGGAAAACCGTTTCACGCCTGTCCTGGAATTGCTCTGGCGACAAATGCATGGATTCGGATTGAGTCGCTCTTGCTTCCGACGGACCGGCATCAATCGGTCGATGTTTGGAGTTCCGGAAGTACTAATCTGGCGGCTTCCCTGCTTGGCGCGCGGCTGTCCTTCGCGGCCCAGAAAGTCACGGCCGCGCCGAGGATTGCGGGCAACGTGACTGCCGGGAAGTCACGTGCAATCGCCGATGGACCACAAATGCCAACGGCGACCTCCCAGACAAGACATGCCCCCATACCCAGAACGTGGGCGCAGCCCACAGAAACAGGCGAAGTCGTGGGCGCGCGACGCCGATCAGAAACGCCGCTCCGACAAAGAGGAAGACAAGGCCGATATCGCGGACGAAATGCTGATTGAACGGACCGGTCGTGGTGACGCCCGGCACCGAGAGGTACCAATCCGCTGGTAAGGCGAGCATGAATATGCCGTTCACGTTTGCTCCGATGCCTAGCAGGACGGCGGTTCCGAGAACGAAGTTTTCTCATCTTCAGGCCTCATTGATTTTGATCGATGTTGTGGGCGAAACATCGGCGATTCACCAGTCGAACCATGTCGGACCAAGGATGGGACCAGAGCCGGAACGAGCGACCGATCATCCAGCTGATGCCGACGTAATACGCGGCCGGGTTCGCCCTCACCGTCCCCGGATCCCAGTCGGTTTTTCAGCCCATCATGCGTCGGATCGATTCTACGACCGCCCGAGGATCGTCGCGTTGAACGAAGTGACCGCTGGTTCTTACGAAGGTCTGTATCGACCGGGAAGACAATCGCAGTAAGCGTTCCTGCAATCCTTCCCAAAGCCCTTGGAGAGTCTCACGGCGGTCCGGCGGAATGAACGGCATATGCAGGAAGGTGCCTGCCGTGATGACGTGCAAGGGGAGATCGCCCAAAGACCCAACCTCGCGGCCCTGACGGATGGCTTCGACGAAATCGATCCGTTCAACCGTGGATTCAGGCTTTTTCCAGCCGCTCGTCCAGAATTGCCTGATCCCCTCCAGGAGTGGCGGATCGGATGGCGTGGGCGGCGGAAAGACGGGGCCGAACACGTCGAATTGGTCCTCATGCATCGAGTCGACCAGTACGAGGCCGACGACATCTGCCGGATATCTTTGCGCGAATACTCGCATCAACAAACCGCCGAGCGATTGCCCGACCAACACATAGGGGGCCGGAACATCTGCCTTACGAAGCAATCCGCGTAGTTCATCGACGATCACGTACGCGTCGCGCGGCGTCGGCGCGCGATCACTTGCTCCGCGTCCCGCGCGATCATAGCGGAAAATACGGGCGAAGCTGGCTACGGCGTTCTGGACGGATGTCCATTCCTCGCTCTCCGCGCCCAAGCCCGTTTCGAGCACGACGGTCGGGCTCCCCCGACCGGAACAGGCGAACGCGATTTGGCGCCCATCGACCCTGATCGTTTGCATCGTCGCCTCGTCCGGGCGAGCCGCGATGGCATCGGAGGTGTGAGTTGTCATGAGCAAAGTCTCCAATTCAGAAGCGATAGGAGGCCTCACAACATCAGAATGCCTCCCCAAAATAAATTGCATAAATATGTTCGCTCGCTATACATTTATGCATGGAAAAAACAGAACCCTCTTGGGATCTCTACCGAACCTTTCTGGCGGTGGTCCGCGATGGCAGTTTTTCCAAAGCAGCGCAAAGGATCGGCGTCACCCAGCCGACCGCGGGCCGACACATCGAAACACTGGAAACCCTGATCGGCGCGCGGTTGTTCACTCGCCTGCCCAGCGGCCTTGTGCCGACCGAAGCGGCCCGCGCACTGCTCCCTCACGCCGAGGCGATGGCCATCGCCGCGGGGGCGTTGCGGCGAGCTTCGTCTGGCGAGACACGCGATGAGAGCGGCGTTGTCCGGCTCACTGCCGCTGAGCTAATCGGTCAGGAAGTCCTGCCGGAAATTCTGAGTCCGTTCTGCGCAAAATATCCGGGCATCGTGCTGGAACTCAAGCTCTCCAATCGGAATGAAGACCTCCTGCGCGGCGATGCCGATATTGCCGTTCGCATGGTCCGGCCCACACAGAAGGCGTTGATTGCGCGCCGCATCGGCGAGGTGAAGCTCGGACTGTTCGCCCATCGCAGCTACATCAATGCGTTTGGCGCGCCCAAAACGCCAGCAGACGTCAGTGGCCACCGTCTGATCGGGTTTGACGAAGAGCAGCATATTCTTCGGTCTGCGGACGGTGGCGCGCCGCCGCCGAGCCGCACACAGTTCGGGTTTCGCTGCGACAGCGCGTCAATGCAGGCGGCCGCTCTTCGCGCCGGGATCGGCATTGGTTCCCTTCACGTGAATACGGCACGCCGAAATCCCGATCTCGTCCGGGTTTTGGAGAAGACCTTTACGTTCACGCGCGAGATGTGGCTGGTCATGCACGAGGATGCGAAGGCTACGCGCCGAATACGATTGCTCTTCGAACATCTGGCCAAAAGTTTGACCACATATGTAAAAGACAGCTCATAGCATTCATACCCAAGAGATCTGGACGCCAAGACCTTGCGCAATATGCCTCACCCCCACTAGATTGTTCCGAGCGATAACGAGACTAAGATTTCCAACGCAAATTATTCAGCTCGCAGACAAGCACCGATTTTTGCGATTAGCCAAAATATTGGCTCTTTATTTCAAAAGAGAATATCGCCGATTCGGAATTGACTCGGGGACTATCGACAGCGATCGGACGATCTGTTGAACAACTCTGGCGACGATGGCGGTTTCAGGCTGACGAAAGAGACCGTCAGCCTACAATTGGCGTCGGTGTTTAGCGCCCGCGCGATTGCGAGCGTGGGGCGCAGGAGCGACAAAACTGCGGAAACCATCGGTCGGACGAGGCGTTCTTAATTCATGATCAGGCGCATGAATTATGAGTGAGCGCGTAGCCATCGTAACTGGTGCAGGGCGCGGCCTTGGGCGCGTCATGGCGATGGCTTTGCTAAACGCAGGCCATCGCGTATTTTTGACGTCGACAGACATTGAGTCGCTCGACGAGACACGGCGCGCCAGCGGAGCGGGCGAGCGCGCTGCCGTAGGGACCGCCGATCTCGGCAATGAGCGAGAGCTGGCTGACCTGGTCGATGCCGCCGTGCGCGCATTCGGGCGCGTCGATGTCCTGGTCAGCAATGCGGGCATCCCAAACCCACCGGCAGAACGGCCGCTCGACGTCACACCGGATCAGTTGCGGCAGTTGTTCGAGATCAACACAATTGCCTCAATCAATTTGATCCGACTGGTCACCCCCGGCATGGTTGCGCGCAGATGGGGTCGGATCATCTTCATCTCCACCAGCCTCGATACCATGCTTGATCCGGGTCATGTCGGGTATGGAATGACCAAGGCGGCTGGAGAAGCCTTCATCGCGGCTCTCGCAACGTCCCTTCAGTCGACGGGGGTCACGGCCAACGTCCTCTCGCCCGGTGGCGCGGTCGCAACGAGGATGTCGGCAGGCGTTGCGGACCCAAAGAAACTCCTTCAGCCTGAAATTATGGCGGCGCCCATTGTGTGGCTGGCGTCAGATGATTCGAATAGCGTAACCGGCCGGCGCTTCATCGCCGCGAAGTGGAATGCTGCGCTCAATCCCGCTCAAGCGGCGCAGGCCGCAAGCGCGCCCGCGGCATGGGGCGGCTACGGCGACAAAAGCATCAGACCGTGAAAGACCGTAGCCACTCAAAAAGTTCTCCGCCTTGAAAACTCCGGAGGGCCGAACCGTCAGACGCGCAATTGTCCCCGGCGAGCTGCCGCGTGTCAGTCGCGCGATATGGGCAGCCCCGCGAGAAGCGGAGCGTGCGCGGCGAGCCTGCGGGATATGAACTCGGTGAAGAGCCGCACGCGCTTCGTCTTGCGGGACTCCCCCTGTGTGAGAAGCCAGAGCGTTCCGTACATGTGCAGGTCGGTACCCGGCACTCTTACCAGCAAAGGGTCGGCATCGCCGACGAAGCATGGCAGCGTCGTGATCCCGAGCCCTTGCCGTACAGCAGCGATCTGCGCCTCGGCGTCCGTGGTCCTGAATGGAACCGCCGTGGTGCGAACCTCACCCTCGCTGGCCCAATCCGGAATTCCATGAATGCTTATGACGATCCACCGGATGGGATCCGGCGCGCCCGCACGCCACGCGGCCAGTCGATCGCGGGACATGTAGACGCCGCCGAACACCTCCGGCCCCTTCAGGCCGTGAAGATTGAGCGGCAGGGTTTTGCGGTCGTAGACAACGCGGATCGCCACGTCGGCCTCTCGGTTGGTCAGATTCGCCAGCTCGCCGGACGACAAGATGTCCATCTCGATGTCCGGATGCAGACGCGCGAATTCGGCGAAGTCCGGCATGAGCAGGTGCGTCGCGAGGGGCGGCGCCAGCGTCACCCGCAGACGCCCGCGCACGCTCTGGTCGCGCCCGAAGACGCGCGTCTCCAGCAGGTGCGACGACGCTTGCATCTGGTCCGCGAACTCCAGGACCTCCTCGCCCGCAGTCGTCAGGCGGTAGCCCGAAGGCAGCTTTTCGAACATGTGCACCCCCAGGCGTTCCTCGAGCTGCGCGATGCGTCGCAGCACGGTCGAGTGGTTCACACCGAGGCGCTCGGCGGCAGCCCGCACCGAGCCTCCGCGCGCGACGGCAAGAAAGTAGCGAACGTCATCCCAGTCGATCATGGTGCAATCCTGCGCCGCGGGGTGCGCCTTCCAAAGCCCGTATCTAGCACATCGACCAGAAGTAATGGCGACCGTCACACTGACATCAGTCGCCCAGCCGGATCGATTTCGCACCACCGATGTGCGCGCTTGCGCACTGAACGCCTCACTCCCGCGGACCCATCTTGGCCGTCTCAGGGGCCTACTCGAGCAACCAGAGACTTCAGACGGCGAAACAAGGAGACTGCACTCTTGACCAGATTGAATGGAAAGACCGCCGTGATCACCGGCGGCGCTACAGGCATCGGCCGCGCCGCAGCAAAGCGATTCGTCGAGGAGGGCGCCTTCGTCTTCATCTTCGGCCGCCGACAGGAAGCGCTCGACGCCGCTGTGGCGGACCTCGGGCCCAATGCCCGTGCGGTGAAAGGCTCGGTCTCGGATGAGGCCGACCTCGACCGGCTCTACGCTACGGTGAAGGCCGAGCGCGGAAGCCTTGACATCGTCTTCGCCAATGCCGGGGCCGGAGGCCCGCTTCCGCTCGGCCAGATCACCGCCGAGCACATTGACGAAACCTTCGACACCAATGTGAAGGGTACGATCTTCACGGTCCAGAACGCGTTGCCGCTGATGGGCCCGGGGGGTTCGATCATCCTGACCGGATCGAGCGCCGGCACCACAGGCGCCCCGGGGTTCACTGCCTACAGCGCGAGCAAGGCGGCAGTGCGCAACCTCGCGCGGACCTGGGCGGAGGACCTGAAGGGCACCGGCATCCGCATAAACGTGCTGTCGCCCGGGGCGACGGCGACCGAACTCGCGAAGGAAGCGCTGGGCGAGGAGGGCCAGAAGGCCTACGGCGCGATGACTCCGCTCCAGCGCATGGCCGATCCGGCGGAAATTGGGGCGGTGGCTGCCTTTCTGGCGTCGTCGGACAGCAGCTTCATGACCGCCAGCGAGGTCGCCGTCGACGGCGGCCTGGCGCAACTCTGACCCCCTCGCCCGGCCGCTCACTCCAGTGATCCGATTATGCGCACACCCACGGAAGAAAATAAAATGGACCAATCTCTTAAAGGAAAAGCTGCTCTCGTTACCGGGGCATCGCGGGGCATTGGCCGCGCCATCGCCGAACGTCTTGCAAAGGATGGTGCGACGGTCGCGCTGACCTACAACGCCAGCAAATCTGGCGCAGAGGAGGCGGTCGCGGCTATCGAGAAAGCTGGAGGTACTGCGTTCGCGATCCACGCGGACCTCGTCGACCCGGCGACCGTCCCGACCTTGTTCGAGAGACTCGATGACGAGTTCACCAAGCGGAACGGAAGCAAAACCCTCGACATTCTGGTCAACAACGCTGGCAGCTCCGGCTGGGTTGGCTTCAAAGACGCAACGCCGGACAGTTGGGACGCCTGATCGCGGTCTACGCCCGTGCGCCCTTCTTCATCGTTCAGGCCGCTCTGGGTCGTCTCGCCGATGGCGGACGCATCATCAACATCTCTTCCGCTGCCGCCACGAAGCCCGTGACAGCCGCGCCCATCTACTCGATGGCCAAAGCGGCCATCAACAACCTGACCCATGCGCTCGCGTCCGAGCTGGGGCCGCGCGGAATTACCGCGAACGCCGTAGCGCCGGGCTACACGCGAACCGACGCGAACGCAGCCTTCCGAGAGAATCCCGAACTCGTAAACGCGGTCGAGGCCCAAATCGCGCTGGGACGCTTTGGCGAGCCTTCGGAAATCGCCGCCGTCGTGGCGTTCTTGGCTTCCGACGAAGGCCACTGGGTGACCGGCCAGACGATTGAGGCGAGCGGCGGCTACAAGCTCTGACCGCGCCGAAAAACCGAAGGAGAATATAATGAGCTACGCAATTATCGGCTTCGGCAAGATCGGCCAGGCCCTCGCCCACGCCTTCGCCCGTAAAAACATCGACGTGAGCGTCGCGAGCCGCCGGCCGGCCGAGACGTTGGCGCCGCAGGCTCGAGCGATTGGCCCCACGGTCGTCGCCAAGTCGCTGCGCGATGCACTCGAAGCCGACACAATCATCCTGGCGGTCCCGTTCGGGGAGCACCGCGAGGTTGCGAAGGCCCTGCCGAGCTGGGAAGGCAAGACGGTCATCGACGCGATGAACGCGTTGGTTCCCCTTGAAGAGCTGGACGGTCTCCCGTCCTCCGCCTTCGTCGCGAAGGCGTTCACCGGCGCCAAGCTCGTGAAAGCTTTCAATCATCTGATTGCGGCCACCTTGGCTGCCGATCCGATCGTCGAGGGCGGCCACCGGGTCGTCTTTCTGTCGAGCGACGACGAGGACGCGACCGCTCCCGTGGCGGCCTTGGCCAAACAACTCGGGTTCGCACCCGTCAAGCTGGGAAAGCTCAACGAGGGTGGTTGGCTAGTGCACGCACGCGGCCGCGTTTGGGGTCAGCTCATCTTCCAGGATTTGTTCAAGAAGGAGCAGTAATCGGTGTACGACCGTGTGATTTGGCCCGAGAAGTACGACCCCAAAACGTCGGCGATCTATGCGCTCAACGAGATCGACGTGAAAGCGCCCCCAGGAGTGGTATGGAAGCTGCTGGTCGATGCTGAGAACTGGTCGAGCTACTTTCCTCCTGAAGACCAGGTCAAAATCCTGAGCGGCGAAAGGGAATTGGCGCGCGGGACCAAATACAGCCGAGTGACCGTCGGATTCCCGATGAGCCTGGTTGTTACGGAGTGCGAGCCCTTCCGCCGACTTGCGTGGGCAACGACTGTCGATGGTGATGACACCGGCTCGAGCGCGTACCATGGCTGGGTCATCACCCCCACAGATGATGGCTGTCACGTGCTGACCGAGGAAACGCAGCAGGGCTCGTGGTTCCTCGACGAACTCGGGCGCAAGCGTCCCGGTGGGCTCTATCGCTATCACCAGGAATGGGTCGAACGCCTTGCCAGCGCGGCGGAGGCGAAAGTAGAAGTCAAGGGCCGCGCCGGCCAAGGTTGGAGATCATTGAAATGAATATAGACCTCAAAGGTAAGAAGGCGATTGTCACCGGGTCAACGGCGGGCATCGGCCGTGCCACTGTGGAGGGTTTAGCCCGTACAGGGGCGTCAGTCGTTATCAGCGGTCGTGGGAATGCCCGGGTCGACGAGGCGGTGCAACAAATTCGGCAGACCATTCCCGGGAGCAATGTCACTGGCGTTGCAGCAAACTTGGCCACCGTCGAAGGTGTCGAGGCTTTCATCACGCAGGTGCCGGACGCCGATATCCTCGTGAACAACGTGGGTACGGCATATATCCGGGACTACAACGGCATCGAGGACATTGCGAATATCCCGGATGAGGACTGGCTTGGCCTGTTCCAGCTGAATGTCATGAGCGGCGTGCGCATGACGCGCCACTACCTGCCGCGCATGGTGAAAAAGGGCTGGGGCCGAGTCGTGTTCGTCAGCAGCGAGTCCGCGGTCAATATCCCCAAGGAGATGCTCGACTACGGCATGACAAAGACCGCGCAACTCGCGATCTCGCGCGGGCTTGCCGAGGCGGCCGCGGGCACGGGCGTCACCGTCAACGCCGTCCTGCCGGGCCCTACTCGGTCTGAGATCCTGGGTCAGTTCATGGCAAAGCAGGCGGAGGCGAACGGGATCACGCAGGAGGAAGCCGAGCAAGGCTTCCTGAAGGCGATGCGTCCGACCACCCTCATTCAGCGTTTTGCGACCACCGATGAGGTCGCCAACATGATCGTCTACGCCTGCTCGGAGCAGGCTTCCGCGACCACCGGTGCGGCTCTGCGCGTCGACGGCGGCGTAGTCCGCTTCGTTGCCTGATCGGGGAGGTTCGGGCCGGATCGCTCGATGTCATTCGACTGCTATTGGCAGCCTGTAATTCACTTAGTGTCCCCCGCTATCCGTCCTACTCCACAGCACTCCCCCTCATTCCCACTCGATCGTTTTGGAGCGGCAATAACGGTTTGATCTAGCAAATTTTTGTAGGGCGCCGAAGAACCGTCTCCCCGATCCGTCAGAAATTCGCGCTCTTGAATTCAAAGGCGAATTTCGCCGATCCAAAATCTGCTCGATCTTAGCGGCTATCGGTATCAATCGGTCGGTTTTTGACGTCTCCCACAACGAATCACCATCCGCCCAGCAGCGGAGATACCGTCAGCGCTGGTGCGCGATCCGATGTGCCGACGACCGGTGGGCACTGGTTTGCAACCGGGGGACACGCCGGGACCATTCCGGTCGCCGATGCGACGAACTCAACGTCCAAGCGCGCCACAAAATCCGGCCGACCGTAAGCTATTGACTTAACCGATCGGTTAATTCATATTTCGGTTAATGCATGATCTTGACCCAATATTCGGCGCCCTGGCCGACCCGAC
This sequence comes from Mesorhizobium sp. B1-1-8, assembly GCF_006442795.2. Classification (NCBI taxonomy): domain Bacteria; kingdom Pseudomonadati; phylum Pseudomonadota; class Alphaproteobacteria; order Hyphomicrobiales; family Phyllobacteriaceae; genus Mesorhizobium; species Mesorhizobium sp. B1-1-8. The sequence goes on from NZ_CP083956.1 coordinate 5,317,147, forward strand.
ACGTCGGGCGATCCTCGCGCGGCTAGCTCAAGGCGAAACCAATGTCGGGACTCTGGCCAAGCCGTTCGCGATTTCCCCGCCTGCGATTTCACGCCACCTCAAGGTGCTGGAAGAAGCGGCGCTGATCTCGAACGAACGCCAAGGAAAACAGAGGGTATGCCGATTGAACCGTGAGACGCTGGCGCGGGCCCAAGAATGGCTCGATTTCAGCCGCCGGTTCTGGAGCGGAAGCTTCGACCGTCTTGATAGCCACTTGAAGAAACCATCGGAGGAGAGGGCGCCGTGACCGTAACAGAAGACACCACCCTGGTAATCACGCGTAATTTCGAGGCTCCGTCCACGCGCGTGTTCGATGCCTGGCTGACGCGCGAGGAGTGGCAGTCCTGGATCGGGCCCGACGGAGTTGATTGCGAGATTTCCAAGCTCGAACCCCACGTCGGTGGCCAATATCGGCTTGAGATGCATATGGGCGGTCAAGCGCCGATTGCTGTCGCCGGCGTATTCAAGATCATCGATCGACCCCGCACGTTGAGCTTCACCTGGGGAGCGGAAGGCGACCTTTCGCGGCAGAGCCTAGTGACGCTCACGTTCACCGAGCTGGAGGGCAAGACCGAAATGACGCTGCGCCAGGAAGGCTTGGGAAGTGCCGCCAACCACGATCAGCACGAGCAGGGCTGGAACAGCACGCTGAACAAACTCGCCCGCCATCTTAAGCGGGAGCAGCGTTGATGAGCATTTTAAGCGGGAGCAGCGTTGATGAGCATTCGGATCAGCGCATTTGCATGGGTGCCACCTGTCGCGCAAGGCTTAGTGCGCGACCTCAGGGTGCGGTGGGCGCTTGAAGAAGCTGGCCTCGGCTACGAGGAACGAAGGCTCAAGCTGGGTGACAACGCGGCCCCAGAGTATCTTGCCCTGCAGCCGTTCGGCCAGATTCCGGCTTACGAAGAGGATGGTTTGGCGCTGTTCGAGTCTGGCTCTATCGTGCTGCATATCGCCGAGCGCTGTGAGACGCTTTTGCCCTCGGACCCGAAAGGCGGTGCGCGAACCAAGACCTGGATGTTCGCGGCCCTCAACACAGTTGAGCCGCCGGTGCTGTTCTTGAACCAACTGCAACAGATGAACAGTCCAGAGGCCGCCGCACTTCAGAAGCCCGTCGCCGAAGCCGTGCAGCGACGATTGGACGGCGTGGCCAGCCGGCTTAGCAATCGCGACTATCTGGAGGAGGATCAGTTTACGGCTGGCGACCTCCTAATGACCACGGTGCTGCGCATCCTTCGCAATACCGATTTGGTCAGCGACATGCCTGTGCTGGTTGCCTACCAGTCGCGCTGCGAGGCGCGCCCCGCCTTCCAAAGAGCGCTCAGCGCCCAGATGGCCACGTTCCACAGGAACGACCCGGCCCGTCAACCGTCGGCCTGAAAGCGACTATCGGCATCGATTAGCCGATTTTTCCTCCAAAGGCCGCGACAGGCTAGGCCGACTACTCTACTCCACAGTACTCCCCCTCACTCCCACTCGATCGTCCCAGGTGGCTTTGACGTCACGTCGTAGACTACCCGGTTGATGCCGCGCACCTCGTTGATGATGCGGGTGGCGGCGGCGGCGAGGAAGCTCATGTCGTAGTGGTAGAAATCCGCGGTCATCCCGTCGACCGAGGTGACGGCGCGCAGCGCGCAGACGAATTCGTAGGTGCGGCCGTCGCCCATCACGCCGACCGTCTGTACCGGCAAGAGCACGGCGAAGGCCTGCCAGATGGCGTCGTAGAGGCCGGCCTTGCGGATTTCGTCGAGATAGATGGCGTCGGCCTCGCGCAGGATCTCCAGCTTCTCGCGCGTGATGCCGCCCGGGCAACGGATGGCAAGGCCGGGGCCGGGGAAAGGATGACGGCCGATGAAGCTTTCGGGCAGGCCGAGCTCCTTGCCGAGCGCCCTCACCTCGTCCTTGAACAATTCGCGCAGCGGCTCGACCAGCTGCATGTTCATGCGCTCGGGCAGACCGCCGACATTGTGGTGCGACTTGATGGTTACCGACGGGCCGCCGGAGAAGGAGACGCTTTCGATGACGTCGGGATAGAGCGTGCCCTGCGCCAGGAAATCGGCGCCGCCTAGCTTCTTTGCCTCTTCCTCGAAGACTTCGATGAACAGCCGCCCGATGGTCTTGCGCTTCTTCTCGGGATCCGCTTCGCCCTCCAGCGCCGAGATGAAGCGGTCGGATGCGTCGACCAGGATCAGCGGCAGATTGTAGTGCTGGCGGAACATCTCCACCACGCTTTGCGCCTCGTCCTTGCGCATCAGGCCATGGTCGACGAGGATGCAGGTGAGCTGGTCGCCGACCGCTTCGTGGATCAGCAGTGCCGCGACCGAGGAATCGACGCCGCCCGACAGCGCGCAGATCACCTTGCCTTTGCCGACTTGGCTACGGATCGCTTCGACCGCATGCTCGCGATAGGCGCGCATGGTCCAGTCGCCCTCGATGCCGGCGATATTGTGGACGAAGTTCCTGAGCAGCCTGGCGCCGTCAGGCGTGTGCACCACTTCGGGGTGGAACATGATGCCGTACATCTTGCGCTCGATGTCGCCGAAGATGGCGAAGGGCGAGCCTTCAGATTTGCCAAGCACCTCGAAGCCCGGCGGCAAGGAGATGACGCGGTCGCCATGGCTCATCCACACCTGGTGGCGCTGGCCCGGCGCCCACAGGCCCTCGAACAGCGGGCTCTCCTTCTCGATCTCGACGAAGGCGCGGCCGAATTCGCGATGCTCGGAGCTCTCCGCGACGCCGCCCATCTGCACGCAGAGCGTCATCTGGCCGTAGCAGATGCCGAGCACCGGCACGCCGGCCTCGAAGACAATCTGCGGCGCGCGCGGGCTGCCGATGTCGGTGGTGGAGGCCGGGCCGCCGGACAGGATCACCGCTTTCGGATTGATGCGCCTGAAGGCCGCTTCCGCCGACTGGAACGGCACGATCTCGGAGAAGACGCCGGCTTCGCGGATGCGGCGGGCGATGAGCTGTGTGAACTGGCTGCCGAAATCGACAATCAGGACAGTGTCGGCCGGGACGGTGCTGGAATGATTGGCTGTCGTCATGGCGAGCCTTTAGAGAAAGAAACGAGTCGGCGCAATGGGTTGCGCGGTCGCGCCGCTCACTTCGAGCCCGGTGCGCCGTGGTGGACGCGAGACGCTGATTGGCACCCAATTCAACGGAGTTTGGCCGCCGCAGAGAGTGCAAATTGGCGGGCGGGTGAATTACCGTTTTGCTTCGATCGACGTGCCGACCAGATGTGATTCCAGTTGTGCGACCAACCCGGCAAGACGGACATGCATGGCGTCGAATGCTGCCCAACGTTCTGTAAGCTTATTGAGGCGGTAACCAGGTTCGGTGCCGTTTCCCTTGATATAGGCCAGTAAATCCGTTTCACTGATATTGATGGGCGCGCCACTGGCACACTTGCGGAGCCAAGCTACAAAATCCTCGCCGCGTGCTTGCGCCGCCTCCTGTTCGCGCTGTGAGGCAGTTTTGGTAAGAACGTGCCCGTATTTGGTGGCGAATTCGAGCGGCGTGCCCTCGAAATCCGGATCAACTTCTTCCGGCGTTAGAAAGTTGGTCTTCGGAATGTTGCGGCGGAATTCCAGCCCGCGTTGATAGATTTCCTCGGCGGCGGATTCCTTGGCGGCGGATCGCTTAGCAGCGGTCCGCTTGGCGTGCGGGCCCTTCGGCGGGCGCGCTTTTTCTGATGCAGCTTGAAGCCTGATTCTCTTGTCCTCGACAGCCTTTTCCAGTTCCGGCGCGTACTGAATAATAGTGCGGGCTCGGGCAAGCGAACCCGTAGAAACTTCCATGATCAAAGCCGCTTCCTTAACGAAACGATTGTGACCAGGGAGGCTAGGATCACGCGTCGCGCCGGTAGGCATTTTTACCTTTTCTTGGAACTGAATTTGTTGCTTTAAATGCGCGAGCCTTGCCGCCGCGAAAGCCCGCCGTTCGAAGGTTGAATGTTGTCGCCGATAGTCGTTGAGCGAAACGGCCAGATTAAGCGCATCAATATCGTTTGACGTCCCTGTATGTTGGAAGCGCGGCTCAATGCCCGCCTCAACGCAGGCGCGGTAGCGGGCGCGCCCGTCTAGAATCCTTCCCTGATAAAGCACGACAGGCACGCGCATACCGTTGGCCTTGATATCGGCCACGAATTTCGCAAAATCCTCGCCGCTCAGAAGAGGCCAGATTTCGGCGAAAGGATGATCTTGATAGTGAACAGCCATTTGGTTCTGTCCCTGCGGGAGAGATAGAGGCGCATTCGCGCGCCTCCCCGTTGAACGTCTTATGCGGCCTCGGCTTGTTTCTGTATGAAACGCGGGAACGCTTCATCGACTCTCAGACTGATTTTCTTGACCTGCTCGCCAGCCACCCAGGCATTAAATGCCTTGATGACATGCGCCAAGACCTGATGTTTCTGCATCGGCTCCTTGGCAACGCTGTTGAATTTCAGGACATGCTGCAAAGCCGCAATCGGGCTTCCCGCGCCGAATTCCTCACCCTCGGAACCCACGTCATTCATGAACTCGTCGAGAGTGAATTCATCATGGAGGTCGAGAATCTTGACCGCTGCAAAGGCTGCGACATCGTTATGGCCGATTATCGCGGACGCGGAGGCATGCTCGCCCGCCATCAATTGAGCGCCTCTACGAACGTTCGGATTCGCTTCGACGTAGTCGATGAATTGCTTAGGCGACATGCGCGGAAGACGATGCTTCTTCGTTGCCGTGTATGCCTTGTTTTCGTAAAGCTGGGCAATCGCGACCGTTTGTGCAGTCAACGCCGAAAGACCGTTCAGACCCGCCGTGGCCAACGCATCCTTGGCAGTGCGCGCCTTGACATTGTCGATGTAGGCGAAGGCTGATTTGATCGGCTTGCGCTGATTGACGATATACGTTGCGAACGGTACCCCGGAAAGATAGCAAGCCCAAAGCCGATGCTGGCCGTCTAATAGCTTGCCGTCTACGTCGAAAATCAGCGGTTGGCCGGTTTCGGGCCAATCCTCCGCGGCCATCTGCTCGGCATAGTAAACGATGTTCGCCAATACAGCCTTGCGATTGGACCCAGCTGGGTTCTTTAGCAACAGCCTTTCGGCCGTTTCCGGGGTAATGATGTGCCAGCCGTCGGAAAGCTTGTCCTCGCTTTCCGGCTGGGTTTTCCTCCATTCCTCGAACTGATCAACCAGCGCGTAGAACGTGTTCGAATTGGCGGTTTTGAGTTCAAGATGGAATTTCGGCTCCCATACGGGCGCCGCTGCTTTTTCAACATCACTCATGGCTTACTCCCATTGCCGCGCCTATCGGGAACGACGGCTGCCCGGCAACTTGGCAATATAGGTTGATAGTGCCTATGCTACAAGGCCGAAAAAGCCTAGCCGTCGAGTTGCGTCATGGCGGCGGATTGCAACTGTTTCACTGTAATTCTCTTTGTCGCCAGCAGGCGAGCGATCATGGCGGCATGTGGTGGTATCTGCCGCTCGGCCAGCGCCCAGGCGCGCACCGTGCGCGGAGCAACACTTAGCAATCGGGAGAAAGCCAGTTGGGAAAGAGGGATGGCGGCGAGGCAAGCGCGGAATTCGGTCGCCGTCATCGGGACGTAGAGCATCATGCGAATCGGTATGTCATGGTTGTCATGAGATGTAGGCGAAATCGACCTAACAAAAAAGCCCGGCGCTATGGCCGATCCATTTCCGCGATGGGACAAACGCGGAATAGCGGCTCTGCTAAGCTTATGAAATCACGGCGTTTTCCTATGCCTGCACGCTTAGAGATACGGCGCAATGGCTTGCGAGGCCGGCCCCTCAACCGGTTCTTCTTCTTATGCACTCAATCAAACTGCAGCAGACCGTCGCCGATCGCCTGCTCCAGCTGGCCGACGGCGGCGGCGAGCTTCTCGTCGATGACGTGCAGATACTCCGTCCAGTCGCCGACATGCCGGAGATCGGCGGCGCCGTCGGAAATGCCGCGAAGGCCGATCAGCGGCACGCCGAACAGCTGGCAGGCGCGCAGGCAGGCGAAAGTCTCCATGTCCACCATATCGGCATCGATCGCGTCATAGGCGACGCCGGTGACGATGGCGCCGCCCGTCGACAGGGATGCTTCTCTGATGCCGGGAATCCGAAATGGCAGCGGCACCGTCACCGGCAGGTCGAGGAACGGCGTCGCCCCCTTTTCGAAGCCGAGCGGCGAGGCGTCGATGTCGCGGTAGGCGACCGACACCGCCTGGTAGATCTCCGCCTGCTCCAGCCGGCGGCTGCCGGCCGAACCGAGCGAGACGACGAGATCGGGCAGCGCATCCCGGCCTTTGAGCGTCGCAAGCTCGGCGCCCAGCCGCACACCGGCCTCGACCGGGCCGATGCCGGTCATCAGCGGCGTGAACAGGTTTTTGAGATGCGGGCCGTATTCAGCCTCCGCCGCCATGACGAAGAGAACGTTCTTGCCCGCAATTCGCACGGCGTCTGCCATGGACTAGCCCTCGATCCCGTCGCGGCCGACAACCGTCATCATCGTGCCGGTCATGGTGGCGATCAGCCTCGCCTCGCCGTCGGCGGCGAAGGCATAGGCCTGGCCGTCGGCGACGATGATGGTGCGGCCGGGCTTGGTGACCGAGCCGCGGAACAGGAAGCGCTCGCCCCTGCCCGGCGCCAGCAGATTGACCTTGAACTCGATGGTCAGCACGCCGGAATTCTCCGGCATCAGCGAGAACGCCGCATAGCCGCAGGCCGAGTCCAGCGCCGTCGAAATGACGCCGGCATGCAGGAAGCCGTGCTGCTGGGTGAGCGACGGCGCGTAAGGCATCTCGATCTCGATGATGCCGGGCGTTACCAGCGTCAGCTCGGCGCCGATGGTGGCCATCGCTTTCTGGCGGGCAAAAGAGCTCCTGACGCGTTCCTCGAAGTCGGGAGCGGGTACGATCTTAGCTGCTGCCATGGCCGTCGCTTTCGTTTGCTGGGAAAGCTTATTGCAGAGGCAGGCAGCAGAGGCAATGTCTTATGTTGCAGTGCAGCAAACCGGACCTGTCCGGGACGCGTGGTCCTCAACCGGCCCGACGCAACGCATGGAAATAAAACCCGTCGGTGCCGCTCAGTGCCGGCGACAGCGAGATGCCGCCGCAGTCGGCGATGCGCGCGGCCGCCGCATGGCCGGGAAAATGGCTGTCCCACAGCCGGCGATGATCGACCGGCGCAAAGCCGTCATGGCGTTCGCGGAACGCCGCGACCTGCCCGCCGTTCTCGGCCTCGAAGACCGAGCAGGTGATGTAGACCAGCAGGCCGCCCGGTTTGACGAAGGCTTGGGCTGAATCGAGGATCGCCTGCTGCTCAGCCCTGCGGGCATCGAGCTGTCTCTCGGTCAGCCGCCATTTGGCGTCCGGCCGCCGCCGCCAGGTGCCGCTGCCGGTGCAGGGCGCGTCGATCAGCACGATGTCCATATGGCCAGCGAGCGGCGCAAGCTCCGCCGGCTTGCTGACGATCTGGATGTTGCGGTTGTGCGAGCGGCGGATGCGCTCGAAGATCGGCGCCAGCCGCGCTTTTTCCGCATCATGGGCAAAGAGCTGGCCGCGGTTGTCCATCTCGGCCGACAGCGCCAGCGTCTTGCCGCCGGCGCCGGCGCAATAGTCGAGCACCTGCATGCCGGGCTGAGCGCCGGCGAGTGCGGCGGCAAGCTGCGAGCCCTCGTCCTGCACCTCGAACCAGCCCTTCTGGAAGGCGGGTTCGGCCTGCACGTTGGGATGCCTGCCGTCGCCATCGATCGGCGGAATGCGGATGCCGTGCGGCGCGATCGCCGCCGGCGCGGCACCGGTGCCCTGGAGCTCGGCCAGCACCTTGTCGCGATCGGACAGCAAGGTGTTGACCCTCAGATCCAGCGGCGGGCGCATCGCCAGGGCTGCGCCCTCTTCGACCCAGGCTTCGCCATAGGCTTGTTCGAGGAGCGGCGCGCACCAGTCGGGAATGTCGGCGCGCACGGCATCGGGCGCATCGGCAAGCCTTCGCCCGGCGATAACCTTCAACTCGGCCGCGCCGAGCAGCGGCGGCGCGAACTTGTCGCCGTCGAGCGCCTGGTTGAGCGACTGCGCCGTCTGGCCCCATTCAAGCAGAAGTGCGCCGAAGCCGGTGGCGCGCGGCGTGTCCTCGCCGAGCAGCCAGCCGGCCGAGCGCCTGCGGCGCAGCGCGTCGTAGACGATGTTGCCGATCGCCGCGCGGTCGCCGCCGCCGGCGAAGCGGTGCGACAGGCCCCAGTCGCGCAAAGCGTCGGCCACCGGCCGGTGCCGCCGGGCGATGTCTTCCAGAACTTCGATGGCCGCCGCCAGCCGTCCGCCCAGTCGCATGTCGTCTTTCCGCTACGCTACAAATTGTTCCGGCCCGCTCTTAATGCGTTTCGGGCCAGGATTGAAACAGTTCTATTTTTGGCAAGCACGAGCGACCCGCACCAAAGGCAGCGAATGGTCGCCATCGCAAAGCCTTGCCGCCAGCGTGAAAGTGAAAAATGCCCAAGAAGGTCCGGAACAATTTAGCCAGTACATGAACGGGCCCTAATGCAATCAACTGGCGTGTTCAAGCAAGCACGCTGGCTTAACCACTCAAAGCGCGTCGCGATCTTTCAGATTCGCTCCATGCGCTTTGGGTTTTTGATTTTACGCATGTCTTTGTCCCGAAACCGGTTCCCACTTTCGGGAGACATGCTTTGGCTTTCCAAGTTTTCCAGGTGGGAATACTCTTTCGCACGTGATTCGCGACGCGGGAAACGCGATTTGGCGGATCCTCACGAGGAGAGGACAATGAAGACTTACCTGGCAGAAGTTCTCGGCACGTTCTTGTTGGTGTTCATCGGCACGGCCTCCGTGGTCACGGGCGGCTTCGGCGGCGCGCTGCCGCTCGGCCAGGAAGGCATCGGCCTGGCGTTCGGCATCGGCCTGATCGCGGCGGCCTATGCGATCGGTCCGATCTCGGGCGCGCATCTCAATCCGGCGGTGACGCTGGGCGTATTCCTGGCGGGGCGGATGCCGGCCAAGGATGTCGTGCCTTACTGGATCGCGCAGATTATCGGCGCCATCATCGCCTCGCTGGCGCTGTGGATCATCGTCAGCGGCCAGGCCGGCGGCCACACCGGCGGCTTCGGCGCCAACGGCTGGGACGAAGCCAAATGGGGCATGAGCTCGGCCTTCCTGTGGGAGCTGATCGGCACCTTCACCTTCGTCACCGTGATCCTCGGCGTCACCAACGCCAAGCACACCACCGCCTTTGCCGGCCTGGTCATCGGCCTGACACTGGCGGGAATTCACTTTGCCATGATCCCGGTGACCGGCACCTCGGTCAACCCGGCGCGCTCGATCGGCCCGGCGCTGTTTTCGGGCGGCGCCGCGCTCAGCCAGCTCTGGCTGTTCATCGTCGCGCCGCTGATCGGCGGGGCGATTGCCGGCGTCGTCGCCAAGGCGGGGATTTTCGAGAAGGACTGAATGTCTTTCAGCCAAAATGCAAAAGGCGCGAGGCATGACCCCGCGCCTTTTTACTTGGAAGGATGAGACCTTACTTCGAGACGAGCTCGAAGCGGTCGAGGTTCATCACCTTCGCCCACGCCTTGGCGAAATCCTTGACGAATTTCTCCCCGGCGTCAGCCGAACCGTAGACCTCGGAGAGCGCGCGCAGCTGCGCGTGCGAGCCGAAGATCAGGTCGGCGCGGGTGCCGGTCCATTTCACTTCCCCGGTCTTGCGGTCGCGCGCCTCGTAGACTTCCTCGGCGCCCGGCTCCGAGCCGGCGGCCGGATCCCAGACCGTCGCCATCGAGAGCAGGTTGACGAAGAAGTCGTTGGTCAGCGTGCCCGGCCTGTCGGTGAAGACGCCGTGCTTGGCGCCGCCGGTGTTGGTGCCGAGCACCCGCAGCCCGCCGACCAGCACCGTCATCTCCGGCGCCGTCAGCGTCAGCAGCTGCGCCCGGTCGACCAGCATGGCCTCGACCGACATCGGCAGCTTGCCGCCGACATAGTTGCGGAAGCCGTCGGCTTTCGGCTCCAGCGCGGCGAAGGAGTCCACATCCGTCTGTTCCTGCGAAGCGTCCATGCGGCCAGGCGTGAACGGCACCTTCACCTCGTGGCCGCCGTCCCTGGCCGCCTTCTCGACCGCGGCGACGCCGCCGAGCACAATGAGGTCGGCAAGCGAGACCTTCTTGCCGCCGGTCTGGGCGCTGTTGAACTCCTTCTGGATGGTTTCGAGCTTGCCCAGCACTTTCGAGAGCTGAGCCGGCTCATTAACCTGCCAGTCCTTCTGCGGCTCAAGCCGGATGCGGCCGCCATTGGCGCCGCCGCGCTTGTCGGAACCGCGGAAGGTCGAGGCCGAGGCCCAGGCGGTCGCAACCAGCTCCGACACCGACAGGCCGGACGCCAGGATCTTCGCCTTCAGCGCGGCGATGTCCTGGTCGCTGACCAGCTCATGGTCGATGGCCGGGATCGGATCCTGCCAGATCAGCTCTTCCTTCGGCACGAGCGGGCCGAGATAGCGCACGACCGGACCCATGTCGCGATGGGTGAGCTTGAACCAGGCGCGGGCGAAGGCGTCGGCGAACTGGTCGGGATTCTGGTGGAAACGCCGCGAGATTTTTTCGTAGGCCGGGTCGACCCGCAGCGCGAGGTCGGTGGTCAGCATCGACGGCGCGTGGCGCTTCGACGGATTGTGCGCGTCAGGCACCGTGGCCGCACCGGCGCCGCCCTTCGGCGTCCATTGATGGGCGCCGGCCGGGCTCTTGGTCAGCTCCCATTCATAGTTGAAGAGATTGTCGAAGAAGTTGTTGCTCCACTGGGTCGGCGTCGCCGTCCAGGTCACCTCGAGGCCCGAGGTGATGGCATCGCCGGCAATCCCGGTGGCATATTTGCTCGACCAGCCGAGCCCTTGAGCCTCTATGCCGGCGCCTTCCGGCTCCGGCCCAACCAGCGAGGCATCGCCGGCGCCGTGGGTCTTGCCGAAGCTGTGGCCGCCGGCGATCAGCGCCACGGTCTCTTCGTCGTTCATCGCCATGCGGCGGAAGGTCTCGCGGATGTCGCGCGCGGCGGCGAGCGGATCTGGCTTGCCGTTCGGCCCTTCGGGATTGACGTAGATCAGGCCCATCTGCACGGCGCCGAGATGTCCCTGCAGCTCACGGTCGCCGGAATAGCGCTGGTCGTCCAGCCACTTGGTCTCCGAACCCCAGTCGACGTCCTGCTCCGGCTCCCAGACGTCGGCGCGGCCGCCGGCAAAGCCGAAGGTCTTGAAGCCCATCGATTCCAGCGCGACGTTGCCGGTCAGGATCAACAGGTCGGCCCAGGAAATCTTGCGGCCGTATTTCTGCTTGACCGGCCACAAGAGCCGGCGCGCCTTGTCGAGATTGGCATTGTCCGGCCAGCTGTTGAGCGGCGCGAAACGCTGCTGGCCGGCACCCGCGCCGCCGCGGCCGTCGCCGATGCGATAGGTGCCGGCGCTGTGCCAGGCCATGCGGATGAACAGCGGCCCGTAATGGCCGAAATCGGCCGGCCACCAGTCCTGCGAATCCGTCATGACATGGCGCAGATCCTCGATCACCGCATCGAGATCGAGGCTCTGGAACTCCCTGGCGTAGTCGAAGTCCTCACCCATCGGATCCGAAAGGTTCGACTGCTGATGCAGCACGCCGAGGTCGAGCTGGTTCGGCCACCAGTCCTTGTTGGTCCTGGCGCCATGCGCGACAGGGCATTTGCCAGCGCTGTTGTCGTCGGTTTTCGCGTCCATCTTAGTCTCCAAATCTGCCGAGGTTTGATTTTGCCGGAGCGGCCTGGGAGCCGCGCACCCTGGAATGGTTCCAGATTAGGCCGGCTTGCCGATAAAGACAAATTGCCTTTGCTGATTTTTTCGATAGGGTTTTCTTATGATCGGTATCACCGTGCGTCAGATGCTTTATTTCGATGCGTTGGCGCAGACGCTGCATTTCGGCCGCGCCGCGAAGCTTGCCGGCGTCAGCCAGCCGGCGCTGTCCTCGCAGATCGCGGAGATGGAGCAGCGGCTGAATTGCCTTCTGTTCGAACGCGGCGGCAAGACTGTGCGCATGACCGACGAGGCGCTCGCCCTGCTGCCGCGCATCGAGCGCATTCTTGCCGACATTCGTGACGTCGAGACGACGGCCCGGCGTGGCCGCCCGGCCATGGAAGGACGTTTTCGCCTCGGCATCATACCGACGGTCGCGCCCTATTTGTTGCCGCATGTGCTGCCCGCAATGAGAAGGCAGTATCCGGCCCTGCAGCTCGAACTGCGCGAAGCGGTGACCGCCTCGCTGGTCGAGGATACGAGCTCCGGGCGGCTCGACGCCTTCATCGCCGCCTTGCCGCTCGATCATCCCGGCCTTGTCACCGAAGAGCTTTTCCCGGATCGCTTCTTCCTCGCCGTGCCCGTCGGCGATCCGGCCTTCGCCTCGCCGCCGGTGCCGCCGGAAAGCCCGGCGCTGGAGCGGCTGATGCTTCTGGAAGAAGGCCATTGCCTGCGCGAGCAGGCGCTGGCCGTCTGCGGCAATGTGCGGCCGGTGGCGATGGCAAGCTACGGCGCCACCAGCCTGACGACGCTGCTGCAGATGGTGGCGCATGGGCTGGGCGTGACGCTGGTCCCGGAAATGGCGGCAAGTGCGGCCGGAATCATGCCCGATCTCAGGATCGTGCCGTTCCAGGAGCCGATGCCGCAACGCATGATCTGCCTCGCCTGGCGCCGCAACAAGGTGCGCCAGGACGAATGCGTGGAGCTGGCCAAGATCATTCGCGGGCTGGATGGGGTGGTGCTTGGGGCGTGACATCCCAAGGGTTCGCACGTTGATTAGCCGGCGAATGAAGCGCCCGAACACCTTGCGGCGGCGACGGAGAATTTGTGAAGGTTTGACGACAAGATTTCACAAAAAGGTGTCGATTCTCAGCGGAACGCCGATCCGACAGTTGGGTTCTGCCCATGCCGGGCACAATCCGGCAGAAGCAAGAAACGAAATGGAGTACCTGCCATGCTCACAAAAATCCTAGCAGCCTCGGCCCTCACCATCGGCCTTGCGACGGCGGCGCTGGCCCAGGATGCCAGCACCTATAACCCAAACAGCGGCACGACTTCCGAGGTCCACCACCCAAGGCACCATGCAAGAAGGGTGGTCGTCGATCCGAACCCCACCTCCAGCATCGGCATCACCGGGACGAGCTCGGATTACATGAATTCGAATGCCGATCAGAATTGCCCCGCTGGCCCGCAGGGCGCCAGCGCGGATATACCCAATGCCAGCGGCAGGCCGCCGAAGGCGCCGACAACGGTGAACGGCCGCCATTGCGGCCAGTAAAGGCGCCGCGGCAAACAGGGAGTCCATGTACCCCCTCCGCCGTACGGCAATCGCATATGGTCTGTCGGCGAAGGCCAAGCAACGCCGTCATCCTCGGGCTTGTCCCGAGGATCTGCCGTCGCACGCGGATTTAGTGCGACCAGTTCAGGGAGGCCCGTAGATCCTCGGGACAAGCCCGAGGATGACGCAATCAAGGCGCGCCGTTATCCGAACTTCCAAAGCCATATGCGATTGCCCTGCTCGCCGCTGCGGCCTTCGGGTGGGTCCATTCAGACGATGACAATTATCCGCTCTGCGCCGGGAGCCGGCATTTAACTCCGCGCTCGGGAGAGGACGTTCAGCGACGCACGACCCGGCCGAGACGGAGCGGCTAGGACTGAGCCTTGGAATCCCCGCCACCCAGGGCCGCTTTGCCGCGACGCTCCATTTCGGCCGGCGAAAGATCTTCCTTCCATGTCAGCAGCACCCAGACATGGCCGAAGGGGTCGCGCACGCTGGCCGAGTTTGCACCGTAGAACATATCGGTTGGCGGCTGGACCACTTCGCAGCCTGCCGCCACCGCTCGCGCCAGAACCGCTTCATTGTCGTCCACCATCAGATGCAGGCCCGCCGTGCATGCTCCAAGTTGCCGCGGCTCATCGTAGAGCTGACCGGTCGGGTCGCCCAACATTACCGTTGCGTTGCAGACGGCAAGCTCGCTGTGGAGGATCCGACCATCCGGCGCCGCGATGCGGAACAGCTCCTGCGCCCCGAACGCTTCGGCATAGAAGGCGACGGCTTTGGCCGCGCCCCGGATGTAGATGTGCGGAACGACGGCGTTCAAGTAGCGGAGAGGTCGTGTTGTCATCCCTGGTGCCACTGTTTGTCATCGCCACGGTCGCCTCATGCGGCCGACGCGCCGCCGGTTTTCGCGACCGCGATCGGTTATAAACACAGGCCGTTCTCTCCGGTTCCCCCGGGGCCAATCGCAGATGGCGCTCCCCCACTCCGTCTCGGCTTCGCCGAGCCACCTCTCCCCCACCTTCGGTGAGGGAGAGGAAATGCCAACCGCCGAGGCCGCGGCCTTGGAAGGCTTGGGTTTCCTCTCCCCCATGGACATGGGGGAGAGGTGGCCGCGTGTCCGAACCGGATAGATAGGTAACAGAATGGACCGATTAGATGGGTGACAGTTTTCTTGTCCGCCGGGAGGACCGGCGATGGTTTGGCGAGAGACTGGGCTCATGGATGAGCGGCTTCGTTTTGTTGCGGAATGCCTATCTGGCGAGGAGACGATGACGCAGCTTTGTGCTGCCTTCGAGATCTCGCGCAAGACCGGTTACAAATGGCTTGGACGTTACCGGGCGTTCGGGCCGGAAGGCCTGCACGACCAGCCGCGGGCGCCGCTCGAGCACGGCCGTGCCACGGCAGCGGAGCTGGTGGAGCGGATCGTGGCGCAGAAGGAAGCGCATCCGCTGTGGGGGCCGAAGAAGATCATGGCCCGGCTGAAGCGGGCGGAGCCCAGCTGCAGCTGGCCGGCGGTGTCGACAGCCGGCGAGATTCTGAAGCGGCATGGCCTTGTCGGGCGTCGGCGCGCGCGCTGGAGAGCGGCGGGCAACGGTCCATGGCCGGAGCCTGAGGCGGCGAACGCGCTGTGGACGGGAGATCACAAGGGCTGGTTCCGGACCGGCGACGGCTGGCGCTGCGAGCCGCTGACGGTGATGGATGGGGCGTGCCGCTACCTGTTGGCGCTGGCGGCGATCGGCTCGACGTCGGAGGGTGAAGCCTGGCCGGTGTTTGAACGGACATTCGAGGAGCATGGCCTGCCGGATCGGTTCAGAAGCGACAATGGGGCGCCGTTCGCGTCAGCCGGCGTCACCGGGCTGACGCCGCTTGCGGTGCGCTTCATCAAGCTCGGTATCGTGCTGGAGCGCATTCAGCCGGGCAAACCGCAGCAGAACGGATGCCATGAGCGCTTCCACCTGACCATGCTGCCGCTGGCCAAGGCGCCGGAGGCCGACAGGGCCGCCCAGGCTCGGGCTTTCGAGGCTTTCCGGCGCGAGTATAACGAGGAGCGCCCGCACGAGGCGCTGGGTATGGACACGCCGGCACAGCATTACCGCCCCTCGACCCGCGCCATGCCGAAGACGACACCAGAGCCGGACTATCCGGCCGAAGCTGCGGTGCGCAGCGTGCGCCAAAACGGCGAGATCAAGTGGAACGGCGACTTCATCTACGTCTCAAAAGCGCTGGCCGGTGAAGCGATTGCCGCAACCGAGACCGAGAATGGGGAATGGGCACTCCACTTCTATGCCCATCCGCTCGGCTTCATTGACGGCCGACACAAGAAACTGGTCCGCCGCAGTGCCGTTCAACCCCGACCAGACGGCACTGCGGCGGACAGCAACTCAGGGAGAAAACTGTAACCCATGTATCCGGTTCAAAGTGTTACCCATCTATCGGCTGGACACGCGGACGGAGTGGGGGGCTGGCGCTGCCATATGCGATTGCCCTGCCGGTTCCCCGGAGCGAATATGACACTCTGGAACGGCGCAAGGTCGGCGCCCGGCTGGTTCGCGGATGCCGCGCCGGCTGCAGACAAGGCGTCCGTGCTTCGGCTAGAGTTCCGCCGGGGTCGACAATTACGCGATGGCAGGCATCGAAGGGGAGCACCGAGGTGAACCAAAAAGCCAGTCCAAGGCCACTTTCGGAAATCGCCAGCTATCACGCACATATCTATTACGACGGGCCGGCCGAGCGGCAGCACGCCGAATGGCTGCGCCGGCGCATCGCAGAACGTTTCCGCGTGCGCCTGGGCAATTGGCGCGACGAGCCGGTCGGCCCGCATCAGCAAGCCATGTACCAGGTCTCCTTCGCCACCGAACTTTTTGCGACGCTGGTTCCATGGCTGATGCTGAACCACGGCGGCTTGAGCATCCTCATCCACCCGAACACCACCAACCCCAAGCGGGACCATCTGGTTGACCCGATCTGGATAGGCCGGGCGCTGGCGGTGAAGGGCGAGGTTCTTGGCGAGGAGGATGAGGCGGAAGAGGCGCTGGAGGTGAATACGGAGCCGACGCTGGGGGCGTGAGGTGAGGCAAACCTCGCCAGTTCGATTATCCGCCGAGCAGCGAGGCCAGTGCACAGTTCCGCGCAGTCTTCCCGTGCCGGACGCAATAGCGCCATGGAATACCTGTCGCCGGCGGTTGGCGGATGAGTTTGTTCGGTCGAAACCCGACCGACGGCTTCTAGGACTGAGTGTTGCGATCGCTGAAAAGCGCAGCAACTCTTGGGACTTGCGCCCGCGATTAATAAATCGCATCTGAATGGTAGTGGATCTGCGACCGAGAAGCGCTAGTGGTTGCATCCACATCGACAAGGGGGGCGCACTTGCCAGGATTTTCCGTCGACACAAAGCTCTTCCGCGAACTGGGTGAGCTGCTTGTCGGTCGCGAGTCGACGGCTCTAACCGAGCTGATCAAGAATGCTTACGATGCCGATGCCACTGAGGTCACGATCCTTGGAAGGGGAATCGCCGAAGCTGGCGAAGGCAGTATTATTGTAATGGATAACGGAATCGGCATGTCGGAAGCCGAATTCTCAAGGGGCTTCCTCCGCATTGCTGGTCGTGGGTGCTGATCGGCGCTCCCCGTGGTTCGAGAGGCGGTATACCGGTGAGAAGGGTGTCGGTCGGCTCGCTGCTCACAAGCTTGCACATGGGCTAGAGGTTCGGTCACGACGATGGAACGGTGCGGAGCGGGACACTTTGGAGGGGTTTCCTGCTGACAACGAAATCCAAGCGAAGATCGACTGGGACGCGATCGAGGCATTGGAAACGCTAGCCGATATTGAAGGAAGCGGTGCGGTCGACGTTCGCAGAATAAGCGGCACGCGTCGCCCTGCAGGCACAAGACTGACGCTATCACCGTTGCGTCGCCAATGGCGCGATCGTGATCGAGAGCGCTTCTTCGAAGAGGTAGCGACTCTGACACCCCCTGACGTTCTGTTGGAACCTCTAGAGAGTGTACTCGCATCACCTCATTTGCTCGAACGGCTCACTGTCCGTGACGAGCGCCGCGCCGGCGGTTTCCAGGTAAGTTATCGCGGCGATCTGGCGCTGTCTGAAGGAGACCTTCCGGCTGCGCTGGCTAGCGCATCTTGGATCATTGAGATCGACTGCAAAAAAGAAGAGCGACGCTTGAGGATCGCAGTCACCCCTACCCGACGAACGCTTGCCGAGTACGGTAACGCTGAAGGTTTCGTCCTCGATCGTCCGCTGGGTGGAAATGACCCCGCTGTTGGGTTTCAGGCCCGCATTCTTCAAATGTCAAACGCGCAGTGGCCCAAGCGTTATCAAGGTGTGCGGGTATATTACGAGGGCTTCCGCGTCCTCCCATATGGCGATCCGCGCGATGACTGGCTGGAGCTGGATCGTGATTACCGTTCACGTGGTCATCAGGAACTCGGCCGACTGCGGAGCCGAAGCGCCTGGAATCTGCCCGCCGGCTCCGAGAAGGAAGGTCTCGCTATCCAGGGCAACACGGCATTCTTCGGTGCGGTACTCCTAACTCGCTCCGGCGCCAACGAGCTACAGATGCTTGTCAACCGTGAGGGCTTTCTGCCCGGTGACCAGTTCACTTTCATTGAGGAGACGGTTCGGCTTGCGATCGACCTACAGGTGCGCCTTCGCTACGCAACCACTTCAGAGGTCAAGCAAGCGCGACAGCTTGTGGGCGGCCGGCAACAGCGCTCTGCAAGGCGTGCGGCCGCAGGGCAATCCCCGTCCGCCTACTTGCTCCGTGAACTTCACCAAACTGCGCAAACTGCGCTGACTAACGCGCGAACGGCGATCTCCGCCGGGCGAAGTACCGATGCGCGAAACCAACTCGAGCAGCTTGAGCAAACGCTCGGCTCGGCTACGGATCTTTCCGACGAAGTGACATCGGAAGCCACTATGTTTCGAGTACTGGCGTCAATTGGTCTCGAGCACGCCGCATTCGTGCACGAAGTGCGCAGCCTTTCGCTTGCCGCTCAGACGCTCGCTGACACACTGGAAAGGTTGGCCAATGCAGAGCGAGACGCTCGTAAGGCACGGCAGCTGCGCGCGATCGCCGTCAACGCTAAGGATATCCGTGAGCGGCTTCGCCGCAATGCCATATATCTTGCGGACGTTACGGGAATTGAGGGCCGGCGCCGTCGTAGTCGGCAGAATCTTCGTGAGCGGATTGAGCGTGTACTCGGCTTTTTCGAGCGCTCAATAGCCAGGCGACGTGTCGATGTCCGGATCGACGTGTCGAATACGTTGCAAACGCCACCGCTCTTTCCAGCAGAACTAACCGCTATCCTGAGCAATCTTTTCAGTAATGCGATTAAATTTGCAGGCAATCGGGGGACAGTCCGTATCTCTGCCCGAGAACTCGACGACGTGTTCCAAGTTCGCGTTGAAAATAGTGGAATTGCCGTGGATTTAGCCACCGCTGAGCGTTGGTTCGAGCCATTCCGTTCGACCACCACAGAGGTTGATGAGTCGCTTGGTCAAGGCATGGGGCTGGGATTGACTATCACGCGAAGCCTAATCGATGAATATGGCGGCTCGATCCGATTCGTGCCGCCATCATCCAGCCAGGCCACAGCAATCGAGCTGGAGCTTCCGCGGCGATGACCAAGCCTCACGTTCTGCTGATCGACGATGCCCCGCAATCGGCCACCCTTCCGGATTCCATCCAGGCAATTCCCCTTGACCCCGAGGACGCGAACTTCGGACCTGACCTCGAAGCAGCGTTGGTGTACGCCGACCTGATCCTGCTAGACCAAAATCTTCACCGCGAACAGGTGTTGGGATTGGGAGCATTGGATGGGGCTAGCTTCGTCGGCAATCTGCGCTCTTGGGCGCGCGCTAAGGAACTCACTCTCCCGCCAGTTGTAATTTACACCAGTGAATATGAAGCGTTCGCCGATGAAATCCCGACGCTTGGTCCGGCGGTGCCGCTCGAGGGAAGTTTCATCGGCAAGGAGGCGCGCATCGCGTCGGCGCTAGACGTTGAGTGGCTTATCCCTAAGGATGAGAACTATTCCGTCGGGCATATCGCCAGCCTTGCACGTGATTGTCTATTGCTGCGCGCGGACGCAGCGGATGCAAGGATGAACTTGCAAGAAATCAGCGACTTCCTTGCCGTTCCACGCGACCAAGCTTGGTCTGAGATCGCGGTCGGCCAGATCGCCAAGTGGCGTCCGCCAATAAACGAAGCCGGCAATGCGCCCGCAGGAAGCCGGGGGGTGACTCCGGTGCTGCGATGGCTGCTTCACCAAGTGCTCCCATGCCCCGGCCTACTCCTTTCCGATCTCTATGCGGCTTGGTCGCTTGGAATCGAGCCTAAGAGTTTCTCAGCCCTGTACCAATCTGCAAATACGCGAGACTGGGTGCAAGCGCTTCGCGCTACTTGCTACGGCGGTGCGGCTAAGGATCTTGTTAATCGCCGCTGGTGGGCAGCGGGCATAGACTTTATTGGGTGGCGCCTACGCGAGCGTGGCTACGAACTGGGCAGTTTCCAGCATGCACTAGATGAGTTGGCCGGACCAGGGCTTATGCCACTTGCGGCAGCGGAGTCGGTCGTGGTGGTCAATGTCGATCTTGAGGAGGCCGGCATTGCCGCACTCGAGGATGCAGTTCAGATTTACCCACCTGGTTGGCCGACAGAAGCGGTCGATCCTTGGATGCGCCGTGACGAAGTGAAAGCCGATCCGGTGGCGCAAACGATGATCGATCTGACGGAGCTGCCTGTCGTCGAATGAGCTTTACATTCAATCCCGACTACATGGCGCAGGATTTGCTAGCGCTCGCGCGAGGCGCTGCGGATTTCTTGGCTCCGCGATCACTGGTGCGCGTGGAACGGCTGACTACCAACCTGCGCAACGCGGTTGCAAATGCTAAGGCTGGTGGGCAGGCAAGCTTCGCTTGGCGGACCGACGCAGACGCCCCGATTCAAGTCCGCGCGTCCAAAAGTTGGAAAGGCGGCACCGACGATTTTGACCCAATTGCTGCGGATATTCGGCTGGATTACGCCTGCCAATTTCTACCAGCGACCGGCCGAGTAAAGATCAAAGGCGTGGCGGTGATTGTCATTCGTGACATCGGCGGGGGCGGTGAGAAGGTTGTTCACTTCGATGTCGATGAAGGGGGCTGGAGCGAGGTAGTCAATGGCCAGCCCGTCCATCGTGCAGGTCACCCGCCTTTCCACGCGCAATTCTATGGCGTTCTCAATGATATTCCGCGCATGCCCAGCCTCATCGTATATCCGGTCGACGTCATCAACTTCGCAATCCTCGAGCTCCATCAGAAGAATTGGAGACAGCACGTCGAATCATTTCAGGCAAAGTCGCAACTGCGCAATTTTCCACCTCGACAGCGCGAACGCCTTGCCGCGATCCTACAATGTTGGAGCGGGACGGTTTGCAATCCCGACTTCCATCCTTTGGTAGCCATGCAGCGCCCGTTCGGCGAGCCTCTTTCGTTTTGACTAGCGTCCACGCCGCATTTGGCGGCGTGCGCATAATTCCGCCCGGAGTGCCGCGAGCAGGCGGCGCCAATCGCGCCCCAGCAACGGTGCGACGAGCGCTTCATCCGCCAGTTCCGTCGCTATGTCGTGCTCGCCGCGACGCAGCGCTGCATCAACGCTGGCGAAGATAGCTTCCATTGAACCGCTCGCCGGCAAGATCGGCATTCCGCGCGCGTCCTTGAGTTCAAATTTGAGGACGCCGCCGCCATAGCTACGTCCGCCGCGCTCGGCGGCAAGCTGCCCGAAACTGGAGAGGAGGCTCAGCGATGCAGTAAGCCGGATTTCGCGCGACACATCAGGATTGAAGCGCACGCTATGCAACGTGTTGGTGCAGCCAACGGTATCGTAAGTTAACACAAGGCGAGGACCACGGTCGTTCATGTACGTGAAGATTGCGTCGCAATCGGGAACATCAATCTTCCACCACGGAGAGCGCTTGGATAACCACAAAATGGACCGTCGAGATTTCGGTGAAATCTTTGCAAGCTGGGCACGACCGCCCGAGTTTTTGATGGCTATTCTTGGCGATGCTAACAGCCAAGTCTTTTCGCCAGCGTGCGCCCGCTCGATCAACTGAGCAGCGCTAGTTGTGAGGCCAGGAATTTGACGCCCGCGCGACGCCACGGGCCGAACTTCGCTCCGATCAATGCCCATCAGGAGTCGCTCATCCTCATTAAGGAGGAAGATTCTGTTGCAACCGGTTACAGCTCCGATACGTAACTCCGCGATAGTACCGAGTGGGGTCGCATACCGTGCTAGCTGTTCAAATACCGCGTCCGCACGGACGATCTCACCAGCCGGCTGGCCGTTGACCATCCAGCGCTTAGGGTCAGGTAGCGAGCACGCGCCCTGCGCAAAACCTTCGGCGAGTATGAGCGCTCCGCGCTCGTCGGCGTTGTTGCTCCAGAGCGGCCTGTCGGCAAATTCTCGGATTTCGACATTAGCAAACCGATGGCAGAGACGATCAAGTGCGGTGCGGCCGTAGTCGCTGAACAGACCTGACGCAGGAATAATCGCGGCAAGCCGCCCACCAGGCAGCAGAAACTCCAGCGCGTGGATCAAAAAGTGCACCCAAAGCCCGGCGGCGCCCGGCACAGAAAAGCGGTCCCGTAGTGCAACTCGACGGCCCTTCTCAAGGCTATGATTGCGTGTGAAAGGTGGATTGGTCAGGACGCCATGAAACAGGCCAGTGCTAGCCGGATCAAGCTGAAGAAAATCAATAACGCGCGCATCACAATCAGGAGCAACATGCGGAATGACTGTCTCGATGACGTGCGGATTAACATCGCAGGCCAGCACGCGGATCTTGGAGCTTCCGTGCATCGCAATCGATCGCCGTACCGCGGCTTCAATAAGGGCTCCCTCGCCGACGCTTGGTTCAAGAATCCGCTCGCATCCAGTGCGGACGAGCCAATTTGCGAGCATATCGGCTAGCGTCTGCGGTGTGTAAAATGCACCGAGTGATTTCGGTTTCCGGAAGAGGGCGTTTGACGACATGACTCAAATTAGCAGGTTGGTTGCGATATGTCTCGAGAGACTTCCGGGAGTCTTGGCGAGTTTCGAAAAGCGACTGTGGACAACGCCACAAGCTGTAGTGCGTCGGTCGGATGATCAGCCTGACACCGGAGTGGTGGTTGATGCGTCGTTCTGTAGCCCGTCCCTGCCGGCCCTACGCTATCTGTTTTCGGGATCTGACGGAGCTTGTCCTACGACTGACCTGCGCGTCTCCATCCATACTATATACACTCGAACTATCGGTGCAGATCAGACGCAGGCATTGTTGACGAGCAGGCACGTGTCCTGGCTTCCCGGCCTCGCTGCTTACCCCCCAGCCAACCGCGGCAGCAAAAAAATCTCCGCCCCCGGCGGCAGCTTCTTCCCCCAAGTATCCCTATAAATCACCCCGTCGATCGAAACCGCAATTCCCTTCTCGATGTACGGCTCCAGGCCGGGATACTGTTCAGCCAGTTTCCTGAACAGCTCCCTGATATCCCTGGCCTCGACCTCGACCTTGCTCTGGCCTCCGGCGAGCGTGCCTAGCGATCCCCAGAGCGTCACCTCGACCATGAGCGATAATCCTCATTCGACCGTGACGTTAGCCGAAAACCGCTTCGCGCCTTTCGTCATTAGCCTTCCCGCTCCGCCTCGATCGCCGCCAGGATGCGCGGTGGCGACATCGGGATGTGGGTCATGCGCACGCCGGCGGCGTTCGACACGGCATTGGCGATCGCCGCCAGCGGCGGCACGATCGAGGTTTCGCCGACGCCGCGCACCCCATAGGGGTGGTTGGGGTTGGGGATTTCCAGGATCTGCGTGTCGATCATCGGCAGGTCGGAGCAGACCGGGATGCGATAGTCGAGGAAGCCGGGGTTCTGCAGCCGCCCGTCCTTGCCGTAGATATACTCCTCGTTGAGCGCCCAGCCGATGCCTTGCGCCGCACCCCCCTGGTACTGGCCCTCGACATAGGTCGGGTGCACCGCCTTGCCGGCGTCCTGCACCACCGTGTAGCGGATGACCCTGGTGGCGCCGGTGTCGGGGTCGACCTCGATGTCGCAGATATGGGTGGCGAAGGAGACGCCGGCGCCGTCGGCGACGAGCTCGCTGTGGCCGGCGATCGGCCCGCCCGTCGTGGCGGCAGCGGCTGCGATCTCCTTCAGCGACAGCTTGCCGAGATTGCCGTGCTTTTCGCCCTTGGCGACCGCGTGGCCCTTTTCCCAGACCACGTCGTCGACGGGGATGTCCCACATCTGCGCGGCGCGCTCGCGCAGGATTTTGATCGCGTTGCGGGCGGCCGAGATGGTCGCCATCGACGAGGAGAAGGTGCCGCGGCTGCCGTCGGTCATGTCGTTGTAGCCCAGGCTCGAGGTGTCGGCGACCACGGCCTTGACCTGATGATAGTCGATGCCGAGCTCCTCCGCCGCCACCAGCGACAGCGACGCGCGCGAGCCGCCGACATCGACGGTGCCGACGGCCAGCGAGACCGTGCCGTCGATGCCGACATTCAGGTCGGTGCAGGTCTGGCCGCCGAAGTTGAACCAGAAGCCGCAAGCCATGCCTCGGCCCTGGTTCTTCGCCAGTGGCGCCTTCATGTGCGGATGGCTCTTTGCGGCTTCCAGCGTCGGGCCGATGCCGATCGGGCCGTAGACCGGGCCGTAGGAGGATCTGGTGCCCTCCTGCGCGGCGTTCTTGATGCGGAACTCGACCGGATCCATGCCGATCTCCTTGGCCAGCTCGTCGATGGCGCTTTCCACCGCGAAGGCCGCCATCGGCGCCGACGGCGCGCGATAGGCCGCGGTTTTCGGCCGGTTGACCAGCACTTCGTAGCCAACCGTCTTGACGTTCTCCAGCCTGTAACAGGCGAAGGCGGTCATGGCGCCGATCTCGGCCCACATGCCGGCATAGGGGCCGCAGGAATAGCGCAGCGTCGCTTCCGCGGCAGTGATCGTGCCGTCCTTGCGGGCGCCGATCTTGACGTCGATCGAGGTGGCGCTGGTCGGACCGGAGGCGCGGAACACCTCGTCGCGCGTCATCACCAGCTTCACCGGCCGTCCAGCCTTCCTTGACAAAGCGAGCGCCACCGGCTCGGCCCAGACATGGGTCTTGCCGCCGAAGCCGCCGCCGATCTCCGAGGAGGTGACGCGCAGCTTGGAGACATCGATGCCGAGCAGTTGGGCGCAGTGCTGGCGGTAGACGAAATGGCCTTGCGTGCAGACCCACAGCTCCGCGGTGCCGTCGGGATTGACGCTCGCCACGCAGGCATGCGGCTCGATATAGCCCTGATGCGTCTGCTCGGTCTTGAAGGAGCGCTCGACGATCATGTCGGCCTGGCTGAAACCTTCATGCACATCGCCATGGCCGAACTGGCTGCGCTTGGCGACATTGGACGGTTTGGCGGGCTTCTGCTCGAGGCCCTCGGTGAAGATGCTGTCATTGATCAGGGGCGCGGTGTGCTTCATCGCCTCGTCGACATCAGTCACATGCGGCAGCACCTCGTAGTCGACCTCGATCAGCTTCAGCGCCTGCCTGGCGGTGCGGGCGTCGACCGCGGCGACGGCGGCGACCGCGTGGCCGTCATAGAGCGCCTTCTCGCGCGCCATGCAATTGTCGAGGACGTCGTGCATGGCG
Source organism: Mesorhizobium sp. B1-1-8 (assembly GCF_006442795.2). Classification (NCBI taxonomy): domain Bacteria; kingdom Pseudomonadati; phylum Pseudomonadota; class Alphaproteobacteria; order Hyphomicrobiales; family Phyllobacteriaceae; genus Mesorhizobium; species Mesorhizobium sp. B1-1-8. The sequence goes on from NZ_CP083956.1 coordinate 5,342,138, forward strand.
GCATCGCCATTGGTCAGGTCAGGCAGGTCGGCCGCGGTGATCACCGCCTTGACGCCGGCGAGCTTCTCCGCCTTCGAGATGTCGATCTTCCTGATTTTCGCATGGGCATGCGGGCTGCGCAGGATGCGCCCGACCAACTGGCCGGCCATGTTGAAGTCGGCCCCGTAGCGCGCGCGGCCCGTCACCTTGTCGACGCCGTCGGGACGGATGGGACGCGTGCCGACGGATGCGAAATTGCGTCCTGAGTAGCGCGGATCGAAATTCATGCGTTACGCTCCCTTCATTACGTCTGCCGCGTCCTGGACGGCGCGCACGATCTTATCATAGCCGGTGCAGCGGCAGAGATTCCCGGCCAGCCCGAAGCGGATTTCCTCCTCGCTCGGATCGGGGTTCCTGGCCAACAGGTCCTTGGCAGCGATCAGGAAGCCCGGCGTGCAGATGCCGCATTGCAGTGCGGCATGTTCGAGGAATTTCTGCTGCAGCGGATGCAGCTTGTCGCCCTGCGCCATGCCTTCGACGGTCTCGACGCGCCGCCCTTCGGCCTCGGCGCCGAGCACCAGGCACGAGCACACCAGCCGGTCATCGAGGATGACGCTGCAGGCGCCGCAGTCGCCGGTGCCGCAGCCTTCCTTGGCGCCGGTAAGCCCGAGGCGGTCGCGCAGCACGTCGAGCAGCGTCTCGTCAGGCTGGCAAAGATATTCGACGTGGTCGCCGTTGATTGTCGTTGAGACTGCTACACCGGCCATCACTTGCCTCCTGCACGCTGATAGGCGGTCATGGCGGCTCTTCTCGCCAGCACACCCGCAACTTTTCGTCTGAATTCGATGGTGCCGCGCTTGTCGTCGATGGGCCGGCAGGCCCCGGCGCAGACCTTGGCAAGCCGCTCGAGTGCGGCTTCGTCCAGCGTCCTGCCAATGACGGCCTCGGCGGCTTCCTCGACCAGAAGCACGGTCGGCGCCGCGGCGCCGATGGCGACGCGGGCCGATGTGACGACGCCTGCCCCATCGAGCGTCAGGTTCACGCCGGCGCTGACCACGGCGATATCCATCTCGGTGCGCGGAATGAAGCGCAGATAGGCGTCGCCCGAATGCGGCGGGCGGCTGTCGAGCAGGATCGCCTCGATGATCTCGCCCTTGGCAAGCGACGTCCTGCCCGGCCCGGTCGGCACGGCCGCCACCGCGATCGTGCGTTTGCCGCCCGGCCCGGCAACCACCGCCTTGGCGCCGGCCGCCACCAGCGCCGGCACGCTGTCGGCCGCCGGCGAGGCGTTGCAGAGATTGCCGACGATGGTGCAGCGGCCCTGCACCTGCTTGGAGCCGATCAGCCTTGCCGCCTCGACGACGCCGGGCCATGCCTTTTTCAGGGCGGCATGCTCTCCCAAAGCGGCGCAGGGCACCGCGGCGCCGATGCTGAAGCCGTCCGGCGTCTGCCGGATCTCGCTCAGGCCCTCGATCGCCTTGATGTCGACGATCAGGTCGGGTTCGACAAAGCCACCCTTCATCCTGACGAGAAGGTCGCTGCCTCCGGCAAGTATCGCGGCGGTGCCCGCCGATCCGGCCAATTGGCCGACGGCATCTTCGATTGAAAGCGGACGTATGTAGCGCATCGTCTCCCCTTGGTGATCGCAATCTCATCGACCGTTATAAACAGTCTGCTCATAATGGCTATCCTGTGGTGCGGCATTAAGGCCAGCGCCACACATCGGATGAACCAGGGCCGGCGAGCGCCCGTTTTATCCGGGTGTTTTGACGCAATTCCGGACGGAAAGCCGCGCTGCATTCGGCCGGCCTGTTCACGCCGTCTTCTGCGCCACCAGGCCGAGCTCCTCGACCATCGCCTGGCGCATCAAAAACTTCTGCGGCTTGCCGGTCACCGTCATCGGCAGTTCGGTGCGGAAGCGGATGTAGCGCGGGATCTTGTAGTGGGCGATCTGGCCGGCGCAGAACGCCTTGATCTCCTCGGCGGTGGTGATCTGCCCGGGCTTCAGCACGATCCAGGCGCACAGCTCCTCACCGTATTTCTCGTCGGGAATGCCGAAGACCTGCACTTCCTTGATCTTGGGGTGTCGGTAGAGGAATTCCTCGACCTCGCGCGGATAGACGTTCTCGCCGCCGCGGATGACCATGTCCTTGACCCGGCCGACGATGTTGCAATAGCCCTCGGCGTCTATTGTTGCGAGGTCGCCGGTGTGCATCCAGCCGTCGGCGTCGATCGCCTCGCGGGTCTTTTCAGCGTCGTCCCAATAGCCCTTCATCACCGAATAGCCGCGCGTGCAAAGCTCGCCCGGTTCGCCGACCGCGACGGTCGAGCCATCGGCGCCGATGGCCTTGACCTCGACATGCGGATGGATGCGGCCGACGGTGGAGACACGCTTTTCCAGCGGATCGTCGACACCGCTCTGGAACGACACCGGGCTGGTCTCGGTCATGCCGTAGGCGATGGTCACTTGTGCCATATGCATCAGCGACACCACCTTCTTCATCACCTCGATCGGGCACGGCGAGCCGGCCATGATGCCGGTGCGCAGGCTGGAGAGGTCGAAGGTCGCAAAATCCGGATGGTCGAGCATGCCGACGAACATGGTCGGCACGCCGTAGAGGCCGGTGCAGCGTTCCTGCGCCACCGCCTTCAGCGTGGCGCCGGCATCGAAACCCTCGCCCGGAAAGACCATGGTGGCGCCTTTGGAGACGCAGCCCATCGTGCCCATCGACATGCCGAAGCAGTGATAGAGCGGCACCGGAATGCAGAGCCGGTCGTCGACGGTGAGTTTTATCGCCGAGGTGACGAAATTGCCGTTGTTGACGATGTTGTTGTGGGTCAGCGTCGCGCCCTTCGGCGCGCCGGTGGTGCCCGAGGTGAACTGGATGTTGATGGCCTCGTTGGGCTTCAGCCCCTCGGAGATGCGGTCGAGGCTGTCATGCTCGTCGCGCCCGGCCATGGCCAGCACGTCGGCGAAATTGAACATGCCGGGCGAGTTGTCCTCGCCCATGCGGATAACGATTTCGAGCGTGGGCAGTTTCTGCGCCTTGAGCTTGCCTGGCTCGGCCTTCGCGATCTCCGGCGCCAGCGTCTCGATCATGCTTAGATAATCCGAGCTCTTGAATTGGGCGGCGGTGACCAGCGCCCGGCAGCCGACCTTGTTCAGCGCATATTCGAGCTCGGTCAGCCGGTAGGCCGGATTGATGTTGACCAGGATCAGGCCGATGCGGGCGGTGGCGAATTGCGTCACCAGCCATTCCCAGCGATTGGGCGACCAGATGCCGACGCGGTCGCCCTTCTCCAGGCCGAGCGCCAGGAAGCCGGCGGCAAGCGTATCGACCGTGTCCGAAAGCTCGCTCCAGGTGAAGCGCTTGTCCTGGCCGACGAAGACCGCCGCATCGAGCGTGGCGTATTTGCTGACCGTGTCGGAAAACAGCTCCGGGACCGTCTTGTCGAGCAAGGGTACCGAACGGTCGCCCGAGACATGCGCCCTGCCGTCGACCGGAGCAATGAAGGTGCCACCGCGCCCGCGCAGATTGGTGGCGTTCTTGAACTCGTCGAGATTGATCGCCATCGCCGTCTCCTCCCGGGACATGCCAGCCTATCAGCCTGCCGGGGCGGTGGAAATCCCGTCGATGGTACTGCCCCTCACCCAGCCTCCGCTTCGCTCGGCTGACCTCTCCCCGATGGGGAGAGGAGACCTTCAGCGTCGGGGCCAACCTCTTCTCCCCATTGGGGAGAAGGTGGCCGCGAAGCGGCCGGATGAGGGGCCGCGCCGACGCTACCCCGCTATTGCTGACATCTTCGCGGCGATTTCCCGCAACCGCGCCTCGTCCGTCGCCGCACGCTCTTTCCTCGATGCCACCAGGCAGGCCTGCGATTTCAGGATGACGCCGTCGCCCAGCACCTTGAGGTGGTTGGCGCGGAGCGTCGAGCCGGTAGTGGTGATGTCGACGATGACGTCGGCAAGGCCGGCCGCCGGCGCGCCTTCGGTGGCGCCGAGGCTCTCGACGATGCGATAGACCTGGATGCCGTGCTTTTGCGAGAAGAATTGCTGCGTCAGCCGCCAGTATTTGGTGGCGATCCTCAGCCGCCGGCCGTGGCGCTGGCGGAAATCGGCGGCGACATCGTCGAGATCGGCCATGGTGTCGACGTCGAGCCAGATGTCGGGCACCGCGACCACGACATCGGCATGGCCGAAGCCGAGGCGGGCGACGATCTCGGCCCGCGCCTCCCAGTCGGCAAGGTTTTCGCGCAACAGATCCTCGCCGGTGATGCCCAAATCGACCGACCCTTGCCCGATCTCGCCGGCGATCTCGGAGGCCGAGAGAAACGCGATCTCGACGGTGTCGACACCTTCGATGCGGGCGCGGTATTTGCGCCTGTCATCCGGCAGGCTGACGACCAGCCCGGCCTTTGCCAGCACCTCCAGCGCCTGCTCCTTGAGGCGGCCCTTGGACGGCAGAGCCAGCGTGATCATGGCGCGCTCCCCCGCAACGCCTCGATGCGGTCGAGCCAGACCGAGAAGCCGACGCCGGGGATCGGCTTTTTCGCGCCAAGCAGCGTCAGCAGCCGGTCGTAACGGCCGCCGCCGGCCAGCGGCCGGTCGCCACCTTCGGCTGCGATCTCGAAGACGAGGCCGGTGTAATAATCGAGCGGACGGCCGAAGGCGGCGTCGTAGCGAATCGTCGCCGCCGGCAGGCCGTGCGCTTCGATAGCCTTGGCGCGGGAGGCGAAATTGTCGAGCGCGGCGCCGAGGGAGAGGCCGGCACCTGTGGCGAAGCTTTCGAGCGCCGCGGTCGCGCCACCCAGCGCGACATCGATCGCCAGAAAGTCCTTCAGTGCCGAGAAGGCCTCGTTCGACAAGCGCACGCTGCGCAATTCCGCCTTCTCGATCAGCCGGCGGGCGATATCGGCCGGGGCGCGCCCCGCCGATGCCGACAGGCCGGCTTCCTCCATGCCGTCGGCGATATGAGCGGCAAGGCCTTCAACGTCGCCGTCGAGCACCAGCGTCGCCACATCTCCCGAAAGCTGGCTGTTGCGCGGCGGATTGGCGAGGTCGGCAAGGGCCGCCTCCAGCATCGAAGCCGAGCCGAAAGCGCGGGCAAGGCGCATGCGCCAGCCGCGCGGCAGGCCGAGTGCCGCGAGCACCGCTTCGAATACCGTCTGGTCGCCAAGCGTTATGGCGAGCGAGCGGCCTGGCAGCGTCAGCGACAGCAAGGCATGCGCGTCGGCCAGCGAGCGGGCATCGGCGGCGGCGGTGTCGCGATCGCCGAGATCCTCGATGCCGGCCTGGAAGAACTCGTTGCCGCCCTCGCGGCGCTGGCGGAACACTTCGCCCAGATAGGAATAGCGGCGCGGCGTGCCGGCCTGGCTGGCGATGTGGTCGAGGCAAACGGGGATAGTGAATTCGGGACGCAGGCAGAGCGTCTGTCCGGTCTCGCTCTCGGTGAGGAAGATGCGGCGGCGCAGGTCCTCGCCGGCCATGTCGAGGAAGGGGTCGGCCGGCTGCAGCACGGCGACTTCGACGGCGTGGGTGTTGCGCTCGGCGAAGAGGCTGGTGATGTCGGCGGCGATGGCGGGGCGGCGGGAGGTCATCGATAGGTCGGGCGCGAGGCCCCCCTCTCTGTCCTACCGGACATCTCCCCCTCAAGGGGGGAGATCAGCAGCTTTGCCGGCAGCGCTCGCTCTGCAACGTCGGCGATTGGCGAAAGCAAAGGCGACATCCAATCTCCCCCCTTGAGGGGGAGATGGCCGGCAGGCCAGAGAGGGGGGCTCAAGCGCCACCCTTGGCGCGATCGGCAGCCTGCGCCGCCAGGATCTTCTGCACCTCTCCTACCAACTCACTCTCCGCCACCGTCACCTGCGCCGGCCGGGCGGCGCGCCATTCGGCATTGTCGGTGATCTCCGCCGACATCCTCGCGCCTTCGATCAGATCCTTGATCTGCACCTCGCCCCTGGCGCGTTCGTCGCCGCCCTGGATGACGGCGACCGGGCTGCCGCGGCGGTCGGCATATTTCAGCTGCGCCTTCATGCCGGCGCCGCCAAGATACATTTCGGAGCGGATGCCGGCGGCGCGCAGCTCGGCGACCATTTTCTGGTAGCGGCCGAGGCTTTGCGTGTCTTTGTCCATGACCAGCACGACGACCGGGGCGATGACATCGGAAGTGTCGAGCTTGCCGAGGTTCTTCAGCGCCGTCATCAGGCGGGAGACGCCGATCGAAAAACCGGTCGCCGGCACCGGCTCGCCGCGGAAGCGCGACACCAGCCCGTCATAGCGCCCACCGCCGCCGACCGAGCCGAAGCGCACGATCTGGCCTTCGTCGTTGGGGATTTCGGCGAGGAGCTCGGCCTCGAAGACGGGACCGGTGTAGTATTCGAGGCCGCGCACGACCGAGCGGTCCATCGCAACGCGGTCCTCGCCATATCCTGCAGCCCTGACCAGAGCTTCAATCGTTGCAAGTTCGGCGACGCCTTCCTGATACACAGCGTTGGCGCCGACGCTGGAATCCTGGCCAGCCTGTCCGTTCCTTGCCGTCGCGAGCAGAACAGCTTCGGCCTGCGTGCCGTCCAACCCGGCGCCCTTGGCAAAATCGCCTTCGCCTTCCTTGCCGCCGTCCCATCGTCCCGGGCCAAGCAGGAGCCTCACGCCTTCCGGCCCCAACTTGTCCAGTTTGTCGATGGCGCGCAGCACAGTCAGCCGTCTTCCCACATTCTCGTCACCGCCCAGCCCGATCGCCTCCAGCACGCCGTCGAGCACTTTGCGGTTGTTGACGCGGATGACGTAGTCGCCGCGCTTGATGCCGAGCGCCTCCATCACGTCGGCCATCATCATCGCCATCTCGGCGTCCGCCGCTACGCCCGGCGTGCCGATGGTGTCGGCGTCGAACTGCATGAACTGGCGGAAGCGGCCGGGGCCGGGCTTCTCATTGCGGAACACCCAGCCGGAACGGTAGCTCCGATAAGGTTTCGGCAGGCGCTCAAAATTCTCGGCGACGAAACGCGCCGTCGGCGCGGTCAGGTCGTAGCGCAGCGACAGCCACTGCTCGTCATCATCCTGGAAGGAGAAGACGCCCTCGTTCGGCCGGTCCTGGTCGGGCAGGAACTTTCCGAGCGCATCGGTGTATTCGATCAGCGGCTGGTCGGCCGGTTCGAAACCGTAAAGCTCATAGACGCCGCGAATGGTCGCCATCATCTTTTCGACGGCGCGGATGTCCTCGGCGCTGCGGTCGGCAAACCCGCGCGGCAACCGCGCTTTCGTCTTTTCGGATTTGTCGGCCATGGGATGGTCTTCTCTGGTAATGGGCGCGCGTTTCCTAAACGATGCGGCTTGGAGCGGCAAGGGTTAGCACCTTTCCCTTCTCCCCTTGCGGGAGAAGGTGGATCGGCGCGCAGCGCCGAGACGGATGAGGGGTGTTCCAGCGGAGTGAGACGTCGGCGTTCCCTGGAGCACCCCTCATCCGTCGCCTTCGGCGACACCTTCTCCCACAAGGGGAGAAGGGAAAGGGCCCTATTTCGGCCGTTTGAACTTCTCCCGTTCCGCCTCCACCTCAACCCGACAGTAGCAGCCTTCGAGATGGTCGTTGACCAGGCCCATCGCCTGCATGAATGCGTAGACTGTGGTCGGGCCGACGAAGCTCCAGCCGCGCTTCTTCAGTTCTTTCGAGATCCTGACCGAGACCGCCGTCGTGGGGTTGGCGCGCAGATGGAGCAGGTCGACGATCTCCGGCCGCTCATCATCAGGGCCTGGCTCGAACTTCCAGAACCAGGCAGCCAATGAGCCGAATTCGTCGACCATTTCGCGGGCGCGCCTGGCGTTGTTGATGGTCGAGACGATCTTGCCGCGGTGGCGGATGATGCCGGCATTGCCGAGCAGGCGCTCGACATCCTCGTCGGTGAAGGCGGCGACCTTGTCGAAGTCGAAGCCGGCGAAGGCCTCGCGGAAATTCTCGCGCTTGCGCAGGATGGTCAGCCAGGAAAGCCCCGACTGAAAACCTTCCAGGCAGATCTTCTCGAACAGCCGGCGATCGTCCGCCATCGGCCTGCCCCATTCATGGTCGTGGTAGTGCAGATAATCCGGCAAATTGCCATGCCAGAAGCAGCGCGCCTTGCCATCGGGGCCATCCAGCAGGCCGGCATTTTCGTTTCCCATCGCCAGAAATCCATTCGTTAATGCGCTTGAGCACCGGTTTTACCGTGGCTTTACCAGATTCCTGAACCGGCCGGTAACCACACCAAAAGGTTTACTGACAGTTCCGCATTTTACGCATTCCGATTCATGTTTTGCTTGCCGCTTCGCGCCAAGGATCGCGAGACCGAGGGCCCCCCGCCCCGGACGAGTTCGACGATCAAGGTGCGTTGCGATGAAGATAGTTTTGCTTTCCCTGCTTGGCGCAGCAGCTGTGCTTGCGGCCGGCGTCACGCCTTCCCTTGCCGGCGACCGCTATGCCGACAGACCGCCGGTGATGGTCAGCCCCGACCTTTCAGCACCCTGGGTGCTGCAGCTTGGCCATGCGCCGGGCATCGTGCGGCAGAATCGGCAGGCAGTGCAGCAGCCGCTGCGGCGGCTGTTCCAGGCGCAACCCGACCAGCAGCGCACCGCGGCGGTACAGCCGCAGGCCAGGCGCATGGTGATGCGTCCGCAGATCAACCCGATCTATTTGCCGCAGGAAGTCGCCTATGACGGCCCGCAGAAGCCGGGCACCATCGTCATCGATACGCACCAGAATTTCCTCTATCTGGTCGAGAAGAACGGCAAGGCGCGGCGCTATGGCGTCGGCACCGGCAAGCCGGGGTTCGAATGGTCGGGCACGCACAAGATCACCGACAAGAAGGTGTGGCCCGACTGGCGTCCGCCGGCGGTGATGATCAAGCGCGAGGCGGCCAAGGGCCGTTATCTGCCGACCTATCTGGCCGGCGGCATCGAGAACCCGCTTGGCGCGCGCGCGCTCTATATCGGCACCACCGAATACCGCATCCACGGCACCAACCAGCCCTGGACGATCGGCAGCGCGGTGTCTTCCGGCTGCATCCGCATGCGCAACGAGGACGTTGTCGACCTTTACGAGCGCGTCAATGTCGGAACCACGGTCGAGGTGATATAGTCTTCGCGAATCAATCGTTTAGGCAGCGCTGGGTCATTTTGGCGCGGGCTGTTGCTTTCATGCCATAGCGCGCTTTTGGAAGACGTGCTTAGACTGGCATCGAGTTAACGGGGGACGGGCCGTGTGGGGATACGGCCGGTCACGAAAGGGCAGCACGGGAAACCGCGCTGCCCTTTTCGCTTTCGCGCCGGTTCGGCTGGCCGCCTCCGAAGCAGGCCGCTTCGTTTTCGGAGCTGATTTCCCGGCCGTCCTCTGCTATTGCGGCGCACAAATCTTGGTTTACGCAATTCCGGGGAAGTCACTTTCCGGAATTGCTTTAGAAAGCAGAGGTGCCACCCATGTCCCGCACCGACGACAGCCGCTATCTCAAAGGTGGCCCGGTCGCCCAGCGGATCATCGCCGCCGTGCGCGAGGATGCGGCGATCGCCAGGGCCGAAGGCTTTCCGCCGAAGCTGGTGTCGATCACCGTCGGCGACACCGACGCGGTCGATGTCTATGTGCGCAACCAGCGCGCCAAGGCGGAGCTAGCCGGCATCGGCTTCGAGGAACGACGCTTCGCCGCCGACATCAGCGCCGGCGAGCTCGAAGCGGCTATCCATGGCCTCAACGCCGATCCGCGCGTTACCGGCATCATCATCCAGCGGCCGGTGCCGGCGCATATCCCGATCAAGACGCTGCAGGCGGCGGTGCATCCGCTGAAGGATGTCGAGGGCATGCATCCGGCCTCGATCGGCAACATCGTCTACAACCAGCTCGATCTGGCGCCGTGCACGGCCGCCGCCTCGGTTCAGCTGCTGAAGGAGACCGGCCTCGACCTCAAGGGGCTCGAGGTCGTCGTCGTCGGCCATTCCGAGATCGTCGGCAAGCCGATCGCTTTCCTGCTGATGAGCGAGGGCGCGACGGTGACGGTGTGCCATCACATGACGCGCTCGGTGGCGGCGCATGCACGGCGCGCCGACGCACTGTTCGTCGCCGTCGGCAGGCCGCGGCTGATCAAGGCCGACATGGTGAAGCCGGGCGCGTGCGTCATCGACATCGGCATCAATTCCGAAATCGGGCCGGACGGCGAGAGCCGCATCGTCGGCGACGTCGATACCGAGAGCGTCAAGGAGGTGGCCTCCTGGATCACGCCGGTGCCGGGCGGCGTCGGCCCGCTGACGGTGGCGATCCTGCTGCGCAACACCATGGTGGCGCTTAACCGCCAGCGCGCGCTCTACCGCGCGACTTATGGCGTGCCCGACCAGCTCGCGGCGGAATAATCGCGCCACGCCCCCTCACCCAGCCTCCGCTTCGCTCGGCTGACCTCTCCCCAGTGGGGAGAGGAGACTGTCAGCGCCGGCACCAATCTCTTCTCCCCGCTGGGGAGAAGGTGGCCGCGAAGCGGTCGGATGAGGGGCCGCGACGACGAAGGTCACTCTGCCGCCAACGGCCCCTTCTCCAAAATGCCTTCCGGCTTCGCGCCGCCATAGGCCCAGTCGAGCAGTTTTATCGTGTGCACCACCGGCAGCCTGGCGGCGGAAGCAATCTGGGTGATGCAGCCTATATTGCCGGTGGCGACGATCTCGGCGCCGGTGGCCTCGATGTTTTTCACCTTGCGGTCGCGCAGTTTCGCCGAAATCTCGGGCTGCAGGATATTGTAGGTGCCGGCGGAGCCGCAGCACAGGTGTCCCTCGCGCGGCTCCCGCACGACGAAGCCGGCCTTGGCCAGAAGCTCCTTCGGCTGGCGGGTGATCTTCTGGCCGTGCTGCATCGAGCAGGCCGAGTGATAGGCAACGATTGTGCCCGGCTTGCGGACCGGCTCGGGCAGTTCGAGCGCGGCGAGGTACTCGGTGATGTCCTTTGCCAGCGCCGAGACGCGCGCCGCCTTTTCCGCGTAGACCGGATCGAGCCGCAGCATGAAGCCGTAGTCCTTGATCGTGGTGCCGCAGCCGGACGCCGTGATGATGATGGCGTCGAGCCCGCCCTGGTCGATGGCGCGCGTCCAGGCATCGACATTCTGCCTCGCCGAGGCAAGGGCCTGATCCTCGCGGCCCATGTGATGGACGAGCGCGCCGCAGCAGCCTTCGCCTTCCGGCACTAAGACCTCGACGCCCAGCCTCGTCAGCAGAGAGACGGTCGTGTCGTTGATGGCGGGATCGAGCACGGACTGCGCGCAGCCGGTGAGGATGGCGACGCGCCCGCGGTTCGCACCCTGCCCAGCACGCGTGCCGGGCGAAGCCATCGGCGATGCTGGCGGGATTGACGACGGCGCGAGCTTCAGCATGGCGGCGATCGGCTTCAGTGCCGGCAGTTTTTCGAACAGGCCGATGAACGGCCTGCCCAGCCCGGCCAGTTTCAGCGCAGCGCGGAAGCGGCTGGGGTACGGCAGCACGAAAGCGAGCATGGCGCGGGTCAGGCGGTCAATTAGCGGTCGCCGGTAGGTCTGCTCGATATGGGCGCGGGCATGGTCGACCAGATGCATGTAATTCACGCCGGAAGGGCATGTGGTCATGCAGGCGAGGCAGGAGAGACACCGGTCGATATGAGTGACGATTTCCCTGTCGGCTGGGCGGCCGTTCTCCAGCATGTCCTTGATGAGATAAATGCGGCCGCGCGGTGAATCGAGCTCGTTGCCTAATGTCACATAGGTCGGGCAGGTGGCGGTGCAGAATCCGCAATGCACGCATTTGCGCAGGATCTTCTCCGATTCCGCGACATGCGGATCGGCAAGCTGCGCGGCTGAGAAATTGGTCTGCACAAAACGTCCTTACTGTCCGAGGAGCCAGCTTTCGGGGTTCCTGACCGGCTCGCCGCGCTGCAGCGCCTGGATACCCAGGATGCAGCGGGCGATGAACCAGACGGCGACGACGAACATCAGCAGGAAACCAACGATAAGAAAGACCAGCACCAGGGAGATCAGTGCGTAGAGAATGCCGATCCAGAAGGTCCTGATCAGGAATGTGTAGTGGCTTTCGACGAAACCGCCGGCTTTGCCGCGATTGATGTAGGCAAGCACGATGCCGACAATCGCGGTGACGCCGATGACGAGGCTGGCGAGATAGAGGATGTAGATGACCAGCGCGTTGGTCGAACCCGGGTCGAGCCAGCCGTCGGTCCGGCGCGGCGCCTCATTCGGGCCAGGATTGACGTTGCTCATGCTACTGCTCCCTCCGTTGATTGGCGGAGATTAGCAGAGCCTGAGGGGAGCGCCATGCGGCCGGGGTTGAGGATGTGCTTCGGGTCGAACTCGGCCTTCAGCCGCGCCGAAAGTGCGGCCAGATGCAGCGGCTGCGGCTCGAAGACCGGCAATGCGGCGCGGTGCGCGGCGGAGGCACGTACCAGCGTCGCGTGGCCGCCGCCATGTTTTTGGATCAGCCCGCGCAGCAGGTCGGCTTCCGGATCGGTCTCGCGCATCGACAGCCAGACAAGACCGCCCTGCCAGTCGTAGAGGGCGTCGACCGCTGCCTGCATGCGCAGCGCCATGACCATACGATGCGCAGCGGACGGCGCCATCGAGACGCGCCAGACCGGCCTTGCGCCGCCATCGGCGAAGGGCGCGCAATCGCGCACATCGCGCCAGATGGTTTTGGACGCCTCGCCGGCGATCTCCTGCAGCGGGCCGGCCTTGCCGAGCAGCGCCTTCAGCGCCTCGATGCGATAGACGACCGAGGGGCCAAAACCTTCGACCCTGAGCAGCGTCGCGGCATCGTTGCCCAGGCGGCCGCTGGCAACGCGCGCGGCGATCCGCTCCGGCAGATGTGCCGCACTCGAGACCTCGGCGCTGGAGCCGAGTGCCAGCGCCATGGCGGCGACAGCGGCATCGTCGAGCAGGCCGCGAAGGGCGAGCGTCACTTCTGTCTCGGCCGCCGGCAGCACCTTGAAGGTGACGTCGGTCAGCACGGCGAGCGTACCCCAACTGCCTGCCATCAGCTTGGAGAGATCGTAGCCGGTGACGTTCTTGACGACGCGGCCGCCCGACTTGAAAGCCTCGCCGCGCCCCGAGACGGCGGCGACGCCGAGGATGTGATCGCGCGCGGCACCCGCCTTGAGCCGGCGCGGACCGGAAAGGTTGGAAGCCAGTATGCCGCCGATCGTTCCGCTCTTGCTCCCTTGGCCCGGCTCGCCGCCGAGCAGCGGGCCATAGTCTATCGGCTCGAAAGCGAATTGCTGGCCGTTTTCGGCAAGCAGTTTTTCGAGCTCCGCGAGCGGCGTGCCGGCCCTCGCCGACAGGACCAGCTCGGCCGGCTCGTAGAGCGTCACGCCGGTGAGCTTCGACAGGTCGAGCGTGTGCTCCGTCTGCAACGGACGGCCGATGCCGCGCTTGGAGCCATGACCGAGGATTTCGAGCGGCGATTCTTCGGCGGCGGCCCACTGGACGGTTGAGACGACTTCGGCTGGGGTGGATGGAGTGAAGGTGGTCATGGTGGGCCGCCGATGGCCAGGAAGGATAGGTCGCGTTCCTTCGCCCCCCTCTCTGTCCTGCCGGACATCTCCCCCTCAAGGGGGGAGATTAGCAGTTCCGGCGCCTCGCCATTCAGCCCGCGCTGGAGATTAGCGAACCCCGACGCGGCATCTGATCTCCCCCCTTGAGGGGGAGATGTCCGGCAGGACAGAGAGGGGGGTTCAAGCGCCAGCGTAGCCACTCAAAACCTCGGAATATCCGGAAAAGCCACCTGCCCGCGATGCACATGCATGCGCCCAAGCTCGGCGCAGCGGCGCAGTTGCGGGAAGACTTTTCCCGGGTTGAGCAGATGGTTGGGGTCGAAGGCGCATTTGACGCGCATCTGCTGGTCGAGGTCGATCTGGTTGAACATTTCGGGCATCAGGTCGCGCTTCTCGACGCCGACGCCGTGCTCGCCGGTGAGCACGCCGCCGACCTCGACGCACAGCCGCAGGATATCGGCGCCGAAGTTTTCGGCCTTGTCGAGCTCGCCCGGCACATTGGCGTCGTAGAGGATCAACGGGTGCAGGTTGCCGTCGCCGGCATGGAAGACATTGGCGACGCCCAATCCATACTTCTCGGAAAGGTCGCGCATACCGGCAAGCACCCGCGGCAGTTCCTTGCGCGGGATGGTGCCGTCCATGCAGTAGTAGTCCGGCGAAATGCGGCCGACCGCCGGGAAGGCCGCCTTGCGGCCGGCCCAGAAACTCAGCCGCTCCTGCTCCGACTGCGAGATGCGGCAAATGGTCGAACCGTTCTTGTAGGCGATCGCCTCGACCAGGCCGATCAGGTGGTTGACCTCGACGCTCGGCCCGTCGAGATCGACGATGAGCAGCGCTTCGACGTCGAGCGGATATCCGGCATGGACGAAATCCTCCGCGGCGTGGATCGCCGGGCGGTCCATCATCTCCATGCCGCCCGGAATGATGCCGGCGCCGATGATGTCGGCGACGCACTGGCCGCCCTGTTCGCTGGTCGGAAAGCCGATCAGCAGCGCGCGCGCCGTTTCCGGCTTCTTCAGGATGCGCACGGTGACCTCGGTGACGACACCGAGCAACCCTTCCGAGCCGGTCATGACGCCGAGCAGGTCGTAGCCTTCCTGGTCGAGATGACTGCCGCCGAGCCGCACCACTTCGCCATTCATCAGCACCATCTCGATGCCAAGCACGTTGTTGGCGGTCAGCCCGTATTTCAGGCAGTGCACGCCGCCGGAGTTTTCCGCGACGTTGCCGCCGATCGAACAGGCGATCTGGGAGGATGGATCGGGGGCATAATAAAAGCCCTCCTGCTCGACGGCGGTGGTGATGCCGAGATTGGTGACGCCCGGCTGGGCGACGACGATGCGGTTCGGATAGTCGATCGCAAGGATGCGGTTGAAGCGGCTCATCACCAGCAGCACCGCATCCTCGAGCGGCAGCGCGCCGCCCGACAGCGAGGTGCCGGAGCCGCGCGGCACAACGCGGATGTTGCGCTCGTTGCAGTATTTCAGCACGCGCGAGACCTGCGCGACCGTCTCAGGCAGCACCACCACCAGCGGCAATTGCCGGTAGGCGGTGAGGCCATCGCTCTCGAAGGCGCGCATTTCGTTGGCGGTGTCGACGACGCCCTCGCCCGGCACGATGATGCGCATGTCGGCGACGATCTCGGCGCGGCGGCGCATCGTGCCGGCATCTGGCTTGGGCATGGCTAGGCCGGACATCGGGCAGGCCTCATCTCGCTTAGCTGGTCAAAATCTTTTACCAGCTTGACCGTTTTGTTGCAAACGCTGCTTTGGCTGCATCCGGCGGCGAGCGCGGCGTCAAGCTTCCGCAGCGGCAATCTGCCGCTGGCTTTCTCCTCCCAAGGGAGATTACTCGCCTGGATGCTTCGCCGGCTCGGAATGCATTTTCCGCACCCGGCGCACGCCCCACCAGACGAGCAGGATGGCGACCGGCACCGAGGCGGCGGTGACGACTTCCGGCGCGAAGGCGTGGCCGAAGACCGAAGCGCCCTTGGCGAGGTAACCGATCAGGCCGACGACATAGTAGGAGACGGCGGCGACCGAGAGACCTTCTACCGTCTGTTGCAGGCGCAATTGCAGGCGAGCTCGGTTGTTCATCGAGGCGAGCAGGTCGCGGTTCTGCTTTTCGACCTCGACGTCGACCCAGGTGCGCAGCAGTGTGGTGGCGCGGGTGAGTTTTCGCGAGAGATTGGCCTGGCGCTCCTCGACCGAACGGCAGGTGCGCATCGCCGGCGCCATGCGTCGCTGCAGGAAACCGGCCCAGGTGTCGAAGCCTTGCACCGGCTCCTCATCCAGCGCCTCCAGCCGCTCGGTGACGATGCCGTCATAAGCACGGCTGGCGCCGAAGCGGTAGAGGCTGGAGGCGGCATCGGCCTCCAGCTCAGCGGCGAGCTCGGTAAGGTCGGCAAGCAAGGTCTGGCTGTCGCGGGTCTCGGCCGCCTTCATCTCCAGCGTGGTTTGCGCCAGCCGGTCCTCGATGCGGCGCGCGCGGCCCGACAAGGTCAGCGCCAACGGCAGACCGAGCATGGCGAGCGTGCGATAGGTCTCGATGTCGATCAGCCGCTGCGACAAGGCGCCGGTGCTCGCCGGCGTCAGGCCGCGGTCGAGCACCAGCATGCGGGTCAGGCCATCGCCGTCCTGGCGGAAATCAGTGACGATGGCGGCGGCACCGCGCTCGACCAGCGAATAGCACAGGCTGGTCGGATCGAAGCCGGCGATCAGCTTTTCGCTCGCCTGTGTCCATTTGCGGATCTCCAGCCGGATGCCGGAGATCACCGTTCCCGGCGGCGAGAAGCCGTTGCCGAAGGGCGAATCCTCCTGGCCCCTCCCGCTCTCAGCAAGCGATCCTTCCCACAGATAGGTCGAGAATTCCGTATGGCGTTCCCAGCGCAGCGAGCCCTGGCCCCATTTCATGGCGTGGTGGCGGGCCTGACGGTCGGGCGCCGCAATGCCCAAGCGCCGCGACAGTTCCGAGAGCACGGCATGATCGACGGCCGAGCCGCCTTCGGTCATGAAGGAAAGCTGGACCAGCACGCGCGGCTTTTCGACCAGCGGATGCGGGCGGGCATGGACCTCGCCCAGCGCGCCGGGCCGTCCCTCATGAGCCGGAAAACCCATGACGCTGCCTTGGGTGCGCGGCTGGAATTGGAGATCGGATGTCTCGTCCGACACGGCTGGTCCCCCTGGTTTCGACCCTTCGTGCAATGGCGTCGTCTTGCGGCAATAGGCAATGGAGGTAAACAGCAAAATTTGGCAGCGGCCGATGCAAGGCGCGGCACAGGAACCGACCGGACTGGGCGAATTGGATAAATAATTTGACCAGTTGGCGACAGTGGCTTTAATCTGCGCGACATTCCGTCCCGTTCCCAGGCGCCTCCGTTGAGCGACATTTTTTCCAGGATCGAGCATTCGCGCACCGCCGACGAGGTGGTGCAGCAGATCGAGAGCCTGATCCTCGAAGGCGTGCTGCGCACCGGTGACCGGCTGCCGGGCGAGCGCGAGCTGGCACGCCAGTTCGACGTGTCGCGGCCGATCCTGCGCGACGCGCTGAAGGCGCTGGAAGCCCGTGGCCTGCTGACGACCCGGCCGGGCGGCGGCACCCATGTCGCCGACGTCATCGGCCAGCTGTTCACCAGGCCGGTGACGGACCTCATCTCCACGCATCGCAAGGCGGTGACCGACTATCTGGAATACCGGCGCGAGATCGAAGCGGTGGCGGCCGAATATGCGGCGCGGCGCGCGACGCCCGAGGACCTGGCGCTGCTCGACCGCATCATGGCGCGCATGGACGAGGCGCACCGCACCGGCGACTTCGACGACGAGGCCGAAATCGATGTCGAGTTCCACCACGCGGTGTGCGAATGCGCGCACAACATCATCCTGTTGCACACGCTGCGCTCCTGCTACCGGCTGTTGTCCGAAGGTGTGTTTCAGAACCGGCTTCTGGCGTTCACCGTGCCCGGCGCGCGCGATGCGCTGCTTCACCAGCACCGGGCGATCCACAAAGCGATCAAGGCCGGCGATCCGATCGCGGCGCGCAAGGCGGCGATGGACCACATCACCTACGTCGAACGCTCGATGGCCGAGGCGGAGCGCAGCGGCGACTGGCAGCGCGTGTCGCGGCTGAGGTTCAGGCAGCGCTCCGAGGCCGGCGACATCGAACCCACACGCAAACGATCCTAAGGGGACAAACGGACCAGCATGAGCGACATCCTCACCATCGCCGATCTCAAGGAACTCGCGCGCCGCCGCGTGCCGAAGATGTTCTTCGACTATGCCGATTCCGGCGCCTGGACCGAGAGCACCTACCGCGCCAACGAGGAGGATTTCGGCAAGATCAAGTTCCGCCAGCGCGTGCTGGTCGACATGAGCAACCGCTCGCTGGAATCGACCATGATCGGGCAGACCGTGGCGATGCCGGTAGCCTTGGCCCCAACAGGCCTGACCGGCATGCAGCACGCCGATGGCGAGATGCTGGCGGCGCAGGCGGCGGAAGAATTCGGCGTGCCGTTCACGCTGTCGACGATGAGCATCTGCTCGATCGAGGATGTCGCGTCGGTGACGAAGAAACCGTTCTGGTTCCAGCTCTATGTGCTGCGCGACAAGGACTTCGTGCTCAACCTGATTGACCGCGCCAAGGCGGCGAAATGTTCCGCACTGGTTTTGACGCTCGACCTGCAGATCCTCGGCCAGCGCCACAAGGACGTGCGCAACGGGCTTTCGGCGCCGCCTAAGATGACGCCGGCCAACATCATCGACCTGGCCATGAAGCCGCGCTGGTGCCTGGGGATCGCCGGCACCAAGCGGCGCACCTTCCGCAACATCGTCGGCCACGCCAAGGGCGTCGGCGATGTCTCTTCGCTATCGTCCTGGACGAACGAGCAGTTCGACCCGCATCTGTCGTGGAAGGACGTCGCCTGGATCAAGGAACGCTGGGGCGGCAAGCTGATCCTGAAGGGCATTCTGGACAAGGAAGACGCGCTGATGGCGGCCGAGACCGGCGCCGATGCAATTGTGGTTTCCAATCATGGCGGGCGGCAGCTCGACGGCGCCGCCTCGTCAATCTCGGTGCTGGAAGAGATCGCCGATGCGGTCGGCGACAGGATCGAAGTGCATATGGATGGCGGCATCCGATCCGGCCAGGACGTGCTGAAGGCGCTCTGTCTCGGCGCCAAGGGCACCTATATCGGCCGCCCGTTTCTCTACGGCCTCGGCGCCATGGGAAAGGAAGGGGTAACCAAGGCGCTCGAAATCATCCGCAAGGAGATGGACATCACGCTGGCGTTGTGCGGGAAACGCCTGGTGACCGACATGGGCAAGGACCAGCTTCGTCGCTAGCTAGGAGGTTGTTCACCCCACTGGTCCTAGCTTCCGTGTTCGACACGGAGAAGCATTCGCCTTGACCGAGACTGGAATTCACTTCCTCGACGCGCGCGGACCGGATGGCATGCGGCTCTATGCCATTGGCGATGTGCATGGCCGCCATGATTTGCTGGCTGCCATGCACCGCAGGATCGAGAGCGAGCTGGAATACGCCCCGTCCACCGACTGGCGCATCATCCACCTCGGCGACTATACGGACCGGGGACCGGACTCGAAAAGCGTCATCGATTTCCTGATCGAGGCCCAGAAGCGCAATCCGCGCAATCTGATGCTCGCCGGCAATCATGACCTCGGCATGCTCGATTTTCTTGCCGACCCCGACCCGGACGGCCTGTTCATGCGCTATGGCGGCGTCCAGACGGCGCAGTCCTATGGCGTGGACCTGACAGGAGACGCCCGCTGGTTCGGCAAGGCCGAGGCGGTGCGGCGGGGACACGCGGCGCTGGTCGATGCGGTGCCGCAAGCCCATATCGACTTCCTGCGCTCGCTGCAATTTTCAGTGATTTTTGGCGACTTCTTCTTCTGCCATGCCGGCATCCGCCCCGGCATTCCGCTCGAAAGCCAAAATCCGCAGGACCTGATCTGGATCCGCGACGCCTTCCACCACCATCCTGGCCTTTATCCGAAGGTGATCGTGCATGGGCACACACCCGTTCCCGAGCCGGAGGTGCTGGCCAACCGCGTCAATGTCGACACGCTCGCCTGGCAGTCGGGAACGCTCAGCGCGCTCGCCGTCAATGGCGCCGATAAACGCATCCTGGCGGTGCAGGGAAAACGTTTTGATCCCTGATCCCGAAGGGCGGGACCAGCTTCCGCTTGCCGGGAAGGATCAGGCTTAATTGAGCGAGGCGGTGACGCCGTAGCCGTCAACGGCCCGGTGGTTGGCCGCGGCGTCGGCGGCATAGATGCCGAGGCCGCACAGAACAATGGCAGACAGCATGACAAAAGACAAAAGCGCTGCTTTCACGGACGTCATCTCAGGTTGAATTTTCTGCATCTGGGCACGAGGCGGTTACCAATGCGTTGAAACAATAAAATGCGTATCAATGTTTCGACGATTTCGCGCTTCTAAGCAGATTCTGTATCGCCGGTGTGTCGCGTGGATCACACAAAAGGTTCATCGCGGTTGCACCGAAGATGCAGAGCGCGCGCTTCTAGGATGGCTACCGGACACAAGCCAAGGATGAAGCGGGTTTTCCCCAGGCGGAACTGCGGCAGCGTGCCAATTATGTCACGCCGCGCGGTGCGACCAGCGCAGTTTCAGATCGTCGCCACCCAGGCGCGGGCGATCGCAAGGCCGGCAGCGTCGGCGTCCGGTCCGTTGCGGGCCATTTCGTCGTCGAGCCGGTCGTTCCAGTCGGGGTTGCGCTCGGCAATGAGCGAGGCGAAGGACGTGCTCCAGTCGCGCACCATCGGACGATCGGCCTCGAAATGGAACTGGAAGCCGTAGACGGCGCGGCCGAGGCGGAACGCCTGGTTTTCGGCAACGGCGCTGCCGGCCAGCCGCACGGCTTGCTGGGGCAACTCGAAGGTGTCGTCATGCCATTCGAAGGTCGGGAAATTCTCGGGCAGCTTTTCCAGCACCGGATCGGACTTCGCCGCCGGCGTCAGAGACACCTCGTGCCAGCCGAATTCGGTGGCGCCGCCGATCTGGTTCTTGCCGCCGAAAGCACGCGCCAGAAGCTGGCTGCCGAGGCAGATGCCGAGCACCGAGCGATCCTTGTCGGCGAAGTCGCGAGTCAGGTCCATCAAGCGGGGGAAATAAGGGCAGATCTCGTCGTCAAGCGCATTCTGGGCGCCGCCGAGCACCACCATGGCGTCATGGCCGTCGCTATGCTCAGGCAGCGCATCGCCACGATAGGGCTTGCGCAGGTCGATATCGGCGCCGGCCTCGACAAGTGCTGCGCCAATCTGGCCGAGGCCCTCATTGTCGAAATTCTGGACGACCAGGACGCGCATCGAAACTCTGCTGACATGATGTTGACGACGCGAGCGATATCATGGTGCCCTTAACGCAGCCAATAAGGAACGCCTATGCCACTGCAGAACCGGGTCGATCCCTTCGGCTCCATCCATTCCGTGCCGAATCGCGGCCTGTTCACCGGCAATCGCGGCATCATCCACGACCCCGAGACCAGGACGCTTCTGAAGAAGCGCTGGGCCTTGCAGGCCTGGATCGTCTGCACCTGCCAATTCCGCGATGTGCGGCGCGAGCCGATGGGGCGCAACCGGCGAAGTGATGGCCAATTGGGCGGCAAAGCCGGCTGGACCGAACTGTTCTTCCTCGACGAGGTGACGGCGTTTGCCGCCGGTCACCGGCCCTGCTTCTTCTGCCGGCGCGAACGGGCGAGCGACTTCGTGTGCCGCTTCGGCGAGGCCTTCGGCATTGCCGAGCCGCGCGCGCCGATGGTCGACAAGCGGCTGCACAAGGAGCGCCTGGCCTCGGGTGGGCAGCCGCCAGCCATCACCGTTGAGGAGCTTGCCGGCCTGCCGGATGGCGTCATGGTCGCTGACGACGGGACCACCTATGCCCTGCGCGGTGGCAAGGCACTGCCCTGGTCGTTCGCGGGTTATAGCGATCCAATGAGGCTCGACAGGCTTGCGGGGCAATCGCTGCGGCTGCTGACGCCAGCGACAAGCGTTGCAGTGCTGAGACAGGGCTATGCGCCAGTCTGGCATCCCTCCGCCGATACTTGACGGCAACGCCGGCCTCGCCCATTGCTTAGATTCCCTTGTTTTTCGCAGGTTCTGATCGCAAGACCGCGAGACAACTTTTGCGGAACCTGCTTAGGCCATGCGCGCCAATTACAAAATGCAGCGGCTGTTCGTGCCGGACGATCTCGGGCCGGGCCTCGAATTCGATGCCGGACAGCAGCAGAGCCATTACCTCGCGCATGTGCTGCGGCTCGGCGAAGGCGCCGAGCTGCTTGTCTTCAATGGCCGCGACGGCGAATGGTCGGCGGAGGTCGCCGCCAAATCCAAGAAGGCGTTGCGCCTGAAAGTCGTCGCCCTGCAGCGGCCGCAGCCGCCATTGCCCGACCTCGTCTACTGTTTCGCGCCGCTGAAGCAGGGACGCCTCGACTATCTGGTGCAGAAGGCGGTGGAGATGGGCGCCGGCATCCTGCAGCCGGTCATCACCCAGCATACGCAAGTGGCGAAGCCCGGCATCGAGCGGCTGCGCGCCAATGTCGTGGAAGCAGCCGAGCAATGCGGCATCCTGGCGGTGCCGGAGCTGCGCGAGGCGGAAAAGCTCGAACGCCTGCTCGGCAATTGGGACAGAGAGCGGCGGCTGATTTTTTGCGACGAGGACGCCTCGACCAACAATCCGTTGCCGGCGCTGCAGGCGGTGCGCGTGAAAAAGCTGGCGCTGCTGGTCGGCCCGGAAGGTGGCTTTTCCGACGAGGAGCGCAGGACGCTGCGCGCGCTGCCTTTCGTCACCGCCATCCCGCTCGGGCCTCGCATCCTGCGCGCCGATACCGCGGCGGTGGCAGCCCTTGCGGTCATGCAGGCGACGGTCGGCGACTGGTGATCAAATCCAGTTGAGCCTTGGCTCAGGATTTTTTGCTTGATCGGCTCCTGACATTTCGTCCATCTAGCGCCGGCAGTCGTCCGGCTGCCTTGAAGGGGCTGTTAAATGGCGCGCGACACTACCGATACCCGGCCTATTGAAGGCGTCGACGAACTCGTCGGCTATCTGGCGGCCGGCAACAAGCCGCGCGACAAATGGCGCATCGGCACCGAGCACGAGAAGTTCCCCTTCTATGTCGACGGCAACGCGCCGGTACCTTATGGCGGCAACCGCGGCATCCGCGCCATCCTCGAAGGCATGCAGGACAAGCTTGGCTGGGACCCGATCCTGGATGCCGGCCGCATCATCGGCCTGGTCGAGCCGACCGGCCAGGGCGCCATCTCGCTGGAGCCGGGCGGGCAGTTCGAGCTCTCCGGCGCGCCGCTGGAAACGATCCATCAGACCTGCCGCGAAGGCAATGCGCATCTGGCGCAGGTGCGCGAGATCGCCGAGCCGATGGGCATCCGCTTCCTCGGGCTTGGCGGCAGCCCGAAATGGTCGCTCGCCGATACGCCGAAAATGCCGAAATCGCGTTACGAGATCATGACCCGCTACATGCCGAAGGTCGGCACCAAGGGCCTCGACATGATGTACCGCACCTGCACGATCCAGGTGAACCTCGACTTCGAGAGCGAGACCGACATGCGCCGCAAGATGCAGGTGTCGCTGAAGCTGCAGCCGCTGTCGACGGCGCTGTTTGCCAACTCGCCCTTCACCGAGAGCCGGCCGAACGGGCTTCAGAGCTGGCGCGGCGACATCTGGCGCGACACCGACAACCAGCGTTCCGGCATGCTCGAATTCTGCTTCTCGCCCGACTTCGGCTTCGCCGACTATGTCGGATGGGCGCTCGACGTGCCGATGTATTTCGTCATCCGCGACGGCCACTACCACGACATGACGCATGTCACCTTCCGCCAGTTCATGACGGGCGCCGCACGCAACGATATACCGGATGGATTGCCGACGATGGGCGACTGGGCAAATCACCTGTCGACGCTGTTTCCCGATGTGCGGCTGAAGCGCTTCCTCGAAATGCGCGGCGCCGATGGCGGGCCGTGGCGGCGCATCTGCGCGCTGCCAGCCTTCTGGGTCGGCCTGCTCTATGACGAGGCCGCGCTGGACGCCGCCGAGGCGCTGACCTCGAGCTGGACCTACAAGGAAGCACTGGCGATGCGCAACGCGGTGCCGGAGCTAGGCATCTCGGCGCCGTTCCGCAACACCAGCCTGCGCGAGGTCGCCCGGGAGGTGCTTGCCATCTCGCGCATGGGGCTGAAAAACCGCGCACGAAAAAACCGCGACGGCTATGACGAGACGTCGTTCCTCAACACGCTGGACGAGGTCGTGGCGCGCGGCACCACCAGCGCCGAGGAGATGCTGTCGGCCTATCACACCCGCTGGGGCGGCTCGATCGAGCCGGTGTTCATGGAATACGCCTATTAACCGTTCGCCGGCTACCGGACGGTGATACCGCAAAAGCCGCTTCAATCGGTGATGGAAAAGAACTAGGCTTCCCCGCAACAGTATTGCGGAGGAAAACGCGATGCCTTCC
Organism: Mesorhizobium sp. B1-1-8; assembly: GCF_006442795.2. NCBI lineage: Bacteria > Pseudomonadati > Pseudomonadota > Alphaproteobacteria > Hyphomicrobiales > Phyllobacteriaceae > Mesorhizobium > Mesorhizobium sp. B1-1-8. The sequence goes on from NZ_CP083956.1 coordinate 5,366,141, forward strand.
TTGTTCGACATCTTTGCGCAGGCCCAGAACGGCAACGGCATGCAAGCGCTGGCCCAGCAGTGTGGGCTTTCGATGCAGCAGACGCAGGCGGCGGTCGAGGCGCTGCTGCCGGCCTTTTCCCAGGGGCTGCAGCGCAACACCGCAGATCCCTATGGGCTGGCTGCCTTCATGACGGCGATGGCAAGCGGCCAGCACGCCAAATATTTCGAGGACGCGACGCGGGCCTTCTCGCCGCAAGGCATCGACGAAGGCAACGGCATCCTGGGACATCTGTTCGGCTCGAAGGACCTGTCGCGCGCGGTCGCCAGCCAGGCTGCGCAGGCAACCGGCCTCAGCCAGCAGGTGCTGCAGCAGATGCTTCCGGCCATGGCTTCGATGATGATGGGCGGGCTGTTCAAGCAGACCAATAACCAGATGCAGGCGGCAGGCGGTTTCGGCGGCGGTAGCAATCCGCTCGGCGAGATCATAGAGCAGATGATGCGGCAGGCCGGCGGCGGCGCGCCGGCGCCGCAGCAGCGCCAGATGCCGCAGCCTCAGAGCCCGATGGATAATCCGCTCGGCAAGGTGCTGCAGGATATGTTCGGCGGCGGCGCGCAACAGCCGCAAAGCCAGCCGCAGCAGACGCCCAATCCTTACGGCGAGAACCCGCTCGGGAAGGTGCTGCAGGACATGTTCGGCGGTGGCGCGCCGCCGCAAGGCCGACCGCAGCCGCCACAGCAGACACAAAGCCCCTATGGCGACAATCCGCTCGGCAAGATCTTCGAGGAGATGCTGCGGCAAGGTGGAGGCGGCGGATTCGGCATGCCGGGCGGACAGCCGGCGCCGCAGCAACCGCAACAACGTCAGGCTCCGCAGCCGCAGACCAATCCGAGCGGCAGGCTGCGAAACCCGTTCGACGATATTTTCGGCAAGATGTTCGAAACCGGCGCGCAACAGCGCGACGAATATCAGAAGGGCGTGGAATCGATCTTCGACCAGTTCAAGAGGGGAATGGATAGGCGGTAGCATTCATGGGTGCGGATTGATGTCCCTTGAGTAAACGGTTGGAGCAAATGCGCCGCAATCCTCGCGGCGATTGGTCGATAGCGGACGTAAAAGCCGTTTGCGGTGAGGCCGGCATCCAATGCGTGCCGCCAAGATCAGGTGGGTCGCACTACAAGATCAGTCACTCAGCGATGGTCGACATTCTGACCGTGCCTTTCAAACGCCCCATCAAACCCGTATATATTCGAAAACTCGTAACGTTCATCGACGAGGCAAAGAGACATGACGGACAGACTTGAATATCCGGTCGTCATCGCGCCGCTTGCGGCAGAAGACGGCGGCGGGTTTTCGGCCGTTGTACCCGACCTTCCAGGCTGCATCAGCGATGGAGAAACCCCCGAAGAGGCGATCGCGAATGTCCAGGATGCCATCGCGTCCTGGATAGAAGCAGCCCACGAACTTGGCCGATCGATACCAAGGCCGTCGCGAAAGCTGGCTTTCGCCTGATTTCCCAAGAAACCTGACTTCCTAAGAAAAATGCCCGGTCCTGGAGGAGAACCGGGCAATGCGCAGGCAGGCCGGCGGGGAACCGGCAGGGAGTGGGAAGCCTGCATGAAGCTTGGTCGCGCCGAGCCTTGAAAAGGTTCAATGCGACCGAAAAGCCAAGCACTGAAGCCGGTCAGGCGACCTTGCGGGCGAGGTCCTCAATGGTGTCGGCGCGGTCGCTGGCGATGGCACGCAGCTTCGCCGTCGGATCGCGGCCGAAGGGCACATCGATGGCGACGTGGAGATCGGCGCGGGTCAGGCCGATATCGGCGAGCTCGGCATCCGACATCTCGCCGAGGCGATAGAAGGCGCGGCGATTTTTCCAGGCGCGATAGCTGTCGGCGAGCGCATTGACCAGACGCGCCACAACGGCCGGGCGCGTGGTGATGCGCGGGGTCTCGGTGGCGAATTCGATCGTGGCCATGTCGGTCCTCCTTCGGGACAGAGCGGACGAGCCGGGCAAACGGCGCCTGGGAGAGCGCCGTTCCGGTCTCGATGCACATGCTTTCATGTGGATGGCGCTAATTTGCCATGGCGTGATTGATTAATCCAACGAATGTTTCTAATCTTTAGCATCAACATCAATGATGGGTTGGACCGATGAAAGCGCCGCTCGATCTCGATCAGTTGCAGACCTTCATCTCGATCGCCGATACCGGCAGCTTCACCCGCGCTGCCGAGGAGGTGCACCGGACGCAGTCGGCGGTGTCGATGCAGATGCGCCGGCTGGAGGAGCGGATCGGCAAACCGCTGTTCGAAAAGGACGGCCGCACCAACAGGCTTACCGAGGAAGGCGACAGACTGCTCTCCTACGCAAGGCGGCTCATCTACCTCAACCGCGAGACACTCGCCGCCTTCGATGACCAGCGGCTGGAAGGCACGATCCGCATCGGCACGCCGGACGACTACGCCGACCGCTTCCTGCCCGAGATCATGGCGCGCTTCTCGCGCTCCAATCCGCGCGTGGAGCTCACCGTCATCTGCGAGCCGACGCCGGGGCTGGTCGAGCATATCAAACGCGGCAATCTCGACCTCGCGCTGGTGACGCACAACGACACGCGCGGCCAGTCGGAAGTGGTGCGGCGCGAGCCGCTGCTGTGGGTCACCTCGGCCAACCACGCCACGCATGAGCAGGAAATCCTGCCGATGGCGTTCGGCAGGCCGAACTGCGTCTGGCGGCGCGCGGCCGTCGACGTGCTCGACCGGCAGAACCGCGAGTATCGCGTGCTTTTCTCGAGCTTCTCGGCGACCGTGATCACCGCCGCCGTGCTTTCCGGCCTCGCTGTCTCGGTGCTGCCGGAATGCGCGCTCAGGCCCGGGATGCGCGTTCTGGGCGAGGCCGACGGGTTCGGCACGCTGCCCGACTGCCGCATCGGCATCATGCGCGGCCAAACCTCGCAGCCGGAGATCGTCGATGCGCTGGCCCGCCACATCTCGGAAAGCCTCGACAATATTTCCGTGCCGGTCGGCGAGGAGACGGGAAGCTTCGACTTTGCAGCCCTCGCCTTCGCCAGGATGAAGCGGACAAAGCCCAACCAGATCCTGCCCGGCTGGTAAGAGACTGTCTGGGAGCAGAATTTCGAAACAGTCTCTAAAGTCAGGCGCGGGCGGCGGAGCGTTCCGGGGCGTCGGACGACAGGCCTGGCAGCGCCAGCAATTGGCCGGGTTCCAGCGGCGGCGACAGCAGATAGCCCTGCAGTTGATGGCAACCCATGCCGACGAGCAGGGTTTTCTGGCCGTCGGTCTCGACGCCTTCGGCCGTCACCTCGACCCTTAGAGCCAGCGCAAGCTCGATCAGCGCCTTGACGATTGCCGCCGCACTTGCGTCCTCGTTCAGAAGGTGCACGACGGAGCGGTCGATCTTCAGCTTGTCGATAGCTTGGCGGCGCAGATAGCTCAGCGACGAATAGCCGGTGCCGAAATCGTCGAGCACGATGCGGATGCCGGATTTGCGCAGCGCGGCAAGCACCGAGCCGATGGTGTCGTTGTGTTCGAGAAGCACGCTCTCGGTGGTCTCGAGCTGCAGGCGGGCCGGCTCTAGGCCGGTTTCGCTCAGGATCGACGCGACCTGTTCGGCGAAACCGACGTCGCGCAATTGCATCGGCGAGACGTTGACGGCGATCCACGGCAGCTCGGTGCCGACCGCGAAGCGGCATGCCTCCGACAGAATCCATCTGCCGAGCTCGCCGATCATGCCGCGCTCTTCGGCGATGGCGATGAATTGCGCCGCCGGCAGCGCGCCATGCACCTCGTGTCCCCAGCGGATCAGGGCTTCGGCGCCCAGGATCCTGCGGCAGTCGGTGGCGAAGACTGGCTGATAGGCGAGCTTTATGCCGCCATCGCCATCCAGCGCCTTGCGCAGTTCGGCCTCGACCCTGCGCTTGCGCAGCAGCAGGTCATCCATGTCGCCGGCGAAAATCTGGTAGCGGCCGCGGCCGTTCTTCTTGGCCTCGTAGAGGGCGATGTCGGCCTTGCGCAGCAGGTCATCCGCGTCGGTGTCAGGCCCCGACGACAGCGCAATGCCAATGCTGGCGCTGGCAAAGATCTGGTCGTCGATCAGCTTGAACGGCTCGCGCAATTTCTGCAGCAGCCTGTCGGCAATGTCCTCCGCGCTCCTGACATCGCGCACATCCAGCAGGATGATGGCGAATTCGTCGCCGCCGAGCCGCGCCACCGTGTCGACCTCGCGGATCGTGTGCCTAAGCCTGGCCGCCGTCTGGCGGACAAGCTCGTCGCCGGCCGGATGGCCGAGCGTATCGTTGACATGCTTGAAGCGGTCGATATCGAGGTAAAGCAGCGCCACCCTTGCCGCTTCGTGGCTGGCAAACAGCAGCATGCGCCGCAAGCGATCCTCGAACAGCGCCCGATTGGGCAGGCCGGTGAGCGTGTCGTGGAAGGCAAGATATTGCGCCTGATCCTGGCTGGTCTGCAGCGCCGTCGAGGCGCGGCGCAGCCGGCGCAGCAGGAAGACCAGGACGCCCGTCGCCAGAAGCAGCGCTACCGCCAGGGCCGGAGCCATTTTGCGCACCAGGGCGAGGCCGGGCCGTTCCTGGTCCCAGCCGATATAACCAAGAATGACGCCGCGGGAATCGACCAGTGGGACGGCCGCCGCGCCGGCTGGTTGCGACAGCGGCACCAGGCGGGCGCCTTCGAGCAGATATTTCCCGGCGATCTTGCCGATCACCGCGTCATTGATGAACTCAGCCGAAACATCAAGATATTCGGTGCCGGGCGCCTGTGTGACTCGGTCCGAGCTCGGCACCAGCGGCATGACGCTGAGGATCGCCGGCTGGCCGCCGAGCGATACTAGGTCCTCGACCACCATCTTGGCCGGCTGGCCGGAGGCATCGGTCCGCGGCGGCTGGCCCAGCATGGCGCGCAGCCTTTCGACGGCCGCCCGTATGGCCGGCTCGTCCTCGCCATAGGCGGACGGATCGACCACCTTGCCTTCGCGCATGGCATGGACCGGGCGGTTGGCGGCGTCGAGAATGTAGACCCGGTTGTGACCGTAGTAGGTATACATCCAGACGCTGAGGTTTTCCTCGATCCAGACCTGGTTACCCTCCCTGACGTTGGTAACGGAATCGTCCCAGACGGCGACGCTTTCCTGCTCGCGCTGGACCGCGGCGACCTGGTCCTTCAAACCGTCGGCGATGAAGATTTTCTGCCGTTCGAGCGAAGCATGATCGGCCTGGGTGGTTGCGTAGAAGCCGAAGCCGGCGACAATGGCCAGCGCCAAGGCGGCAAGGATCAGCACGGTCAACGTGACCTGATGCGTCAGTGGGCTGCTGTTGGGGCTTGGGCTCATGCGTCCTTGGTGGGCTGTGTTGCCGGCAACTCAAAGCAAATCGACCTTAAAATCGCGTTATAGTATTAGCGAGATTGCGCTTTGCCTTGACGCGGACCGATAAGCGTTCCCCAATCCCAGCATGAGTGAAGCAGGAAGCGAATCGCGCAGCAACGCCACCGAATATACGGTGAGCGAGATTTCCGGCGCGCTGAAGCGCACCGTCGAGGACGCGTTCGGCAATGTGCGCGTGCGCGGCGAGATCTCCGGCTATCGCGGGCCGCATTCCTCCGGCCACGCCTATTTCGCGCTGAAGGACGACCGGGCTCGCATCGACGCCGTGGTGTGGAAGACCACGATGAGCCGGCTGAAATTCCGCCCCGAGGAAGGGATGGAAGTGATCGCCAGCGGCAAGCTGACGACCTATCCCGGCAAATCCAACTACCAGATCGTCATCGACAATCTGGAGCCGGCGGGCGCCGGCGCGCTGATGGCGCTCCTGGAAGAGCGCAAGCGCCGGCTGCAGGCCGAAGGGCTGTTCGATGCCGGCCGCAAGCGGCGGCTGCCGTTCATGCCGCGGGTGATCGGCGTCATCACCTCGCCGACCGGCTCGGTGATCCGCGACATCATCCACCGCATCAAGGACCGCTTTCCGCTCACAGTGCTGGTCTGGCCGGTCCGGGTGCAGGGCGAGACGGCGGGCCGGGAAGTGACGGCCGCCGTCAATGGCTTCAACGCGCTGGAATGGGCCGGGCCGATCCGCCAGCCCGACCTTTTGATCGTGGCGCGCGGCGGCGGCAGCCTCGAAGACCTGTGGGGCTTCAACGACGAGGCGCTGGCGCGCGCGGTCGCGGATTCCCGCATCCCGGTGATCTCGGCAGTCGGCCACGAGACGGACTGGACGCTGGTCGACTTCGCCGCCGACATGCGGGCGCCGACGCCGACCGGCGCTGCCGAGATGGCAGTGCCGGTCAAGGCGGAGCTCGAAGCGACGCTGGCAAGCCTCGGCGCACGGCTCAATGCCTGTGCCTCGCGCCATCTCGAGCGCAAGCGCCAGGCAGTGCGTGCGGCCGCGCGGGCACTGCCCTCGCCCGACCAGCTGCTGGCCCTGCCGCGCCGCCGCTTCGACGACGCGACCAGCCGCCTCGGACGAGGGCTGACGGTCAATATCGAGCGCAAGAGGGCAACGCTGGAGCGGCAGCGGCTGACGCCGGCAACCTTGTCGCGGCGCCTCAACGAGGCGCGCACGCTGACGGGCCGCGACATCGCCCGCGCGCGGGCGGCCTTCTTTGCGATCGTACGGCAGGGGCGTGCACGCTTCGAGCGAACGTCGGTGCGACTGTCGCCCGCGCCGATCGCCAGGCGGCAGAAGGCGCAGGCCGACACGCTGGCCGGGCTGACGCGCAGGCAGGACCAGGCACTGGCGCGGCGGCTGGACCGCCTGCGCGCGGCGCTGACCCAGGCGGACCGGCTGCTCGCCACGCTGTCGCACAAGGCGGTGCTGGCGCGCGGCTTCGCGCTGGTCAAGGACGTTGACGGCTCGGTCATCAAGCGGGTCGCGGATCTGGCGCCGGGTGCCGCCCTGCAGCTGGAATTCGCCGACGGCAATGCCGATGCCATCGCCACCAGCGGCGGCGCGCGGCCGAAACTGGCCGCCAAGCCGCCAGTCAGGACCAAGGACCCGGGCAACCAGGGCTCACTGTTCTGAGGATTGGATGAGCAGCCACGATCCGCATCATCGCACGCTGTCGGGCAAGCCGCGGCTGTGTTCATTCGGGGTCGCGCTCGACGGCACGCCCTGCCGCTTCAATGCCGGACACCAGCTCGGCTATTTGTAGGGAATTACTGGCCTTTCCGGCTTATGCCGGAAAATCGTCACTTGGACGGCTTGTCCGTCGTCGTGTCGCGTTCGCTCTCCTCGGCAGCTTCCTCGAGACGCGAGGCGATCAGCTCCTGAATATCGCCGACTTCTTCCTGGATGTCCTCAAGCGGAATGCCTTCTTCGGCAGCCTTGGCGGCGCACTCCCTGGCGAGGGTCTCGGCCTGCTTCTCGATCCTGACCGGCGAATGCTGGCAATGGACCTTTTCGCCGATCCATCCGCGCAGGAACTCGATCGCATGTTCACTCATACTGCTTCTTCCCTAGCGGCCACCGCATCGGCCCGAAAATCGGAATCGATTTTCGGAAAGCACGATGCGTGAACCCAAGTTTTTAGAGCGTCCTTTGCGCGTCCAACGGACGCGCGGCGCTCTAACCCGGTTGGTAAACGTCAGCATCCCGCCAAAGGATGCATGCCCCATTCGAGCCGAGTCGGCCTCACCGGGCAAGACATCTTGCCCAAGGTCCGCACAGCCGAAGAAATGGAAAGGTTCAAGGGGCACGTTCAGATCATCGAGAATGGTGGTACCGTTGGCTGGGATCGAACCAGCGACCTCCGGATCCACAATCCGGCGCTCTAACCAGCTGAGCTACAACGGCACATCTGCCTGAGCAAGATCGAGGTGAAAGCTTCATTCTCCGGGATCCGCTCCGTCGTTCGGCGATGCGTCAAATACGGGCTATCGGAATCTAATTCAAGGCCCTTAATAAGGCAAAGGACTGGTTGTCCTCATCGGCGCCGGTTTTCAGCAGGCAAAGAAAAGGCCGGCGGGAGGAGGTGCCGGCCTTTTCCTGTTCCGAGCCAGCGGGAGGAGGAGCTGGCTGGTCACCCCGGGAAGCGGAGGGAGGAGGTTCCGACTGCCCGGGTATCTGTATTCACAACCCTATCGCACATCTATTTGTCTGATAAAATGCGACGTTTTGATGCGGCTTCGGGTTGTGCGTAAAAATCAGGCCGCCTTGGCGTCCTTCATGGCCTTCTCGAAGGCGGTCTTGGCCGGCTTGGAGACGTCCTCGACCGCCTTGGAGGCAACCGTCTGGAGCTCCTTGGCCTGCTCGACAGCCATTTCGACACGCTTGCGCAGGAAGGCAGTCTGCAGCTCGACGACTTCCGACAGCGTCTTGGCGCCGATCAGGGCTTCGAGATGCGAGAAATTGGCCTCGGCATTGGCGCGCATAACAGCGATGGTCTTGAGCGAGAGATCGCTGGAAACGGTCTTGGCGGTCTCGAAGGTCGACTCCAGAACCTTCTGGGTCTCTTCCGCGCCAGTCTTCAGCTTGGCATAGGCTTCCTTCGACTGCTCGACGCCCTTCTCGGCGAAAGCGCGCATCTGGTCGGTGGTCTTGGAAGCGTCGAAGCTCGGGAATTCAACGTTTTCGGCGGTCTCGGTCTTGGTGGTCGTCTTGGACATTTTCCAACCTTTCAGGATAGCGGCTTTGACAGAAAGCCGTCTCATTCATGTACTATGGCAACATAAAGGATTTTTTGTGCATTGCAACATCTTTGTTGCAGCGCAACATAAAATCCTTACGGCCATTAACCAAACGCCCAGAGATTTCGACCGCCTTGCAGCATGGCTTGTGGACCTTCGCACCGCGGGCTTTTATTAACAAAGCGTTAACTGAAAAATGCCCGCTCCGTGAGGGTTTGCCAGCGCATGCCGCCTGAAAACTACTCCTTCCTCGACGTCGCCGTGCTCGACGCGGTCCGTCAGCGCTTTGCCGCGGGCGACGCGCTCGCCATATTGTCGGCCGACCTCGAACAGGTGATCTGGGCCAACGGCCCGGGTGCCGCGATGTTCGGCTATCCGGACATCGAGGCGATCATCGGCGCCTCGGCGCAGCTGCCGCTGATCGCCAGGCGGCAGATCATGGCGACCAGCGGCTTTCCGGAGATCGGCAGCGACCGCGCCATCACGGTCAGGCTGGCGACCGGCATGGTGAGCCGCGCCGTCGGCTTCTTGGCCAGCGCGGTGACGATGCCGGACGGCGAAAAGGCCATCATGCTGGCGCTGCCGGCCGCGCAGACCGGTTCGCGCAGTGCTGCCGAGATCGCCGGCCGCGCCATTGGCGGCTTCACCGAGGCCGGGCATTTCATCGCCTTCGTCGATGCTCAAGGCAATGTCGAGGCGGCATCGGAGGGCTTTGCGGCGCTCGGCATCGAACCGGAGACGCTGGCTGCCCTGGTTGCCGACGTAGCTAGCAGCGGCGACCGCATCGTCAAGCGCCTCGTTCCCGGCGCCGGGGCCACCTATCCCGCCGGCTTTGCGCAGCTGACGGACGTGCGCCACCTGCTGGTGGTGATCGACGAGGACCAGCTTGACGGCGCAGACAGCCTTGCTGACGATCGGGCTGGCGATGGTCAAAGCGGACAGGCTAGCGATGACCAGGGCGCTTTGGCGAAAAGCGCAGTGGCTGCTTCCGCAGACGAGAGCGGCGTGGCGGAACCGGTTCAGGACAACAATCCGACAGCGCCGGCCGCGGTAGCCGGCGAAGCGGCCGTCACCGAAATTCCCGAGGACAGCAGCGCCGAACCCGCCGTCGAAGATAAGTCTTCGGGCCCGGTGGGCCAACCGGCCGAAGATGGCGGCGCTGCGCAATCCGACCATCCCGCACAGCACGACCATTGGTATTTCAACGCCGGCGGTGACGACGCCAAAAAACCTGAACCGGAGATGCCGGCCAAGGTCGAACCGGTGCAAGGCTCGGTCGAAGACAAGGAGCTGGCTATCGCAGAGGTCGCATCATCGCACGAGCCGATGGCGCCGCGAACGATCGACCGCTCGGCGCCGCCGCTGCGTTTCGTCTGGCGCACCGACGCCGAGGGCAAGTTCAGCACTCTGTCGCCGGAGTTCGCCGACATCGTCGGCAAGCCGGCCGCCGACGTGATCGGCCGCCGCTTCAGCGATGTCGCGACGACTTTCGGCCTCGACGCCTCAGGCGAAATCGCCGGCCTGCTCGAGCGGCGCGACACCTGGTCCGGCCGCTCGGTACTGTGGCCGGTGGCCGGCACGGAGCTGAAGATCCCGGTCGATCTGGCGGCGCTGCCGGTCTATGGCCGCAGCCGCGCCTTCGAAGGTTTTCGCGGCTTCGGTGTGGCGCGCAGCGCCGACGCCGTGGTCGATCCGGAAGCGCTCGGCATGGCGCTTGTGCCCAACGGCGCAGCGCCGGCCGAGCTGGAGCGCGCGGCCGAACCGCCGCCGATCGAGCAGCCGCCGATCGAGCAGCCGGCGGGCGAGCAGCCGGCGGGCGAGCAACCGGCGGCGGAACCGCCGAAGCCTGCCGATCCGTTCCGCGGCGAGGTGCCGGCGCTGACCATCGTGCCGAAGCCGGAGCGGCGCTTTGCCGACAAGGTAATCCGGCTGGCCGAACACCGGCAGCCGGCCAACGACAAGCAGCCGGCAAGCGACAAGCAGCGGGCAACCGACAAAGGCCTGTCGGTGCTGGAACGCAGCGCCTTCCGCGAAATCGGCGAGCGGCTGCGCAAGGACAGTTCCAGCCCAACCGAGCCGCACACCCCCGAAGCTGAGCAACGCACCCCCGAAGCTGAAAAGCGGCCCGATGCGACCGCGGACGTCGATACGTCGAAGGCAACCGCGGAACAGCCGCGGACTGGCGAGGTGAAGACCGTTGAGGTGAAGACTGGCGAGGTGCAAGCCGGCGAAGCCGAGCCGGCGGCGCCCGACCTGGCAACGCCCGCTACAGAGGAAGCGAGCCGTACGCCGCCGAAGGCCGAGGCCGCTGACACCGCGGAAGCGGAGACCGAGGCGGAGGACCAGAAGGATCTGGCCCGGCTCGACGGCGTCGAAGACGCTTCCGGAGTAAGCGCCGCCCAGGGCGAAACACCGCCGGCCGTCTCGCTGCTCGACTATGCGGGGCGCGAGAAAGCGGTCGAGACGACTGGCGAAGCGCCGGTTTCCGAGCCGGACAAGATTGCGGAGACGCAGCAGGCCAGCGAGCCGAGCGAAACGCAGCCGGCCGTGGCCGAGGTGCCGGCCCCGGATGCCGGCGCGAACGACGATAGCATGACCGCCGACGATTTTCGCGATGCGGAAGACAGCGAGGATTGGGTCGATCCCGACATTGACAACAGCTCGTCCGCCATTGATCGGACAGCCGGGATGCCGGCGCCGCCTGCGGAGCGGCCGCGCTTCGAGGTGCCGCCGCTCAAGTCGGCTGGATTTGTGCCGTCCGCCTTCTCTACCGGAGAGGAGGCTGGAACTCCCGACACGTCCATCGTCGCCAGGCTGCCGGTGCCGCTGCTCATCCATTCCGGCGATATGCTGCATTACGCCAATGAGGCGTTCCTCGAGCTCACCGGCTATGATACGCTGGAGGACCTTGCCGATGCGGGCGGGCTGGGGGCGCTGTTCGCCGACCACTACGCCGACGATGGCGAGGCCGACGAAAGCGACCGTTCGCTGAAGCTGAAAACCCGCCAGGGCCAGGAATTCCCGATCGATGCGCTGCTGCGTTCGGTTCCCTGGCGCGGCGGCAAGGCGCTGATGCTGGTGGTGCGCCGCTCGGGCGAGGACGAGGCGATGCCCGCGCATTTCGGCGCGGCGAATGACGAGCCGACCCATCAGCCGGATGTTCCCGAGCTCAAGGCGCGCATTGCTGAAATGCGCACCATCATCGACACCGCCACGGATGGCGTGGTGCTGATCGGCCGCGACGGCAATATCCGTTCGATCAGCCGGCCGGCGGAAGCGCTGTTCGGCTTCGACAGCGACGAGGTCGCCGGCAAGCCTTTTGCCTCGCTGTTCGCCATCGAGAGCCAGCGCGCGGCGCGCGACTATCTCAGCGGTCTTTCCGAGCCCGGCGTAGCGAGCGTCTTGAATGACGGCCGCGAGGTCATTGGCCGCGAGTCTCAAGGGCGCTTCATTCCATTGTTCATGACTATCGGCAGGCTGCCCAACGACAGCGGCTTCTGCGCGGTGGTGCGCGACATCACGCAGTGGAAGCGGGCCGAGGAAGACCTCACCCAGGCGCGCGCCGTGGCCGAGCGCGCCTCCTCGCAGAAGACGGATTTCCTCGCCCGCATCAGCCATGAGATACGCACGCCGCTCAACGCCATCATCGGCTTTTCCGAATTGATGGTCGACGAGAAGTTCGGCCCCGTGGCCAACGATCGCTACCGTGACTATCTGCGCGACATCAACCGCTCTGGCAATCACGTGCTCGATCTGGTCAACGATCTGCTCGATATCTCCAAGATCGAGGCCGGCCAGCAGGAGATGGATTACGAGGCGGTGTCGCTCAACGACACGCTGGCCGAAACGGTGGCGATGATGCAGCCGCAGGCCAATCGCGAGCGCGTCATCATCCGTTCCAGCTTCGCCTCGCGGCTGCCGGAAGTGGTGGCGGATCTGCGCAGCGTGCGCCAGATCGCTCTCAACATCCTATCGAACGCCATCCGCTACACCCAGGCCGGCGGCCAGGTCATCGTGTCGACCGCTTACGAGGCCTCCGGCGATGTCGTCATGCGGGTGCGCGACACCGGCATCGGCATGACCCAGGCCGAGATCGAACAGGCGCTGAAGCCGTTCAAGCAGATCAATGCGCTGAAGCGCGGCCGCGGCGACGGTACCGGCCTTGGGCTGCCGCTGACCAAGGCGATGGTGGAGGCGAACCGCGCCCGTTTCATCATCACTTCGACCCCCGGCGAAGGAACGCTGGTCGAGGTCGCCTTCCCCTCGACCCGCGTGCTGGCGGAATAAGCGCTTTCGCGCCCGGGCTCCTGCAAAGAAAAAGGCGTCCAACGGGACGCCTTGAAATGGGATTTGCTGTCACAACGGGGGCTTGAGCGAATCTGAACCTCTAGGGGCGAGGAACGGGATTTCTCCCTCAAGTTATCCGCGACTATCGACGCCGTCCCTTAACAACTCCTTACCGGGAGGCGAAAAAATTTACGAATGTGTACCACTCGTGAAATCTAGGTAAATTCGACCGAGAGAATTGTTTAACCATGCCGCGGCAGTCACCCGGCAAGCTGCGGCAGGTTGCGGAACAGCTCGAGCGCCTCCGGGTTGGCAAGCGCCTCCTTGTTCTTGATGGCACGGCCATGGACGACGTCGCGCACGGCGAGCTCGGTGATCTTGCCCGACTTGGTGCGCGGAATGTCGGTGACGGCGACGATCTTGGCCGGCACGTGGCGGGGGCTGGCGCCCGAACGGATCTTGGCGCGGATGCGCTTTTCGAGATCCTCGTCGAGCGTGACGCCGGCGGCCAGACGCACGAACAGGACGACGCGCACGTCGTTGTCGAAATCCTGGCCGATGCACAGCGCCTCCAGGATCTCCGGCATCTGCTCGACCTGGTTGTAGATCTCGGCCGTGCCGATCCTGACCCCGCCAGGATTGAGCGTGGCGTCGGAGCGGCCATGGATGACCATGCCGCCATGCGCCGTCCACTCGGCAAAGTCGCCGTGGCACCAGACATTGTCGAAACGTTCGAAATAGGCCGCGTGGTACTTCTTGCCGTCCGGATCGTTCCAGAAGCCGACCGGCATCGATGGAAATGCCCTGGTGCAGACCAGTTCGCCTTTTTCCTGGCGGACCGGCGTGCCGTCATCGTCCCAGACATCGACCGCCAGGCCGAGGCCCGGTCCCTGGATCTCGCCGGTCCAGACCGGCTCGGTGGGCACGCCCAGCACGAAGCAGGAGACGATGTCGGTGCCGCCGGAGATCGAGGCCAGGTGCACGTCCTTCTTGATGCCGTCATAGACGAAACGGAAATCCTCCGGCGACAGCGGCGAGCCGGTGGACGAGATGGTGCGCACGCTTGCCAGGTCATGACTGCCGATCGGTTTCAGGCCTGCCTTGCGCACGGAATCGATGAACTTGGCCGAGGTGCCGAAATAGGTCATCTTCTCGGCGTCGGCGAAGTCGAACAGCGCGTTGCCGTCGGGATAGAAAGGCGAGCCGTCATAAAGCAGAAGCGTCGCTCCTGAAGCCAGGCCCGAGACCAGCCAGTTCCACATCATCCAGCCGCAGGTGGTGAAGTAGAAAAAGCGGTCGCCATCGAGCAGCCCGGCATGCAGCCGGTGTTCCTTGACATGCTGGATCAGCGTGCCGCCGGCCGAGTGCACGATGCATTTCGGGATGCCGGTCGTGCCCGAGGAAAACAGGATGTAGAGCGGGTGCGCGAACGGCAGCCTTTCGTAGCTCAGCGGCTTGGCGGCGAAGGGCGAGAGCGCTTCTTCGAGCGCCGCCGCCTTGTCGATGGTGGCGGCGACATCGGCAGACGTGCCGAGATAGTCGACGATCAGCACCTTGCGGACGGTGCCAAGCTTGGCCGCCACCGCGCTGACCTTGTCGGCGACCTCTATCGCCTTGCCATTGTACCAGTAGCCGTCCGGCGCGATGAAGACGACCGGCCCGATCTGGCCGAAGCGGTCGAGCACGCCCTGCTCGCCGAAATCGGGAGAGCAGGACGACCAGACGGCGCCGATCGACGCGGCGGCGAGCATGGCGGCAACGGCCTCGGGCATATTCGGCATCATGGCGGCGATGCGGTCGCCCGCCTTCACGCCCAGCGACAGGAAGAACTGCTGCAGGCGCGAGGTCAGCGCATGAAGCTCGTTCCAGGAGAGCCGGCGCTCGACCTTGTCCTCGCCGCGAAAGACGATTGCCAGGCTGCTCCCGGTCTTCTTCAGAAGGTTCTCGGCGAAGTTGAGCCTTGCGTCGGGAAAGAAGCCGGCACCCGGCATCCTGTCGCCGTCGACGAGAACCCGCCCGCCCTTGTCGCCGACGAGCCCGCAGAAGTCCCAGACCAGGTCCCAGAACCCTTCGCGATCGTCGATCGACCAGCGGTGAAGCCCGGCATAGCTCGAAAGGGGCCCGCCGGTCTTCGCTGCCGCAGCTTTCATGAAAGCGGTCAATGGCGCGGAGGCGACCTGGTCCGGCGTCGGGGTCCACAAGGGGGTGTCGGCGGCCATGATCGTTCCTCCCAGCACGTCGCGCTTGCGGCAGTTAAACGCAACGTAGCGCCTGTCGTTGTCCCAAAACCGGCGCGCAATTTCGGGCGGCGATCAGGGCGTATCGCTTATGCATAGCGCAACGCAGCAGGGCAAGATTTTGTTCGGACGCGCGATGCCGAAGCGGCGCATATGCCATCGCAGGGCCATAAAGACTTGAAAAGCGTCAGCGCTCGGTTACACCCGTCGGGCGAATTTGTCGGCAACGGAAGCATACGGGGCGAAATGCCATCATCTCTGATCCGCCGCGGGGTGTGGATGGCCGGCGTTGCCGTGCTGGTCATCGCGCTTGCGGTCGCCGCCCTGCCGCTGATTGCCTCGACCCGCATCGTGCGCGACCGCATCGCCTGGGAGTTGAGCGCCTGGAGCGGCTTCCGCGTCACCATCGACGGCTCGCCGCGCATCGAGGTGTGGCCGAAGTTCCGGGCGATCCTGAGCGATGTGACACTTTCGCAATGGACCGAGACGGATGCGCCGCCGGTGGTCGAAGCCGAGCGGGTCGAAGTCGACCTTTCCGCCATGGCCGCCTTGCAGGGCGACGTGGCGTTTTCGACCGCAAGGCTGGTGCGGCCGACAATCAGGGTCGAGCGCACCGCGAGCGGCTTCTATCTGCCGCCGCTTCCAACCGGTGGCCGTATCACGCGCTCGATCGACGCCGCCCGCGGCGTGGTCACCGCCAACCCGCAGAAGCCTGATCTCGGCAAATTGCCCTCGGACCCGTTCGGCACCGTCGAGTTCCGCGATGGCCGTGTTGTGACTTCGGCGGGCGGCAAGGACACCGAAATCCTGACCAGCCTGAGCGGCCAGGTGAACTGGGAGGCGATGAACAGCGATGCCTCCCTGACGGCAACCGGAATATGGCGCGGCGAGAGCGTCCAGCTGAATTTTTCCTCGTCGAAGCCGCTGGTGCTGTTTGCAGGAGGTGCCGCGCCGGTCACGCTCGCCTTCAAGGCAGCGCCCGCCACCTTCTCGTTCGACGGCGTCGCCGCGATGTCGGACAACGCCTATTTCGACGGCCAGGCGAAGTTCGCCGCGCCATCGCTGCGGCGGGTGCTGGAGTGGTCGCAGGCCGGCATTGCCCCAGGGGCCGCGATCGGCTCGGTTTCGTTTGCCAGCAAGGTGACGGCATCGGCGGGGCGAGCGAAGTTCGAGAACACCACCGTGGCGCTGGACAACAATCCAGGCATGGGCGCGCTGGACTTCTCGTTCGCCGAGGCGCGGCCGGTGATCGCCGGCACGCTTGCCTTCGATACGCTTGACCTGAGATCATTCCTGTCCGCCTTCACGCCGATCGCCCCCACTGGCGAAGCGGGTCCCGGCGCGATCGACACCAGTTTCGCCGACCGGATCAATCTCGACCTCAGGCTCTCGGCGGCGCACGCCACGGCCGGCCCGGTCCAGCTTGCCGACGTCGCCGCCACGGCGCAGGTCAAGAACGGCCTCGCCGTTTTCGACATATCCGATGCTTCTGCCTTCGGCGGCAACATCCAGAGCAGCCTGCGCTTCGACCGCAAGCCCGAGGGCACGCAGATCGAGATGCGGCTGCTGGCCTCGAACATCGACAGCGGCGCCTTCGCCACGACGGCGGGAATGACGCGGCTGGTGCCGGCCAGCACCGGAACCGTGTCGATCATTCTCAAAGGACCTGGCAGGGCCTGGGACTCCATCTTCGAGAATGCGGACGGATCGTTCTCGGCCACGTTCGGGCCGGGCTCGCTGAACGGGCTCAATTTGCCCGCCTTCCTCAAGCATAACGAACAGGGCGGCTTCTTCGCGCTAGACGATGTCGCCGACGGCTCGCTGCCGATCGACGGCGCCGAGATCAAGGCGAGCATCTCGAAGGGCGTGGCGCGGCTGGACAAGGCCGAGGTCAATTCGCAGAAGTACAAGATCTGGCTGTCCGGCATCGCCTCCTATACGGGGCGGGGGCTGGCGCTATCCGGCGGCATCGTCCCGACCGGACAACCGGCGCAGCAGCCCCAGGCCAACGGTCAGGCGGCCAATCCGGCTCCGCCGGGACCGACCCAGTCGCTGTTCTTCGTCGGCGGCAACTGGAGCACGCCGTTCATCTCACCGATCAGCCGCGGCGTTTCAGGCCAGTAGGGCTATTACCCGCGCTGCGCGGCCTGCTCGTCGCGCTGGCGCTGGACCTCGCGGCGCTTGTTGGCGATCGAGGCGATGATGACGCCTATCGCCACGACGGCGATCAGGAGGGTGCAGGCGGCGTTGATCTCGGGCGTCACGCCGAGGCGAACCTGGCTGTAGATCTTCATCGGCAGCGTCGTCGCACCGGGTCCTGAGGTGAAGCTGGCGATGACCAGATCGTCGAGCGAAAGCGTGAAGGCCAGCATCCAGCCCGAGACGATCGCCGGCAGGATGACCGGCAGCGTGATCTGGAAGAAGGTTTTCACCGGCGGCGCGCCAAGGTCCATGGCGGCCTCTTCGAGCGAGCGGTCGAAGGTGACCAGGCGCGACTGCACGACGACGGCGACGAAGCACATCGTCAAGGTGATGTGGGCGAGCGTAACGGTGAAGAAGCCGCGGTCGAGCCCGACGGCGACGAAGAGCAAAAGCAGCGAGAGGCCGGTGATCACTTCCGGCATCACCAGCGGCGCAAAGACCATGCCTGAAAACAGGATGCGGCCGCGGAAGCGCGTGTAGCGGGTCAAGGTGATGGCGGCCAGCGTGCCGAGCACCGTCGCCACAGTCGCCGAGATGACGCCGACGCGCGCCGTCACCCAGGTGGCGTCCATCAGTCCCTGATTGTGGACCAGCGACACATACCATCTGGTCGAGAAGCCGCCCCAGACGGTGACGAGCTTCGAATCGTTGAAGGAAAAGACGATCAAAAGGATGATCGGCAGATAGAGGAAGGCAAAGCCAAGCGCCACCGAGGTGACGTTGAAGCGGCTCCAGCTGGCATTCATTTGCCCTGCTCCTGAGCGCGCGCCTGGGCCTGCTGGTAGAACATCATTGGAATGGTGAGCACCAGCAGCAGGATAATGGCCACCGCGGACGCAACCGGCCAGTCGCGGTTGTTGAAGAACTCGTTCCACAACGTCTTGCCGATCATCAGCGTCTGCGAGCCGCCGAGCAGATCGGGG
Source organism: Mesorhizobium sp. B1-1-8 (assembly GCF_006442795.2). Classification (NCBI taxonomy): domain Bacteria; kingdom Pseudomonadati; phylum Pseudomonadota; class Alphaproteobacteria; order Hyphomicrobiales; family Phyllobacteriaceae; genus Mesorhizobium; species Mesorhizobium sp. B1-1-8. Next base: position 5,384,419 of record NZ_CP083956.1, read on the forward strand.
ATGACGAACTCGCCGACGGCCGGAATGAACACCAGCAGGCAGCCGGCGATGACGCCTGGCAGCGACAGCGGGAAGGTGATCTTCCAGAAGGCGATGACCGGTCGGCAGCCGAGATCCTCAGCCGCCTCGATCAGCGAATTGTCCATCTTCTCCAACGACGAATAGAGCGGCAGCACCATGAAAGGCAGGTAGGAATAGACGATGCCGATGAAGATTGCGGTATAGGTGTTGAGGATCTGCAGTCGCTCGCCGATGAGGTGGAGCGACAAAAGCAGCTCGTTAAGCAGCCCTTCGGGCTTCAGGATGCCGATCCATGCATAGACGCGGATCAGAAACGAAGTCCAGAACGGCAGGATCACCAGCATCAAGAGGGTCGGACGGACCGTCGCCGGCGCACGCGCCATGCCGTAAGCGATCGGATAGCCGACAATCAGCGTAAGCAGGGTTGAGATCGCGGCGATGACGAGGCTGCTGACATAGGCCTTGATGTAGAGCGCATCCTGTGTGAGCGAGACGTAGTTATCGAAATTGAGTTCGCGGAGCCCCGCGAAGAATCCGGAAATGCCGTCGCTGAAATCGAGCACCGGCGTGTAGGGCGGCATCGAGATCGCAGGCAGCGACATCGAGATCTTGAAGACGATGATGAACGGGATGAGGAAAAAGAACAGCAGCCACAGATAGGGGATGATGATGACGAGGCGATTGATGAAGCCATTGGCCAGCCTCGCCGGCAATGCCGCGGTGGTTTCGGCGGACGGAGAGGCGGTGGAGGCGATGTCGCTCATGGCCCTCTCCTACCTGGTCAGCACGACGCCGGCGTCGGGCCGGAACGAGACCCAGGCGCGGTCGTTCCAGGTCAGCGGATCCTCGCTGATGCGCGCGGCGTTCAACGCGCTTGCCCGCACGATCTGCCCGTCGTGGAGCCTGATGAGGTAAACCGTCATGTCGCCGAGATAGGCGATATCGTAGACCTCGCCTTCCAGCGCGTTGACGGCATCAGCCGGCTTCTTCGAGGAAACCTTGAGCTTCTCAGGCCGGATCGCAAAAACGATGTCCGCGCCGGCAGCGGCCCCGTTGCCGCTGTCGACGACGATCTGGGCGCCGCTCGCCCCGGTGATGCGTGTCGTGTTGGCCGTGCGCTCGGCGACCTTGCCGTCGAACATGTTCACGTTGCCGACGAAATGCGCCACGAAGCGTGACGCCGGAGCCTCATAGATCTCCGCCGGCGTGGCGACCTGCATCACTTCGCCCTTGTCCATGATGGCGATACGGTCGGCCATGGTCATGGCTTCTTCCTGGTCGTGGGTGACGACGACGAAGGTGAGGCCGAGTTCCTGCTGCAGGTCCATCAGTTCGAACTGCGTCTCCTCGCGCAGCTTCTTGTCGAGCGCGCCGAGCGGCTCGTCCAGCAGGAGGACCTTCGGCCGCTTGGCGACCGAGCGGGCGAGCGCGACGCGCTGGCGCTGGCCGCCGGACAGCTGATGCGGCTTGCGCTTGGCAAACTGCTCCAGCTTGACCAGCTTCAGCATCTCGGCGACGCGCTTTTCGATATCGGGCCTGGGCATGCCTTCCTGCTTGAGGCCGAAGGCGATGTTGTTTTCGACCGTCATATGCGGAAACAGCGCATAGGACTGGAACATCATGTTGACCGGCCGGCGGTAGGGCGGGATGCCGCGCAAATCCTGGCCGTCGAGCAGGATGCGCCCGGCCGTCGGTTGCTCGAAGCCGGCCAGCATCCTGAGCAGGGTCGATTTTCCGCAGCCGGAGGCGCCGAGCAGCGCAAAGAACTCGCGCTCGAAGATGGTCAGCGACAGATTGTTGACGGCGGTAAAATCGCCGAAATTCTTGGTGACCTTGTCGAATTGAATGTAGGGCTTGGCATTGGGATCGCTCCATGGTGCGAAATCCCTGCGGATGCTGCCAAGCGATTTCATAGTTTACCCCTCTTGTTCTGTCGTAGCGTCAAAAGGAAAGCCCCGGCGAATCCGCCGGGGCTTTCGCCGTTATTTATTGTCCCGTGATCACCTTCGTCCAGGACCTGGTGACGAGGCGTTGCGTCTTGGGATCGTACGGGCCGACAGTGAACAGCTTGGCCAGCATCGCTTCATCCGGATAGACGCCCGGATCGTCGAGGACCTCCTTTTTGACGAATTGCTGCGAGGCCTTGTTGCCGTTGGCGTAGAAGACGTAATTGGTCGACTTGGCGATCACTTCCGGCCGCATCATGTAGTTCAGAAACTCGTGCGCCTCGGCGACATGCGGCGCGTCGGCCGGGATCGCCATCTCGTCGAACCACATCTCGGCGCCTTCCTTCGGAATGGCGTAAGCGATGTCGACGCCTTTCTTGGCCTCCGCGGCGCGGTCGCGGGCCTGGAAGAGGTCGCCCGAATAGCCGACAGCCACGCAGATGTCACCATTGGCGAGCGCGTTGATATATTCCGATGAATGGAATTTGCGGATCGAAGGCCGGATGCTGAGCATCAGGTCGGTGGCCTTGGCGATATCATCCGGAGAGGTCGAGTCCGGCCTGAGATGAAGATAGTTCAGCACGGTCGGAAAGATATCGGTGGGCGAATCGAGGAAGTACACACCGCACTTGGAAAGCTTAGCGATGTTTTCCGGCTTTAGAACCGCATCCCAGCTGTCGATCGTGTCGACACCCAGTGCTTCCTTGACCTTGGCGGTGTTGTAGCCGATGCCGGTCGTTCCCCACATATAGTTGACCGAGTATTGGTTGCCGGGATCGAACTTGGCGACGCGCTCCATCACCACGTTCCACATGTTGGAAAGATTCGGCAGCTTCGATTTGTCGAGCTTCTGGTAGACGCCGGCCTGGATCTGGCGAGCCAGGAAGGGACTTGCCGTCGGCACCACGACATCATAACCGCTGCCGCCGGCAAGCAGCTTGGTTTCGAGAATTTCGTTGGAATCGTAGGTGTCGTAGACGACCTTGATGCCGGTTTCCTTGGTGAAATCGTCGATGATCGAGCTGTCGATATAGTCCGACCAGTTGAAGACGTTGAGGACACGGTCTTCGGCATGACCGCCTACAGTGAAAAGTGTCAGAAATGCCGAGGTCGCCGAAAGGCAGAGCGCTTTGCGGATCATGCTGTTCTCCTTTGGTGAGTGTTCCATCGCCAATCCGTCGCGGCGTCCGCGCGGCTGGGCATTTGCTTAAGATTATTATTGAGCTTTCCAGGCAGCAACAAGCGCGAACGGCCTGCACCATGACGGTTCGATACGGGGCTGACGGAAGCTTTGGGCCGTTGCCGTGGCCGGGGTGTTGTGCTGGCGCCGTCAGCGGCGTTCGCGACGGCGTAAGCAGGGATGTGACGATGCTGTCCGGTCCCGATCGGGCCGGCGGAGAAATCTGGCAAGATACGCCTGCTTGTTGTTGCCGTGATCGCAGCCTGCCCGCCCGGCAACAGGGTTGTCAATGGGGGAAGCGCCGTCAATTGGGGGATGGCAGGCCGGTAATTCCTGGCCGCGCCGGACGCGTCTGGCGCTTGAACTCGAAGCCGATATGGACAAGCAGCGCCATGACGACCACCGCGCCGCCGATGATGGTGCGCACCGACGGTACCTCGGAATGGACCAGCCAGACCCAGATCGGGCCGAGGATCGGCTCGAACGTACCGAGAAGCGCGGCGACCGCTGCCGGGACGAGCCGCGCGCCCATGGCGAAAAAAGCAAGGCCCAGACCGAGATTGAGCACGCCGAAAGCGAAAAGAAAGCCCATCTCGCGCGTGGAAACCGCGAATTCGGAAGCCTGGGAGGCGGCGAACGCGCAGGCAAGCAGCGCCGCAAGGCAGTTGGCCGGCACCATGCGGACATGAGCGAAACGACGGGTAATCACGGTGGCGAACGAGAACATCACCGCGATCAGCAAGGCCAGCCCATCGCCGATGGGAGAGACCGCGCCGTCGAGGGATTCGGAAACCATGATGGCGACGCCGGTAATGACGGCGGCAATGGCGATCCAGGTGGCCGGGCCGACGCGTTCGCGAAACAGGACCCAGGCAAGCAAAGCCGCCAGAAGCGGCACGCCGGCCTGCATCAAAAGGATATTGGCGACCGTGGTGTAGGAAAGCGCCACCACGAAGCTGGTCGAGGCGGTGGCAAAGCACAAGGCGACGCCGAGGCCGGGCAGGCCCATTTCACGGACCAGTTTGAAGGTGCCGCGCCAGCCATCGCGCCAGGCCATGAAGGCGACGAGAAAGACGGCCGCCCAAAGCGAGCGCCAGAACACCACGGTCCAGCTGTCGCCGACGTGGATGAAGCGGGCAATGGTGCCGCCGAAGCTCCACATCAGCGCCGACAGGAAGACCAGCAGCATGCCGATCCGCTCCTCGCGCGGCGAGACTGCGGGCAAGGCGACGCGAGGCGAGGCGTTATCGGTCATGGACACGACTGTCAGCGCGTTTGCGGGCGGCACGATCTACCGGGAACGACAAGACTATGTCCCATTCGCGTAGCGCAAAGACGCGGGCCACGCGTGATCCAGCATCCGCTGAAATGTGGGACAAAGCCAACGGCGCCCCCTGCTGAGCCGTTTCAGGCTTGGGCAGCGTGCATCATCCCTGGAAATCGAAAGCGCTGAGGCCGGTGACCATCTCGTCGAGGCCGAGCGGGCGCGTCACCGGCGGCTCGGCGCGCGCCAGACAGCCGACGCGCTCGCAGAGCCGGCACGCCGGGCCGACCGGCGTGGCGAAGGTCGGGCCCGGCGCGGTCTTGCCGGCGACGGCTGCCGGCAGCGCCGCGCCATAAATGATCTCGTCGCGGAAGCCGATGTCGCAGCCGAGCAACAGGGCGGTGCGCCGCGGCCGCTCGGAGAAGGCGCCCTGCGGTCCGTCCAGCGTGCGGGCAATGCAGAGAAATTCGGCTCCGTCCGGCATCTCGACCGCCTCGACGAGAATCCGGCCCGGCTGGGAAAAGGCCGCATGCACGGGAAGCTTCGGGCAGCCGCCGCCGAAGCGGCTCTGCGGATAGCCCTGGCTGCCGGCCTTGCGGAAGCGGTTGCCGGCATTGTCGACCTCCAGCATAAAGAACGGCACGCCCGACGCGCCCGGCCGCTGCAGCATGGTCAGGCGGTTTGCCGCCTGTTCGAAGGAGACGCCGAAGCGCGAGCGCAAAACGTCAATGTCGTAGCGGGCACGGACGGCTGCGGCATGGAAAGCCTGATAGGGCATCATCAGCGCGTGGGCGGCATAGCGGCCGAGCTCGAAGCGGGCGAGCCGGCGGGCCTCGTCGGTGCCGAGCTTCAGCGCCTCGATCTCGCCGGCAACGGCGACGGTCATGCGGATGAGGCAAGCCTCCATCGCGACCTCGTGCAATTGATCGAAAGGCGACAGCCGCTCCGACAGGAACAGGCGTTGCGAATGGCGGTCATAGCGGCGGCGCCAGTTCGGCATGGTGGCGACCGGCAGCACCTTGACGACGATGCCGTATTCACGCTTCAGCCAGGCCTTCAAGGCGCCGAACAGATCGTCGCCGGGGTCGAGCACCGAGATGAAGGCTTCGGCCTCTTCCTCAAGTGCCGCGAAATGGTTCGGCCGGCGTTCGAGAACTTCGTGCACCTCATCGACGGGCAGGCGCGTGCCGGACAAGGCGGTTGCCCTGCCCTCCCGCGCCAGAAGCTCGTTGAGGTCCGACAGCCGTTCGGCCTGCTCGCGATAGGCGCGGAACAGTTTTATCATCGCCGCCGAGGCATTGGGGGCCGCCTCGGCGAGGTCGATCAGTTCCTGGTCGCCCGGCAGTTCGCCGCTCAGCAGCGGATCGCCGAACACCTCCTTCAGCGCCGCGATCGAGCCTTTCGTCTCGCCTTGCAATTCGTGCGGATCGACCTTGTAGACGGAGGCAAGCCTGAGGATCAGCTGCACCGTCAGCGGCCGCTGGTTGCGCTCGATGAGGTTGAGATAGGAGGGCGAGATGCCCAGCCCCTCGGCCATCGCCGTCTGGGTCAGGCCCTTGGCGTTGCGCAGGCGGCGGATCCGCGGCCCGGCGAAGATCTTCTGGTCGGCCAACCGGCTGTCCTTGACAAGAATTTACACAGCTGTCGTGCGAGGTTCCGTCGATACGGCGTTTACAGTTGTGACAACTTTACAGTCATGACCTGTCAAATTCAATACATATTTTCCCTTATTTCTCCAGCAGTCTGGCGATTCTGCTCGCTCCTTTCGCACTGCAATGTCAATGATGTCACACATCATCGGGGACGAACCCGACTCCAAAGGGGCGTCGCTTGAAGCAGCAGCAAAATGATCTGGAGTGATTTATGACCGATTTTTACAACCTCGTCCCGTCCGCGCCGGAAGGCCGCTTCGACGGAATAGAGCGTCCCTATTCGCCGGAGGACGTAAAGCGGCTGCGCGGCTCGGTCCAGATACGGCAAACGCTGGCTGAAATGGGCGCCAACCGGCTGTGGAAGCTCATCCATGAGGAGAACTTCGTCAACGCGCTCGGCGCCATGTCCGGCAATCAGGCCATGCAGCAGGTGCGGGCCGGGCTGAAGGCGATCTATCTGTCGGGCTGGCAGGTCGCGGCCGATGCCAACACCGCGTCCGCCATGTATCCGGACCAATCGCTCTATCCGGCCAATGCGGCGCCAGAGCTGGTCAAGCGCATCAACCGAACCCTGCAACGCGCCGACCAGATCGAGACATCGGAGGGCAAGGGGCTTTCGGTCGAGACCTGGTTCGCGCCGATCGTCGCCGACGCCGAAGCCGGCTTTGGTGGACCGCTCAATGCCTTCGAAATCATGAAGGCCTTCATCGAGGCGGGGGCAGCGGGCGTCCACTACGAGGACCAACTGGCTTCGGAAAAGAAGTGCGGCCATCTTGGCGGCAAGGTGCTGATCCCGACGGCGGCGCATATCCGCAACCTCAACGCGGCGCGGCTTGCGGCCGACGTGATGGGCACGCCGACGCTGGTGGTGGCGCGCACCGACGCGGAGGCGGCCAAGCTGTTGACGTCCGATATCGACGAGCGCGACCAGCCTTTCGTCGATTACGATGCCGGCCGCACGGTGGAAGGCTTCTATCAGGTGCGGAACGGCATCGAGCCGTGCGTCGCGCGCGCCGTCGCCTACGCGCCGCATGCGGACTTGATCTGGTGCGAAACCTCAAAGCCGGATCTCGCGCAGGCAAGGAAGTTCGCCGAGGGCGTGCGCAAGCATCATCCGGGCAAGCTGCTCGCCTATAATTGCTCGCCGTCATTCAACTGGAAAAAGAACCTCGACGACGCGACCATCGCGAAGTTCCAGAAAGAGCTCGGCGCCATGGGCTACAAGTTCCAGTTCATCACGCTGGCCGGCTTCCACCAGCTCAATTTCGGCATGTTCGAGCTGGCCCGCGGCTACAAGGACCGGCAGATGGCGGCCTATTCGGAGTTGCAGGAGGCCGAGTTCGCTGCGGAGGCGAACGGCTATACCGCAACCAAGCATCAGCGCGAGGTCGGCACCGGCTATTTCGACGCCGTGTCGATGGCGATCACCGGAGGCCGGTCTTCGACCACCGCCATGCATGAGTCGACCGAGCACGCGCAGTTCAGGCCAGCGGCGGAGTAACGGGATAACCACCAGAGGGAACGCCCGACAGGGCAACAAAACAAGGAGAAGAGCAATGGCATCGATAAGCCGCGTCAAGGAGCGCGCCGAAGAACAGTCGAGCGCGATGAGCGTCGATCAGCAGGCGACCATCCGCATGCTCGCCAACGACCTGCACAGGCTGAACCAGTCGGTCATGAAGGCGGTCGAGGCGGGTGTGTCGGTGGAGCTCGTGCGCTCGGCCAGGCACCATGGCGGCGACGGCAATTGGGGCGACCTGCTGATTCCGGTGATCGTTACCCAGCAGAGCCATAGTTGACGTAACGTCAACAATCTTACGCGAGTGTCTCCCGCGCGCTATACGTTCGGGAGACTGTCGCTTTTTTTCGAATTCCTTTCGGCGCGACAGGCAGGACTTGCGCTGAATTCTGGGATTTCTTGCCATATTCTCGACTTCAACTCTTTCAGCTTGACACCGGCTGCGATCTCACGCCAATTGTGCCTGGTTTCAACCCTGCATTGAACCTGAGCGCTGACTGCCCATGTGTCCTGCCAATCGTGATGACGCTCCTGAAAAACACCTGAAGCCGGTGGACCGCAGCGGCGGGTTGCTGACCGATCTCTCAAGGGTGCTAGTCGTCGGCAAATCGTCGATTAACCGGGTCGTGGTCTCGAAGATCGTCGAGAAATCCGGACTGAAGTCGATTTCGGAGCCGCCCGAGACCGCCGCGAAAGCGCTGAACAGCCTCGTCCCCGGGACGATCATTCTTGACGGCGGGCCCGACAACAAGGATTGCGACAGGCTGATGCCGGACATCGACGCCTTGCGGCGCGCTTCCGGCAAGGTGCTGCCCTCGGTGATCCTGCTTTCAACCAGGAATGGCACCCCCCAGAGCCTCGGCCTGTCGAGCATGGTCGACGCGGTGGTCGCCAAACCGATCACGCCCGAAAGGCTGCAGCCGGTAATCGATCGGCTGGTCGGCCGGCGCTAAAGCATCTCTGCAGAGGTCAACAGCGTCAGCCAGCGGCCACGATGCTTTCGACCAGCGCCGGCAGCTCGCCAAGATCCGCAATCTGGCGGAAGCACGGCGCTGCTACCGGCGCTTCGGCATGCTCGGCCGCCCAGGTCAATTCGTGCGGCACATAGATGCCCCAGCCACCGGCCTCGATGGCCGGAACCACGTCAGACCTAAGCGAGTTGCCGACCATCATGCTCTTTTGCGGCCCGTCGCCATGGCGGCTGAAGATGCGGGCATAGGTGGCCGCGTTCTTGTCGCTGACGATCTCGACGGCATCGAAAAGCTCGCCCATTCCCGACTGCGCCAGCTTGCGTTCCTGATCGAGAAGGTCGCCCTTGGTGATCAGCACCACACGATAGGAGCCCGCCAGCTTTTCAACAGTCTCGCGCGCGTGCGGCAGCGGCTCGATCGGATGGCTGAGCATATCGCGGCCGGCGGCCAGGATCTCGGCGATGGTCGAGGCTGCAACACGGCCCTCGGTGACCTCGATCGCCGTCTCTATCATCGACAGCGTGAAGCTCTTTATGCCGAAGCCATAGATGCCCAGATTGCGCTTTGCGGCTTCAAGCAGGTTTGCCGAAACCTGGCTTGCCTCGCGATGCTCGGCAAGCATCGAGACAAAGCGCTGTTCGGTCGTGCGGTAGAACTGCTCGTTCTGCCACAGCGTGTCGTCGGCGTCGAAGCCGATCGTGGTAAGAGCGGGCATAGCAGACACTGCCTCTTAGCGAATAGGGCTGATGTAGACGTTGTCGCGCTAGGCCGCCAGCCAGAAAGACGGGCGTGGACATTGACCTCGGCCGGCGGCGCGCGCTGTCGCGGACTGACCCACCTCCCCTTCCCTTCCCCCACGGCTGCCGGCTATACTTCACAATCCGCAACACAATCTGGTGAATGATGCCGCCTGAAAAAAGGGAAGTCCGTCCGTCAAACCGGGGGGGACGCGTCCGCACGCCTGCCTTCTTGAAAAACCAACGCGGTGTGAAGAACTGGAAGGAAGCCAGCGCCTGGCTGGAATGGCGCGGCATCGAAGATATCGAGTGCATCACGCCGGACCAGGCGGGCGTGGCCCGCGGCAAGATGATGCCGTCGAAGAAATTCACCTCCAACACCTCTCTAGCGCTGCCCTCGGCCGTGTTCATGACGACGATCTCCGGCGGCTATCCCGAGGACGGCAACGGCTTCCATTATCCGGAAGATGACGGCGACCTGAAGCTGTTGCCCGACCTTTCGACGCTGACCGTCGTGCCCTGGGAAGAGGACCCGACGGCGGCGGTGATTTGCGACCTCGTCCACCAGGATGGCCGCTCGGTCGAATTCACGCCGCGCAACGTGCTGAGGCGCGTGCTTGCCGCCTATGACGATCGCGGCCTGCGGCCCGTGGTGGCGCCCGAGATCGAATTCTACCTGGTGCGCAAGAACCCCGATCCGGACTATCCGCTGACGCCGCCGGTCGGGCGCTCGGGACGGCCGATCGGCGGCGGCGCCGGCTATTCGATCGCCGGCGTCAACGAATTCGACGAGCTGATCGACGACATCTATCATTTCTCCGAGCGGCAGGGCCTGGAGATCGACACGCTGATCCATGAGGAAGGCGCCGGCCAGCTCGAGATCAACCTGCGCCACGGCAACGCGATCGAGCTCGCCGACCAGGTGTTCATGTTCAAGCGCACCATCCGCGAAGCCGCGCTGAAGCATGAGATCTACGCCACCTTCATGGCCAAGCCGATCCAGGGACAGCCAGGCTCGGCCATGCACATTCACCAGTCGATCATCGACAAGAAGACCGGCCGGAACATCTTTTCGGCCGAGGACGGCTCGGAGACCGACGCATTCTTCCATTTCATCGGCGGCATGCAGAAACATGTGCCGAACGCGCTGGTGATGTTTGCGCCCTATGTCAATTCCTATCGCCGGCTGACGCAGCAGGCCTCGGCGCCGGTCAACAACAAATGGGGCTACGACAACCGTACCACGGCATTTCGGGTGCCGCGATCCGATCCGGCAGCGCGGCGCGTCGAAAACCGTATCCCGTCCTCCGACGCCAATCCCTATCTGGCGCTGGCCGCGTCACTCGCTTGCGGACTGATCGGCATGACCAGCAAGATCAAGGCCGAGCCGCCGGTGCTGACCACGGCCAACGCCGACGAGATAGACCTGCCGCGCAGCCTGCTCGAAGCCGTCGATCTGTTCGAGGCCGACAAGGAGCTCGGCGCCATCCTCGGAAAATCCTTCGCCGCCACCTTCGCGGCGATCAAGCGGGCGGAGTTCGAGACCTTCATGGAAGTGATCAGCCCGTGGGAGCGGGAGTATTTGTTGCTGAATGTGTGAATGAGTGAATGGTGAATAGTGAATAGTGAGTAGTGAGTAGTTAGTAGTGAGTAGTGAGTAGCGTGGCACTACCGAGGCGCATGACGCCATTCCCCGTCCTATTCACTACTCACTAGTCACTATTCACTATTCACTACTCACTTCTTCAGCAAAGAACCTCCGAGCCCAATCGCATCATGCCCTACCAATCCCCCATCTCCCCCGGCCGTTCCTGGTATGAGGATACGGCCGGACCTCGTCCTGAATATCCGGCACTCGACGGCGACCGGAGTTGCGACGTCGTCGTTATCGGCGGCGGTTTCACCGGTCTTTCAGCCGCAGCGCATCTCGCCAAGGCCGGCACGAATGTCGTGCTTATCGATGCTTATCGCTTCGGCGATGGCGCTTCGGGGCGCAATGGCGGGCAGCTCGGGACCGGACAGCGCGCCTGGGCCGAGGAGATGGAGGCAGAATACGGCTTTTCCCGTGCCAGGGCGCTATTCGATCTGGCGGAGGAAGCCAAGGCACATCTCCTCGAATTCGCCGCCGTCAACAGCATCGATATCGACTATATGCCGGGCCAGCTGTCGGTGGCGCATAAGAGGCGTTATGTCGACGACTACAAGCGCCATGCCGAGATCATGGCCGAGCGTTTTTCCTATCCGCACATATCTTTCATGGATGCGGCGGAAACGGCGGAGCGGCTGGGCTCGACGACCTATTTCGGCGGCACCCGCGACACCGGCACCGGACATATCCACCCGCTGAAGCTGGTGATCGGCACGGCCAAAGTGGCGGCCGCGGCCGGCGCGCACCTGTTCGAGCAGACGCCGTCGACAGGCGTCACTTCCGCCGCTGGCAAGGTGAGGGTGACGACGCCGAAAGGCACGATCTCGGCGGAAAAATGCCTGATCGCGGTCAACGCCTATGGCGGCAATCTTGAGCCGGTAAGTGCGGCGCATATCATGCCGATCGGCTCCTTCATCGGCGCAACCGTGCCGCTCGGCGCCGGCTCCAAGGTGCTGCCGGGCGGTGAAGCGGTGGACGATTCCCGCTTCGTGGTGCGCTATTTCCGCAAGTCGAAGGACGGGCGCTTGCTGTTCGGCGGCCGCGAGATCTACGCCGTCAATGACCCGAAGGACATCCATATCCACATCCGCCGGCAGATCGCCGAGCTCTATCCGGCGCTGAAGGATGTCGAGATCACGCATGGCTGGGGCGGCTATGTCGGCATCACGGTGCCCAGAAAACCGTTCGTGCGCGAGGTGATGCCGAACGTCATCTCGGCCGGCGGCTATTCCGGCCATGGCGTCATGCTGTCGAACTTCTTCGGCAAGCTCTATGCCGAGACGGTCGCCGGCAACCGCGACCGGCTGAGACTGATCGAGGATCTGAAGATCCCGGCCTTCCCGGGTGGCCGCCGTTTTCGGGCGCCGCTGCTGTTTCTGGCGCTCAACTGGTTCGCGCTGCGCGACAGGATCTGAAGCCCGGCGTTTCGCCGGATGCCGTTGATTCCACGGACGCTTCCCCAACGGCAGGTTGCGGAAACATTAACAAACGGGCAGAATTTTCGCACTGATGCCATAATCGGCGGCAAAAGATACAAGCTCTGGGCGATAAAACGGGGATTTGAGCGGGCCTGCCCGCTGTGATTTCGGGACCGATGCGGATCGAAAGCCGGCTTCCGGCAACGATCGAAAGAACGCCGGCCCGCTTGTTGGAGGTGGTTTAAGTGAACGAGCCCTTCAGTTTCGGCGCGCCGGAACGGCGGCGCTTTGCAATGCAGTTCGGCTATGATGTGCGCCCGTCCTTCTGGCAGAGCGTGCAGTCGAACTCGCATCTGGTGATTGCGGCGATCGGCACCGCAGCGCTGCTTGGCGTGGCGGCGGTGGCGCTTTGGCTGGCCCTGCCGGCCAAGGACCGGCAAGCCGTTGCAAGCACGGCCCAGTCTGTCCCGGCAATTCCGGTCAAGACCACGAAGATCGCTCCGGCCGCGGCGAGTGCCGCGGTTTCGGTGGCGGCCGCGCCTCAGGCTGCGCGCAAGGCCGATGCGGTTTCGCCGGCGACCGCGGCCCGCGAAGCCGCGATCCCGGCACTGGCAGCCAACGATCCGCGCTGGACCGCTCCGGGTGCCGACAGTGCGCCCGCTCCGGCCAAGGCTGGCGCTCAGCCGTCCGACAAGGCGGCAAACCAACCGACCGAGCAGACCGCGAAATCGGCCGCCGCGGCCTTTGCCGAGGCGGCTGCCGGAAACGACGCCTCGACGGCCCTGTCTGAGGTCGCGGCGACCGCACCGACGGACGGCCAACCGGCCGAGAAGAAACCGGACAACAGGATGGATGGCGCCCAGACGGCTGCCATCCCTGAGGCAGAGCCGCAGGTCCCGGCGGCCCAGCCGGCGGCGGCCGAAAGCAATGCCAAGCCGAACGCTCAAAAAGCAAGCGCAGCCAGCAACGGTCGCATTCTGAGGCCCGTCACCATGCGCGCCGGTCCGAAGAAGGGTGCCGCCGCCATCGTCACGGTGCCCGCTAAGGCGTCGGTGCAGGTGATGAGTTGCAACAAATGGTGCGAGGTCGTCTATAACGGCAAACGCGGCTGGGTCTACAAGAGCTACGTCAAGACCGGCGCCTGAGATCTATCGCGCCGATCGGGCCCAGCCGAGCCACGCCCAGCATTGTGATCAACCGCCAGCCAGCCATCCAAACCGGCGCCTTCTGCGGTCGAGCTTGCGCTTCCTGACGAAGTCCCCATGCTCTTCGAAGGGCACTTCATAGAGCCCGCAGGTCTGACAACCTTCCTTCTTGCCGCAAGTCGTGCTCCAGCATTTGACGTCATGGGTCCAAGCGAGCGCGATACGCTCCAGGTGCAGATTGGAAGAGCTCTTGATCAGGATCAGTTCACCCGGCACCGCGGTTTGCTTGATGTAATCCGAAACCTGTTGCGGCGTGCGTAATTCGACGAACCGCCCAGCGTCGCGATCGGCCTGGCTGGCCTTCGAGCGATGTGCATGATCGCCGACATAGATCACCTGGTCCGCAATCTCGCGCGCGCTTTTGTAAGCGTGGGCATACCTTATGTTCGAGCCGGCAAAGTCCGACAACTGGCCAAGGATGATCCGCTTCTTGTCGACGGTCGATTTCGCCACCATGTCGAAAGCGAGGGCCAAGGAATGCAAGGGCGCCTTGGCGGAATCCACGATAAAGCGCGGGCCGCCGTCGGCCACGAAAATATGGCAGCGGTTCGCCAGCGGCTGGAATGTCGCTATCCTCTCCTCCACAGTCCGGGGCGGCACTCCAAGTTCAAGTGCGGTGGCGGCTGCCGCGGCTATCGGCAACCAGAAGTGCTCGCCCGGAAACGATGCTCGAATTTCCAGCGCGCCGCCGCGCCAGTGGAGTGAAAATCGTAGCGGCTGCGGATAGGAGGCGTGTATGTCACTGACACGATAGTCCGCGGTTTGCGCCTGACCAAAGTTACGGCCCGACACGCCAGGCCGGATGCCATGCCGAGCACGTGCGGATCGTCGGCATTGAGGACCGCAAGTCCGCCGGGCTGCAGCGCATCAACCAGCGCACGCTTCTCCTTCGCCACGGCCTCCAGGGTCCTGAAGCTGGCGAGGTGTTCCAGCCGGACCATCGTCACCACCGCCACATGCGGTTTCAGCAGCTGCGCCATCGGCCTGATGGAGCCGGCTGCAAAGGCGCCTGCCTCGAAGACGACGTAGTCGACAGGGCCGGCGCGCTTCAACCGCTTGTAGAGGGTGCGGATCAGCGCCTTGATCGTGTTGGCCAGTACTTGCGTATGAACGCTGCCGTGACCAGCCAGGATGTGTCCCAGCAGGCTCGCCGATGTCGACTTGCCGGAGCTGCCGGTGATGCCGATGAAAGTCGCCTTGCTTCGCGCCCGCACGCGCTTTGCCTGATAGACCTTCAGGCGCCACGCCAGATCTTCGCCAATCTTCCGCAGTCTGGCGCTCATCGCTCCGCCAATCCCGACCCCGTTTTTCTTATGCCTCCCGGCGGATCGCGAAGTCAAACCGGTTCCAGCGACATCCACTCAGATGCAGCGACCGCCGTCGACCTCCAGGGCCACGCCGGTGATGAAGGCGGCTTCATCGGACGCCAGCCACAGCGCTGCATTGGCGATGTCGAGCGGTGTCGACAAACGGCCGAGCGGGATCGAGGCGCGGAATTTCTCGCGGATCTCCGGCGTGTCGGCGCCCATGAATTTTTCCAGCATGCCGGTTTCGCCGGCAACCGGGCAGAGGCAGTTGACGCGGATGTTCTTCGGCGCCAGTTCCACCGCCATCGACTTGGTGGCGGTGATCGCCCAGCCCTTCGAGGCATTGTACCAGGTGAGGCCCGGCCGCGGCCTGATGCCGGCTGTGGACGCCGTGGTCAGGATGACGCCGCCGCCTTGCCTGTCCATGATCGGCACGACGGCGAGGGCCGCGTGATAGATCGCCTTCATGTTGACGGCGGTGATCAGGTCGAAGGTTTCCTCATCGACGCCCAGCATGTCGCCATTGCGGTGCGTGTAGCCGGCGTTGTTGACCATGATGTCGATGCGGCCGAAGGCGCTCTTTGCGGCATAGACCATCTCGTCGAATTCGGAACGCTGCGAAACGTCGGTCTGGGTCCAGATTGCATTGCCGCCGATCTCCTCCGCCACGCGCTCGGCGCCCTTGGCATTGAGGTCGGCGACGACGACCCGCGCGCCCTCTTGCGCAAAGCGCCTCGCCATGCCTTCGCCGAAGCCGGACGCCGCGCCGGTGACGATGGCGACCTTGTTCTCAAGACGCATGGTTTTCCCGCTCATTGCGATCATCCTACTTTTTGGCGAGCGCGGCTGCCGGCAGAGATCGCCATTCTCCCTTAGCTTTCGTCACATTCGCGTTCTATGTTGCAGTTGCGAACGCTGCCGGAGACTATTCGCTTGCCGACAAGCCTGCCGGTAGCGCGCGTGTCAAGGACGCATGTGGACCCGTTCAAAAGCAAGCGACTGGTCCTGCATGTGACACCGTGGCACTGGAAGATTTAAATCGATTAGAATAATATCCCCACGCTGCCCGGCATCAAATCGGACTGACCATGACCAGCCAGATCATCCCCGTCGATCCTTTCGACTTCATCATCTTCGGCGGCACCGGCGACCTGTCGGAACGCAAGCTTCTGCCCTCGCTCTATTACCGTCAGCGCGACCACCAGTTTTGCGAGCCGACGCGCATCATCGGCACATCGCGCGCCAAAATGAGCGACGAGGAATTCCGGGCCTTCGCCAAGCAGGCGATATCGGATCATGTCAAGCCGGCCGATATCGACGCCAAGGAGCTGCAGACCTTTCTGGCGCGGCTTTCCTATGTGCCGGCGGATGCGACCACCGGCACCGGCTTCGACAAGCTGAGGAAGGCGATCGGCGACAGCGAGCGCATCCGCGCCTTCTATCTGGCGGTGGCGCCGGCGTTGTTCGGCGATATCTCGCACCAGCTCAAGGAGCACAAGCTGATCACGCCGAACTCGCGCATTGTGCTGGAGAAGCCGATCGGCCGCGACCTCGCCTCGGCGCGCGCGCTCAACGACGCCGTCGGTGACGATTTCCACGAAAACCAGATCTTCCGCATCGACCACTATCTCGGCAAGGAGACGGTGCAGAACCTGATGGCATTGCGCTTTGCCAACGCACTCTACGAGCCGTTGTGGAATTCCGCCCAGATCGACCATGTGCAGATCACCGTGGCCGAGACCGTCGGCCTTGAGGACCGCGTCACCTATTACGACAAGGCGGGCGCGCTGCGCGACATGGTGCAAAACCATATCCTGCAGCTGCTTTGCCTGGTTGCGATGGAAACGCCGTCGTCGATGGACGCGGACGCCGTGCGCGACGAGAAGCTGAAAGTGCTGAGGGCACTCAAGCGCATCAACGGCAACGAGGCGCCGAAGCACACTGTGCGCGGCCAGTATCGCGCCGGTGCGTCCTCGGGCGGGCCGGTGAAGGGCTATGTCGAGGAACTCGGCAAGGACAGCAACACCGAGACCTTCGTCGCCGTCAAGGCCGAGATCGGCAATTGGCGCTGGGCCGGCGTTCCCTTCTATCTTAGAACCGGCAAGCGGCTGGCGACCAGGGTTTCGGAAATCGTCATCGAGTTCAAGCCGATCCCCTATTCGATCTTTGGTGACAGCGCCGGACCGATCTTCGCCAACCAGCTGGTCATCCGGCTGCAGCCCGACGAAGGCGTCAAGCAGTTCATCATGATCAAGGATCCGGGACCCGGCGGCATGCGGCTGCGCCAGATCTCGCTCGACATGAGCTTTGCGCAATCCTTCGACGGGCGGGCGCCCGATGCCTATGAGCGGCTGATCATGGATGTGGTGCGTGGCAACCAGACGCTGTTCATGCGCCGCGACGAGGTCGAGGCGGCGTGGAAGTGGATAGACCCGATCCAGGATGCCTGGGAAAGCGCCAGGCAGGAGGCGCAAGGCTATACCGCCGGCACCTGGGGACCCTCGGCCTCGATTGCGCTGATCGAACGCGACGGACGGACATGGCACGAGAGCAATTGAGCCAGCCCGCTTACCACTGGAACGGCTTCGCCGACCGCGATGAATTGGCGGAGGCCTTTGCCGGCCAGGTCGCGGCGCGCTTGACCAATGCCGTCGCCGAGCGCGGTACGGCGCTGCTTGCCGTGTCCGGCGGCACGACGCCGGCGAAGTTCTTCGCCGCGCTGTCGTCGATCCCGATCGCCTGGGACAAGGTCACGGTGACGCTGATCGACGAGCGTTTCGTTCCGGCCTCATCTGCGCGCTCCAACGCCGGGCTGGTGGCGGCCAATCTGCTCAAGAACGAGGCCGCGGCAGCGCGCTTCGTGCCGCTGTACCATGAGGCGGCAAACATCGAAGACGCGGCGGCTGCGGACAGCGAGGCGCTGACATCGCTGCCCTGGCCGCTCGACGTCGCCGTGCTCGGCATGGGCGCGGACGGCCACACCGCCTCGTTTTTTCCCGATGCCGACAATCTCCCGGCATTGCTCGATCCGGCCGCGCAAAGGATCGTGCTGCCGGTACACGCTCCGAGCGGCGGCGAGCCGCGGCTGACGCTGTCGATGGCGCGAATCGTTGCCGCGGGGTTGGTCGCGCTCCACATCGAAGGCGAGGACAAGCGCATTGCCTTCGATAGCGCGATGAGACCGGGTGCGAAAAAGCCCATTCGCATGGTGCTCGAAGCGGCGCCGATACCAATAGAGGTGTTCTGGGCACCCTGATTTCAACATGACGGCCCGGCGGCGATGGGAGGACGCTTGCCGGGCATGAAAGGACGGACCATGACAGCCAGACGCGACATCGAAGCCATCACGGAACGCATCCGCCAACGCTCGAAAGCCGGACGCGAGGCCTATCTCGGCCGCATCGCCAACGCCTCCAGCCGCACCGCCAACCGCGCGGTTCTCGGCTGCGGCAATCTCGCCCATGGTTTTGCCGTCTGCAGCCCGTCGGAAAAGGTCGCGCTCGGCAGCGATCAGGTGCCGAACCTCGGCATCATCACCTCCTACAACGACATGCTGTCGGCGCATCAGCCCTTCGAGACCTTTCCGGCGCTGATCAAGGAAGCGGCGCGCGAGGCAGGGGGCATCGCCCAGGTCGCCGGCGGTGTGCCGGCAATGTGCGACGGCGTCACGCAAGGGCAGCCAGGTATGGAGCTGTCGCTGTTTTCGCGCGACGTGATCGCCATGGCGGCGGCGATCGGCCTATCGCACAACATGTTCGACGCCGCCGTCTTCCTCGGCGTCTGCGACAAGATCGTGCCGGGGCTGGTGATCGCAGCATTGACCTTCGGCCACCTGCCGGCGATCTTCATCCCGGCGGGGCCGATGACGACCGGCATACCCAATGACGAGAAGGCCAAAATCCGGCAGCTCTATGCCGAGGGCAAGGTCGGCAGGGCCGAACTGCTCGAAGCCGAGTCCAAATCCTACCATGGGCCTGGCACCTGCACCTTCTACGGCACCGCCAACTCCAACCAGATGCTGATGGAGATCATGGGCCTGCACACGCCCGGCGCCTCCTTCGTCAACCCCGGCACGCCGCTGCGTGACGCGCTGACCAAAGAGGCGGCGAAGCGGGCGCTCGCCATCACCGCCATGGGCAATGCCTACACGCCGGTCGGGCGTATGATCGACGAGCGCTCGATCGTCAACGGCGTCGTCGGCCTGCACGCCACCGGCGGCTCGACGAACCACACCATCCATCTGATCGCCATGGCCGCCGCCGCCGGCATCGCGCTGACCTGGCAAGACATTTCGGACCTGTCGGAAGCCGTGCCGCTGCTGGCCAGGGTCTATCCGAACGGGCTCGCCGACGTGAACCATTTCCACGCCGCCGGCGGACTCGGCTTTCTGATCCGCGAACTGCTCGACGAGGGCATCCTGCACGAGGACGTGCAGACGGTCTGGGGCGAAGGCCTGCGGCCCTATGCGGTCGAGGCCAGGCTCGGCGCCGACAGCAGCGTCGTACGTGAAGCGGCGCCCCTGGAGAGCGGCGACGAAAAGGTGCTGGCGCCGTTCAAGAAGGCGTTCCAGCCGACCGGCGGCCTGAAAGTGCTTGCCGGCAATCTCGGCCACGCCGTGATCAAGACCTCGGCCGTCAAGCCCGAGCGGCGCGTCATCGAGGCGCCGGCAAAAGTGTTCGACAGCCAGCAGGGACTGAACGATGCCTTCAAGGCCGGCAGCCTGACCGGCGACTTCATCGCCGTCATCCGCTTCCAGGGGCCGAAGGCCAACGGCATGCCGGAACTGCACAAGCTGACCACGGTGCTCGGCATCCTGCAGGACCGCGGCCAGCGCGTGGCGCTGGTCACCGACGGGCGCATGTCGGGTGCCTCCGGCAAAGTGCCGGCGGCGATCCATGTGACGCCGGAAGCGGTCGAGGACGGACCGATCGCCAGGATCCACGACGGTGACATGATCCGGCTCGACGCCGATGCCGGAACGCTGGAGGTGCTGGTGCCGGGGACGGAATTCGCGCTGCGGCGCACAGCGGACGCCGATCTCATCGGCAACGAATTCGGCTTCGGCCGCGAACTGTTCGCCGGCTTCCGGCAACTGGTCGGACGCGCCGACCACGGGGCGGCGGCGTTCGGCAATGCCTGACGTTCCTATGAAAAGCAACTTGCGCTGACTATACAAAATTCTGTATAGTTGTCGCGTGAAGATGCTTAAATTCCAGGGTAGCGCCCTCAGCGATCTGCGCGCCTTTCCAAACTCGGCACGGCGTGAAGCAGGCTACCAGCTCGATAAGGTACAGAACGAGCAACCTCCGACCGACTGGAAGCCTATGCCTACGGTCGGCAAGGGGAGTACTGGAAATCAGAATCAGGGACGAGACCGGCGCATTTCGGGTCATCTATACCGCCAAATTTGCCGAAGCGATCTACGTACTGCATTGCTTCCAGAAGAAGACACAGAAGACCAGCAAAACAGATTTGGATTTGGCCGCAAAGCGCTACGGCGATCTTATGAAGGAGCTAGGCCAATGAGCAATGAAACTTTTGCAAGTGTGTGGGACGCCGTCGAAGACACTCCCGCCGAAGCAGAGAACATGAAGCTCCGCTCCACGCTCATGATGGCGCTGGAGCGGCATATTCGAGCAAAGGGCTGGACACAGGCCGAAGCCGCGCGCCGGCTTGGCGTGACGCAACCGCGCGTGTCCGATCTCCTGCGCGGGAAGATCAACCTGTTCGCCCTCGACACCCTCGTCAATATGGCGGTCGCGGCCGGGCTTCATGTCGAAGTGCGCGTCTCGGAAGCGGCCTAGAGCGTTTCACCGTTTCGCGGAAACGGCAAAACACTCTATCTCTTTGTTTTTACGCAATTCCGGACGTGAAACCGTGTCACACTTTTCCTGGAATTGCTCTAATCGGCGAAGCCGAGTTTCGCTGCGTTGCCGAGATGGGCATTCCGCGACTCATTCGCGGAATGCCCGGGCTGTCCGACTGGAACGCAGGTATGCTGCGGTTATTATTGGACGGTGAGTTCGTTCCGCTCGCCGGCTTTCACCGTCGCGGCGCCTTCTTTCGTGCTGTTATCCGATTTCTCCGAGACGACAGCATAGTCGCCGGCTGGAATCGCCGCCTGATATTTCTCGTCATAGGCGTAGCCAAGCGACTTGCGCTTGCCGTTGACGTCCTTCTTCGCCTCGAAAACCTCGATCTTGGAGGCGCCGGGCGCGGTGATCGCCAGAACGCCGGCATTCATGGTGATCTTCAAATCCTGATCGTGGCCAACCTTGATGCTGAAGGGCTGCTCGACGACCGCAAGATCGACGGTGGCGATTGCCACATAGTCATCCGGCGGCAGCCAGAATTTGCTATCGGGCCCATAGGAGTGCTCGATGCTTTCGCGTGTGCCGTCGATCTTCTTCTTCGCCTTGACGATCTCGAAGCCGATGCCGGAGCCATCGGCCTTGTCGCCGCCGGCGGTATAGAAGGCGTTGACGACGAGGTGGCCGACGCCGACGATCACATCCTTCTCGACCGTCTGCCCGGCCGCGAGCTGAATGGTTTCGGTGACCTTGCCGCTGCCGATCGTCACCGTGACCTTCTCCTCGCCGGCCGGCAGGATGATCTTGGTATCGCCATAGGTCGTCGTGTGATCACCCGGATAGGCGAATTCCAGCGCCGCACCGTCGGCAATGTCAGCCCCCTGACTTGGCCGCGGATGAAGGATCAGCGTGCCGGCATTCAAGGTGAAGAGCGGCTGGTAGACCTGGCCTGCCTCGATCTTGATTTTCTGCTCTGTCCTGGCCTGGCCGTCAGATGCGACGACGACGTAATCGCCGGGTTCAAGATTACCCTTATAGGCGCCGTATTCGGTGGTGACGGAATCGCCGCGTGTGCCGTCGGGCTTGGCCGTGTAGATCTCCCAGGCGTTGCCGTCGGTGACCGGATCGCCGCCTTCGGCGAGCACCACGCTCGGCATGAAATTGAACTCCGGCTTGGCTGGCTCGGTCGCCGGTGCTTGAGCCGGCGCAGGTTCGGGCGCGGGGGCCGGCGCCGCTACGGTCTCGACCAGCGCTTCCTGCAACGCCTTCTCGTCGGAGGCCTGGATGTATTTGCCGCCGGTGTTGTCGGCCAGACAGGCGATCTGCTTGCCCTCGTCGGCGGTGAGGCCGAAGCCGACGACGTCGGCGGTGAAGTCGACGCCTGAGGCTTCCAGTTCCTTGCCGAGCGCGCACGGGTCGCCGCCGCAGGTCTCCAGCCCGTCGGTGATAAGCACGACGGTCGCCTTGTCCTCGGTATATTTCAGCGCCTCGGCGGCCTGCTTGACGGCCGCGGTCAGCGGCGTCTTGCCCAGGAATTTCATGCTGTCGGCGGCGGCCGTGATCGCGCTGGCCGAGCCCGCCTGCGGCGGCACGATCAGCTCGATGTCGTCGCAACTGCCCTTGGTGCGATGGCCATAGGCCATGAAGCCGATTTCATCGTCGGCCGGCACCGACTGCAGCACCATGCGCAGCGATTCGCGCGCGATTTCGAGCTTCGGCTTGCCGTCGATCTGGGCCCACATGGAGCCCGATGCGTCGAGGATGATGATGACCTTATTGGCGGCAAAGCCAAGCGTGGTCATTGACAAAAGGAGGATCGCCGCAGCGACGCTCCGTGCCAGTCCCGCCATGAAAATCACCTGAACCCCGTGTCCGCGCCAGGAAGCTATTTGAGCTCGCGTCAGGACACAAGGCCAACGGGGCGCCTGCCAAACTCAATAGGTGGTGCGGCGCTCTTCGGACGGCGGGCGGCCGAACTGCAGCCGGTAGCTCTGCGCGAAGTAGGAGTGCGAGGTGAAGCCGGTGGCGATCGCCACGTCGAGGATCGGCATGTTGGTCTGGCGCAGCAATTCGCGCGCCCGCTCCAGCCTCAGCCGCATGTAGTAGCGGCCCGGCGTCACGCTGAGGTGGCGCAGGAAGAGGCGTTCGACCTGGCGCACCGAGAGGCCCGCCGACTTGGCAAGCTGCACCGCCGAAAGCGGCTCGTCGAGATGGTCTGCCATCAGCTCCACGATGCGCCGCAGCTTCTCCGACTTGCCGGTGAGATCGCGCTCGGGCCCGACGCGCTGGCGGTCGCCGGCCGAGCGGATGCGCTCATGCTGGAACTGGTTGGCGACGCCGTTGGCGAGGTTGGAGCCGAAATCGCCGCGCACGATTTCCAGCATCAGGTCGATAGAGGTGGTGCCGCCGGCGCAGGTATAGCGCTTGCGGTCGATCTCGAAGACGTTGCCGGTGCAGTTGATGTCCGGAAAGCGCTCCATGAATCCGGCGCGGTTTTCCCAGTGAATGGTGCAGCGATAGCCATCGAGCTGCCCGGCTTCGGCAAGCAGATAGGAGCCGACCGACAGCGCGCCGAGCGCATTGCCGCGCCGGCCCCAGCTGCGCAGCGCCGCCAGCACCTTGCTCTTGCCCGGGAATTCGATGGAAAGGCCTACGGACACGAACAGGATGTCGACCGGCGGCAGATCGGCGACGGCATAATCGATCTTGAGCGGCAGGCCGTTGGATGCCATGACCGCGTCGCCGTCGGCGGACACGGTGGTCCAGCCATAGAAATCGCGGCCGAGCAGACGGTTGGCCGAGCGGAAGGTGTCGATTGCCGCGGCGAGCGAAAACATCGAGAACTTGTCGACCAGCAGGAACGCGAACTGCCGACCGCCTTGAACGGGATCGTTCGTGACCGGCCGTTCGACGGAAGCAGTAAGGTTAGGCAATGCTTGAGGCTTTCCGGTCAGAAGGACGGCCGCTTCATCCCGGCCGCGAGGTAGGCGGAAGCTACAGTGTTCGCCATCAGCATGGCAATGGTCATCGGCCCGACGCCACCGGGAACCGGCGTGATGGCGCCCGCCGCCTTCGCCGCCTCGGCATAAGCGACGTCGCCGACCAGCCGTGACTTGCCCTCGCCCTTCTCGGGCGCCGGTATGCGGTTGATGCCGACATCGATGACGGTGGCGCCGGGCTTGACCCAATCGCCCTTGACCATTTCCGCGCGGCCGACAGCGGCAATTAGAATGTCGGCGGTGCGCGCCAGCGCCGGCAGGTCCTTGGTGCGGCTGTGGGCGATGGTGACGGTGCAGTTGGCCGCGAGCAGCAGATTGGCCATCGGCTTACCGACGATGTTGGAGCGGCCGACGACGACGGCGTTGAGGCCGGACAGATCCTTGCCGCGCACGCGCTCGATCAAGAGCATGGAGCCGGCCGGCGTGCAGGGCACGAAAGCCGTCTCCAACTCGCCGGTGCCGAGCTTGCCGACATTGATGAAATGGAAGCCGTCGACATCCTTCTCCGGCGCGATGGTCTGAATGACCTTGCCGGCATCGATGTGCCCCGGCAGCGGCAATTGCACGAGGATGCCGTGGATGGACGGGTCGGCATTGAGCTCGCCGACGATCCTGAGCAGTTCGGCCTCCGAAGTCTCCGCCGGCAGGGTATGCTGAAGCGAATGGAAGCCGCATTCCTTGGCAGTGCGCGATTTCGAGGCGACATAGACCTGGCTTGCCGGATCCTCGCCGACGATCACCACCGCCAGGCCCGGCCTGGTCGCGTCCTTGGCCGACAGCTCGGCGGTCAGCGCCTTGACCTTCCGCACCACGTCCTCGGCGACGTTCTTTCCGTCAATCACTTCGGCCATCACTCACCTTCAACACTGTTTTACGGCGCACATGACGCGCAGCCCGAACCCTCAGCCCGGCACGTCGAACCGCCGGCGCCAGCCTGGGAGCGTCCGAGATGCCGCGCGGCATTCTCACGAAAATTCAACAGCGCAATCCCGTCAAAGCGTCGTCGGATGCCGTTAACCCGCAACCGGCTGCTTTTATCGGACGCGGTGCGTTTTAGAAATAGCGGCGGCGCGAGCGGTTTTCGGTGAGCTCGCGCACCGCCTCGCGGAATTCGTGCAGGCCGGCGCGGATCTCGTCGATCTGGCTCTGCTGGTCGCCCGGCGCCGCGGCCGGATCGGGCTCCGGCGACTCGAACCGCTGCCCGGCATAAGGCGCCGCCGGCCCGGAATACCAGTAGCTCGACGCGTCGTCGGGCTGCTGCTCCTCGGGATAGGCCGGCGCGGGCGCCAGCTCAATCGCTTGCCGAGGCTGAGCGACCGGTTGCGCCTGACGTACCTCCGGCACGGCGGCGCCGCCGGGCAAAACGGGATCTGCAGCGGCCGGTTTTTCCGCCCTTGCCGGCATGAGATTGCGCAGCGCGGACGTCAGCGACCCAAACAGCCCGGGCCGTCCGGCATCGCCAGCCGGCGGCGGCGCGGATGGCGGAGCAGGTGGCAGCGCGGATGGCTGCGTGAACGATGGAGCCGCAATCGGCGGAGCGGTGCGGTATGTCCTGTCCTCAGCGGCAGGGACACGCTCCTGGGTGCCTTGGCGCGAGGCGGGCACGCGCTCTTCAGCCTCGCGGCGCGAGCGGGCGTTGGCCGCTTCACGCAGGCTTGCATAGGCGCCGCGCAGCCCGCCGAGGCCAATGCCGGCAAAGAGGCCAAGCAGCAACCCGGCCAGCACCATCACGGCGCGCGACGGCCCCTTGGCTTCCAGCGGCGGATAGGCCGGCGATATGACGCTGACATTGGCGGTGTTGATGTCCTTCTGCTCGCCGGTCTCCTTGGCGCGCAGCAGATATTGTTCGTAGACGGAGCGCTTGGCGGCCGCCTCGCGCTCAAGCTCGCGCAGGGAAACCAGGTTGTTGTTGACGTCGCCGCTCTGCACCTTGGCCTGCGCCAGGCGCGACGCAAGATCCTGCTCGAGTTGGACCGAACGCTTCAGGTCGACCTGCAAGGAGGAGGCGATGCGCTGCAATTCGGCGCCGATGCGTTCGCGTGCGCCGGCAAGCTGGGCGTTAAGCGCCTGCAATTGAGGATGGCGCGGCCCGAATTTGATCGCGGCGCTGTCGGCCTCCTGCTTCAAGGCCGCATATTGCGAGCGCAGTTCGCTCATCGTGTTGGAACCGATCTCTTCCGGCAAGGTGCCGTTCAAGATTGAATTGACGTCGAGCGAGCGTGCCGAGGCTGCGCGGGCGTTAAGTTCCAAGGTGCGTGCGCGGGCAACGGAAAGCTGCTCGTTGAGCTTCAGCATCTGGTCGTCGCTGATCAGGTGACCTTGCGCATCGACGAGATCATGCGTGGCTCGGAAATCCTCGACCGCGCGCTCGGCCGTCTCGACGCCCTTGCGCAATTCGCTGAGCCTGCCGGTCAGTTCGTCGGTGGCGCGGCCAGCGGTCTTGGACTGGATGTCGCTGGAGATCTGCTGGAAAGCGCTGACCATGGTGTTGGCGATCAGCGCCGATTTTTTCGGCTCCTGGGTGGTGGCGGTGACCGAGACGACGAAGGTCTTGCCGCCACGCTCGACGTCGAGCTTCTCCGCCAGATTGCCAACCGTCAGCCCGCGGCGGCGGGCCTCGTCGGCCGGACCCTGGGCATCCTGCCGCGATAGGATCGAGCGGAGCATCGGCATCAGGCCGATGCCTGCCTCGCCCTGCCCGTTGAATTCCGGATCGTTGGTGAGATTAAGGTCGTCGACGACCTTGTTCAGGACCATGCCCGAGGTGAGGATGCGGACCTGGTTCTCGACGATGGCCAGCGTCGCATCCGAGGCGACCACGTTCTGCGTCAGGTCGCGATCGGTGAGCTTGAGGTCGCGCGGGTCGATGATGACGTCCGTCGTGGCCTCGTATTTCTTCGGCGTCGACAGCGCGATGGCAATGCCAAGTGCCGCGCCCAAAATCGTGGTGGAAAGGATCAGCGCCCTGGAGCGGGTGATGCCGCGAATGACCTGCATCGGGTCGATCAGCGGCTTCCATTCCTGAGCATCCTGATCGTCGCCGCCAAGCGGTCGCCTTGCGTATCGAGGCTCGACTGCGGCTTCCGTATTACGGTTCGCGGAAAGTCCCTGCTCCGGCGGTTCGGGCTGCGCGTCTCGCGCAACCCAGTCGTATTCGGCCTGCATCGGGTCCGAAACCGGTTCGGCCTGATACTGGCTGGGCGCCGCCGCATTCTCGGACCGGAGCTTCGAGGGGCTTTCGCGCCCGGCGCGCGCGGCGCGGTGCCGGGCGGCGGCGTCCTGGCGCCATGACGGGTCGGCCTTGTCGCCTATCGAAACCAGCGATGCGTCCGCGCTGTCCTCGCCGCGCACGGCTTCGCCGAGCGCCAGCAGGGAGCGCTCGCGCCTCCAGTCCTCACGGTTTTCCCTGTCGACCATTGTCTTGGAGCTTACTCTCAGGCGGCTTGGAGCGGCGGTCGGCCAATCGTTAAGCCACGCTAAACAGGCATAGGAAACAAAAGGTTAATTTTGACCGCCGGAAAGCAGAGTTTCTCGCTTTGATTGTATGTCCGCGCGGGAGCGAAATCGCACCGCCAGAACGGCACGTTAAGCTTTCCGCCCTAAGTTTTGGCCGACCTATGACCCAGACCAGCGACATACCGCACAGGCGGACCCTCGCGCGGATCGGCACCTTCGTGGCCGCACGCCGCAAGCTGGTTTTAGACTATTTCTCGGCGATCAGCGGCGCCGGCGGCCGGCTGGTGTTCTCGCTCGCCTATTTCATTGCGCTCGCCAACACGCTCTCGATCGCCGAATTCGGCATGTTCGCCACGGCGTCGGCCGCAGGCATCATGCTGTCGCGCATCCTCGCCTTCGGCTTCATCTCGGCGCTCTACCGCACGGCGACGATCCGACCCAAACTGATCGGCACCTTCACCGCCGGTTTCCTGCTGCTCGGCGTGGTCTCGCTGCCATTTCTGGCCGCCGCCTCCTACGCCGTCTACCTGATCTTCTTTGCCGGCACCGTGCCGCTTCCGGTCTTCGCCGCGGTCGTCTTCGCCGAAGCGCTGCTGTGGCGGCCGGTCGAGGTGGCGCTGATCGTCAACAACGGTCTCGGCAAGTTCGGCCGCGCCGCTGTGCTGGCGATCCTGGCGACGGCCTTACGGGCGCTCGGGGCCGTGCTGTTCATGCTTGCCGCGCAGCACAGCGTCAATGTCTGGTCTTGGTATTATATCGGTGCCAACGCCGCATCGCTGATCGTCGCCTTCGCCTTCTTCTATCCGCGCCAGCGGCTGAGATTGCGCTCGGAGCTCTATTTCAGGCGGCTCGCCGATTCCATCTATGTGGCCGGATCGGAGGTGCTGTTTTACCTGCAGATGGAATTCGACAAGCTGCTCGTACTTTCGATCGGCGGCGCTCATCTTGCCGGTATCTATGCCATCATCATGCGGCTGGTCGACCTGACGGCGATCCCGATCCGCACCTTCTCGATGATGCTGGTGCAGCGCATGATGCGGGCGCCCGAGCTTTTGTCGCGGCTGACGGTCAAGAGCGGCATCGAGGGCGGCGTGTTCCTGGTCTCGACGCTGGCGCTGCTGGCGCTCGGCATCGTGCTGCACTTCTTTCCCAACGCGCTGGGCAGGAACGTCGCCGAGGCAGCGCCCCTGGTGGCGCTGGCGATCTTCGTGCCGGGTCTGCGCAACCTCGTCGAATACCAGGCCGAGCTTCTGTTCGCGCGCGGCCAGACCGCCGTCAGGGCGATCAATCTCGGCCTGCTCGCCGGGCTGAAGGCTGTGCTGTTGACCTATGTGCTGACGACCATCCTCGACACGCCCAAGCTGGTGCTGTCGCTCAACGTCGTCTTCCTGCTGCTTTACCTGGCCTCGATGCTGCTGACCTATTCGGCGATGCGCCGCCCGGCCAAAGCCATCTAGATCCTACATGTCGAGTCCGATCAGGCGGCGGATGCGGCCGACATCGGTGCCGATAAAAGACTGCATGCCGATCGCCACCTGTTCAGGCCCCATGTCGGCGACAAAGCGGCGAAACGCGTCATCCGATAGCGCCTCGCCGTTCCAGTGGACGCGGCAGAATTCCTCCGCGCCGTGGAAATGGCCGGCGCCGTCCAGCACGTCATCGACATAGCGGCCGTAGATCATGCATTCGGAGAATTTGCGCGCCGAGCCGACGACGCTCACCCAGTCGCGGCCGTGCATTTTTTCGATCCGCTCGCACATCGCATTGACCGTCTCACGGCGCCAGGCGATCAGCGTCGAGATATAGTCGTGCGTGGAGACGCTGGGTGGATCTATGCCAAGCGCCGCGCCGGCATTGCGCGACCAGACGCGGTGCTCGTCATGACCGTTATTGGACAGGACGCCGTCGCGCCGGAACAGCCGCACCTTGCCGTCGCGCCATAAGACGCCGGTGTCGAACGGTTTGAGGAAGGCGACATCGGAATCGCAGAAGACGAGCACGTCTTCCTTCGCATGGCCGGCAATGGCGACGCGACGCAGTTGCTGCACATGCCAGCCGCGCAGCGGCTGGGTGCGCAAGCTCAGCCAGACGCGGCGGCGAAACAGGCTGAGTGGATCGTCGAACACCCGCAGCCAGCGGGGCAGCAGGTCGCGCTCGTCGATGACGGTGCGACGGCTCGATTCCAGCTGGCGAAACTGCGCCACGTCGCGGTGCTCGACAAGAATGTAGTGCCGCGCCACGCCGGTCACGTGGCGGTCGATGGTTTCGCACAGCAGCCGGCAGCGTTCGAAATCCGGCGCGTAGCTCGCCGTCACGATTGCCGCGGAAGGCGTGCGCGGCGACGGCTCGGCGGTGGTAGCCGCGTCCGGTACGAAACGGCTGTTCACCGGCGCGCCTCCACCGGTTGCGGCCTGTGCGCCAGTTTCTGCTTGAAGACGCGCCACAGGAAGAGCGGGTTGCCGACCACGTAGCGGCGCCACAGGCGGCCGGGTTCGATACACAGCCGAAACAGCCATTCGAGCCGCAGGCGGCGCATCCATAGCGGCGCGCGCGGCACCGTGCCGCTGAGGAAATCGAGCAGCGCGCCGACCGCGATGGGCAGCGTGCAGTGACGCTGGTCGATGTGGCGCTCGATCCACAACTCCTGCCGCGGCACGCCCATGGCGACGAGCAGCACGTCGGGCCGCAGCCTGGCGATGCGCTCGATGATCTTTGGCTCCTCGGCGGCGGAGAAATAGCCGTCATGGATGACGACGAATTCGTGTTGCACGGCAAGCGTCGAGAGCTTGACGGAGGCCGCCTCGGCGCTGACGCGCGTCGCGCCGAGCAACGCCACCGTCAGCGGCCGTTTCGAGGCCTGGAGGAAGGCCGGGATGAAATCCGTGCCGTTAAGGTTGTCCGGGAACGGCGCGCCATAGAGCAGCTTGGCCGCGATGTCGACGCCGACGCCGTCCGGCAGGATCAGGAAATCCTCGAGCGCTGCGGCAAAGACCGGATCGGTGTAGGCGATGTTTGCGTTGTGGGCGTTGAGGAAGCTGACCTTGGTGAAACGCCGCTCGGCAATCAGCCGGGCGAGCAGCGCGATGGCGTCATCCCAGCGGATGGCCAGCACTGAGATGCCGAGGATGGACCTCAACGTGTCGAGACCGAAGGCGGCGCGGGCGGCGTGCATGTTCATGCAAACGCCTCCTGTCTGACGGCGCCGAGCTTGCTCAGGCCCAGCCCGATCGACGCATCGAGCGCCTTGAGCTGACGGCGGTGGAAGGCGCTGCCGTCGACATCCTGCACATCAGCGGCTGCCTGCTCGAGCGCCGCGGCGAAGGCAACCGGGTCGTCGGTCACGACGCAATTGTCGGGGCGATAGCCGATGCCGCGCAGCGAGCGGCTGGTGGCGACCGATGGCAAGCCTAGCTCGAAGGTTTCGATGGTCTTGAGCTGCACGCCGCTGCCGGCTGTGCTGATCAGCGGAATGACGGCGGCGCCGCGCACGAAGGCTTGAGCGTCCGCAACGCGGCCGACGAATTCAACGCCGGGATGGGTGGACGTCACGCCTGACGGCATGTTGCCGGCCACCCTGATGCGGAAATCGGGCCTCAGATGCGGCACGACCTGGGTAAGAAACCAGTCGAGACCGATGCGGTTCGGCTGCCAGGTCCAGGTGCCGATCAGCGCCGCGTCACAGTCGATGCGGCGCGGGACTTTTTTCGCGGCTTCGGCGCGGGTCACCAGCGGCAGCACGGCCGAGCGATCGTCGGAGGCAACGCCGAGCGCGGCTCGGTCCTCTTCGGCCAGGGTGAATACGAAGCGCGCGGCGCGGCAGAGGTGCTCCTCGACAACCTTGAGCAGCCTTGCCTCGCGGCGAAACAGCCAGCGTTGCAGCGCGCTGCCCGCCGCGGCGGCATTCTCCTCGGCCGAGCGGTGCTCGACATTGTGGGCAACGAAGATCGACGGCCGGTCGGCAAAGAGCTCTTCAAAGGCGCCGGCGAACTGCACGGAATTGAGCACATAGCCGTCGAAGGGGCCGGCGCGCTCGATCGCGGCGCGGATTTCGCTATCGGAAACGACGCGCAGCTTCGCCGAGGCGAAAGTGAGGCCGGCAAGTATCGCCTTACCGACCCAGGCCAGCTTCCGCTGCGGCGGGGCGCTTTGCGTGCGCACGTCGATGGCGCCGAGAACGATGGTGTTTTCGGGATCGGCGGGTATTTTGCCGGGCCAGATGAAGCCGATCACCGTGACGCGCACGCCGGCACGCCGCAGCGCGGCGATGATCGCAGCATTGGCGATCTCGTAGCCCGAGGCGAGAGCGCCGTCGGGCACGATCGATGTGGCGAACAGCAGATGCATCTCACCTATCCAGTGCGACCCAGTTAGCAAACCGGGGTGAACCCTTGATTAAGTGAACCTGATCAGCGCCCGGCGCTTCAGGATTCAAGCTTTGACCGCCCAAGGTGATTAACGAAACGTTATCACCGCGGTGCTATCGAGGGATCGAACTCACGCGGCTGGAAACGGATGATCCCTTTGCCATCGGACGTTTTGGTATCGATCGCGGGGGTATCGATCGCGGGGCGGTCTCCGGGGCTTGTCGCGGAGACTGTCGAGGCGGTCGTCACGCTGCCGACATTCAAGCGGCCGCGGCTGCTGCTGGAAACGCTGGCATCGCTCAAAGGGCAACGCACCGACAGGCGTTTCGCCGTCATCGTGATGGAAAACGAGGCCGAGGCGCACGAAGGCGCCAGGGCGGCGCTTCCGCTGTTCGAGCGCGCGGAAATGCCGGGCGTTGTGATCGTCGCGCATGAGCGCGGCAATTGCAGCGCCTACAATGCCGGCTGGCAGACAGCGATCCTGCATTTCCCCAATTTCCGGCACCTTCTGGTCATCGACGACGACGAGATCGCCGATGCCGATTGGCTGGAGCGCATGTGCAAGGCAGCCGAGACGCTAGGCGCCGACATCGTCGGCGGGCCGCAGGTGCCGGTCTTCGCGGATCCGAGCCATGGCAGATGGGCCGAGCATCCGGTCTTTGCGCCGCCCTACCGGGAAACCGGCCGCGTGCCGGCGCTCTATTCGTCCGGCAATCTGCTGATCGGACGCCACGTGCTGACGGCCATGGGGCCGCCCTTCCTCGATCTGAAGTTCAACTTCATGGGCGGCGGCGACGCCGATTTTCTGAGCCGCGCCGCGCAGAAAGGCTTCGTTCTCGCCTGGTGCGCGGAGGCGAGGGTCAACGAAACGGTTCCGGCCCGGCGCGTCGAGGCCGACTGGATCCGCGCCCGCAGCCTGCGTAACGGCGTCATCTCCACTTTGGTCGAGAAAAAAAAGCGCGCCGGCACACCGTTCGCCGGCGCCAAGGTGTTTTTGAAGAGCCTGGCGCTGCTTGCCGCCTCGCCGGTGCGCGGCGCCATCCGGCTGGTGCGCACGGGCTCGCTGGCGACGGGCCTCTACCCGGTCTATGTCGCGATCGGCAGGGTGCTTGCCGAATTCGGATATGCCAATGAGCAGTACCGACAGCCTGAGAAGAACTGAGCGCGCGCCGCTCGGCGCCGCTTTCACGCGCGACGGTATCGCGACGGCGATCGCCGCACTTCTGTTTGCCGTCATCATGGTCTCGTTCCGGCCTTTTCAGCCGGCCGGCGCGGAGCTTACCGGCGAGGGCGGCGACATCGTCAACCAGCTCGGCTTCGGCTCGCTCGGCGCTGTCTCGATCTTCTCGCTGCTCGCCTTCGCCGACCCGCGCGTGGTGCGCTCGCTGCTCAGCCCGTCCTGGATGCTTATGCTGGGCTTCTTCTTCCTGTCGGTGGTGCTGGCCACCGATCCGCCCGTGGCGATGCGCGCCGCCTCCTTCACCATGATCGGCATCATCACGATGGCGGCGATCCTGGTCGTGCCGCGCGACGCCGATGCCTTCGCCAGGGTCATCATCTTCACCGCCGTCGTCGTCATGGGGCTCTCCTATGTCGGTCTCATCATGTTTCCGCACGAAGCACTGCACACAGCCGACTCGCAGGAGCCGCAGCATGCGGGCCTGTGGCGCGGCGTCTTCACCCACAAGAACATCGCCGGGCCGGTCATGGCCTGCTTCAGCTTCGCCGGGCTCTATATCTACCGGCGCGGGCAACGCTGGTGGGGCGCCGGCATCTTCTGCGCGGCGATGTTCTTCATGCTGCACACTGGCTCGAAGACGACTGCCGGCCTGGTGCCGTTCTCGATCATGATCGTGGTGCTGCCGAGCCTCATCGGCATGCGGCTCGGCACGCCGATCCTGTTCCTGGTCGCGATCGGCGCGACCGCGGTCGGCACGCTCGGCATCGTCTTCATCCCGCCGGTGAAACATCTGGCGGCGATCTATTTCCCGGACCTCACCTATACCGGCCGCACGACGCTGTGGGAGTTCGCCGGCGAGATGCTGGCCAAGAAACCCTGGACCGGCTACGGCTATGAAAGCTTCTGGGGGACGCCGCTGCTGCTCAACCAGGACCAGCCCTTCGACCGCGCCTGGGACATCCGCACCATCGTGCACGGCCATGACGGCTATCTCGACATCGCCGTGCTGATGGGCATCCCGGCGCTGTGCGTGGCGGTCTACACCTTCCTCATCGCGCCCTTGCGCGATTATATGCGCATCCCGGCGCGCAAGGAGAACATCTTCCTCGGTGACTTCTTCATGATGGTCGTGCTGTTCACAGCGCTGAACGGCTTCCTCGAAAGCTTCTTCTTCCACCGCGGCGACCCGGTCTGGCTGTTCTTCGTGCTGGGCGTTCTGGGCCTCAGGCAGGTCTCGCTGCGGCCTATCCCCGTTCGCAGTCCGCGCCAGGCCAGGACCATCGATCTCCCGCCGACAGGACTTTCCCGCCGCCAGCCGAACGTCTAAGGAGAGCCAACTCGCGGAGGTTTTCATGACGATCAGGCTCGTTCTCGCCGGTTGCGGCAATATGGGTTACGCCATGCTTTCGGGCTGGCTGAAGGCCGGCAAGCTTCCGCCGGCGGAGGTCTTCGTGGTCGAGCCCAATGCCGAATTGCGCCACCTCGCCGAAGCGCTGGGCTGCCGCGCCGCCGCCGACGCTGACGGCATCCCGGCCGATGCCGTGCCCGATCTTGTCGTCATCGCGGTGAAGCCGCAGGTGATCCGCGACGTGACGGCTGCTTACAAGCGCTTTGGCGGCGGCCTCACGACTTTCGTCAGCATCGCCGCCGGCACGCCGGTCGCCACCTTCGAGGAGATTCTGGGCAAGCTTGCGCCGATCATCCGCTGCATGCCGAACACGCCGGCGGCGATCGGCAAGGGCATGATGGTGGTGTATTCCAATCCGCTGGTTACCGACGACGTCCGGCGTTTCGTCGCCGAATTGCTTTCGGCGAGCGGCGTGGTGACGACGATCGACGACGAGGGACTGATGGATGCGGTAACGGCGGTCTCCGGCTCCGGCCCGGCCTATATCTTCCATTTCATCGAGGCGCTGACGACTGCCGCCGAAACGGCAGGGCTGCCGCCGGCAACCGCAAAGCTGCTCGCCATGCAAACGGTCTATGGCGCCGCCTCGCTCGCCGCCGAAAGCGATGAGGAACCAGGTGTGCTACGCCGGCAGGTGACCAGCCCCAACGGCACAACCGCCGCCGCCCTTGCCGTGCTGATGGGCGAGGACCGGCTGACCAAGCTTTTGACCGAAGCAGTGGAGGCGGCGCGGCTCAGGTCGGTAGAGCTGGGGCAGTAACTTTTGCCCCATAGAGCATCTCGTCCTGCCGCTTGCGCAGGGCATAAAGCCTAGTGGTCTGATCCGGCGCGGCATTGTCCGTCGTCAGCAGTTCGCCCTTCCTGACCGGCTTCAGCACCGTGCCGCCTTCGAGCAGGCCGACCGGCACGGCGCGGCTGGCGCGGGCCTCGGCGACGGTCATGGTCCAGGAGCGGTAGCAGGTCTCGCCTATGGCGTCGAACGTTTCGCCCGCGGCAAGATCGCGTTTGGCGACGGCGCAGACTTCGGCCACCGGCCTCGGCAACGGCACCATGTCGGGCCGGCCGTAGAGCATGATCCGGGCGGCGGTCAGCGGCACTTCCAGCGAGGTCAGATGATAGGGCCTGAAGAAGCTGTAATAGGGACCGTGGCCGACATGGAGATCGTTCATGCGCTCGACGATGCGCGGGTGCGTCGCCTCGACGATGACGAAGACGCCGGGCGCCACACCCTTGCCGACGGTGTAATCGACGACGCCCTTCCTCGACAGGATGCCGCCGTCCGCACGCGGGATGAGCACCCTGGCCAGGTCGTCGCGGTCGGCCTTCGGGCCGTGCATGCCCGCGACATCCGGCACCAGGCCGGTGGCGTTGGCGATGGCGCACATCTCGACCATGGTCTTCGAGCCATCGACGAACTCGACCAGCATGCGCGGGTTCATGTTGCGGCGTTCCGCTTCGTCCCGGTAGTCGTCCGGCACGGCATCGTGGTTGAGCGGATTGTTCTTGCCCTTGCCGGCGGAGACGATGGTGTAGCCGAGCGCCGAGGCGAACTCGATCAGTTCCATGCAGCTCGACGGCTCGTCGCCGGCGCCGACCGAATAGACGACGCCCAGGCGGTCGGCCTGCTGTTTCAGATAGCAGCCGATGGTGACGTCGGCTTCGACATTCATCATCACAAGATGCTTGCCGTGCTCCATCGCCATCAGGTCGAAATCGGCGGCGACGCCCGGCTTTCCCGTGGCGTCGATGACGACATCGATCAGCGGGTTGGTGACCAGCATCTCGTTGGAGGTGATGGCGATCTTTCCGGCCTCGATGGCCTGGCTGACCCTGGACGCGGTGCCTGCCTCGGCGGCCATCGCCTCGTCGCCATAGGCGATGCGGATCGCCTCGCGGGCGGTATGCGGCCGGCGCGTCGCGATGGCGGCGACCGAAATGCCCGGCATCAGCATGCCCTGCGTGACCAGATCGGTGCCCATCTCGCCGGAGCCGATGACGCCGATGCGCACGGGGCGGCCTTCGGCGGCGCGCCTGGCGAGGTCGCGGGCAAGCCCGGTCAGGGCGACATTTGTCATACAAGAACGTCCATGCTTTTTGCTTTCAGCCCGCAATACAGGCAACGATGCCCGTTTGCCAACAAAACCAGCCGCGCATGGCAATTTCCGGCGCCAACGTTGCAGAACCGGAGCAGATTTTTCGCAGCAATCCGCGGCGTTCTGATTTTGCGGCAAGACGAGCTAATGCTCGAAAAGAGCAACATTCAGGAGGAGGCCGGAAATGACGGAATTCACGCCGGGGTTCGACCTGAGAGGCAAGGTTGTTCCGCTCACCGGCGTGGCAGCCCTGGGCGGAGGGCCTCCCATGACGTGCGAAAGGCGTTGCCCGCTGCGCAAATATGACAGACAAAGCCAGCAATAATGAGCAACCGATTCCAAACGCGAAGCTGCAGTTGTCAGGAAAGTATCCGTTCACGGCTAATTGGCAGTCCGGCAGCGCGACGTTTATGTGCCATTTTTGTTACATGCGCCGAGGCTTATGACCGGAATTCACGCTTTTAGACGCGTCTAATCCATTAAACGCTCACATCCCCGAAAAATCTGATAGATACTGGCCGCAAGCTCCGGTGGCAGGCTTGGGCAAATAAGCGCCGACAAAAACAATAAGGCGCGGGGATAGTCACGGGGTAAAAATGACCAGGACGGGTAAAGTGACCGTCGGCTGGCGCTTTGCGCTCGCCATGACGGTGTCGATGCTGGCTTGCGGGAGCGCCGGCGCAATCACACTCAAGGAAGCCGTAGCAGTCGCGGTCGAGTCCAATCCGGAAATTGGGCAAGCGATCGAAAATCGCGAAGCGATCGAATTCGAACTGCGCCAGGCGAAGGGCCTCTATCTTCCGAGCGTAGACGTGGAAGCGTCGACCGGCGTTCGCCGCCTGGACAATTCTTCCCGGCGCGCGCTCGACGAGCAGCACGACGCTCTCTACCCGAACGAGGCGGACCTCACCGTTTCGCAGACGCTTTATGACAGCGGGGCAAGGCGGGCCGAATTGGACCGGCAGGCCTCACGCGTCGACGGAGCGTCTTTCAGGGTGCTGGAACGCTCCGAATTCATCGGGCTTTCCGTAGTCCAGGACTATCTCGAATACATGCTGCAGGCATCGATCGTCGCCGAAGCGAAGAAGAACCTCGCCTTCCACCAGTCCATTCTCGGCGACATCAAGCAAGGCATCGCGGGCGGCGCGCTCAACGATGCCGACCGGCAACAGGCCGAGGAACGCCTTTATGCCGCCAAGGCGCGGATGCAGGAGGCAACTGAAGAGCTTGAAGCGGCCAAGATCCGCTTCTTCAAGAATGTCGGCAAACCGCTGACCAATCCGTCGCGGCCGGCCGATGTCGCGGCCGCGCTGCCGCGGTCGCTCGACGACGCGATCGGCCTCGCCAGGCAGAACAATCCGCGCGTCCATATGGCCAACAGCGACATCGATGCCGCCGCGTCGCTGGTCGACGCCGCGCGGGCCAAATACGGCCCCACGATCACCGCCGAGGGAGTCGCCCGAGGTGGATATGACATCGACGGCGACAATGGCGACACCAGCGACCTGCAGGCACGCCTCGTGCTGCGCTGGAACCTTTATCGCGGCGGTATCGACAAGGCCAATGAACAGGAACAGATCCGCCGCACCAGCGAGCAGCGTCTTGCGCTGCATCAGGTGCTGCGCGAGATCGAGGAAGCCGTCCGCACATCGTGGGACCGCCGCTTCCGCCAGGCCGAATTGGCAGGGACGCTGAGGCTGCAGGCCGCAACCAACGAAAAGCTGGTTGCGTCCTACCGAGAACAGTTCAAGGTCGGACAGCGCTCGCTGCTCGACGTGCTCGATGCGCAGAACACGCGTTTCAATACCGCAACGCTGGCCGACACTTCGTCCTATGCGTCGCTGTTCGCCGAATACCGGCTGCTGGCCGCGACCGGGGAGTTGCTGAAGACGCTGAACATCCAGCCGGCCAAGCAAGCGGCGGCCTACGCGCGAACGGAATTCGGCGTGCCGAAAACGGCCGATACCGAAACCTATGCGCGAACGCCGTCGGAGCAGAAGAACGATCTGCCATTCGACATTCTCGCGCCGGTCAGGAAGAAGCAGCCGATGTAAGTATCGATCATTGGTCCTTCGGGGCGGATCGTGAATCAGCAGCCAAATATCCTGTCGCCCAAGGAGGCTTTCAAAGCCTGCTTCTCGGCCATTGCCGCCTATCTCGGCAGGCCGAGCGCGGAGACAGTGCTGTTTGCCGGAGTGCCGATTTCGGACACGCGCATCGAGCCGGACGACATCAGGCATCTGGCCGAACGCATCGGCCTCGAGGTCCAGGAATTCAGCCACCGCGATTTCGCGCGCGGCCGTGTCGATCTTCCGGCCATCGTCTTTCGCGTCAGCCAGTTGCCGATTGCGCTGCTGGCGGAGATCGAAAACGGACAATATCTGACGGCGCCGCAGGAAAACGGCCGCACCACGATCGGCAGGTCGGAACTCACCGAAAGCTATATCAGCGGCGGCGCCTCCTTCTCGATCACCTACGCCAACACCACCGAGGAGATGACGGTGGACTCGGCGCCGCGGATCGAAAGGCGGCATTGGCTGACCGGAACGATGGGGGCGTTCTGGCGCACCTATTCGAAGGTCGTGCTGTCGGCGGTCTTCATCAATCTGCTGGCGATCGCCTCGCCGATCTTCACCATGAATGTCTACGACCGCATCCTGCCGAACAAGGCGATCGCGACGCTTTGGGTGCTGGCGATCGGCATCGGGGCGGCCATCCTGTTCGATCTGCTGCTGAAGACGGCGCGCGCCTCGCTCATCGACTATGCCGGACGCAAGGCGGATCTCAGAATTTCCTATCTCCTGTTCGAGAAGGTGCTCAATTCATCCCTGTCGGCGCGGCCGGGATCGACCGGCGAATACGCCAACCGCGTCACTCAATATGAGTTCGTGCGGGAGTTCTTCACCTCGAATACCATCAGCGTCTTCATCGACACGGTCTTCGTCTTCATCTTCCTGCTGGTCATCTATGCCATTGGCGGCTGGCTGGTGATCATACCGGCCCTGGCCTTCGTCATTTCCATCATCGTCGGCCTGGTGACGCAGCGGCGCATCGGCAAGCGGGTCGCCGCCTCGATGAACGAGGCGGCGCAGCGCCAGGCGCTGCTGGTCGAATCCATTTCCACGCTGGAGACGATCAAGTCGCTGCGCGCCGAGGCCTATCTGCTGCGCAAATGGGGCGAGCATTCGAAGAACGCCGCCAACACGTCGGAGAAGATCAAGGAGCTTTCCGCCGCCGCCGGCAACATCACCGGCGCCATCCAGCAGCTGGTGACCGTGGCGCTGGTGGTGGCCGGAGCCTATGCCTTCTCGGACGGCCAGGTTTCGACCGGCGCGATCATCGGCACGGTGATGCTGGCCGGCCGGGCGGTGGCGCCGCTCGGGCAGATCGCCATCACGCTCGCCCGGTTCCGGCAGGCGACACTGTCGCTCAGGATCGTCAATGCCATCATGTCGCAACCCGAGGATCGGCCGGACACGGTCGGCTTCGTCAATCGGCCGATACGCAGCGGCGCGGTCGTCTTCAGGAATGTCGGCTTCGTCTATCCGGGCACCGAGAACGAGGTGCTGAGCGGGCTGAACATATCGATCAGGGCCGGCGAGCGGATCGGCATCATCGGCCGCATCGGCTCGGGCAAGACAACGATGGGACGGCTGGTCGGACGCCTCTTTCTTCCGACCTCCGGCGAGCTGCTGCTCGACGGCATCGACATGCGCCAATACCACCCGTCTGAAGTCCGCGCCGCGGTCGGCATCGTCGCGCAGGCCGGCGACCTGTTTTCGGGCACCATCAAGGAAAACCTCCTGATGGCTGCCCCGGAAGCGACGGATGAGGAGATCATCGATGCGGCGAAGGCAGCAGGCGTCGACGACTTCGTCTCGCGCCATCCGCGCGGCTACGACATGAATGTCGGCGAGCGGGGCACCAATCTATCGGGTGGCCAGAGACAGGCGGTGGCGATCGCGCGGCTGCTTCTGACCAAGCCGAAGGTCGTCTTCCTGGACGAGCCATCGGGTTCGATGGATCTGGCCTCGGAACGGCAGCTGATCAAGCAGCTCAAGGTGGCGTTCGACCGCAACACGACGCTGATCGTGTCGACCCATCGCTACAGCATGCTGGAGCTGGTCGAACGCCTCATCGTCATCGAGCAGGGCCGCGTGGTTGCGGATGGCGCGAAGGAACAAGTCATCCAGGCGCTGCAAAAGGCGAATGCCTGAACGGAACAAGGCAAATGCTTGCAAGAGAAGATCGCCCGCCATTTTTCGCATCGGCGTCCATCTACATCATAGGGGCGCTGTTCGTGGCCTTCATCGGCTGGACATCCTTTGCCGAGATCGATGAGATCGCGCGCGGCGACGGCAAGGTGATACCCGCCTCGAAGACGCAGATCATTCAGGCCAGCGAGCCCGGCGTCGTGCAGGAGATCGCCGTCAAGATCGGCCAGACCGTCAAAAAGAACGACCTCATCATCCGTCTCGACAACTCCGGCAACACGTCGAGCCTTGGCGAGGAGAAGGCCAAGGCGCGGGCGCTGCAGGCGCGCATCGCGCGGCTGCAATTCGAGCAGAGCGGCAATGTCGAAGGGTCGTTTCCCTGCCCCGCTGAAATCCGGAAGGTGGCGCCGGAAATCTGCGACAATGAGCAAAAGCTGCTCGTCGCGCGCCGCGACAATTTCGAGGTCAAGCTGTCGGTTCTCAAATCGCGCCTCGATCAACGCGAGAAGGAGCTGGACGAAGCCACGGCCAATTCGGACCGCCTGTCCAAGAGCCTGGCCGTCAGCGACCAGGAGACGGCGCTGATCGAGTCGATGGTCAAGAAAGGCCTGATGGCCAGGACCGAGCAGATCCGCGTCGAGCGCGAGCAGACCGATCTGCGCGGCCAGCTCAACCTCGCAGGCGAGACCATCAAGAAGGGCCAGGCGGCGATCACCGAGGCCAAGCTTCAGGTCGACGAGCTCGGCTTGCAGTTGCAGCAGGAAGCATTGAGCGACCTGACGCAGGCGCTCGCCGATCTTTCCGTGGTCGACGAGACCATTCGCGGCGCAACCGACAAGGTGGCGCGCACCGACATCCGCTCGCCTGTCGACGGCATCGTCAACACGCTCGATGTCAACACGCTCGGCGCCTTCGTCCAGCCGGGCGCGGTCGTGGCCGGCATCGTGCCGACTTCCGAGACGCTTCTGGTCGAAGCGCGGGTTTCGCCGCGCGACGTCGCCTTCATCCAGCCAAACCAGGATGCGCTGATCAAGGTCACCGCTTACGACTTCTCTATCTTCGGCGGTATCGAAGGCAAGGTCTCGAACATCACCGCCGACAGCCTAGTCGACCAGAAGACGGGCGAGCCCTACTACCAGGTGCGGGTCGCGACCGACAAGTCGACGCTGACAAGGGACGGCAAGACCTACTCGATCATCCCCGGCATGATCTGCTCGGTCGACATCAAGACCGGGCGCAAGACCATCCTCACCTACCTTTTGAAGCCCATCAACAAGGCGCGTCAGGAGGCGATGAGTGAACGGTAGCGCCACCCGCCCCGACACGCCGCGCGAGCGGCTGCTGCCGTCGCTCGAGGCCGAGGACTTCGGTCCGGAGTTCCGGGTCGTGGCGCGTGGCGGCGTGCGCCGCGGCATCCGGCTGGAGCGCGCCTTCTGGGTGTCGTTGAAGCAGATGGCGGAAAGCCGTAAATGTACGATCGGCATGCTGGTCGAGGAGATCGCTGAAAACCATCCCGACCAGGGCAATCTCACCTCGGCGATCCGGGTCGCGTGCATGCGCGGCCTGGCCGAGGAAAGCATGACGCTGCGCAAGCTCGCCTCGATCCGCACCATCAACGCGATCCTGGTCGCCTGCCCCTCGCCCGCTTTCGCGCTGTCGTCGTCGAAGAAGATCCTGACCTTCAACGCGCCGTTCCAGCAATTGGTCAGGCGTCAGTTGCCAAACGCACCGGGCGACGACGGGCGGCAGGACCTCAAGCTGGCGCTGGACCTCAACGTCACCGACATCTTCGCCAGGCTTGACGCCAATGGCGAGACGCCGGTCACCACCGGCTTCGTCATCGGCGCCGGCGAGCGCCGGTACCGCGGTCAACTCAGCGCCGTGCGCGCCCCGGTGACCGAGCCGGAACTCCTGATGGCGTTCGTCTTCAACGGCTAGAAAGGCAAGCCGCCTTTCGCACCAAAACCGGAGCTCGCGGGCGTCACCGCCGTATCAGGCGAAGAGCCTTCGCCGGGCGCCACCGTCGCGAAGCCGCCGGCGGTATCGGCGATCTGCGCGCCCGACTTCGATCCGTGGATCCAGGCGCGATCTGTGCTGAAGGAATAGAGCGGAACATAGTCGGGAAGATCGCTGTCCATCGCGACATTATTGCTGAGGCTGTCCAGGATGAAGATGCCACTTCCCGTGCTCACCGACAGCACAGCGTGGAAGAATTTCCGGCGGCGGTCCTGCAGCACGACGAGCGACATGCTCTGCGCCGGAATCCCGGCGCGCAACAGCGCCGCCATCTTCAATATGGCGAAATCCTCGCAGTCGCCGGCGGCATGCTCGAGGATCTCCGCAGGCGTCGCCCAATAATCGAGCTTGCCGTAGACGACGCTGTCCTTGCGATAGGCGATCAGGCGGTTGATGCTGCTGTTGACGAAGGCCAGCTTGTCGCGAAAGCCTTTGCTGCCGGCAATGTCGACGATTGCGCCAAAAGCCGCGTTCTTGCGGTCGCAGGCGCTGCCCGGCGTGCAATCAAGAATGGCCCTGTAGACGGGGGCCCAGCGCGCCGCGACCGGGAAGTTGCGCATGGACAAGGCCACCGATCCGAACACCCCGGGGATGATCGCCCCGGTCTGAATCGGGTCAACCTGGATCGGGCCGATGCTGTGGGCGGCATCGCCGCTCGAAGAACCCGCCGCCGGGTAAGCGTATAGGGGTCCGTAGGCGCCGGCGACGCCGGTTATCCGGTAGGCGGGGGCTGGCTGCCAGGGCTGCGGCCTGGCCAACGGGACGCCGCCGAGAAGGACCGGCGCAGGCACCGTTTGAGGGGTCGGATTTGCCAGGGAGATCGTGCTGGCGGATGACGGGTTCGCCATCCCGGCGAGGCCGATGGCCACCAGCAGAACCTTGATCCCCGACGCCCCCGGGATAGCCTTTTGTATTTTCATAACGCCCACCTTTGACTGTGGACGCTACCGATATTGTCTCAAATTACCGGAAATGAAGGTAGGTAAGTTTCCGCGAATCAGTCTATTCTGTTTTCAATCAAATTTTATTCAAATTTACACTTTCATTTACCAAACCGGAGTCGCGCCCCGAAGTTGGCCCGGCGCCGCTTCCGAGAATGCATAACTGCATATATCATCGCGATTTACCAAGTGTAAAAAATGCAAATCTCTACATATTTGCGTATATGAAACAAGTTGAAGGTCTGTTGCAAAGTTCGAGCCTCGCATGTCTCTTTCCGGGAAATGCCGAAGGGGGCTTGAGCTATGACGACCAGTATCGAATTCGACGCCGTTTCAAATTCCTGGGACGAGCACACGAGCGTTGGCGAACATCCGGTCCCGGCGGGCGTGCAAGTCGCCCAGGCCGCCAGCGGCCAGGCCGCGGGTGAGCCGGTGCCGGTCGATGTCGGCAAAGGCGCGCCGGCACAGGGTGCGGACAATGCGCAGGGCGCAAACAAGCCGGCGGCGAATGCCGCGGCTTCGAACGTTCCACATGAATATCACGCCGACGCCGGCAATGTGGTGAAGCTACCGGCCAATGTTTCGATCGACAACATCAAGGTCGAAGGGCACAACCTGGTGCTCCAGCAGCCCGACGGATCCGAGATCGTCATCAAGGACGGCGCGCTCAACGTGCCGACCTTCATCATCGGCGATGTCGAGGTGCCGCGCGTTGCCCTGATCGCCGCGCTTGAATCCAGCCATGTCGATGTCGCCTTCGGCGCCGACGGTTCGATCTCAGCCGGCGGAAACGGCTCGCCAGGCAGCGCCGGCGGAAATTTCGAACATCCCGCAGGCGGGATCGGCGACGGCTTCGGCCTGACGGCGCTTTTGCCGCCGACGGACCTGGCGTTCGGCCAGCCGGATCATCGCGAGCTGT
Source organism: Mesorhizobium sp. B1-1-8 (assembly GCF_006442795.2). NCBI lineage: Bacteria > Pseudomonadati > Pseudomonadota > Alphaproteobacteria > Hyphomicrobiales > Phyllobacteriaceae > Mesorhizobium > Mesorhizobium sp. B1-1-8. Next base: position 5,428,687 of record NZ_CP083956.1, read on the forward strand.
TTCCGGGATTGGCACCGAACCACACGCCGACGATCCTCGATCTGACGCCTTCCGTCGATGGCGGCGATACCACCGTTAACGAGAAGGGCCTGCCGGCAAGCTCAGGATCGGAAGGTTCCGGCGAGGCGCAGGATCCTGCCCCCAACACCGACCAATCCGAGATCAACACCGGCACGTTCACCATCAACTCGCCCGACGGCATCGGCTCGGTGAACATCAACGGCCAGGTGATCTCGGGCGCAGCCCTTGCCAACAGCGGATCGACGCCGATCGACATCACCACGCCGGCCGGCAACACGCTGACCATCACCGGCTACGACGCCAGCACCGGCCAGGTGAGCTACAGCTACACGCTGCTCCATAGCGAGCCCCACCTCGGCGCGGGCACCGATTCCATTTTCGACAACATGACGGTGACAGTCACCGACACGGACGGCGACGTCTCCCTTCCGGGCACACTCTCAGTCCAAATCATCGACGACGTGCCGACGGCCAATGCGGATGCCAACAGCGTCTCGGCGGGCAGCCATGCGCAGATCTCAGGCAACGTGATGACCGGCGCCGGCGAGATCGACCCGTCCACGAGCGCAGATGTGAAGGGCGCGGACGGCGCCAGCGTAACGTCTGCCTATGGCACGGGCTCGGCGCAGGATGTGACGTCGGCGGTTACCGGAACGACCATCGCGGGCCAGTACGGCACGCTGACGCTCTATTCGGACGGCCATTACACCTATGACCGCGCGGCGAACACGCCGGGTGGCGTAAGCGATGTCTTCCACTACACGCTGACGGATGGCGACGGTGATCAGTCGAGCACCACGCTGACGATCAATATCGGCAACGAGCCGCCGAAGCTGGGGGATATCCCGGCGGCGGGTGCTGATGGCGCGATCGTGTACGAGGCGGGACTGGCGAGCGGCTCATTGCATGATGGCTCGAACGCGGTGAGCGGTACGATCGGCTTCACCTCGCAGGATGGAGTGAACTCGGTATCGCTGGGCGGCCACGCGCTGTCGAGCGATTCGGGCAATCCGACGACGTTCACGGACGCCACCACAGGCGGCACGGTGAGCGCGTGGTACGAGTACAATAGCGCCACCGGCGCAGGCACGATCCATTACAGCTACGAGCTGACGGCGGAGTACCCTAGCGCCACGGGCGGCGATGGAGCCAATACCGAAGCGGCACCCAGCTTCGCGGTCGTGGTAACCGACCTGGATAACCAGCCCGCTTCCGGCAACCTGGTCATCAACGTCATCGACGACGTGCCGACGGCGAAGGCCGACACGGACGCAGCACAGTCCGGCGAGACGGTGACCGGCAATGTCGAGGCCGGCACGAGCACGCATGGCATCGGCGCGGCGGACACGGCGGGAGCGGACGGGATCGCGTCGATCGCCTGGACGGGTTCGGTCACGAGCAACGGCGTGACGACGGTAACCGGCGCGCACGGCGTGCTGACGGTCTTCGCCAATGGCGATTACAGCTATCAGGCCAACCCGAACACGCCGACTGGCACTGACGTCTTCAAGTACACGATCACCGACGGCGACGGCGATACCTCTCCGGCAACGCTGACGATCGATGTGACCGGCAGCCAGCCGCGTGTGGTAGCGGAGATTGCGGCGGTCGACGAGGCGGGCATCGACACGACACCACCGGTCGGCGATCTGGGCCCCGGGACGGTGGACGGCTCGCATGCGGGCGACGGCTCGGAGACCACGACGGGCCAGCTGACCTTCTCGGACCCCGACGGGGCGACGGTGACCGGTGTTCAGGCCGGTAATATCGGCAGCGACGTGACCGGCAATGTCGGCACGAATATCAATGGCACATACGGTATCCTGCATGTCAACGCAGATGGCACCTACACCTATACGTTGACCAATCCGGAAGCGAATGTGCCGGCGGGCAACGACGGCCCCAATGTGCAGCCCGGGCAGGACGTGTTCACGTTCACGGTAACCGATGGCTTCGGCAATACATCCACTTCGACCATCAAGATCAATATCACGGACGATGTTCCCTCGATCGGGCTGAGCGGGACGACGCATGCGCTGACGATCGACGAGAGCTTCCTGACGGCGGCGACGAACGGCGTCGCCGGCTCGGGCCAGGCGCCTGCCGGCTCGACGCATGCGGAAGCCTCCTTCGGCGACGCCTTCACGGTGACGACGGGCGCCGATGGCGGCACGACCGGCTACGCGCTGAGCGTGGCGGCCGGGCCCTCCGGCCTGGTCGACACGGCGAGCGGCCAGGCGGTGGTTCTTTCGGTCAACGCCAGCGGCGTGGTCGAAGGCCATGCCGGCGCCGGCGGCCCGCTGGTGTTCACGGTGAGCGTGGACGCCAGCGGCAAGGTGTCGTTCGACCTCGACCGGGCGGTGCATGAGGACAATCTGGCCAACACGCCGAACGACGCCACCAGCCTGTCGAGCCTGATCACGCTGACGGCGACGGTGACCGACGGCGACGGCGACAAGGCCTCGCAGGCGCTCAATCTCGGCAGCCTGCTGACCATCAACGACGACGGCCCGACGATCGGGCTGAGCGGGACGACGCATGCGCTGACGGTCGACGAGAGCTTCCTGACGGCGGCGACGAACGGCGTCGCCGGCTCGGGCCAGGCGCCTGCCGGCTCGACGCATGCGGAAGCCTCCTTCGGCGACGCTTTCACGGTGACGACGGGCGCCGATGGCGGCACGACCGGCTACGCGCTGAGCGTGGCGGCCGGGCCCTCCGGCCTGGTCGACACGGCGAGCGGCCAGGCCAGGCGGTGATCCTTTCGGTCAACGCCAGCGGCGTGGTCGAAGGCCATGCCGGCGCCGGCGGCCCGCTGGTGTTCACGGTGAGCGTGGACGCCAGCGGCAAGGTGTCGTTCGACCTCGACCGGGCGGTGCATGAGGACAATCTGGCCAACACGCCGAACGACGCCACCAGCCTGTCGAGCCTGATCACGCTGACGGCGACGGTGACCGACGGCGACGGCGACAAGGCCTCGCAGGCGCTCAATCTCGGCAACCTGCTGACCATCAACGACGACGGCCCGATGATCGGGCTGAGCGGGACGACGCATGCGCTGACGGTCGACGAGAGCTTTCTGACGGCGGCGACGAACGGCGTCGCCGGCTCGGGCCAGGCGCCTGCCGGCTCGACGCATGCGGAAGCCTCCTTCGGCGACGCCTTCACGGTGACGACGGGCGCCGATGGCGGCACGACCGGCTACGCGCTGAGCGTGGCGGCCGGGCCCTCCGGCCTGGTCGACACGGCGAGCGGCCAGGCGGTGATCCTTTCGGTCAACGCCAGCGGCGTGGTCGAAGGCCATGCCGGCGCCGGCGGCCCGCTGGTGTTCACGGTGAGCGTGGACGCCAGCGGCAAGGTGTCGTTCGACCTCGACCGGGCGGTGCATGAGGACAATCTGGCCAACACGCCGAACGACGCCACCAGCCTGTCGAGCCTGATCACGCTGACGGCGACGGTGACCGACGGCGACGGCGACAAGGCCTCGCAGGCGCTCAATCTCGGCAGCCTGCTGACCATCAACGACGACGGCCCGATGATCGGGCTGAGCGGGACGACGCATGCGCTGACGGTCGACGAGAGCTTCCTGACGGCGGCGACGAACGGCGTCGCCGGCTCGGGCCAGGCGCCTGCCGGCTCGACGCATGCGGAAGCCTCCTTCGGCGACGCCTTCACGGTGACGACGGGCGCCGATGGCGGCACGACCGGCTACGCGCTGAGCGTGGCGGCCGGGCCCTCCGGCCTGGTCGACACGGCGAGCGGCCAGGCGGTGGTTCTTTCGGTCAACGCCAGCGGCGTGGTCGAAGGCCATGCCGGCGCCGGCGGCCCGCTGGTGTTCACGGTGAGCGTGGACGCCAGCGGCAAGGTGTCGTTCGACCTCGACCGGGCGGTGCATGAGGACAATCTGGCCAACACGCCGAACGACGCCACCAGCCTGTCGAGCCTGATCACGCTGACGGCGACGGTGACCGACGGCGACGGCGACAAGGCCTCGCAGGCACTCAATCTCGGCAACCTGCTGACCATCAACGACGACGGCCCGACGATCGGGCTGAGCGGGACGACGCATGCGCTGACGGTCGACGAGAGCTTCCTGACGGCGGCGACGAACGGCGTCGCCGGCTCGGGCCAGGCGCCTGCCGGCTCGACGCATGCGGAAGCCTCCTTCGGCGACGCCTTCACGGTGACGACGGGCGCCGATGGCGGCACGACCGGCTACGCGCTGAGCGTGGCGGCCGGGCCCTCCGGCCTGGTCGACACGGCGAGCGGCCAGGCGGTGGTTCTTTCGGTCAACGCCAGCGGCGTGGTCGAAGGCCATGCCGGCGCCGGCGGCCCGCTGGTGTTCACGGTGAGCGTGGACGCCAGCGGCAAGGTGTCGTTCGACCTCGACCGGGCGGTGCATGAGGACAATCTGGCCAACACGCCGAACGACGCCACCAGCCTGTCGAGCCTGATCACGCTGACGGCGACGGTGACCGACGGCGACGGCGACAAGGCCTCGCAGGCGCTCAATCTCGGCAGCCTGCTGACCATCAACGACGACGGCCCGACGATCGGGCTGAGCGGGACGACGCATGCGCTGACGGTCGACGAGAGCTTTCTGACGGCGGCGACGAACGGCGTCGCCGGCTCGGGCCAGGCGCCTGCCGGCTCGACGCATGCGGAAGCCTCCTTCGGCGACGCCTTCACGGTGACGACGGGCGCCGATGGCGGCACGACCGGCTACGCGCTGAGCGTGGCGGCCGGGCCCTCCGGCCTGGTCGACACGGCGAGCGGCCAGGCGGTGGTTCTTTCGGTCAACGCCAGCGGCGTGGTCGAAGGCCATGCCGGCGCCGGCGGCCCGCTGGTGTTCACGGTGAGCGTGGACGCCAGCGGCAAGGTGTCGTTCGACCTCGACCGGGCGGTGCATGAGGACAATCTGGCCAACACGCCGAACGACGCCACCAGCCTGTCGAACCTGATCACGCTGACGGCGACGGTGACCGACGGCGACGGCGACAAGGCCTCGCAGGCGCTCAATCTCGGCAGTCTGCTGACCATCAACGACGACGGCCCGACGATCGGGCTGAGCGGGACGACGCATGCGCTGACGGTCGACGAGAGCTTCCTGACGGCGGCGACGAACGGCGTCGCCGGCTCGGGCCAGGCGCCTGCCGGCTCGACGCATGCGGAAGCCTCCTTCGGCGACGCCTTCACGGTGACGACGGGCGCCGATGGCGGCACGACCGGCTACGCGCTGAGCGTGGCGGCCGGGCCCTCCGGCCTGGTCGACACGGCGAGCGGCCAGGCGGTGGTTCTTTCGGTCAACGCCAGCGGCGTGGTCGAAGGCCATGCCGGCGCCGGCGGCCCGCTGGTGTTCACGGTGAGCGTGGACGCCAGCGGCAAGGTGTCGTTCGACCTCGACCGGGCGGTGCATGAGGACAATCTGGCCAACACGCCGAACGACGCCACCAGCCTGTCGAGCCTGATCACGCTGACGGCGACGGTGACCGACGGCGACGGCGACAAGGCCTCGCAGGCGCTCAATCTCGGCAGCCTGCTGACCATCAACGACGACGGCCCGACGATCGGGCTGAGCGGGGCTACAGCCCCGTCGCTCGAAGTTGATGAAAGCTATTTGCCGAACGGCTCGGCGCCGAACGCGTTGCTGACCTCAGTCACGGCCGCTTTTGCTGGGATGTTCACCGTTGTGCAGGGTGCCGACGGCGCCACTACCAACTACGGTGTGAGCGTCTCCTCGCAGGGTGTGACTTCGAACCTGATCGACTCGGCGACCGGCCAGGCTGTGGTGCTGACGCAAAGCGGCGGCACTGTTTCGGGTTACGTGACCGGCCACAGCGGCGATGCAGCCTATCTGGTGTTCACACTCGCCGTGAACACCACAAGCGGTCAGACGACGCTAACGGAGTTCCGTGCCGTACACCAGAATACTGTGGACAATCCAACGGATACTTCCGAAGGCATCAGCCTGACCTCGGGCCTGGTGACGCTGACGGCGACCGTGACCGATGGCGATGGCGACCACGCCTCCCAGTCGATTGATCTCGGCTCCAAGGCCACTTTCCATGACGACGGTCCCTCGCTCGGCTCGTTCACGTCGGGATCCATCCCGAACGAGGTTGGATCGGTGGCGGGCTTCTTCTCGCTAGTACCTGGCGCGGACGGCATTGATCACTTCAACATCACAGGCCCGACAATCGCCGGCATCACCTATAACAGCACGACCGCTGCGGACGGCACGACCGTTCTCCATGCGATGTCGGGCGCGACGGAAGTGTTCGACCTCACAGTAAGGCCGGACGGAACTTACGAGTTCGATCTTATCAAGCCCGATGCCGGCACAACAATTACCTATTCGCTACAGAACCTTCCCGCGGGGGGACCGAACTGGCGGGAAACCACTGACGGCCATATCGAATTTTCAAGCCCCGACGGCATCAACTCCAACAACAACGGATTTGGCGTCGCAAACACCTTCGTTGGCGGAAATGAATCCTTCACGATGGAGTTCCATACCGCCGGGACTGGAATCGGTGTCGATAATCCGCCCAACACCAATGCTGAGTTGAATGACTCCGTGAGTTTGGTTGTCAACTCGCTGAACGGTGCGGGTGGAACCTATCACTGGGTTGCGACGAACACTCTCACCAACACGTCTGTATCCGGCGACATCTCTATCACTTCAACGGGCACGTTCGTGATCGATCCGTCGATCAGCTTCAACCAGTTGCAGGTCAGCGCAGTCAACGTTTCTGGGCAAGGCGCTCAGTTCTCGAACGTTTCTCTAACGCACAACGTCCTACCCCAGGATCAGAACCTGGCCTTTACTGTCTCAGCGACTGACAAGGATGGCGACACGACCGGCACGCAGTCTCTCGGCGTTCATGTTGTGGCGGCGGACGGATCGGGCAACTACACGCTCACCGGGACGGCGGGCAATGACGTGCTCGCCGGCAGCACACATGCCGACACGATCGCGGGCGGAGCCGGCACCGATATCGTCGATTATACCGGCAGCGTTGCGGCCATCTCAATCCATTTGGCCGATGACGGCCATGCGTCGGGTGCTCCAGCGGACCCCACCAGCCCGCTCGCGGGAACGATCGGCGGTGGCGACGCGGCTGGCGATACGCTTACCGGCATCGAAGGCATAATTGGCGGTTCGGGGAACGACCATCTGTTCGGCAATTCCAGCGACAACTACCTCGCGGGCGGTGCCGGCGCCGACACGCTCAACGGCGGTGGCGGCAACGACACTCTCATTGGTGGTTTGGGTCAGGACACGTTGACCGGCGGCACAGGGGCCGACACCTTCAAGCTCGACCACCTCGACATCAAGGATCTGATCACCGACTATAGTGGCGTGGGCGGTGACGGCGACAAGATCGATCTGACCGCGCTGTTCGACGCAGCGCCGGCCGGCAATATCAGCAACTACGTGCATTATAACAATGCGACCGGCGCGCTGAGTGTGGACACCAGCGGTTCGGGTAACGCGGCCAATTTCGTGGACGTCGCGCAACTGACGAACATTCCCGCCGCCGGGACCATCACGATCCTTTACGACGACAACACGCATGCGCAGCACACGGCCACGATTTAGCACTTATACACAGCCACGCTGCCGTGCTATGCATCAGCGAACCGTGAATTGACAATCTGGAGAGGGGCTTACATGAGACATTCCGCGAGATTGCTGGCTTCGGCCACGGCATTTCTGCTGGCCGGATCGACGGGCTTTGCCGCCGACATCATCGAGGGGCCGGTGGCCGACTATTGCCGCACCGTCGGCACCTCCAACCTGGTGCTGACCGACAACATGGTCGAGCTCAAGGGCCAGGTGGTGAAGCTGATGGACGAATCGATCGCCGTCGCCAACAGCCCGGAATGGATCAACTCGTCGCGTCCCGCCTTCGTCTGGGCCTCGGAGGCCAAGGTCGCCTGCGGCATGGCCTATGGCTATCTGAAGACGAGCTACAAGGACGAGGACACCCTCAACAAATGCGAGTGCTTCCACGACCGCATGGTCGAATACATGCACTGAGCTGAAGGGCGAACGCACAACAGCTGGCTGGCGATGAGGGCCATGAAAGCCTGGGCGGCGGCCGCGCTTGCGCTGACGGCGGCCATGTCCGGCTGCCAGTCGAAAAGCGCGGACGTGCTCGATCCTTCCGCCCTCACCGCGCCGACAAGCCCGGCCGGCGCGGCTCCCCGCTCACAGCAGACGGCAGTCGCGACTTCCGCGCAGGCCAGCCAGACGCTCGGCAGCGGCTCGACGAAGGTCACCATGCTTTTGCCGCTGTCGGCCCCCGGCAGCGCCGGCGAAAACGGCAGGAAGATGTATGACGCCGCGCGGCTGGCGATGACGGACCTCGGCGACAAGCTGTTGACGCTGACGGTCGAGGACACGCGCGGCGACAGCGCCTACGCCAAGGACCTGGCGGTGAAGGCCATCACATCGGGCGGGGCGAAGGCCGTCATCGGGCCGGCCGAGCTTGCGGCCGCGCAGCATCTTGCCAAACTGTCGGGCTCGCAGCGGCCGCCGGTGCTTGCGCTGGCCGACAATTTCGCCGGCGGCCCCGGCGTCTATTCAGTGCGGCTCAGCGAAGCCGACAGCGCCGCCGCGGGGGCGGCCGCCGTCGCCGGCAAGGGCGCGAAGAAGTTCGTGCTCTTCGTGCAGGCCGGCGCGGATGCACAGACAATAGAGGCGCGCGTCGCCAATGCGCTCAGCATCTATGGCGCGACGCTGGCGGTGACGCTGCCCTATTCGGCCGCGGACGGCGGCGCCAAGGCGGTGAGCGACATGGGCTCGCTGGTCGAGGCGCCCAACGCCGTCATCGTCGCCAGCGGCGATTCGAGCCCGACGGCGATGCTCGCGGCGCTGAAGGCGAAAGGCATTCCCGGCAAGGCGGTGACGCTGATCGGCACCGACCGCTGGCTGGAGCATCCGATGGATCCGCTCTATGAGGGCGCCTATATCGCGACGCTCGACCAGAGCGAGACCGGACCGATCGCCGACCGCTTCAAGACGGCCTACAATTACCAGCCCGACGTCAACGTCGCCTACGCTTACGACATGGTGGCGCTGTCGGCGGGCATAGCGAGCGCGGTCGGACCGGACGGTTTTTCCAAAAAGGTGCTGGAGAACCCGAGCGGCTTCCGCGGCTCGACCGGCCTGTTCCGCTTCCGCGCCGACGGCTCGAGCCAAAGGTCGATGCCGTTCTTCAAGGTGGAGAAGGGGGAGTTGAAGCTGGTGGAGAAACAGACGGCGGGGTTTTGAGGGGGCGAAGACCCGTGGAGGATAGGCAGCTACGGCTTCAAGTTGTTCGGTCGAAGCGATTGCGTTTTCCCACGACTATCCGCATTCTCCCATCGCGGACGGGGCTTCAGTTTTGGACTTTCTAAAAAAACTCCTTGTCATGGCGGTCATCGGCGCGGTCAGCGCCGGAGCAGTTGCACTCATCGAGTACTTGATATTCGAACCGCCCAGGCCGGCCATGATGCGCAAGCCGCCCCCGCTGCCGATCATCAAAGAACAGCCGATACGTCAGACGACGTAGATCTTACTGGACGGCGGCGTTCCGGCCTATTGGCCAAGTTGGCCACGCGGGTCTGTTCCGCTTCCGCCGACGGCTCGAGCCAAAGGTCGATGCCGTTCTTCAAGGTGGAGGAGGGGAGTTGAAACTGGTGGAGAGGCAGACGGCGGGGGTTTTGAGCGGGGCGCCAAGGCAACTTGTCTTGAACGGCGCCAGATAACTCACCGCGCCAGCTAAGTGCCCGCGGTGGATCTAGCTTCGGAAGCGACCGCTTTTTTGGGCACACGGCCCAAGATTCGGACAATCGCTACCGACAGCGCGCCGATAGCCGCGCCGACGACTACGTCAATCAAATGATGTCCACCTTCCGGCAGCGTGGACACGATCATGACAGCATTGACTATCAGAGCCACTACAAAGAGTGGGCGAACATCTCGCAGGGCATGGATAACCAAAATACCCAACGCGGTGTGGAACGACGGGAAAGTTACGAGCCCGTCGGCCTTTGACACGATTAATTCGTATGGAGCACCTGAACGCAGAGACAGCAGCGTCTGGTAGTGCCACATGCCGGCCTGAGCGGTGAGGTTGCTAAAGAGCTCGGGAGCCGGTTTATAGAAAGTATATGCGCCAGCAGTTGGAAACATGGCCATAAGAGGCCCCGTGAAGAGCGACGACACTGCCATCAGTGCAATGAATTCGAGCACACGATCCCATCGCTGCCGCATGACCTGAATGATGAAAACCATCGGTACCTGCGGACCCAAGGCATGGTAAGCGTAGAATAGTACAGAGCTCCAAATAGCGTTTCGATTGCTTGCTGCCAGGAAACTTAGCCAGTCGAATCCCAAGCTTGCGTCGATCGACGCGAACTGCTCGTCCATGAGCGGCCTTGCCGTCGCGCTCGCCAGGTACATGAACACGGTCGTTGCGATTGTAAGTGGTATGAAGACCGCCGACCCCGACACCAGCATAAGCAGCGATTTCGAAAGATATCTGATGGCCGAAGCCATCGCGCCAGCGTCTGACCCGAGCCTCTTGAGAACAAATTTCGCAACGGCCCACGCAGCGATGAGGGCGACGGTAACCTGCCCGATATCGACCCAATTCCTTGGTGAGAACTCGACGTTTGAGAATGGCAGCCATAGAAGGTCGATCAGCCCGAAAAAAACGATGGCCAGGGCAATGATTACGAGATGGTTTCGGATACCCGTTTCGGTGCCGACGGATGCAGCGTTGGCAACGGCGCGATACAAGATCATACGAAGACTCTGCCCCTTCCAGACTGCGGATCATTATCGTCGTGGTTACCGCCACCAAGATAGGGAGGATATTGATGGGATCAGCATTGGCGTCATTTGCCCGTAGGCGCTGTATTCCGGGAACGCCGTTCGCAAGACTTTCTCCTCATTGACCATCCGCCGATATTGGAAAGCGAGAACAATCGCGGCGACTGCCACGGTCGCCCATATCGGATTGCGCAAGACAATGCCGAGCAGGAGGATCGCTTCGCAGGCATAAAGTGGGTGCCTCACAAACTGATAAGGGCCGGCCGTGACGAGACGTCTGGCCTGCGCTGTGATGCTGAATGATCTGCCGAGCCACCACAGGCACCAAATGCAAAGCGTGAAACCAATGATGGTGATGAGGTCGGCGACCAGTTCTAGCTGCGGAAGAGTCTGAACACGAGGGATAGCGATCAAAGTCACGGTCGCAAAGCATCCGATCAGGGCCGAAATGCGAGGCTCGATCCCTTGCGCCGTCTTTACTGGTGGAAGGCGCGCCACCGTCGTCCCGACAATGAGCACAAGGAAGCCTAGAGCCGCGAAGTCCGCGGCGACGCTGATCCCCCGCGCCCAACTCCAGTTTGGGTCTCGCAATGCCACGATCATGGTCCCGGCCTTCAAGGTCGCGCAGACCGTGAAGTAAAGCGCCATCACTGCGCGCCCGATGAAATCACGCATCGCGGGTCGCGGGAGCTTCATTGATTTTACTCTTCGGGAGTAATGGGTAAGCAAGTTGCTCGACGTAGGTTGGTGGGATGGGATCATCAACGCCATAGCGCTCTGGGACAGTATCGCCGGGCAGGTGCATGGTTCCAAAGAGCACATCGATGAACGCAAGCTGACCTGCGAAATTCTTGTCGTATGCCGCGCGCTCGTGAGCGTGATGCCAATGATGGAACTGGGGTGAGGCGACCAGCCACCGAAACGGACCGATGTTCAGCTTGATGTTGGCATGCAGCAACAAGCCGTGAGCGTGAAAAATGATCGCGAAGAGGGCGATCGCAGAGCTGCTGAACCCCAGCAAATACAACGGCACGAATGACGCACCTTTAGTGAGAGCCAAGTCAACGGGATGGATCCGGTGCGCAGCTAACCAATCGAGTTCTTCGATGCTGTGATGGATTGCATGAAAGCGCCACAAAAACGGAACGGCGTGAAAGGCACGATGCGCACCGTAGAAACCAAAGTCAGCGATGACGATGATCTCTGTCAGTTGCAGCCAAACTGGCTGAGACGATACGGCGTGGCCGACATAGTCCGGCACCAGTTCCCCCACGGTGCTCGTTGCCAGCGCAACAATCGCGATCAGGCCAACGGTTGTCGGGACACTGTTGAAGAGAGCGTAAATCAGGTCGTTGAAGAACGCCTTCCTGAATATCTTTTGACCCGGTCGCAGAGCGAACAGGTGTTCGATCGGAATGAAGATCAGAGCTGCTATCAAAAGCGCTTTGTAATTGAAAAGAGTCATATGGCGCCCCGCCAGCAACACGCAATCCAACCACCTTGCCGGTTTTAGCGCAAGCTAATGGTTTCCGAAGGGTTAATCGGGGCTAGAATGATTTAATGAGAGCGTCGAGGCCGTATACGACCTGAAACGCGATCGTGCAGATCGCAGCGGCCGAAATTGGCACGCCAAAGGGCACCACACCCTTGCGGTCTAAATGCTGGACATAAAAGCGAAATGCGCCCGCCGGCAGCAGGAATGGATTTTTTACGACCATCACCATTGCGAGGGCAAAACCCAAAAGCAGCATAGAAAACAGGGCCAGCCCGCTGCCACCCATAAGGAAGGGCGACGTCGCCATCAGCTTAACGTCGCCGGCCCCGACCTTGCGCAGCACCCAAAACGGGAACAATCCGACAAATAGCACGAGCGCAGCGATTGTACTCAGCCCCATATCCCACCATGATCCTGCTTCGACCGACACCAATTGCAGCGACCCAAGGCCGAGGCACAATAACAGCAGCACATTCTGGTTGGATATCTTCTGAGTGGTAAAGTCGAGCCAGGCTATCCTTGCAAGCAGAGGTATGGTCAGCGCCTTCAGCAGCAGCGATGCGGCAAACAGCATGCCCCCGGCTCTCTATCGCTCGACGTTTTCTACGCTAGACGAGAGCAGCTTCAGATTGTTGGCAACCGTCGGATCGTTGGGCGCCAGTTCGTAGGCTTTGAGGAAATTGCTGCGCGCCTCCTGTAGCTTGCCGCGCAACAAATAGGAATAGCCGACATTGTTGTAGTATTCCGGCGTCGCGCCGAGCAGCTTATAAGCCCGTCCGTAGGCGAGATCGGCCAAGTCGAAGCGCCTGATGCGATCGCAGGACGCAGCAAGGCCCAGCCAGGCGACGCCATCATTGGGCGCCAGCCGCGTAGCCTTGTAGAACAGTGCGCCGGCATTGCCGTAATTTTCGGAACGGAACTGGGTCTTGGCCTCGGTGACTGCCTGATCCGATGCGTAGTAGTCGACATCGCTGACTGTCTTCAGCCCGTCGAAGGTGTCGCCAAAGGCGGTGTAATCGCCTTTGGCCGGTTCGTTAGTGCGCACAACTCCGCCCGTGGTAGCCGTCTGGCAGCCGGCAATCGCCATTATCAATAGACCGGCCGCGGCCGCATTTTGCCATCTCATTCAGATTCCCCCGAGGGCTCCCCGACACCACATTAGGACCAAAGCATATGCATACCTAGAAGAAAATGCCCTTCATGCGGATGACCACGGGCAGCATGACGATCATCATTACAACGGGGAAAATGCAGAGCCCCAAAGGGATCATCATTTTAACCGGCAATGCATTAGCCTGCTCCTCGGCGCGCATAATTCTTTGGTTCCGCATTTCGTCGCTGTAGACACGCAGAGCGTCCGTCAGGCTGGTGCCGAGTTCCTCGGATTGCCGGAACAGAACCGCCAGTGCCCGCGCCTCTTCAAGCCCGATGCGATCTGCGAGTTCGCGCAACGCCTCGCGAAGCGGTTTGCCTGCGCGCAATTGCAAGGTCATGATCGAAAGCTGAATGCCAAGCCATTTGTGGGTGCCGGCAAGTTCGTTGCTGACGCGCTCGACCGCCGCCTCGAGACTCATGCCTGCATCGGCGCAAGTGATGATCATATCCATGAAATCGGGAAAGCCTCGACGATAGATCTGCTTTTGCCCATTCTCGAACCGGTCGAGCGCGATGCTTGGGATGACGATGCATGCCAACCCGAGCAAGGCCGCCCCCCCAAACGCGACAAGGCTGGGTAATCGCGGCGGCAAAATCTGGGAGAAAATTGCGTAGGTCACCGCGAAGCCAACGCAGACCGCACCGAGTCGAGATAGAGTATAGATGAGCGGCGCGCTCGCCTGATAGAAGCCCGCTCGAAAGAGCTTTGCCTCAAGGGCATTCGGCTCGTCACGTTCCTTTTCGATTGACCGAAAATAAGCATCGACGGGCCGCTGCGCCGAGATCCTGGCCAGTTGCTCCTGGCCTACAAGCGAGCGGCGGCTATGAATACCCTCCGCCATTAGGCTTTGCGCAACCAGTTTTCGCGTCTGCAAGGCCGGTGTGAAGACAAGCGCACCCAACAGAAAAAGCGCCACGGCTGCCAGGAAAACGGCAACAGAGACCAGAACGCTTAGATCCTGAGTATTGGAAAACAGATTCATGGCTCGCCCCCTGTCAAATGTCGAAATTGACCATGCGATACATGATGAAGTCACCCAGCAGCGCCCATGCCCCAAAGATTGTAAACACAGGCACGATCAAAGGACTGCCCCACACGTCGCCGTAAAAGCTCGGTGCCAAGATCATGAGGATGACAAGCATGATGATCGGAAACAGGGAAATGATCCACGCGGATACCCGCCCCTCCGCCGAGAGCGCCCTGATCTTCAACCTGAGTTTCTGCCTATCGCGCAGCACTGATGATAGGTTCGACAGAATTTCAGTAAGGTTGCCGCCAGTCTTGGCCTGGATCGATAGTGAAACCGATAGCAATTGTAGTCCCTCGAAGCCGACGCGTTGGGTGAGTTTGCGCACTGCATTTTCAAGGCTGAGCCCGAAGGTTATTTCGTCGGAAACGATCCCAAATTCGGTGCCAAGAGGGTCGGGCATTTCACGGGCGACCAAGGCTATCGCGACTGTCGTTGGATGTCCCGCCCGAAGGGAACGTACAATCATATCCAAGGCATCTGGCAGTTGCTTGGCGAATCTCTGGATTCTCCTGGCCCGCGCCCGTTGGAGGACCAGAAGCGGCAAGACAAAGGCTACGAATAGAAAGATGGCGAACGAAGGTATGGCAGAGAAATGCAATAGAAACGAGAACACGAGAGCCAGGGCCATACCGGCAATAATGAATATTGCGATAAATGACGCCGGATTTCCAGTAATGCCAGATTGGGTGTACAATCTGTTTAGTGCGATCAAACTGAAAAGAAAGTCTCCTGAGCTGGAAAGCCCGCGCTCGCGCAGCAATCCCTGTAGAGTCTGTTCAGCCGGAGCATCATCAACTAGTCGGGTCAAACGACGATTGATCGTCTTAACCCGTGAGCGGCGTTTGGAATAGGTAACGTATAGAGCTTCGGCAGCGAGGATAACCGACGCCGCGGCGAGGACATAAATCAAATAAAGTAGTGTCTGGCCGGTCGGCATCAGAGCGAAACCTGTGGATTGAACGCATCCTTGCTGAAGTGATGTCCCAGCGTGGCTGCCTCCGGGGCAAAACGCGGCCGTATGCCGGTGGCCCGGAATTCTCCGATTATCTGGCCATCAGCCGTGACATCGCGGCGGACGAAATGATAGAGTTCCTGAAGCTGGACGACATTACCTTCCATGCCGGTCAATTCCGAAATGGAGACGACCCGCCTTCCGCCATCGGAAAGACGCTGCGTTTGCACGATGATGTCGATGGCCGAGGCGATCTGCGAGCGAATGGAGTCGTTCGTCATCGGCATGCCCGCCATGCCGACCATCTGCTCCAGACGCGAAATGGCATCGCGTGGCGTGTTGGCATGGATGGTGGTCATTGAGCCTTCGTGGCCGGTGTTCATGGCCTGCAGCATGTCGAAGGCCTCTTCGCCGCGAACCTCGCCAACGATGATTCGATCGGGCCGCATGCGCAGGGCGTTCTTCAGCAGTTCGCGCTGGCGCACCTCGCCCTTGCCCTCGACGTTGGGAGGACGGGTCTCCAGCCGCCCGACGTGCGGCTGCTGCAATTGCAGTTCCGCAGCGTCTTCGATCGTAACCAGGCGCTCCTTGCTGGGAATGTAGCTCGACAATGCGTTGAGAAGCGTGGTCTTGCCGCTGCCCGTGCCACCGGAGACCAGGATCGACTTGCGTGTCTGCACCGCGATCCGCAGCAGTTCGACCATCGGAGGGCGGATCGAATTGAACGTAACCAGCCGTTCAAGCGAATAAGGGTGCTTGGAGAATTTGCGGATCGATACCAATGGGCCGTCCACCGAGATCGGCCGCACCGCTATGTTGACGCGCGAGCCGTCGTCAAGACGCGCATCGACCATCGGCGCCGATTCATCGACACGTCGACCAATGTTCGAGACGATTTTGTTGATGATGCGGAGGAGATGGGCCTCGTCGCGAAAACGGATCGAGGTTTCCTCGAGCACACCCCGCCGTTCGATGAATACGTGGTTGTGGGTGTTGATGAGGATATCAGCGATCGAATCGTCCTTGAGCAGCGGTTCGATCGGCCCAAGTCCGAGCATCTCGTCGGCGGTGTCGCTGGTCAGCTGATCGAGCTCGCGTGCGTTCAGCGGCACATTCCGGCCACGCACGAATTCGCGCACGATCGGCCGAATCTCATCCAGGATCTCTTCCTTGGACGCAGTTTCGAGGGCTGCGAGATTGAACCGGTCGATGAGATGGCGATGCAATTCGACCTTGAGCGTCAGGAAATCGTCGCCGTGCGGTTCAGCGTCCGAGACCGGCGCGGCAGCGATCCCATTCGATGCCGCAGCCACAGGTGCCGGCTGCACTGCCCGCTGCTCATTCGGTCCTTTGATGAAGCGCCCCAGCATGCCGCATAAGCCCCCGCGATTTCCCCAGGGATCGAAAACTAAGCGTTAACCACGAAGGGCACAAGCGGCCTGCAAGCCATAAGGGATGTATACTTGCAACATAGTTAAAAAATAGAGGCCCGGAAAAATCGTTTTATTTATCCTGCTCCACATTCACAGACCAAGGTCCTACGACCTTCGTCGCTCCGTAGACCGACCAATGTCGCTAAGCCGTTAGATATATTGAGTTATGTAGCAATCCTAATATGGCAAGTGCGCGGCATGGCTACGGCGAAATTGTGAACGAATGGTTAAGACCACTTGAAAAATGAAGCGAATCAATCTGTTGTCGGAAATGGAAAAGCTTTCGCCCGAGTATTGAACGGTTAAGGGATTGTTAATCCGTTTGACACTGCTTTTTCGTGCGACCTAGGATTGATTTCGACGGGGGATGCTTGGGTATGGGGTACATTCCTTGGCTCTGTCTCGTCGGGTTCGAACCTCCAAAGGGAGAAATTGGCATGAAGAAGCTCATGACGATGGCCCGGCAGTTCCGCGACGAAGAAAACGGCGCTGCTATGGTCGAATATACGATCTTGCTCGGCATGATTACCGTGGCGGTGATCGCCACGATCATACTTGTCGGCAACTGGGTCGTCGGTCGGTGGACCACGCTGCAGGCGGCGCTGCCGTGACATCTTAATGGCTATGATCGGGGCCGGGAATGTCCGGCGCCGATCATATTAGTCACGCACGCGTGCTTGGCGATCGAATTAAGGTGACGGGGGATGCTTGGGTATGGATTTCATCCTCGGCTCGTCTCGTCGGGTTCAAACCTCCAAAGGGAGAAATTGGCATGAAGAAGCTCATGACGATGACCCGGCAGTTCCGCGACGACGAAAACGGCGCTGCTATGGTCGAATATACGATCTTGCTCGGCATGATCACCGTGGCGGTGATCGCTACGATCATTCTTGTCGGCAACTGGGTCGTCGGTCAGTGGACCACGCTCCAGGCTGCGCTGCCGTAACAGCGTAACAACTTACAGTCGACGCCGGGCTTTCCCCCGGAGTCGACTGGCCGAGATGCCGGGCTGGCGGGGGGAAAAAATGCGTGCAAACACTGTTATTATGATTGTCTTGGCCGGCGTGTTCGGCGTGCTTGCGGTCGTACTCGCCAATATCTGGCTGGCTGGCCAGCGCAGTGCTTTGGCGCGGACCGAAGACGTTCCGCGCGAAACGGTCGTGGTCGCTGCAGTGCC
Organism: Mesorhizobium sp. B1-1-8; assembly: GCF_006442795.2. Taxonomy (NCBI): domain Bacteria; kingdom Pseudomonadati; phylum Pseudomonadota; class Alphaproteobacteria; order Hyphomicrobiales; family Phyllobacteriaceae; genus Mesorhizobium; species Mesorhizobium sp. B1-1-8. The sequence continues at coordinate 5,446,773 of NZ_CP083956.1, forward strand.
CTTGAAGTTTGGCGACACGCTATCGGCAGATAAGCTGCGCGAAGTCGCCTGGCCCTCTGGCGCGGTCCCGACCGGCGCCTTCAATACAACTAAGAAGCTTCTTGAGGGCGATGGGGCCAAGCAGGCGCTCCAGGCAATCGGAGTGAACGAACCGGTCCTCGCCACAAAAATTACCGGCCCCGGTCAGCGCGCCACCCTGTCGGCGGTGCTCGCCGAAGGCATGAAAGCCGTTTCCATCCGCGTCAATGATGTTCTAGGTGTCGCCGGCTTCGTGTTTCCAGGCGATCGGGTCGACGTGCTGCTAACACGCACGGTGCGCAGCGAAGAAGGCGCTGACAAGAGTTTCGTCGACGTGCTTTTGCAGAGTGTCAAAGTGCTTGCGGTCGACCAAGTGGCCGACGAAAGCAAGGACAGTCCCACCGTGGTGAAAGCAGTGACAGTCGAGGTCAGCACAAAGGACGCGCAGAAGCTGACGCTTGCCGCCGGAGCCGGCCAGTTGTCGCTTGCGCTGCGCCAGGCGGCAGCCAGCAAGTCTGAAACGACCGAGCGCGTTACGCTTACGGATCTCACGGGAGACACACCCGATGATGTCGCCAAGCGGCAGGCGGCGCTCGAAAAGCAGGCCGCCGCGGATGCAGCGGCTGCGGAAGAGCGCAGGCGAGCCGACGCCAGAATCGATGGACTGGCCAAGGCGGTCGACCAGTTGAGCAAGATGAAGTCAGTTCCAGCTGTGGCCTCCGCGCCACAAGTGCAGGAAGTCGTCAAGGAAGTGGTCAAATACGTGCAGCCCGAGCCGCCGGCTCGGGCGACAATAGGGGTGTTTCGAGGCGTCAAGCTCGAAACCTACGATGTGCCGCGACAAGACTAACGAGGCACAATAAGGTGAGGCTGTCGTCGGCAGCAATTGGGGAGACGGGGATGCAGGGGTTTTGGGTGAAGATAGCGGCGGCCGCGCTATCCGTGGTGGCGTTGTCGGCGACCTCCGGCCATCCCGCCATGGCGGCTGACCGCTTCATCGACGTTTCGAACCCGGCCCTCCACCGTGTCTTCGTGCCAGTTTCGCAATCCGTCACGATCCAGGTTAATTCCACGCTTGGCGACATCGTCGTCGGCGACGAGAAGATCGCCGACGCGCAACCGATGACCGACAAGACGCTCTATGTCATCGGCAAGAGCGTCGGCACCACCACAGTCAATTTGTTCTCGGATGACAAACGCTCGCTGGGCGCTATCCAGATCGAGGTTGGCCAGGATGTTAGCGACATGGCGGCCGCGATCCGCCAGGTGGCGCCAAAAGCGCGCATCGAGATCGGCTCCATCAACGGCAAGATCAGGCTTTCCGGCCATGTCAAGGACGCCGCGACGCTGGCCCAGATCGTCGAGGTGACGCAGCAATATGGCCCCGATGCCATCATCAATGCCGTCACAGTCGACGATAGCCAGCAGGTCAATCTGGAGGTTCGCATCCTGGAGGCCAAGCGCAATGCCGGGCGGGATCTCGGCGTATCATTCCGAGGCCGCAACGGGAGCGGCACAACCCGGCTGGGAACCGGCATTGGTACAGTGGATAAAGACGGGGCGGAACTCGGAGCGGGAGACCTCGTCACTGGTCTGCTGTCGAACACCAATCCGTTCGCAGCCTTGATCACCCGTGTCATCGACAGCAACATAAAGGTCGACCTGATCATCGAGGCGCTCGAGGCCAAAGGTGTGGTGCGCTTGCTGGCAGAACCCAATCTCACAACTCTTTCCGGGGAAACAGCAAGCTTCAATGCCGGCGGCGAGGTGCCTATTCGCCAAGTCGTCAACGACTCGGTGAGCATTGTGTTCAAACAGTTCGGCGTCAACCTGAACTTCACGCCGGTCGTGCTTGACGACGACAAAATCCATATCAAGCTGGCCCCTGAAGTGAGCGACCTGACCGGCTTCACTACCGCCGGCGATCCGATCTTCACCAATCGCAAGCTGGAGACGGTGGTCGAATTGCGCGACGGCCAGAGCTTCGCGGTTGGTGGTCTGCTCTCCAGCAAGAGCACCAGGCTGCAAAACCAGGTGCCTTGGCTCGGCCAGGTGCCGATCGTCGGCGCGCTTTTCAAAAATTCGAGCACCCAGAAAGAAGAGACCGAACTGGTCGTCATTGTCACACCTCATCTCGTGCGGCCGGTGAAACCCGGCGAGCAACTGGCGACACCGTTCGACAAGACAAAGCCCGCCAACGATCCGGAGCTTTTCCTGCTCGGCCAGCTCGAAGTCAGCAAGGACATGATCAGGAAATACGAGCACGGCGAAGGCGTCACCGGCCCTTACGGGCACATGCTGGATGTGAAATCGAAGGACAAGCTGATCTATGTCAAAAAGTAAGCTCCTCCTCGTTCTTCTCAGCTCGAGCCTGCTCGCGGGCTGCGCGGCCGACTATCTGAACAACTACGACACGATGACGTTGGCATCTGGCGACTCGCAGAAAGCCAACTCGATGCTGCAGACAGTCGATCCTTACAATCCGGCCTCGAACAACACGAGGATCGAAGGTGACGGCGAACGCGCTGTTGGCGTCATTCAGAAATACAAAGTTCCGCCACCGCCGCCGCCAACGACGAACATGACAGTCAATGTCGGACCATCGGGTGCCAATAACGGTCTATCGGCTCCGACTAACGCAGCGAACTGAACGGAAGGATGCGGTTTCAGGGCGTCAGGCGAAACGAGGGATCCTTGCGTCGGAGTAGCAAAGGGCAGGGCCATGTTGCGAATAATTCGCGCGTTCTGGCGTGACCAGAGGGGAATAGCGCTGATACTGGTCAGCGTGACACTGCCGGCGATCATCGGCTTTTCGCTCTTGGCGATCGACATGAGCCGGGTCAACAATCTACACAATGATCTACAGAAGGCGGCTGATGCGTTTGCTCTTGCGGGAGCAGCAGAGCTTGACGGAAGCACCGGTGCCTGGGCGCGTGCCGAGCGAGCCATGGCGACGCTGGTCAGCAATGAGGGACGTTTCTCGACGGCTGCGCCGAACGGAAGGTTTACCCTGACTTCTGGACAACCTGGCGGCGCCCTGCGATGCAACAGCGCTGGGAACATCTCCTGGTGTTTCCTGAAGACGATCCCCAACGATGATGTGGCGATCACTACCGCCAACTACGCCAACGCCGACCCTGCGGTTGGCGAGTTGGAGACACGATTTGTCCAAGTAACGGTCACACCGACCGGCTTTGCCGCCATCTTCCCCGTTTCGTTCCTGTCCAACACAGCGACCGGTTCATTCAATGTGGGTGCTGTTGCTGTAGCCGGCTTCAGGTCAAGCGTCTGCGACTACACTCCCGTCTTCATGTGCAACCCTTACGAGGACACGAGTCTCACCGGCGGCGTAACGCTGGAAATGGCGGCCAATCAGCAGCAGTATCGCCGTAGACAGATACTTTTGCGCGACAATGGCTTCTATCAGCCGGGCAATTTTGCGTTTCTTGCCTCGCCTGAGGGCAACGGCGCCCAAGCGCTGGAAGCATCGCTGGCCCGCGTCAAGCCGGTCGGCTGTTACGCCCAAGATGGCGTCGACACGGAGCCTGGGCAAAGTACTGGACCGGTGCAGGACGGACTGAATGCCCGCTTTGGCATCAGCAAAAGCTATATCGGATCGGCCAATGGACCGGCGGCAAACGTGCGGATGGGACTGAAAAGCATCAACTGCAACAACGGACAAACCAACTTTGAAACCGACCCCACTAAGGGTGTCGGGCTCGAGCGGGATTCCTGTCTCATCGCAGGCAACTGCACGCTAATGGGCGGACGCATGGGCACAGGTGATTGGAATGCCAGCCGTTACTGGGCCGCCAATCATCCGACACGTGGCGCCCTGCCCTCCTCACTTGTAGGCGCGACACGCTACGAAATGTACCGTTACGAACTCGATCCCGACGGGAATCCTGCCACCAACGACAGCATCGCCGGGGATGCTGCAGTGAGTGGGGAGACCGGCAATCCATCCTGCAACCAGACACCGGTCACGACCGTGGACCGGCGTATACTTTACGGCGCGATCATCGACTGCCAAGCGATAGGCGGCTTCAACGGTCGTGCGAACAATATTCCGGTGCGCGCCTTCGGCAGCTTCTTCATCACCGAGCCGATCAAGGACAGCAAGGACATCTATGTCGAGTTGGTCGACATCACCGGCAAGGGCGGCCGCGGGACACTCGACAATTTTCTGCGCGACGAAGCGCAGCTTTATCGGTGATGCCAATGTTCAAGATGCTGACCCGTCACCTCGCTCGATTCAGATGCGACCAGCGCGGGGCAGTGCTTATCGAGATGACGCTGATCACGCCGCTGATGCTGTTCCTGTCGGCGGGCGTGTTCGAATTCGGCAATCTCATCCACGACAAGCTGCTGATGGAGGCAGGGCTTACAGACGGCGCCCGCTTTGCGGCCCGCTGCAACAGCCAGATGTACACCGATGCCGGCTTGGCGATAAACTGCACAAGCACTGCTGCTAATATTGCCGTTTTCGGCAATGCGGCAGGGTCGGGAACTCCGCGCCTCGGGGGATGGCAGACGTCGAATGTAACGGTGTCCACTAACTTCGCCTGCTATGACGCCGTAGTCGCCGGCGTCACCCGGTACCGGTCCACCACCGCGCAGGTCTGCACCGTCAGGGCGGCGGGTACCTACGCCTACACGGGTGTCGGCATGCTTGCCTTGGTCGGCGTTGGCCCGATTACCCTGAGCGGGTACCACGACGAAAGGTTGATCCGGTTCTGATCATGATCAGGCGTTTCGCAAAATCAGAAGATGGTGCGGCGATGGTCGAAATGACTATCGTATCGACGCTGCTGTTTGCCCTTGTGCTGGGCTTCGTCGATTTCGGTAACGCTTTCTACCAGTGGAATGCTGCAACCAAAGCCGTGCAGATCGGCGCGCGCCTGGCCTCGATCTCCGATCCCGTGGCGACAAACCTCACCACCGCTGGTCCCACGACGACGCCAGGCGCACCCGTTGTCGCCGGCGCCTATGGTCCGTTCGTCTGCAGCTATACTGGCACCACTGGTTCCTGCACCAACAGCGGCGTATTCAACGCTACCAATTTCAGTCGCATCTTTCGCGGCGACACGGCCGTCACCAATGACGACGCCTGCCCGGCTCTCACAGGCACCCAAAGGCCCGGCATGTGCCATTTCTTCCCTGGCCTTCGCCGGGACAATGTGGTCGTGACCTATACAGCGACTGGCCTTGGCTTCCAGACTAGGCTGGGCGGCCCCGTTCCGACGATCACCGTCAGCCTTCAGAACCGGACCTTCCAGTTCTTCTTCCTCCAGGGACTGATGGGGTTCGCCAACATCAACATGCCCTCCATGCTCAGCACCGTCACGGGCGAAGATCTGAAAACGAGTGCGCCATCATGAACGCCATCGACACCAGAGTCCTTCCCACCAAGCGAAAGCAGGTCGCGCTGTTTTCGTCCGATCCGAATTTCACACGCGAGGTGACGACGCGGCTCGACGCGCTGGCGATCTATGACGTCAGGGTTTCGGAGGCGGCGGACTTTCTCAAAGGGCCGCCTGCGGACACCCGCGCGGGTATCATCATCCTCGACCTCGGCAATGGCGAGTTGCTCGGCCAGCCCGGCGTCGTCGAGGCGCGTTCCAAATGGGCGCAGGTGCCGCTGATCGCGATTTCCGGCGAGCTGACTTCCGAGCAGACGCGCGTGCTGGTGCGCATGAACGCGTCCGACTGGCTGCACAAGCCGCTCGACGCCAAGGAATTGCTCAACGCCGTCACCTTCCACGACACCGGCAGCCAGGGCACCAAGAGCCGGATCGTCACTTTCATTGCCGCCAGCGGCGGCGCCGGCGCCACCACGCTGGCGATCTCGGCGGCGGAGCACCTGGCCGCCAAGTCGGCCGAGCGGGCGGCCTCGACCTGCCTGGTCGACCTCGACTTCCAGAGCGCCAATTGCGGCGCCTATCTGAACCAGTTCAACCAGTTCGACCTCACCGGCATCATCGGCCAGCCGGAGCGGCTCGACGTCGAGCTGATGGACGTCATCAAGCTGTCGCGGCCGTCGGGCCTGACGCTCTATTCCTTCGAGCGGCCGGAACTGCCGTTCGATCCCCACGGCGCCGATTTCGTCTTCCGGCTGCTCGATCTCGTCGCCTACCGTTTCGACGACATCGTCATCGACCTGCCCAACATCGAGACGCCGTGGCACGATTCGGTGCTGCGCACGAGCGACGAGATCTTCATCGTCTTCGAGCTCAACGTCGCCTCGCTGCGGCAAGGCAAGCGGCTCTACAAGAAAATCCGCGAATTGCGCGGCAACAAGGTCAGCATCACGCTGGTGGCCAACAAACACAAGCGCAAATGGTTCGGCAATCATTTCTCGCGCAGCGAGCTGGAGAAGATCTTCAAGGCGCCGCATATCAAGTCGCTGGCGCTGGACAACGCGCTTTTGACCGACGCGCTGAACCGCGCCATCCTGCCTTCGGAAGTCGACGGGCGGGCGCGCTTCAACAAGGATCTGAAGCGCATGCTCAAGGAGCGGCTGGACAATGCCCAGCGCTAGGCGTCTCATCGCCAGCTGGCTTGCCGGCGCCTGCCTGGCCGGCATAGCGCTGGCGTCGGCCTGCGATCTTGCGGCGGCCGGATCGGGGCTGCCGCCGCTTCCCGCCATGGGTCCCAGCCTGCGCAAGGCGGTCGCCTTCCAGACCGGCGAGCAACCGGGCACGATCGTCATCCGCAGACAAGAGAGGGCGCTCTATCTGGTGACCGGCCAGGGCCAGGCGCTGCGCTACCAGATCAGCGTCGGCCGCGACGGCTTCGGCTGGACCGGGACGGTCAAGATCGCTGCCAAGACCGAATGGCCGCAATGGCACCCGCCGAAAGAGATGCGCTCGCGCCAGCCGGAACTGCCCGATATGGTACCGGCCGGGCCCTACAATCCGCTCGGCGCACGCGCGCTTTATTTGTCGCGCGACGGGCGCGACACGCTCTATCGCATCCATGGCACCAACGATCCAAAAGGTGTCGGCTTCGACGGCACGTCCGGGTGCTTTCGCCTGACGAATACCGATGTGATCGATCTCTTCAAACGCGTCGCGGTGGGCGCAAAGGTGGTGGTGGAATGACGACGATCAGCGAACCGGATATTCCGGCGATCGAGGTTGGCGAGCAGGAGAAAGCTCCGGGCAAGCCGAGCCGGGCGAAAACCATCGCCGCCATCGCGGCGGGCGCGGCACTCATAACCGCGATCAACGTCACCGCCGCCGTCTATCTCTATCGCGGCGTCGCCGAGCTCAGGTCGATGGAGGCGCGGCTGGGGCAGCTCGGCCAGTTCGAGCAGCGGATCAGCGCCCGCATCGATACGGTCAACAACGGCTTCCAGAGCCGCTTCGAAACGCTGGACAGGCAGCTGCAGGCGAGCTTCGGCCGGATCAACGGCAATCTTGCCCGGATGGAGCAGACCCAGCCCGCCGCCGACGCAGACGTGCCCGCCGCGCCGGAGCCGCCGGCGCTGACCGGCGCGGTGACGGAAGCGCCTACCGTCGCTGAAAATACTGTCGAGCCGGGCGACACACCGCGTCCGTTCAAGCGTAAGGCGGCGGCCCCGCCGCCCGGCCCCAACCCGTCCTACCAGCGTATCGAGCAGTCGGACGGCAAGGTCTACTACAAGAAAATCAACTGACCGGCAGGCCAGGCCGTCTTCGACAAGGATGTGGTGCGATCAAAGATCGCGCTGCAGCGCCAGGATGCGGACGGTGCGGGCTTCCGCGCGCTGCCGGGCTTCGCGCAGGAAGGCGACGTGGCAATAGGCACAGGCCGCGAGGCCAAGGCACAGCACCAGGCTGTTCTTCAAGCTGAAATCGACCATCAGCGAGAACTGAAGGCCGCGCGGCGTGGTGAAATTCGCAATCGTGCTCGCCGTTTCGGCATGGCTGCCGGCCGCGATCATCAACCCTGCGAAAAGGACCGCGGCATGATTGGCGAGGAAAAAGCCCCCGGACCATTTTGACCGGCTCGCCATCCAGCAGAGAAGCGACGCGATGACGATCATTGCCGCATCGAGGGCCATCGATCCGCCAAGCCCCCCAAGATAGCCAAGATAGAAGTGCGCCTGCTGCCAGAACATCGTCGAGAAGGGCCGCAGCTCGAGCCAGGCCTGCCACATTGCGGGGCTTGCCGGATAGAAGCCGAGCAGCAGCGTCGCGGTTCGCTCCGCCGCCAGCAGAAGCAGCATCAACGCCGGAAAGGCAAAGAGCAGTATCGGCTTGCGCGTCATGTCGTTCCCCTCGACGATTCTGCGCGGAGTTTAGGCCGTATTGGTTGCGCGAGACTTAACGCAACACCTTGCTTTTCAAGCGGTGTCACCGGTGCCTAATATATGATCAGGGCACCCGGGCAGTGCCCGTTTTGACAAGGCTTCGAAGGGGTGTCGAAAAGGTCGATCAACGATCGCAACCAGCTCGGTTCGGGCAGGCGCGTGGCCGAGATGAAACCGGTCATTCGCCCCCGGCTTGCCCCAGCGCTCGGCAGTGCCGGGCTGGTCGCCGGAATGCTGCTGATCGCCGGGTCCAGGACCTGGCTGCCGCTCGAAGCGCCTTCCGCTCCCCACGACGCCGTCAGCGTGCAGCCGGCTCCTCCCATTCGTGATAGGTCGCCAGGCCAGCCGGCACGGAAGGTCGCCGAGGACCTCATCGCGCCGCCGCCGCTCGACGCTTCCGGGATCGAGCGCATCGAACCTCGACCGCCGCTTGGCGAGCTTGGCCTGGCAGTGCCGCCGAAGACACCGATGCCGCGGCGCGAGACGCTGCTTTATCGGCCGGTCGCCAGCTCCTCGACTGTATTCGAATCCATGGGCCGCACGGTCGCCGTCAGCGGGACCATCGATATCGATCCCGACAAGATCTGCTCGCTCAGTGGCACCGCCTGGCCCTGCGGCCAGCGCGCCCGCGCCGCCTTCAATGCCTGGCTGCGCGGCCGCGCGCTGAAATGCCTGCTGCCTCCCGAAGTCGACCGCTTCGCCATCGCCGCGCCGTGCAAGCTCGGCAAGCAGGATGTCGGCGCCTGGCTCGTATCCAACGGCTGGGCCCTGGCGTCGCCTTTGGGCATCTACGGCAAGGCCGAAGCCGTCGCCAGGGGCGCCGAGATGGGTGTCTTCGGTCCACCGCAATAGCGGAAGACCCGCGACCGATTCAGCCCTGGAATTGCGTGAAAGCAGAATGGTTGCAGCGGCTCGGCGATAGTAAAAAATGGTGGACTGCTCCGGCGGCGGCGCAGTCGCCCGATCCAGCGCTTCCCATGGAGAAGATGCCGACTTTGCATCAAATTGTACGCTTGCCTGAAACCGAAATCCTAACGGACCTCCTGTAAGCCAATGCGCCAAACAGGAGATTGGGCCGTGGCCACAAAAACGCAGAGCACACCGGTTCATGCATGGAAGCATGTCGTCTGGCTGGCGCTGCTCGGCACCGCCGCCTGTGTCGGCCTCTCGCTCGGGCTAAATTACCTGCTGCTGCTCAGCGACGGGCTGACGCCGTTCGGCCGCAGTGTCGTCACGGCCGTGCTGCTGCCCATCGTCATCGGTCTGCCGCTGTTTGTCCTGCTCGGCTGGAAGCAGGTCGAGACCCGCCGTTACCGGCAGGAGCTCACCAGGTCAGGCACCTACGACCAGCTGACCGGCACTCTCAACGGGGCGGTGTTCACCTCGATGGTCGACAGGAGGGCAGCGCGGCCGGCCGGCCCGCGTTCCGGCGCCTTCCTGGTCATCCACCCGGAGCACCTGTCGTCGATAAACCGGCGCTTCGGCCTCGGCTGGGGCGACGAAGCCTTGCGGCTCGTCGCCTCGGCCATCAAATCCTCGGTGCGCAAGGAGGACCTGATCGGCCGCATCGGAAACGCGATGTTCGGCGTCTTCCTGCCCGGCGCGAGCAAACAGGACGCCAGCGACATCGGCGAGCGCATTCGGGCACAGGTGGGGCAAATCTATTTCGCGCCGAAGGGCGACAAGGACGTGCTCGCCATTCGCGTCGGCGGCGTCGTCTTCGAGCATGAGCTTGCCTTCGAGGACATGTTCCGGTCGGCCGAGGAATGGCTGTTGGAAGCGCAGGGCGAAGACGGCGTGAAGCTGTCGCATTTCAACAACTGAGCAGGCCCGGCCAGCGTCCTCGATAGTTGGCATAGCAGCCAAATTCAGCCCACCCTTGTCTCGGCTTTCCGCCGGGGGCGTAAATGCTGGCGCACTCGTCCGTCTCGGTGCTAATGGGGCTTGTCGTGAAATAACTGGTGCTGCGAGAGAGGATTGAACTCTCGACCTCTCCCTTACCAAGGGAGTGCTCTACCACTGAGCTACCGCAGCTGCGATGGCGGCGCTTCTGCCATAACGAACCGGCAAGCGCAAGGCCAAGAAAACCTTAAAACAACGCCATCTCGTTGTCCCAAAACCGCTGCCGGCCTTTGGGCGACATGTTGAATGCCCCGGTTGTGAAAGCCGCTTCCAAGCGGCATCCATGACATGGCCGCGCCACAATGTTAACTATGCCGGAACAAGAGCCGGCTATCAGCCGGCGGAGACCGACGATGAACGGCAAGTCAAATCCGCCAGGGAAAAGCGGCGGCGAGCGCAAGGACCGGCTCGCCGAAGCGTTGCGCGCCAACCTGCAGAAACGCAAGGCGCAGGCGCGGTCCCGGCGCGCCGGAGATCCCGATCAGCGGCCAGAGGGACTTCCGACTGCTGGAAAAATGCAAAAAAAGTAACTCAAATCAGCCACACTGGCCGAGCACACTTCGTCCACAGGGTGGGGAAATCCTATTTCTTGAACCGCATCGGCCAATAGTCTAGAGCCGGACATACTCAACCGATTGAAACCGGCCCGTCCGGGCCGAGGGGACGTTCTCTCATGGATCGCATCAGAATTGTCGGCGGCAACGAGCTGGCCGGACGCATTCCGATCTCGGGCGCAAAAAACGCGGCCTTGCCGCTGATGATCGCCTCGCTGCTCACCGACGATACGCTCACGCTGGAAAACGTGCCGCATCTGGCCGATGTCGAGCAATTGATCCGCATCCTCGGCAATCACGGCGTCGACTATTCGGTCAACGGCCGCCGCGAAAAGCAGCATGAAGGCTATTCGCGCACCATCACTTTCTCCGCCCGCAACATCGTCGACACCACCGCGCCCTATGAGCTGGTGTCGAAGATGCGGGCCTCGTTCTGGGTCATCGGCCCGCTGCTGGCGCGCATGGGCGAAGCCAGGGTGTCGCTGCCGGGCGGCTGCGCCATCGGCACGCGGCCGGTCGACCTGTTCCTCGAGGGCCTGCAGGTGCTGGGCGCCGACCTCGACGTCGACAATGGCTATGTCGTCGCCAGGACCAAAAACGGCCGCCTGGTCGGCAACCGCTACGTGTTCCCGAAAGTGTCGGTCGGCGCCACCCATGTGCTGATGATGGCTGCTTCGCTGGCCAAGGGCGAGACGGTGCTTGAAAACGCCGCCCGCGAGCCCGAAGTCGTCAATCTCGCCGAATGCCTGATCGCCATGGGCGCCAGGATCCATGGCGCTGGCACCGCCACCATCATCATACAGGGCGTCGAGGCGCTGTCCGGCGCCCGTATCCGCGTCATTCCCGACCGCATCGAGACCGGCACCTATGCGATGGCGGTGGCGATGACCGGCGGCGACGTCATGCTCGAAGGGGCGCGTCCGGACCTTCTGCAGACCGCGCTCGACGTGCTTGTCGAGACCGGCGCCGAGATCACGCCGACCAATGAAGGCATCCGCGTCAAGCGCAACGGCGCCGGCATTGCACCGGTCGACGTGACGACCGCGCCGTTCCCGGCCTTCCCGACCGACCTGCAGGCGCAGTTCATGGGCCTGATGACGATGGCCAAGGGCAAGTCGCGCATCACCGAGACGATCTTCGAGAACCGCTTCATGCATGTGCAGGAGCTCGCCCGGCTCGGCGCCCATATCACGCTCTCCGGCCAGACGGCGATCGTCGACGGAGTCGCCAAGCTGAAGGGCGCGCCGGTGATGGCGACCGATCTGCGCGCCTCGGTGTCGCTGGTCATCGCCGGCCTTGCCGCCGAAGGCGAAACCACGGTCAACCGGGTCTATCATCTCGACCGCGGCTTCGAGCGGCTGGAGGAGAAGCTTTCGGGCTGCGGCGCGGTGATCGAGCGGATTTCTGGCTGATCAGTCGCCGGGTAAGCGCTGCGGATACCCCTCCGACCAAAGTCCGCGCTGCCTTGCCATCTCTTCCGCGTTGAGGGTTGGCGAAGCGAAGCAGCATCCGATCTTGCCCGCAAAGGGGGAGATCAGCAGCTCCGCCGGCGGCGCCCTTCAGTGATTGCCGCGGGCAGGATCGGTGTCGCGGTTGCACCGACCGAAAAGACCGCATAACAGAGGCTGAAACATCAAGCTTAGGTGCGTATTCCGCATGGCTCTCAAGCTCATCGCGCTCGACGACCAGGATCTGAGCATCGTCTCGGCGCATGTCCAGGATGCCGTGATGAAGGTCTCCGACCTTGAATTCCTGCCGGCGGCCAAGCGCTTCGTGCTGACCATGAACCGCTTCGTCTGGGAGGCTAAGTCCGGCTTCTTCCGCCAGCACAATGAGCGGCGGCACAGCATCCTGCATTTCGACCGCGTGCTCGGCGCCAAGACCAACGGTATCCCGCGCGACAAGCCGGCCGAGGTGCTCTCGCTGCTGGCGATCAGCTTCGTCGCCATCAGCAAGCCGGCCGGCATCATCGAGCTGGTCTTCTCGGGCGGCGGAACCATCATGCTCGACGTCGAATGCATCGAGGCGCGGCTTGCCGATATCGGCGGTTCCTGGGAAGCCACCTCGCGCCCTGTTCACAGAGGTTAGAGGCGTATCAAGATGGCCATTACGCTCAACCAGTCCGATGCCGATTTCGAGCAGCGTTTTTCGGCATTCCTCACCACCAAGCGCGAGGTGTCGGCCGACGTCGAGGCGGTGGTGCGCGACATTATTGCCCGCGTCCGCGCCGAGGGCGACAAGGCGCTGATCGATTACACGTTGAAATTCGACAGAGCCGACCTCGGCAAGCTCGGCATCGCCGTCTCGAAGCACGATATCGCCAAGGCCTATGCCGCAGCCGACCCGGCCACGGTCGAGGCGCTCAAATTCGCCCGCGAGCGCATCCGCTCGCACCACGAGCGGCAGAAGCCGAAGGACGACCGCTATATTGATGCCGCCGGCGTCGAGCTCGGCTCGCGCTGGACGGCCATCGAGGCGGTCGGCCTCTATGTGCCGGGCGGCACGGCGAGTTATCCGAGCTCGGTGCTGATGAATGCAGTGCCGGCAAAGGTCGCCGGTGTCGAGCGCATTGTCATCGTGGTGCCGGCGCCCGGCGGCGTTATCAACCCGCTGGTGCTGGTGGCGGCCGACCTTGCCGGCGTCTCCGAGATCTACCGGGTCGGCGGCGCGCAGGCGGTCGCGGCACTCGCCTATGGCACCGAGACGATCCGGCCGGTCGTCAAGATCGTCGGCCCCGGCAATGCCTATGTCGCAGCGGCCAAGCGCCAGGTATTCGGCACCGTCGGCATCGACATGATCGCCGGCCCGTCCGAAGTGCTGGTCGTCGCCGATGCCGACAACGATCCGGACTGGATCGCCGCCGACCTGCTCGCCCAGGCCGAGCATGACGTGTCGGCGCAATCGATCCTGATCACCGACAATGCCGATTTCGGCAAGGCGGTGGAGCAAGCGGTCGAGCGGCAGTTGAAGACGTTGCCTCGCGCGACGACTGCCGCCGCAAGCTGGCGCGATTTCGGCGCGGTGATCCAGGTCGCGTCGATCGAGGCCTCGCTGCCGCTGGTCGACCGCATCGCCGCCGAGCATGTCGAGCTCGCCATCGAAAACGCCGAGGGCTTCCTCGCCAGGATGCGCAATGCCGGCGCCGTGTTTCTCGGCCGGCACACGCCGGAAGTCATCGGCGACTATGTCGGCGGTTCCAACCACGTGCTGCCGACGGCGCGTTCGGCGCGCTTCTCGTCCGGTCTGTCGGTGCTCGACTTCGTCAAGCGCACCTCGATCCTGAAGCTCGGGCCGGAGCAGCTCAAGGCGCTGGCGCCGGCGGCGATCGCGCTCGCCAAGGCGGAGGGGCTCGACGCGCACGGACGCTCAGTGGCGATCCGGTTGAACATGTAGCGATGTCCGGCCACGACCAAAACCGCAACCGGCTGATCGACGTCGAGCTCGACGAAACGATCGGCCGTTCGACCCCTGACGTCGAGCACGAGCGGGCCGTGGCGATCTTCGATCTCATCGAGGAAAACAGTTTTAGGCCGGTCGGCGACGACGGCGCCGGTCCATACCGGCTGAAGCTGTCGCTGGCCGATCAGCGCCTGGTCTTTGCCGTCAGCCGGGAGGATGGCGCCGACGTGGTCACCCACATCCTTTCGCTGACGCCGCTCAGGCGCATCGTCAAGGACTATTATCTCATCTGCGAGAGCTATTACGACGCCATCCGCTCCTCGACGCCAAGCCATATCGAGGCGATCGACATGGGCCGGCGCGGCCTGCACAATGAAGGCTCGCGGACGCTGATGGACCGGCTCTCCGGCAAGATCGACATCGACTTCGACACGGCGCGCCGGCTGTTCACGCTGGTCTGCGTGCTGCACTGGCGAGGCTAGATCAGGATGACGTTTCGTTGAATCGCCGTCCTGATCTGACTCTTTGCTGGAGCATGATCTTTTCCGAAAACCGGTTCCCACTTTTTGCGTTCGCTGACCTTCGGTTCGGGATCATGCTCTAGTGCCGACCGCGCTGCCCCGTTCGGTCCTGTTTTTGTGCGGCATGAACGCCGTACGCTCGCCGATGGCCGAGCTGCTGGCAAGGCGGGTGCTGCCGGCCGCCACCTTCGTCGCCTCGGCCGGTGTACGCAGCGGCGAACGCGACCCCTTCGTCGACGCCGTGCTGGCCGAGGAGGGCCTGTCGCTCGGCGAGCGACAGCCCAGAACCCTGGACGAGCTCGAAGACGACTATTTCGACCTGATCGTCACACTGGCGCCGGAGGCGCACCATGCCGCGCTCGAGCTCACCCGTTCGCTCGCCGTCGAGGTCGAATATTGGCCGATGCCGGACCCGACCGACACCGGCGGCACGCGCGAGCAGATCATGGCCGCCTATCGCGACGTGCGCGAGCGTCTGAAGGCCCGCATAAGCCGACGTTTTTTGCTTCCGGAGGCAAAAAACGCGACGGATTAAGCATGTTCACAAGCGGGCGATTATCATATAGGTTCCGCCGCAAATTCCGGCTGGGAGTCGGATGGTTTCAGGTCTGCTCGACCTGAAACCATCCGACACCAGGTCAAAGAAGCAGAGCATGATGTCGTCCGAAAGCCGCTTCACACTTTTCGGCATCATGCTCTAGGTGCCGGAACCGTCTCCAAGCAAAGGTATCGAATGCCGAAGGAAGAAGTCCTCGAGTTTCCAGGTGTGGTCACGGAACTGCTGCCCAATGCAATGTTCCGGGTGAAGCTCGAAAACGAACACGAAATCATCGCCCATACGGCCGGCCGCATGCGCAAGAACCGCATCCGCGTGCTGACCGGCGACAAGGTCCTGGTCGAGATGACGCCCTATGACCTGACCAAGGGCCGCATCACCTACCGCTTCAAGTAAGGTCTAGAGCCGGACCACGATGAGCATTCTGCAGAAGCTGGTGCTTGCCTCGGGTTCGCCGCGCCGCATCGAACTGTTGCAGCAGGCCGGCATCGAGCCGGACCGCGTCATGCCGTCCGATGTCGACGAGACCCCGCTGCGCGCCGAGCATCCGCGCTCGCTGGCCAAGCGCCTGTCCAAGGACAAGGCCGAGAAGGCGCTCGCCTCGCTGAAGGGCGAGGCGGACTATGCGCCGGCCTTCGTCCTTGCCGCCGACACGGTGGTGGCGGTCGGACGCCGCATCCTGCCCAAGGCAGAGACGATCGACGATGCCGTCAACTGCCTCGGCCTGCTCTCCGGCCGCTCGCACCGGGTCTATTCCGGCATCTGTCTGATCACGCCGGGCGGCAAGCTGCGCCAGCGGCTGGTCGAGACCAGGGTGCGCTTCAAGCGGCTGCCGCGCGAGGAGATCGACGCCTATGTCGCCTCCGGCGAATGGCGCGGCAAGGCCGGCGGCTACGCCGTGCAGGGTCTGGCAGGCGCCTTCGTCGTCAAGCTGGTCGGTTCCTACACCAATGTCGTCGGCCTGCCGCTCTACGAGAGCGTCGCGCTGCTTTCCGGCGAAGGTTTCAAGGCGTACCGGAACTGGCTCACCGCGCGACCATGAGCTTCGACGGCAGATGAGTCCGGACGACAAGGTGACACCGCTCAGGCCAAAGCGCCCCTGCCCCGAATGCGGCAAACCTTCCGCGCGCGAGCACTATCCGTTCTGCTCGGCACGCTGCAAGGACATCGACCTCAACCGCTGGCTGAAGGGCGCCTATGTCATCCCCGACCGCCCTGCGGAGGAAGAGGACGGCGACGGTCCCGAGCAAGGTTCCCCGCCCAAAAGCGAGCCATAGGCAGGCTCGGAAGCCGCTGTTTGCGGCGATTTTTCTTTCCTGCTGAAATCCGCAGCTAGGCGCTGGACAGGCAAGATTCCCGTGCTATAACCCACGCGCTTTCAAGGGGGCGCCGCTCGGCGCTCTGGTGAAACCCGGCAGGCGAAAATCTTGTTAGCCGGCACAGGCCCAGATAGCTCAGTTGGTAGAGCAGCGGACTGAAAATCCGCGTGTCGGTGGTTCGAATCCGCCTCTGGGCACCATCTTTTCAATAGCTTAGCACAATACTGTCAAATCTTAGGCTCGCTATAGGCTCGGGAAAAATGGCAAACTGCTAAGCAAGAGAAGAGGTCCCCCTAGGTGCCATAGGTTCGAAGCTCGAGTCGCCTCGTAGAATATTCGCTTCGCGCGCGGCCGCGACGAAGGCCCTTCGGGCCGCGGGGGGATGAGCCTTACCTCGTAGGACCTTCAGACAGGCGTCCATAGCTGCCCTGCGCTTCTCCGTCTGGCTACCAAAATCCCGCAGCAAGATGGAGGCTGCATCATTGACATCGAATACGGAACGTTCTGGGCTATGGTTGCCAATCTGAATCACGACCGGCCTCTCAAATCTCACTAAGCTGGTCATCCTCGCCTTGCCCTCAAACGTACCGAACATCAGCGGACTTCGTTTGCATTTTCAGGCTTGCAAAGGAAGCTGCGACAGATGCCGGTGAACTCTGGTCAGATAGTTTCTTCCAGGGATCTGGCAGCCTGAGGCGGGTAAAGGACAGAGCCCGGCCTTACCGACTGCAACAATGTCCTTCAGTCGTCAGCCCGAGGAGTGCCACTGCGATCTTGTGCCAAAATTGCTTTGAGATGGCGCATTAGAAATTCGGTGGCGGCATTCTTGTCACCGAATCGCCTGCCAAATAGGCGCGGCAAATCTCCGTTTTCGTGACCGAGTACGGTCACAAAAACGCCGGTGCGATCTTCGGAAATTCTAAACGATAGCAGGCGCTGTTTCATCGTTGCGCCTCCGCCTTGGGTTCCTGGGCGAGCGGGTAGCTCGCTGGATCCATATCCCGGCTGACAATGGAGCGGATCAAATGCTCGTAGATGTAAAGTAGTAGATATTCATTGCGATCGAGCAGATCGAGGAGATGGAAGAGCTCGGCCTCCGCTTCCCAAACTCTCAGGTACGACTTTGCAGTTTCTCCGTCCGCCGGGTAAAGACTTCGTCGGTGCAGCTCATCACTCATATCAGTCTCCGCATTCCCGCAGAGAGCAAAACGCACGGACCACCAAGGCCAGCGACACCTCTTTTACCCTGTGGAAACACGGTGTTGACACCCATTACCACGGGTGTAGGATAACCTAGGTGTACCTGATTGAGGTACAGTTTGGTTCTGGCCGTTGAACGGCCGACGTAATGGAGTTCGCTAGACGTTTAATGGTTCGCAATGCTCATCCTCTGCGATTGGGTTTCGACAAAACCGTTAATCGTCGTTCGCCTTGGGTGGTCTAGACCCTTGGTGGCGGACTCCTACCAACGGTAGGCTATAGGGTGCCAGACATTATTGCCTTGTCAAGGGCATTCGTAGCTGACGGAACAGGCCCCGGGAATCAAAACCCCGGGGCCTTATTTTTTGGATCGTTGCTCGTGGGGGGAACAATGGGTTCAGAGTTACCTTGGAAAGTGGGCGCGAGGCGGAAGGCCGAGGACAAGTTGTTCCCGGACGGCATAGAAGCAACATTCCTAGCCATCCAAAATTACTGGCTCAATCTGAAAATGAAAAAGCCTGAACGGATGTCTGCGCTGCAATTTACAAAGGCTGGCTTTAGACGCGTTTTCAAGGCGGTCGTCGCGAAATATGGGGCGGTAGTCGATCCCGGAGATGTGGACGACGACGATAGCATCAAGCGAGTGCTACAAAGGCTCTGCAGCCAAAATCGAGCTCTTGAGTTCTATCACCTCCGCAGTTTCGCTGAATTTGTAGAACTTCCGACCGGCATGCTACTTCTGTTTTCGCAAATGGTGTCTGACGAACGGCGAATGCTTGACGATGGCTTCAGTCTAGAACAGACAAATGACTTCCTCATCGACTTCATCACATCCACCGAACATGCCGTTAAAGCGGCACGACAACTCCTCGAAGAACGCGGCAAGTTTGATCGGGTTTTCACCTTCGCCTATGACAAAAAGGGGCACAAGCAGATGGCGAGAGCGAAGACGTTGCTGGCTTGGAGTGAGGCGTTCAACGCAGGACCATATCCAGCTCACAAGGCGAAAATCTGGCCGGCCGAGACGATTACACTGCCTTGGCACAAGTCCTGACACTCGATGCAATTGGGCTGTGCTTCTAGCGTAGTCCTCATCCTCAAAGCCAAGGCAAGTAAGCGATACGGTTATTGCCTGATGAATGAAGCCAATTTCGGCAACCTGTCTCCTCGTTTTAGAGTTGCAAGAGGCCTGCCCATTGAAGCGCATCGGCTCCAGATGTATCTGTCCCCGCTGCGATGGGGACGTCGAACCAATCGGCGGCAGGGGGAATCTTCAATATGAGAATCCGGCAACGGCGATGGAAGGTAGAGAGACTTGTCCGTGACCAAGCCGCGATCAATTTGAATCCGGCCTGGCAACGGGGCCCTGCGTGGAAGCCCCAGCGACAGGCTCTTCTCATAGACTCGATCCTGCGCGGAATGGACATCCCGAAGGTCTATCTGCGAACTCTTTCGGCCGGTGGACTCCACGCTTATGATGCAGTCGACGGTCAACAGCGCCTTCGCGCGATCTGGGAGTTTCGCGATGGCACTCTTGGTCTTGATCATCCTGATGGGTTACCTCCCATCGACGGACATCCTGTCGCGGGTCGACGATATGCCGATCTCCACATCAATTTGCGCACACGCTTCGACAATTTTGTCGTCAGTATCGCTGACATCGAGTCCGCGACCCAGGACGAAATCACCAACTTGTTTTCGCGTCTGCAGATGGGTGTGTCACTAAATCCTGCCGAGTTGCGCAATGCGCTTGGCGGACCGATGCGACATGTGATTGACGCAATCGCGACCTCCCATGAGTTCTTCCTTAATAGTCGGATTCCCGATAGTCGCTACAAGCGCCAGGACTATGCGACTCACGCCTTTGCGATGGCAGCCTACCGCGGCACTCGGGATATCAAAGCACCGGATCTCAAGGCGATGATCGTCGAATACGGCCCGGATCGCGCCTCCGAAGTTCTCGAATTTTCCGCAGAAATCGGGGACGCGTTAAACGTCCTCGCTCAGGTCAATGAACTCACCAACCGGTGGATTACCCAAAAATGGATCTTCGTCGACCTGTGTTGGCTCGTTGTGCAGAGGCACGCAGCCGGCGTCCAGGTTGATCCAGCTAAGCTTGCCACCGCCTACCACGCGTTTGAGACCCGCCGCAGACAATACAATAGCTCTCCCGACACCCTTATTCGGGGCCGGCGCAGGGATAGGGCTTTGGATCGGCACCTTTACAACTACATCCATGCGTTCCGCCTCCAAGCGGGCACAGCCGCCAACGTAACCATCCGCGCCGCAGCTTTGCGGGCTTTCTGCCCCGACATTGATGGGAGCCCCTAATGGCGTTCGACCCCAACCGAATTCCCGACAATCTGAAGGCCGCCTACAGAGACAAACGATGCGCGGTACTTGTTGGAGCGGGCGCCTCTGTCGGCGCCGGCCTTCCCACGTGGGGCAAATTTCTGAGTGATATGATCGATGGGGCCAACTCACATCGTGTTATTAGCGACCACAAGGCGGCCGAGTATCGAAAACTTATCTCAGACCCAGCCAAGTATCTGATGATCGCTGCAGGCTTAAAGGAGGATATGTCCGCATATTTTGATGAGTTTATCGATAAAACATTCATGGCGCCAAAACCCCGGCCCACCGATCTTCACCGCTCCCTGACCAAGGCTGACCGACTTCAATTCGTTCTCACGACCAATTACGACATCGTCATCGAACAAGCATATCGTGCCGCGGGAATGTACGACGTATCGGTCTGCACATTCACCGATACGGGCGAAATTCAGCGAAGGCTGTCAAAACGAGAATTCTTCATTCTTAAAGCGCATGGCGACGCATCCCGGGTGGGCAATGGCATTATTCTTACCGAGGTCGACTATCGAAACATAATCTACCGGCAGCGAGCGTACCAAAGCCTGCTGTCCGCCATGTTTACAATGTTCACTATAATATTTGTCGGCGCATCAATGACCGATCCGGAGATAAAACTCCTTTTGAGTTACATTGCCGATTCTTTTTCTCCGACCTCGGGACCCAGTCATTTTGCTCTGATGGCAGAGGAGGATATCACCAATATCGAGAAAGAGCGGTGGCTTCGAGATATGAAGGTTCAGCTCGTTCCCGTTAGCAAGGCTGGAAAATACAAAGAAGTAACCGAGTTCATGCATGCGCTACACAAGTCAGCGTAGTCTATCGGGATCTGTATATCGGCAAGCGCCTAAGCCTCCGGGCACGTTGGAAAAACCTTGGCATCTACGGTCATTGACGCCGTTTCCAAGGTTTGCGCGAGCGCTATAGCTTCCTACGCCGGGACTGGCTATGAATCGCTAATCAGGGGGGCAATGAGATCGTGGCGTTCGATCCACAGCGGGGCTATGCGGGTGCTTCTCCGGGGCAAAACTTGGAGAGTTTGCTTGGTCGCCTAACCGCACGCGACCTTCAGATCATTATTGGCCCGCGCGTGCTTCCCCTTCTTCCATCCAAGCCCAAAGGCGATCGTTCTGCCCTTCTTGCTGCGGCAGAGCGTGCTCTGCAGGACCGCGCGCAAGTGGCTGTTTCGGATGTCGAGATCAGGAAGACCCTACTGCGAAATCTGGACCCTGGAAAATTTGAGGAACTGAAGAACCGATTGACGCAAGGGGGGATCGATGTCGCGCAGGATGGACTGGACTTTAGCGATCTTGCGACACCGCGGCCTTGGAGCATCGCCAGTGGCTTTTTCGGCTTGCAAGGCGAGGATAGAGCAACGGGGACAACGGCTCTAGCCCGCCAAGAGATCGAACCATCATTCTCGCTCTTTCCCCATCAGCGATCTGTGGTTCGACGAGCGTATGCCCGTGTTGGCAGCGGATATGGCCGGACATTGATCCACATGCCCACCGGCTCCGGAAAGACGCGAACTGCGATGCACTTGGTGTCCCGTGCTCTGAACGAGTTCGAGCCGGCTATAGTTGTTTGGCTCGCCACCAGCCGCGAACTCTTAGAGCAAGCCGCAGAGACCTTCGAGGCCGCTTGGGTTTCGCTAGGCAATCGAGATCTTGAGGTCCGTCGCTTCTGGGGCGCGCGCACGCCGGCGCCAGACGACATGGAGGATGGCATTCTCGTAGCTGGGCTCGCCAAACTGCATGCATGGCGCGAACGCGACGGTTTGGCTTTCCTGAAGTTGGCGGCCAAGGTTCGCTTAGTCGTCATGGATGAGGCTCACCAGGCGGTGGCACCGACCTATCGGGAGGTAATTGAAGGATTGTGCGGCGCGGGGGGAGAAGGCGCCCTGCTCGGCTTGACCGCCACACCGGGTCGGTCGTGGAATGATATAGCCGCCGACGAGACCTTGTCGGATTTCTTTGGCGGTTCGAAGGTCGTCCTGGAGATAGGCGACGATCCAAACCCGGTCAGATACCTACTCAACAACGGCTATCTGGCGCGACCTACCTTTCAACAGATTGAATACTCACCTGCCGTACGCCCGTCCCCGGCAGAGCTTAAGAAGTTGGCAAGCCTTGATGATTTTGCCGATGAGACTTTGGACAAGCTTGCAGCCGACACGGCCCGGAACCTTGCGATCCTTGACGCGGCCAAGGGGCTAATCGATCGCGGGCATACCCGGATTATCCTGTTCGCGGTTAGTGTTGAACACGCTCAAGACATGGCTAGCGCCTTGGCTGCCCATGGTGTCATGTCCGCCGTGGTTTCAGGCGATACGCCAAGCACCAAGCGGACTTCAATCCTGAAGACTTTCAAGAGCACGACTTCTCGTCCCCAGGTGCTCTGCAATTTCGACGTCCTGACGACTGGGTTCGATGCGCCGCGAACGAGCGCAGCCATTATTGCGCGACCAACAAAGTCGCTCGTGCTCTATAGCCAAATGGTCGGCCGGGCCACGCGCGGTCCGCGCGCCGGCGGCAATGACAACTGCGAAATCCTCACTGTCCACGATCCCGCCTATCCAGGGTTCGGAGATATCGCCGAGGCATTCTTTAACTGGGAGGACGTCTGGCATGGCGACTGACACTATCACGACCGAAGACGCGTCCTTCATTCCCGCCGATCTGGCGATCCAGGCGATGCGAGACAGCGGCTACAAGAACACTGCTTATGCGCTCGCAGAACTGATCGACAATTCTGTGCAGGCCGAAGCCAAGAGTATCGAGATAATCTGCATCGAGGAGCAGGTCCAGCTCGCAGACCGCAAACGCAAACGGCTCACGAAGATCGCAGTGCTCGATGACGGGTTAGGGATGGATGCAGTGGTGCTCCGCAAGGCGCTGCAATTCGGCAATGGGACGCGCCTCAACGATCGCTCCGGCATCGGAAGGTTCGGCATGGGCCTTCCCAATGCGTCCATTTCGCAAGCCGGAAGGCTCGACGTTTGGAGCTGGCAAAACGGACCCGACAATGCCCTCCATAGCTTCCTCGATGTTCAGGAGATTCGGGATCGCCTGCGCAGAGACGTGCCTATGCCAGAACCGTCAGCGGTTCCGGTTGAATGGCGCGATCGAGCTCTGAGCTTGGGACATAGCGGCACCCTGGTCGTGTGGACCAAACTTACTCCTGATCGGCTGACCTGGAAGGGGGCCAAAGCCACACTGAAGAACACCGGTTGGCTGCTTGGGCGCATCCATCGCAGGTTTGTGGGCGATGGAAGTCTCAGTATCCGCCTGGCGGGTGGGGAGGATGGCTACCTGGAGTCCGACGCGGTCACAATCAACGATCCGATGTACCTCATTGCGGCGCCGACCATGCCGGCGCCGTTCAACAAAGAACCAATGTTCAAGGATGTCTTCAGCGTTCCGGTCACGGTAGAGGTCAACGACAAGACCTATCAGGTTCATACCCGCTACTCGGTCGCAAAGGACATCACGCTCGATCTGGCTGGCACGGTGAATCGCGGCGACACTGCTTACGGAAAAGACGCTGCCAACAATATTGGCGTGTCCGTTATGCGGGAGGGCCGGGAGCTGATGCTCGACCGATCTTGGACAATTCAGTACGATCCGCGCGATCGTTGGTGGGGATGTGAGGTAGAGTTCCCCGCAGCACTCGACGAAATCTTCGGCGTCACCAACAACAAGCAGGCTGCGACGGTTTTCAACGAATTGTCCGGCCTAGACTGGAAGGATCTTGCGGAGCCTGGCGAAACCATGCCCGAGGTCGTTGCGCGTTTGAAGGACGAGGGAGATCCGAAAGGCGTGCTTCTCTATCTCAGCGAAACCATCAAGAACAACCTCTCCCAGCTCAGAAGTACGATTAAGATCCAGGCCAAGGGGACGCGGAAAGGCGGCAAGCGTCACACCGATGGCGACCCAACCGAAGAGGCCAACAAACGCTGGAAGCAGCGGGATGAGACGAACCCCATCCCCGACGGGGATGCTAAGCCCTCAACCGACGATCTGAACGAGCTTTCGGACGACCTAACCGAGGACGGACGCAACGCCGAGGCTACGTCGGAGATTGTTGCGCGGGTTGTTTCCGGCGACCTAAAGGTCGTGTTCATTGATAAAGCCCTCGGGGGGTCGTCTGAGCTTTTCACCGTTGTCGCACGTGGGCCACTCACCGAGGTCGTTTTCAATCGCCGGCATCCAGCTTTTGATATGATCTTCGATACCGTTTCCGCCGATGACGATCTCGACACTCTCTCCAGTACCGAATTGCAGGATCGCCTTCTGAAAGCCGGCCAAGCCGTCCAACTTCTCTTCGCGGCTTGGGCGCGTATGGAGCGCGAGGATCCGCCAAACCAAGCGCGGTATGAAAGGGTCCGGGAGAGCTGGGGCAAGCTTGCTCGTGATTTCCTTGATCCGGTCGACATTTCGGGCCTCGACTAATGCGGCGCGATGGCGATCTGCTCGTCTCGCATTTGGAGCGAGCGACGACGAGCGTGCTGCTCTGCGCACCTTTTATCAAATTGGGCGTCGCCAAGCGGCTGCTCGCCGCAATCAGTCCCAATGTCGCCGTGGAAATCGTCACGCGTTGGCATGCTGAAGAAGTCGCTGCCGGCGTGAGCGACTTAGCGGTGTTTGACCTCGCCGTCAGCCGGCCCGGCGTCACGATGCGACTTCTCGACAATCTGCACGCTAAACTCTATGCCTCCGATCATTCGCTCCTCGCTGGGTCTGCAAACCTCACCGCGACGGCACTTGGCTGGTGCGACGACCCCAACCTAGAGCTACTCATCGCCGTCCGGCCAGACGATGAGGCTGTGGTGCGGTGTCGCCTCGCACTATCTGCGGCGCGCCTGGCAACCGCCGGGGAGCGCGCAGCAATTCAAGCGGTCGTGGATGGTTTTCAACGACCGCTTCTTCCCGCGGGCAAGCCTGTTGACGAAGCGCTCGCCGAACTTTGGCTGCCCAAACTAGCGGCCCCCGAGCGATTGTACGCTGCCTATCTACCCTCGGCTCGGGAGAGACTGACGTCTTCATCTATCGAAGCGGCTGATCATGACCTTCGAGCTCTGGCTATTGAGCCCAATTTGAACGAAGCGGCTTTCCGCGCGCGGGTAGCTGAGCGCTTTTCCACCATGCCTGCTGTCAGCACGGTCCTGACGGCGGCTCAGGACGATCTGTCGGACGCAGCTGCCACCGAACTCGTCCAAACTCTTGTCGGAACGTCCGATATGAGTGCAATAGCCCGTTGGCAGATCGTGCGCGAATGGCTGACCTACTTTCTCCGCGAGAAGTACGAAATCGCACCACAATCCTATATCACGCGTCCCCGTCCTGGAACCGGTCGCGAGTAGACTACCCTAGCTCTGTTTGCTGATCACGCCCGAGCTATTTGTGGCATACGACGCAGCCGGCCGAGACTTCGTCGATGCCGTAATAGTCGTCAACAGTCAGAGTCTTGTCACCGGCGAGAGGATTAACACGCCGTCGTGCCAAGAGGCGCGCACGCCGCTGCTCGAACTCGGACTCCACTGCTCTGATCCGGTCAGGCTGCTCAAGATCGATAAGGCTCTCCCCCTGACTCCAGGTGAAGGGTGACCCGTGCTCAAGCGCGGTTTTCTCATATCGTTTCGCATCCTCGTAGGCGTCGGGATGCTCGCGTCTAAGCCGGACCCACTCGATCTTCTGCTGAAAGAAGCAAAACGTGCATCCTGATCGTGTCCGCCACTGATAATACTCGGGCTCCCCTACCCCGGCACTCTCTAGGATGTCGATCACGCCGGCTCGATCGATACCGGCTTCGCGCAGAGGAAAATGCACGACCATATTCCCGTTCGTCGCTTGGTAGCCCTCTCGGTTCGGCTCATCGGCTCGTATCGCGACATAGGAATGGACGACAACACCGGCTTCGAGATCATCCTTGAGCCAGTGTTCCAAGGGCCGCAACTTGAGCTGTCGGGTACACCAACGCGTGCGCGGCGATGGTAGGAAATGCTTATATTCCTTGAGCCAAAAATCAAAATCCCGATCCGGATTGAGCCGGGTGATAGGCCGACCCAGAAAACCTTCAAGCCGGTCCAAAAAAGAGTAGACTTCGGCCAGTTCCTTGCCGGTGTCGGTGAAGAAATATTCCAGATTCAGATCCGGTCGGGTTTGCCGCATGTGAACCGCCAAGGCGGCGCTATCCCGTCCACCCGAAATGCCGAGAATATGCCGTTCGCGGGGATGAGTCATGCGACCTCCGTGGCTTCCTCGGCCGACAGCCGCTCGACGATCCTTGCTACTGCCGCTAGCTCGACAGTTGACCGAAAATTGCGTCCGCGCATTAGCCCAAGGAAGTCATCGGCTAGCTTCTCAGCTTGGGCAAGCTCCTTGTCTGTCACTTCAAAAGTATGAAAGACCGGTCGCTCCTTCGGATTGAGGCCAACCATAACTGAAATCGCTTGCGAGGTTGGCGCTCGACCCTTCACCCCCGCAAAGGTTTCCGCTTCGCGGAAACGGCGCGACAGCTTGGCTAATTCGAACAAAGCCTGCTCATGCTCACGGTCGGACCAACTGCGGGGTGGCTTATGCACCAGTAGGCTGGCCAGACCCTCGATATCGCCCTCGTTGGCCTCAAAAGCGCCAGCGCGCATAGCAAAGGCGTCCAAGCGCAGGTCGGCGGTCACCCCGGCAGCGGTGACCGCCCGAATGCCTAGCCCTTCGAACGTGTCTACCTCGACGCCGAGATGATCCGCGACCGCCCACTTCAGCGCCGAGAGCA
The DNA here is from genome assembly GCF_006442795.2 of Mesorhizobium sp. B1-1-8. NCBI lineage: Bacteria > Pseudomonadati > Pseudomonadota > Alphaproteobacteria > Hyphomicrobiales > Phyllobacteriaceae > Mesorhizobium > Mesorhizobium sp. B1-1-8. Next base: position 5,473,679 of record NZ_CP083956.1, read on the forward strand.
TGGCGGGATAGGCGGCTTCAAAAGCCGACAATGCCTTGGCGACCACAACCGCAGGATCAACTTCATCCTTCAAAACGTCAGCGAGATCGGAAAACAACAGAGCTTCCGGATCCTTCGCTTTCAGAATGACGTCGCGCACCCGCGTCACGGCAGGCGGCAAGCTCAGGGTGCGCTGCGACCATATCGGGAGCGCATGGAAGCGCTGAAAAAGCGCTGACGCAACCGGCAACGCCTCGGCTTCAACCGCCTCGCCGCTTTGGGACAGCAACGTCGCTAGAGCTAGAATGAAGGCATCATCCTTCTTCGACCGCACAACGCGCCGGAACTCGATCGCATTGGGTTCCTGCAGCATGCGATCCACGAAGACATCGTCGATCACCGCTTGGTAGAGCCCGTCGACATAAACGGCGATCGTGGCGCGGTGCGCCATGAGGAAGGCAAGAACGAAGACCGGCATGACCCCGCGCTTGAGGCCATAGGGTCGCCTACTCCACTTGTCGTAGAGTTCGTTGAGCGGCAAGCGTCGGCCGGTGGCTAGCACCTTCCAGGCAGGGCGCAAACTCTCGCCGGCTTCATCATTGGGATCCTGGAACCGCCAAGCTCCAGCATGGTCCTGACCGTGAAGCCCGAAAGGTTTCAGGATCGTCAGATAGAGGCCCCGCTCGGCTGGAAATCCGATCATGCCTAAATCCGCCTCTCCGGATTTAGAAACCATGGCGTGCGTCAAGGCCCGTAAGCCAGCCATAGCGCTGCTCGACGGACGATCCCGATAGAGCAACTCACTCTGGATGATCGGTGCGCTGTAGAATGCCTTGCTAGCGACGGCCGATGCCACGATGCTGAGCGATCGCCCGTCGAGACTCTTATCGCGCTCCCCAAGCCGCCACCAACTTGCCGCGGCGAACGCGTCGAGCAATTCGCGCCGAACCGCGTCGGTAATCAGAGACCGGCGGGCAGACAGTTCGCGGCGGGCGATGCGGTCGCCCTCCAGTTGTGGGTGAGACGCCTCGATGCGGTCGACGGCGTATAGATCTGTCGCGTGCTCGCGCAGCATAAAGATGTTCCTTGCCGTGGCCACAGCGGCAAGAACTCCGGCTTCCTCCAGCGATTCCCCCAGGACCTTCGCCGCAGTCTCGGGTTTTGCCTCGAAGGTGTAGGCATCAGGCAAGAGCAAAATGAGCACACCGCTGGCTCGCCGTTTGGTCCTGGCTAAACGCGCCGCAATGGCAGCCGCCCAGGGCTTACAGTCCTTAGGAACCTGCTCACCGAATTGCAGCAAGACATCGAAGGTGCGCAGCGCGCCGGTTTCGAAGTAATGACGCTTCGCCGCGATCGGGCCGATCCCCAACCGAACCGGCAAACCCGTTAAGGCGTCTGCTTCAAGCTTCTCACTCACCAGACCGATCGCTTCATCGAGATCAAAGTCGCTGCCAGCAAACAGCGCGTAGCCGCCCAGGCGCGGTTGACGGATCAAGATCGCGCGGGCGACCAACTCAGCCAGCGCAGCATCGACTTCTGCGGTCGTCGCGGTCGATGCGCACAGGCGCAAGAAGTCGTCGGCAACGGCTAGACCGGAGCCATTTCGAAAGAACTCGATAAGCGCCGCCGCCTTGGCTAATTTGGCGCAGAGCACACTGCGAAGTGCAGCCCGCTCAACTGCTTCCATCGCCAGCGTCATCCGGGCTCCGTCCGGACCGACCGATAAAGCTGACCCAAAGTTGGCTACCAGATAATCCCATAACTGGTCCGGACCGAACCAGGCGTCTGCTGCCCGCGCGTCGGTCGCTTCCAAATGCGCCTGAAATCCGTATGGCTCGGCTGACGACAGGAAGCCGAACACGCTACGTTCGTTCTGGGTGAAGCGCTGTCGAGACACGGGTCCGAGCAAAAGAGCGGTGACCGGATGAAGCGGCCACGCCTGCCGCAGGGTTTCCCCCAGATTGTCTGCATCAACCGGACGGCGCGCTGAGACGGCCTCGGCAGTTTTACGAGCCAGAACCTCGGCTGCAGCCGGGGTACGATCGCTGGTAACTGCCCGCGCCAAGAGGGCAGCTACCTCGTCCGCTTGGGCCACGAACGGTACGTTCTGGAAACGGCCTTGCACCTTGGCCCATTCGTCTCGCGCCGTGCGATTGAGCTTCCCCGCATATTGCTCGAAGGATTGGTGAAGCACACCAACGATCACGAGTCTTCCCTCGGAGCGGTTGGCGCGTTCGGCAAGATCCTGAAGGAGATGCACGTCTCCGCCTTCGGCAATTGCGTGCTCAAAGAACTTCCCAAGCTCATCAACAATGAGCAGAAGGCCGCCTCGCTTTTTCGCCTCGGCTTCAAGTTGCGCAATCAAGGCGCGATCGTCCGCCTCGACCATCGCCCGCATGGTCTTCGTCCACTTGAACGCACCCGTGGCTGCGGCGATCAGGTCGCCCGCAAGGCTAGCCCGGCGCCCGGTCAAGGCAAGGACGGCCCAATCCCTATCATCTTCAGGAAACGCTCGACCGAATTGCGCCACAAGTTCTTCGCCCGCGATACCACGCGCAATCTTGCGCTGCTCGGGGGCACCTGCGACCAGGTTGGCCACGAGCAGCGCCGCGCACGACTTGCCGCCGCCATAGGGTCCAGTCCAGGTGAATGCCCGCTGACCGCCATCGGCGATGCCGGCGACCATGGCCTCGAGGGACTTTCGCACACTCGGCTGGAGGACATAGCCGGTTAGCGGCGGAGTTCCTGTCAGGTCAGAATCAAGGCGTGCTGAAAGAGCGAAGCGCCGCTCGACACGAACAATCTTCGCGAGCGTTGTCATGCGGCCCTCCGGTAGGGGTAGCTGGAAGTAACAAGTGCTGCGTCGTCGATAGTGGCGAGTTTGCGGGTCATAGAGACCTGTCGAAGACCTGCGGTGTCGGTCCAAATGATCGCGCCGCTCGTAACCTCGCCTATCTTCGCCAGACGCGCCATGACGCTATCCTCATCAAGCTTGAACACCCGGCCAGGGGACCCTGCGCCATAGCTCACCTGCTCGGCCGACAGGGTGGGCGCATCGTAGTGCCAACGCGCCCAGAACCGCTTCAGGACCAGCGCAAAGACGCCGTCCTGCAGGTTCGGCTTAGGGCCACGCACGAACTCGAACTGCCCTGACAGCCGAGATTCACGGATCAAAGCTAACTCGGCCAGAAGCGGCTCCGCAGCATCCTCGCCCACGTCGCCCGAGCGCGGAGCATAGCTGCGCAAGAAGACTTCAACGTCCCGCCTGACTGTCTCCGCTGTCGCGCGCGCACCGCGCATTTTCGCCAGCTCATGGATCGTCTCGACCAGCCCGTCACGATCAAACACCGTCTGATTCAATGAATTGAAGGCAAAGAAAAATGTCGTCGACTGTTCCGGTTCACCCGCCAACGCAGCATGAACCAGCCAAAGCGTACTCGGATCCTCAAGGAAAGGATCAAGACCGGTTCGGTCGTCAAGCAGCAACCGGGCCAAAGGCGTCGGGACGAGCGAACTGCCTTCATCCGTCAACATTCCCGTTGCCATCGCCCAATGGCGCATGGCGAGGGCCATATTCTTGCCGACTCCAAATTGCGCTATCGCCGATTGTTCTTGAAATGTTCTACGATCCGCCCCATGATATGCAACTGCATCGAAGGCCTTCTTCAGCCAAAGAAGGCGAAGCGGAAAAGTTTCGTGACCTGCAAATTGCAGGCGCAGATCAGAATCGGTGAGGATGTCCTTCATGCGAGGACCTTACTGGAGGATCGGTCCAGTGCGCAAGCGTCATACCGCACACGGCGTCGGCGATCGCGGTCGCGGCGTAGTTGATTTCCGAGATGTCATTATATCGCCCGCAATAGATACGAACAGTTTCGCGTGCCTCAGCATTTGAAAAACCCATTGCGGAAAGAACATGAGACGACTGGATTTGCCCGCTGTTGCATGCTGACCCTTCTGATAAACATACAGTATCGGCCAACATATCAATGAGCGACGGCGCATCAACTCCCAAGAGCCTTAAACTTAGGCTTCCGGGCAACTGGTGTTCTTTAGGTACATTTCTTCTCAGCCGGATCTGACGAGCCTCCAGAGCCGCAACGAGGCTGTCCGCCAAGGCGTGGGCATGTGTGCCGTCCCGCTTCAACCGTTCCGCCGCAACTCTCGCTGCAGCCCCAAAGCCGACGATCAGCGGTGTCGGCAATGTTCCTGGGCGCAGTCCGCCCTCCTGCATGCCGCCATGAAAAAGTGGCCGAGGTCGATATTGCGCGGCCGCGCTTACGAATAAGGCGCCGACCCCCATCGGGCCATACATCTTGTGCGATGAAATGCTAACGTAGTCGTAGTCGGCCACGTCCAGCATAAGTTTGCCAGCAAGCTGGGCGGCATCGACATGGATCATCGCACCCGCTGACCGGACGATGGGCAGCAACGCATCGATCGGCTGGAGTGTCCCAACCTCGTTGTTAGCCGCCATAACCGACACCAGAAGCGTTTGATCGGACAGCATGACCTCGAACGCAGCGATATCGAGCCGACCATCCTCTTTTACCGGGCAGATCTGAGCACGAAACCCACGATCCTCGAGACTTCTAGCCGCGTTCAGAACGCTCTTGTGCTCAATTGCCGAGACTATGATTTCCCGACGCGTGTCGCCTGCATCAGCGGCGGCTTCTGCGACGCCGATGATCGCGATATTGTTGGATTCCGTCGCTCCCGACGTGAATACAATCTCCTGCGGAGACGCTCCAACGAGGGTCGCTACCTCAACTCGGGCATGCTCTACGGCAGCGGCCGCTTCAGTCCCACGACGATGCGGGGAATGGGCATTGGCCGCACGATTATGCCACCAGGGCGCCATCGCAGACTCAGCTTCCGGAGCCAGCGGCGACGTTGCGTGACCATCTAGATAAACCGGTCGCACGTCGTGTTCTCGTTCATTTTGTCTCCTCGATTCTCTCCATCTTAGCGTGCGAACCATCCGCCTGCGATGACCTAAATGACGAAGAGCACGTAGTGCGAACGAGCATCTCGAGCCAAATGCGCGGGGTTCGCATGATTTTTTTGGGGGTTTTTCAGTTCTCACTACCATCATCTCAAAATACCAAATTTTTTCCATTTGCAGGCGTTTGCCTGATCGCGAAACGATCCCTGCAACGGTCCCTGAGCGCATCGACGCGCATGTTAAGGCGCAGCCATGACGCCCATCCTGCACGCGGAACAGATTCCACAAGAGAATGGCACCCCGCAGGGGTGCCGTTCAGATGCGTGCCTAGTATTCCTCCTCCAGCATGATCGTCATCACACGTCGGGTGACACCGGGGTCGGCGGCATTGTCCGAGTGATGCAACAGGGTCGGATCGAAGTAGTCGATCTTCCAGATGACGCTTAGTCCGCCGACGTCGACGACCGAACAATCATGTTCGCCATAGGAGTCGTTGTCCTGGCTGAAAGCGTCGAAGGCAGCGACCGCCCTTATCACATCGGCCCACACCGCTCGATCTAGTGCCGCTAGTCCGCGGGAAATGACGACCATTCCACCGCAATGAAGCTGGCGCAGTTGATCATTCAAGATGCGAATGCGGTCAACTTCAGCAATCGAAGAACTCATTGACGTGCTCCTTCTCTCTTCCGCCTGGCTCAACCCATTTGAGCCGGGCGGTGAAGGAATGAGCGGCGGGAATGATCAGGTGGGCGCCAGTGTTTCAGCACTGAACGGTTTCGAGGGCATGCCGTCGATCATAAGTTTCAGATAGATGTGGTGATTGGCCAGGTTCAGCAAGTCGCGTTCCGATACAACCTGACCAAACTCGCGAGACAGATAGGCGGCATCTTCGGCGCCGAGCCTGAAGGAAATCACCGTGCCAGAATTGCCGAGAACCGCATGCCTGATATCCGACTCCAGCTGATAGAGGTACTGGTGTGCCGCGACCATGCCAACGTTGTACTTCCGCAGCTCAGAAAACATGTTGGCGACGGACAAGGTGGTGAACGATTGAAATTCGTCGATGTAGCAGAAGAACGGTCGCCGGTCGCTCTGCTCAACCTCGGCGCGGCTCATCGCGGCAAGCCCTACCGTAGTCACCAACAACGCACCCAGAAGTGACGCGCTGTCCTCGCCAACCTGCCCCTTTGCTAGATTGACCAGCAGGATCCTTCCCTCATCCATCATCGCCCGGATGCGGATGTCCTCTTTGGGAGCGGTCAGAATGCGCCGGAGCGTTGGATCGGACAACAGTGCCCCGAGCTTGTTCTGTATCGACGCAATGCCATCCGCGCGATAGCCGAACGAATAGCGTTCATATTCCTTTTCCCAAAATGTCCTGATGGTTGGATTGCGCAAAGACTGCGTGACTTCCTTTCGAAACGCCTTGTCCGAGAACATTCGCAGGATATCCGAGAGCGCGGCATTCTTCTGCTCGAGCAGCGCGAAGACTGCATTGCGCAAAATATGCTCCATCCTTACGCCCCAGGCATCGCCCCAAACCTTCTTCATCGCCTCCAATATTCCAGAGGCGGCGAGCGGAATGCGCTCATGCCGCACCCGACGCAGGGGGTTGTAGCCGAAGGGCTGCTCGGCATCGGGCACATTCAGGTAGCGGATGTCGCCGCGTCTCCAAGGAGGCACACGGTCGTGAATGCGCGTCACGATATCTCCGTGCGGATCGATGAACGCGACGCCGTGGCCGTGGGCCATGTCTTGAAGCACCATGGTTTCGAGAAGAGACGATTTGCCGGTGCCTGTTTTGCCAATCACGTAGACATGCGAAAACCGGTCCGTCGGTCGCAGCCCAAAAACGCGTCTATCGCTTCTTGATGCGACCCTGCCAAACAGGGTCGGAAAATTCTGTGGCGCCATGCATCTACCATGAACCGGCACTCCAGCTGCGGCACGGCACCCTCTTTTGACCGGTTGCCAGAATCTGACGTCTAGCCCGTTCTGGCGGTTGCGGCACGATAGGTCGAGGCAGTTCTTCAACAGCCTCGCGCTCCTAGGGAGCGCGTCCATTAGCAACCATCGTGAGCCAACGTGACAGGCCCCCAGCCCCTCAACGCGCTCGCGCATCATCAGGAGACTACATATGTCACAGACCTATCTCCCCCTCTCCGCGCTCTCCGCCCCGAAGGGCAACCCCCGCAAGGCGTTCAGCGCAAAGACCATCGCAGGACTGGCCCAGAGCATCAAAACCGATGGCGTCCTGCAGAATCTGACGGTGATCCCGCAGCAGGACGGAACGTATCGCATTCACATCGGCAAACGCCGCTACCTGGCCCTCCAACTGCTAAGGAGAAACGGCGATATCGACGACGCGTACCGCGTCCCCGTCGAAATCAAGGAAGACCTCGACGGGCGCGCCGCGTTGCGGATCGCCACGGTCGAGAACGTTCAGCGCGAGGCACTCGATCCGATCGACGAGGCCGAGGCCTTCAGAACCCTGCTTCGCAATGGGTCATCCCTGGCGGACGTAGCGGTTCAAACCGGACTGTCGGAGAACACGGTTCGGCGCCGGCTCGCCCTTGCCAACCTCTCCAAGGAAGCGAAAGCCTTGGTGCGGTCGGGGCACTTACCGCTCGCCGTGGCCGAGGCGCTGACCCTTGGCAACGAAACTCAGCAGAAGCAGTTCGTGGAGGCGGCCAAGGATGGCGCCCGTTTGACCAGTGACTACGTTCGCGCTGCTCTCCTCGAAGCTAGGCCCGCCAAGTCCACAGCGGTATTCGATCCTTCGCTCTACAAGGGGACCTACACCACCGACTTGTTCGGCGACGAGGAGGCTACATTCTTCGACGATGTCGAGGAGTTCCATCGCTTGCAGAAACAAGCAGTTGACGATTTGGCCGACACGCATCGAAAGAAGGCAGACTTCGTCGACGTCTTCAATGGTTACAGCACGCCGTGGTGGCAGTATCGAAAGGCCGATAAAGGACAAAAACGCGGCGTGGTGATCAATCTCGCGCCGAACGGTGCCGTCGAAATCCGCAAAGGCCTGACGAAAAACACTCCGGATGACGACGGGCAAACTACCGAATCTCAGCAACACAAACCGCGTCCGGAATTCGGTCCGAGCCTGCTAGCCTACTTCGCACACCACAAGACGATCGCGCTCATGGGCGCGCTCGCCGAACAGCCGCGCAAGATGATGGAGGTTGCCGCTGTCCTACTGTTGTCCGCGCATCGGATCGGTAACCGCATCCGCATCGATCAGCACCCTGCCCTGCGCGATCCGTCGCTAATCGAGGCGCGGCCGCGCGGCTACGCCACGATGGAAGGCACCGCCCAAGCCCTGGCGGAACGACTTGGCTTCGGCAAAGGAGCTAGCGAGGAGGAGCAGGACGAGTCGTCGGCGCCAGTGTTTCCGCTAGGAGGAAATGTTGACGAAGCCTCGCTTTACCAGTCGGTGAAAACACTGTCTGATGAGGATCTAGGCTTCCTGATCGCCTTCCTGCCACTCGTCGCATTCGGCAAGGATGGGATTTCCGAAGAGGACGACTTGAACAGCCTCTATCACGTCATAGCGAAGGACCTTGATCTGGCGACGCGAGACTGGTGGATGCCAACTGAACAGTTCCTCGCAATGCTGAAGCGTGAGCAACTGGAGGAGGCAGCTATCGAGAGCGGCGCCTCGATCCGGCTCGGCCGCCTAGAGCGGTTGAAGAAGAAGGAACTGGTAGCCGCACTAGCCAACCACTTCCGCAAGACTGCCGATCTTTCCGCTGAACTAGATGAGTTCGACGCAAAAGGTCGCCAGTGGTTACCGCGGCTCATGCAGTTTCACGAAGACGCGCAGGAGCCCTCGGTCGACGAAGCAGCATAGATTGAACAATACCTTGCCGCCCCATACGGGCGGCTTTTCTTTTGCTTCCGGCCTTGGCCGCCTGGTCAGTTCTGGTGCCGGTGCATGGAACGGGTCGCATGCAATTATAGCAGGATGCATGACCGGCCCGAAAAGCATGTAAGAAGCGTCGTATCGGAACGTTTGGCCAACGGCTCGTTGATCGAGCTAATCTATAATCCGGAGCAGCGCCGCACAGCGCTGGCTCGCTGGTCAGCTGATGGCCAGATCTCGATCGAGGATCGGGCCGTGGTTGGCGCTGAAACGCTCGTACCGATCATGGCCACCAACAACCTGATCCGTCACGAAGCCGTGCTTCTGCCTTCGGCGCCGCAGGATTATGTCGACGAGTCGACTTTGCTGCGAGACATCCAAGCCTTCATCCATCGTTATGTCGATCTCACTGAGACCTTCGAAGCGATTGCAAGTCACTACGTGCTGCTCTCGTGGGTCTTCGATGCTTTCAACGAACTTCCCTATCTGCGATTTCGAGGCGACTACGGAACCGGCAAGACCAGAGCTCTGCTCATCATCGGCGCTATCGCCTACAAGCCGTTCTTCGCTTCGGGCGCCTCCACGGTGTCCCCGATCTTCCACACCCTCAACACATTCTCCGGCACGCTCGTCTTCGACGAGGCGGACTTTCGGATGAGCGACGAAAAAGCTGAACTCACCAAAATCCTCAACAATGGAAATGTTCGCGGTATGCCAGTGCTGCGCACCATCGTTAACAGCAAGCACGAATTTAATCCGGCTGCCTTCAATGTGTTCGGCCCGAAGATCGTCGCCACGCGCGGTGTCTATGATGATCGTGCGCTGGAAAGCCGCTTCATCACCGAGATCATGACCGGACGCCGGTTGCGCAGAGACATCCCGATCAACTTGCCGGACCACTGGCGAGACGAGGCGCTGAAACTCAGGAACAAGCTTCTCATGTATCGTTTCCGCAATCGCGCGAAGGTCAAGCTCGATGCTGGGCAAGTCGATCATTCACTCGAGCCACGACTGAACCAGGTTCTCGTGCCACTGCTTTCCGTCATTTCTGACAAGGCCGTTCGGCTCGATGTGCTCGACCGCGCCGGCGCCATGCAGCAGACAATGGTGTTGGACCGCGGGCTCTCCATCGAAGCTGATATCCTCGAGGCCCTCACTTCGCTCGTTTCCGACACTTCGCGGAAGGTCATCGCCGTGAAGGCGATCGCCGAGGCGGTTGCCAGCCAGCATGCCGGCGAATTCGCGCGTCCCGTCACACCAAAATATGTCGGATCACTATTACGCCGCCGCCTAAACGTCGCTGTCTATAAATCGAACGGCTCCTATGTCGTGCCGGTCAGCGAATGGCCAAAGATCAAGGAACTTTGCCGTCGCTACGGCATCGACACAGAAACGGCCCCGACAACATAATTGCGCGTTAGGCAGCCCTCTTCCGCGATGGGCAGCATGCCGGCGGCAGGAGACTTGGGGACTTCGGCCGGAGGTAAGCGGGTCAACGAGATTAGATCACCAATACAGGCGTTACCGGATGTAACGTCCCCAAGTCCCCTTTTTTCCTGATAAGATAGATATGAAAAGAATTCGTTGTTCTTTATGTGAACTTTGCGCACAGGCGAATTACTACTCCTTTCACGACAGACATTCGGGACTGAAAATCAAACAAAAATCGCAAAGATTTTATCGTTTAAAAGCCAAATGTATGTCCAGTAATCTGAAGACCTATGTGCGAACTTACCGTCGCCTCCATGCTCTCACTCAAGACGAGTTGGCGCTGCTGGTGGGCCTTAAGAGTGGATCAAGTCTCTCCGGGCTTGAACGCAATGTGAAGGTGCCTTCCGCCTCACTTCTCATCTCGCTGGCGTACGTGTTTGCGGTGCCCGTTGAGGATGTCTTCCCAGCCTACTACGAACAGGTGATCCGCGGCGTGGAGAACAGGGCTGAAGCGTTGTACGAGGCTCTTCAGGGCCATCCAGGCTTGAATGCTCGCACCAAGCTTGACCTTCTCGAAGATATTATCGGCCGCGCCATGAGCGCCAAGCGCACGGAGATATGACGGGGCGACGGCGCTACAACTTGCTGCTCGCGGTTTCCTTGACCCCCAGAGGCTATGGCTGGGTGCTCTTCGAAGGTCCGCATTCGCCAGTAGATTGGGGAGTAAGCGCCACTGGTAGAGCTGATCGGTCTAGCCGGTCCACCGTTGGAGTGATGAAAATAATCGAACGCTTCAGCCCCGACGCCGTGATACTCGAGGAAATGGAGATGGCTGACTCGTGTCGATCTCCGCGCTTGCGGACCATCAATGGCTATCTTGCCGCATACATCGAGGGTTACGGCTTGCCGCTGTACCGCTACTCGCCAACCCAAGTGCGCACGACTTTTTCATATTTACCACAGGTGACCAAGGGCGCAATCGCGGTCGAGATCGCCCGCCTCACTCCAGCCTTTCTGCGGTTGGTGCCGCGGCGCCGGCGCGCATGGATGAGCGAGAGCGCGCGGATGGGATTATTTGACGCTGCCAGCTTGGTGATAACGCACTACCGTGTCGAACTTGGAGGCCAGGACCTACAACCAACTCCTTGACGATACCGCAGAAACCCTAGCCCCATCAGCACTCGATTTGAACCATTGGCGAATTTCGGACACCGTGCGCCAGCCTGCCGGCACTCATACCATGACCGAATGACGGACCTAGCATTGGCGAACCAGAAGATCATCTTGGCATTGTACCGCGAGATCTATCCATGTTGGTCCGAGGAAGAGATTGAAGAATTGCGGGACTGCAATCGGCGCCTCCTTACGCTTGCTATGAAACAGATTGATCGGCTGAAGCGGGAGGGGCGATGGCCGACCGATGGAGGTGACGAGATTCGCGTAAAAAGCGAACAAACCGTATGATTGTGCAGTCAGCTTCACATGCAAACTTGCTTTGCCTACATAAGGGTTTCGACCGTCAAACAAGGCACGCGGGGAGTTTCGCTCCAGGAGCAACGCTCCGCGATTGAAGCATACTCTCTTCGGAACCAAATCAACATTCAGGAATGGTTCGAGGAGCGGGAGACAGCCGCCAAGCGTGGGCGTCCCGTATTCACGAAGATGCTTGGGCGCCTAGACCGGGGGGAGGCATCGGGAGTCGTCATTCACAAGATCGATCGAAGCGCACGCAATTTGCGCGATTGGGCAGACCTTGGGGAGCTCATCGATAAGGGAGTCCAAGTGTACTTCGCCACCGAGAGCTTGGACCTGGCATCGCGCGGCGGACGTCTCTCAGCAGACATTCAAGCTGTGGTCGCAGCCGACTATATCCGGAATCTACGCGAGGAAACGCGAAAGGGCTTTTATGGGCGACTGAAACAAGGGCTTTACCCGCTGCAAGCGCCGCTGGGTTACCTCGACACTGGCAAAGGAAAGCCGAAGGCCGTCGATCCTGTGAGGGCTCCGCTAATTAAGCGAGCTTTCGAGCTTTACGCAAGCGGAACGCACACGTTGCAAAGTCTCCGGAAGGAACTGAAATCACTAGGCCTCGTGAACAAGGGCGGGAAACCTCTGACGCTCGGTACACTGTCGCATTTGCTCAACAATTCCTTCTATGCCGGGCTCATCCGGTTACGAAGCAAAGGGGATACATTTCAGGGGGTTCACGAGCCGCTTATCTCCATGCATCTGTTTTTAGAGGTAGCAGACATTCTCCACGGCCGCGCCCCGAAGCGAAAGTATAAGCATGACATGGCATTTAGGAGGATTATCACATGCCGCACCTGTGGCGGACACCTAACGGGCGAGCGGCAAAAGGGGCGCGTCTACTATAGGTGCCATGGAGACGAATGCAAAGGGACGTCAGTCCGCGAAGACGACGTAGAGGTCTCCGTGAGGGAGGCGTTGAACGCGATCGAAATTACCACGGAGGAGCATTCTCTGCTTTTGACTGAATGTACCGATCTTAGGTCTGTACAGATGCAGCGCCACTCCGATCTACTTCAAACGCTGGATGCCCGGATCCAAGCCACAAAGGTACGGCTGGATCGCTTGGTGGATGCCTTGCTAGACGGGCTGATTGACAGGCAAACCGCACTATCTCGCCGTGAGTCGCTGCTTTCGGAGCTAATTGAGATTGAGCAACAGCGGGCGCGTTTGGCCGGGAATCCAGAGCAAGGCTTCGCCGAAGTCGTTACCCTGCTCGAACATTCAAAACTGGCTCTACATCAATATGAAATCGGCACTCGGGCGGAGAAACGGGAGGTTCTGAAGATCGTGACTTCGAACCTAAAACTAGTCGAAAAAAACGTTGTGGTTGAGCTACGAAATCCATTTCGCCTGATTGCCGAGCACCGAAAAGTCGACCGATGTGACCCCTCATGTGGCACGGTTCGAACCGCACTTGTACACAAACTGTTCGACCTCATTTCGGAAGAGCGCAAGCTAGTCGCCGCAAACGACAACGCTCAGCTTAACCCTGGGATGGAGGTTGATGAAGGGGGTAAGATTGGACCGTAGGGAAACTATGCTGCCAAGTCTGCCGACAGTTCCCGCAGATCGACGAATCGCTCTCTGATCCAGATCGCCAGTTCCGTCTTGATGGTGGGGAAATCCAGGGATGGAGTGTTTGCAAGCCAGAGCGCCTTCTCCGTGAGTTCATCTGGCTTCAGCTGTAGCAGCTTCCCGTTGATACCCAGGAACACCAGCAGGCACAGAGTGGACATGCGCTTGTTGCCGTTGAGAAAGATCTGGCGCTTGTTGATTGAATAGAAAAGAAACGCGGCCTTCTCCTCTAGGCTTTCGTACAAGTCCCTCCCTCCAAGCGCCTGTTGCGGCGCCATGATGAGTGAATCAATGTCACCCTCTCTGGCATGAGATAGCGGTGGTACCGGCCATCGACACGATGGTCAAAGCGATCGTTGCGTTAGAGATCGAGGTCACCAGCATGGTCGGAAAATCTAAGCTGAGTCAGAACAAAGACGTGCGTGATATCCGTAGCGCCGGGGAGGCGCTCATCAGCGGAGCAGAGAATGGCGTTGGTCAGGCAATGCTTTGGGCTGCGTCCCAAAAAAGCTAGGCACGTCCGCGGTTATCTTCCCCAGCAAACAAAATCTATCCCCGAACCGCGTCCCGGCGGCTTTGGACCGGGAGCGGTCGGTCGGCTTCAGCCCCGTTGCATCAACAGCGGAAATCAGATCCGCTTCTGGGCGATCGTCCCCAACCGCCGGATCAAGACATTCGCTTGGCGACCATCTCAGCACAAGCTACTGATTGGCATCGAAGCGCATTGGAGTTTGTGGCAACAAATGGAATGGGAAAAACTGCTGTGTAACGAACGACTTGGCGACAAAGACTACGAGCCTAAGCCGAACCGGTCGATCTTCGTTCAGGATCATGACCGGATCGTCTTCTCGGCTCCATTCCGGCGATTAGCCAACAAGACCCAAGTGCAGCCTCTCTACGAGCACGATCATGTCCATCACCGTTTGATCCATTCCGTTGAAGTCAGCAGCGTCGGACGATCGTTGGCAATGCGAATCGGTAACTGGCTAGAGGAGACGCATCGGATCGCCAGCGGAGAGTCGAACAGCTTGGCGAACATCGTTCAGGCGGCGTGCGTCGCCCACGATATCGGTAACCCTCCTTTTGGTCACTCAGGCGAAGCGGCGATGGGCGACTGGTTCGCCGAGAAATTCGACGATGCCAAAGGTGTCATGGGCGAGATCGACGAGCGGCACCGCTCGGAGTTCATAGACTTCGAAGGAAATGCGCAAGGATTTCGCATAGTTACTCGTCTCGAAATGTACCGCAACGAGGGCGGCATGCGACTCTCGAAGGCAACGTTGGGCGCGTTCACGAAGTACCCTGTCACTTCTGCCGCCCGCCAGAGCATCGTCGGCAAGGGAACTGCGTCATATGTCGGCCTCAAGAAGTTTGGCGTCTTCCGTTCCGAGATCGAGCTGTTCAAGGAAGCAGCTGATTCGCTGGGCCTGCCGCAGGAAGCGCACCAAGCCGGGAATTGGTGGCGGCGCCATCCCTTGGTCTTCATCGTGGAGGCCGCAGACGATATTTGCTACAACATCGTCGATCTTGAGGATGCGTTCACGACCGGTGAACTCCCATTCGAGACGGTCAAGAACCTGCTGCATGAGGCCGCGAACAATCCCAACCGCGACGTGAGCAGCCTTAGCCAAGCCGAGCACATCGCATTGCTGCGGGCATTGAGCATCGGGAGCGCTGTCGAGAGCTGTGTCGAGGCCTTCATGGCCAACTATGACGCCATCATAACCGGCACGTTCTCTGCTTCCTTGACCGATGCCGGCCCCATGGCTTCCATCTTCGCCAAGATGAAAGCCCTTTCTCGGGACCAGGTCTTCACCGCCCGGAGAAAAACCGAACTGGAAGTGTCTGGTCGGCGCGTGATTGGCAATGTGATGTCAGGTGTGCTTCCCGTATTCGAGGATCTTGCTAGGGCCAAGTGGGATCAGGAACAGCTCTCTGGACACAACCGGCAACTCGTCAGAGCCCTCGATCTAGATTTGCGGAGCGTAGCGGATGCCGAACAAGCGCTACACGCTCTTGCAGACTTCACGTCGGGCATGACCGATCGATATGCTGTGCGGATCGCCAGGATGCTTACCGGCATCTAGGTGATACGTGCAGGTAGGGGCTACTCAAATCAGTCCGCGAATTGAATGAAAAGAGCCCCCTGCAGGAGGGGGCTGAATTGCTGTGATAGTTTCAGTCGCTTAAGCAAACCGCCTCCACAATCCGGTGAAGGCGGGGTGTGAGATCGCTGTTTTCGATCACTCTCCCAGTGAGAGCAAAGGTGGCGGCATTGAACAACCGCCAAACAGTCTCACCTCCCCAATCATGGGCTGGCCGCACAAATTGCTCGTGCACGTCGGCGATCTTGGTGACCGAGATTATCCCTTGGCGGTACAACGACATGATCGTGTGATCCGCCTTGGCCTGGTCGATCTGCGTGTGTTTGTACAACGCAATCTTCCGCGCCTGCTCTTCGCGCCTAACGGCGAGCGGTTCGATGATTTCGCCGATAAGGCCCGGCAGATCGTGTTTGGCCTTCGCGGTGTGCTTGCGCTTGATCGTGTAGTCGCCCGAGAAAGCCATGTTGTCGCAAATGAAGACACGACTTCCGAACGCGATACCAATCGGGAAGCTTTTATCGTGGCTGTTGCGCAAGCCAATCGTGTCTGCGTAGTCGCCGTAGGGGCTACGCAGAGTCATAACTCCGAAGAAGCGCATGCCGTCTTCCGTTACTCCAAAGTGCCGCTCCATCACTTCGTGTCCGAAATACGATAGACTGTAGGCCGCGAGATCGACCACGCGATGGTGCGGTATCGGCACGTGGGTGTCTGTAGCAGGTGGTGTCGAGAGCGTGCGCAAGCCGTCATATTCTATCGGCACAGCGCCGGCATGTATCATGAGGGACATTGAAAGAACTCCTTGGTTGCGGTGGTTACTATGACCATCGTAGCCAAGTCCCTGAGGACGTAACGGTGTATTAAATAGCCTATTCGACAAGTCTATACACTTCGACTTATTGTTCCATCGTTCAGCGCCGCTGATCGAGGCCTTCGGCTTTGGCCAATTGAGATTTAAGCTTGTTGTAGGTCTCGAGCGTGTGGCGAGCATTGGGCTCTAAATCGAGTTCCTTCAAAGCTTCGCTCGATGGAAGCCAAACGAACTCTTCGGCCTCTTCGTTGAGACGCACGCGGCGCTCTTCCACGGTCACGACATTGTCCACAAAGATGTGCTGAACACCGGGACGGTAGTAGCGGGTGTCCGCTATCTGATCGAAGGTGGCTATGTGGTGCCCGATTGCGCCAACGAGGCCGGTTTCCTCTTCAACTTCGCGCAGTAGGGTCTCACTCAAGCGTTCGTTTCTCCGCACCCTGCCACCTACGATCGAGTAACGTCCACCCCACTTGTGCGTGCGGACGAGAAGTACCTCATTGGTCCCAACGTGTTCGACGATGGCGCCGGCCGCTACGATAGATCCTGGGACCATGAGCGACTCCCACATCTTGTGGAGCAGCCGCTCATTTCCCCGCACCCGCGGTGCTGGCACCTTGCCGTACCACTTGACGTACTCTGCCAACGCATCGGGTTTCCAGACCGCGTTCCCGTGCACGTATGCGGGATGATCAATGAGCGGGTCGGAAAAGAAGCATCTGGTGTTCGTGATTTGCGCGATCCCAAGCTCGTAGGATGCGCTCCTTCCCATGTATCCGCTCGGATTTACGAAGTAGCTGAACCCCTGGTCCCCCAGCCGCTTTAGCTGGCCAAGGTAGACCAGCTCGATTGCCCGGGGATCGAGGTGCCCGTTCTCCGTGAAGTAAGCGAAACCATTTTTGACGGCAGTGATTTGTGTCGCACTTGGCGCAACCACTTCAATCCCCGCTTTTAGGAAGGCCTCATGAGCTTCTTGGATAATGTCAAAATGCTTGTTGAAACTGCCATGCAGGACGCATCTGATTGTAGTCGGAGGATTGCCCACCTTTTGATTATAATCTGTCGCCGGCGCCGGTGATGCTGAAAGCCAGAGTTATCCACCGGGCTGCACGGGTGTGACTGGGGCTTGTTCTTCTTGAGATCGTCGTCCTCCTTTGGCGATCTCCCAGGACCTGAAGCGATCCGCCGAAACTGGAGACTGTAGCGAATGATCCCACCCGAGCCGATTGACGACCAATCGGAGGTCAGTCCGAAGAGAAACCTGAAAGTGGTTGTGTCAGGTAGTTTTCATCGCCACATGCCGGCCATTCGAGAGGCCATTAAACATCTGCAGTCGATGGGGGTTGAGGTGCTTTCGCCGAGCGATTCCGAAGGCGTAGATAGCGCCAACGATTTCGTGTTTTTAGCAGGTGACACCGTACGCTCGATTAAAGCTATCGAAGATCGCCACCTGGAGTGTATTCGAGCGGCCGATTTCCTTTGGGTGGTATGCCCCGACGGCTACACTGGGTCATCGACTTGCCTGGAGATCGGTGCGGCAATTGGGTTTGGCGTACCCGTTTTTGCGGCTACCGCCGCTGAAGACACGACCATCTCGCAGTATGTAACGGAGGCAATGAATGTCGCTGACGCAGTGTCTCGCATCCGGAAGGTCTGAGGAGCCGGATTTCAAGGGGGAAATGCAGCATTGATCGCATCCCGGCGCCTTATTCGATGATCATTTTTTCCGACGTATCCTGATAGCACCTGCTCGGGTCGCCAGCCATATTTTTTGGCAAGCTGTTTGAACCCGCCGCTGCCGACAGAGTTCGCTACCCCCGTAGCAATCGCGAGGCTTCTGCTGCTGGTCCACCCGTGTTGCAAGGCCAATTCAATGGTGGGCCGCATCTGTGCGAGCCATGCCTGGTTCTGGACATCGCGAGACTCGGGGCTATGAACGAATTGGACCATCCCTTCGCGCCACCATTTTTGGGAGTAACATCCCCATCCCGTATCGTTCCCTTTGTGCTTTCCCGGTCTGCATTTGCTGGAGTAGTGATCGACCATGTCCTCTCGGGATCGCCCAAAATATTTCTGCGTGTCCATAAGCTTGTAGAGGCTGGCCAAACCGCCCACCGCGAAATTGGCAATGCCAACGGTGCCGCCATCTAAGGCAAAAACTTGCGTGTAATCCTTTGATTTGCCGTTACGGGCTAGGACCTTCCACAAAATGTCCTGAGGAACGCTTGACTGCGCGAATGCAGCATAGCTGTCAAATGTATCCCCCGCTGCTTCAGCAGGAAACCAGGCCTGGGCAAGAAGCGCTGACGCGATAAGACCCGCGCGCACCGAGGGCAAGCGAAGTCTGCAGAACCAGTCACGCATTGGCTATCCTCCCGTTCCTGCTCTTTTGACTACTGGCGACCAACTCGACTAGGTATCGCACGGTTGCTGAACCTTCGGATGGCTTTGACATACGCTACCAGCCGATACTGTTCGAAACTGGGCCGCGACGGCAAGACCATACCGTCCGAGGTGAAGCGGGTCAGTTTCGGACTGCCTGCGTGAACCACTGCGCGATCGCCGGATCCAAGATCGATCCCAGAAGGCGGCAAGTCCGATCGTTCAGAGTTGGGGGATGTTACACTGCCTCGGCCTGCCAGAGCTGGCCTGCCTTACACGCGCAAATCCCACGCGCCACAGCTAGGCAGGCCGAACCAAGCTCGCAAACTTAACGGCAGAGGCACATGCCGCAAAAGCTTCCATCACAATCATCGACCAGAATATGATTTTTGTCCTTCCGGCGATGCTTTTCCAGGATATGGCTATGCTCTCGGGATTCTCCAACGAACCCACCTGCCCAAGTATCTTATCAATGTCCTGCTGGCCCTTGGTGACCGCAATCGAAAGGGTCGCCTTCCCTTATGGATTTCCTTTAGGTCCGCTATCGGATCTAGAGTATGCCTCCGGCGAAGGCCGCCTTGCGCGAACACGGCACGGTAGCGAGGCTGCGCTCTTAAGGTCGTCCTTACGAGCGTAGTCAGCAGCACAGCATGAGCCAGATGACGATATTGACCGGGCCGGAGCGCCGTCGTCGTTGGAGTGAAGAGGATCAGTGCCGGATACTGGCCGCGGCATTCGCGCCGGGGGCCACGGTGGCGGCGGTGGCGCGTCAGTACGATGTCGCGACCAGCCTGATCTATAAGTGGCGCCGCATGGCAAGAGCCTGCGAGACGAGCTTTGCCGAAGTTGTCGTGGTTCCCGATGAACCTGTCGCCGCTTCGGTGCCGGCGGCGCCACCAGCGGTGATCGAGCTGGAGATCGCCGGCAAGGCGCGGCTGCGGATACCGCCGAATACGCCGCCGGCATTGGCGGCGGCGATCGTGAAGGCGCTGGGCGTTTCATGATCCCGGTGCCGAGCCAGGTGCGGATCTGGTTGGCGGTCGGCCGCACCGATATGCGTCGCGGGATGCAAGGCCTCGCCCTGCAGGTTCAAGAGACGCTGGGACGGGATCCGCATGCCGGCGATCTTTTTGTCTTCCGCGGCCGCAGCGGCAATCTGATCAAGATTATCTGGCATGATGGGCTCGGCATGTCGCTATATGCAAAACGGCTTGAGAAGGGCCGGTTTCTCTGGCCGTCGCCGGCAGACGGTACGGTTTCCATATCACCGGCGCAGCTCGCCTACATGCTCGACGGGATCGATTGGCGCAACCCGCGTCACACCTTCCGCCCCCAGCGCGCGGGCTGAGTTTTTCTTTGAGTTTGCGCCATTTTCCGCGAGTCAGCGGATGCGTTTTATGATTCACTCCGGGGCATGGTTGCCACCGCCCAGGATGCTGTTCCGGACGATATCGGCGCGCTGAGAGCAGCGCTGACCACGGCGCTGGCCAGAGCCGAAGACGAGGCCGCGCGCGCTGCGCTGGTCGAGGCCGAACTGGCGGTCGCCAGGGCCAAGGCATCGGATGATGCGGCGCTGATCGCACATCAGGATCTGACGATCCGGAAGCTGCAGCGGGCGCTGCATGGTCAGAGTTCTGAACGCTCAGCCCGTCTGCACGACCAGATGGAGCTCGCCTTCGAGGAACTCGAGAGCACGGCGACGGAAGACGAGATCGCCGCCGAACAGGCCGCGGCCCGGACCACCGAGGTGGCGCCCTATGTGCGCAAACGACCAGCGCGCCAGCCATTTCCCGAGCATCTGCCGCGCGAACGCGTGGTCGAGCCGGTGCCGACCGCTTGCCACTGCTGCGGCGGTCATCGGCTGCGCAAGCTGGGTGAGGATATCACCGAGACGCTGGAGGTGGTGCCACGGCAATGGAAGGTGATCCAACACGTGCGGGAGAAGTTCACCTGCCGCGACTGCGAGGCGATCAGCCAGGCTCCGGCGCCGTTCCACGCCACCCCGCGGGGCTGGGCCGGTCCCGGCCTGCTGGCGATGATCCTGTTCGAGAAGTTCGGACAGCATCAGCCGCTCAACCGCCAGGCTGAACGCTATGCCCGCGAAGGCGTGCCGCTCGGCCTGTCGACGCTCGCCGACCAGGTCGGCGCCGGCGCCGCGGCGCTGATGCCGCTGTTCAAGCGGCTCGAAGACCATGTGCTGGCCGCTTCACGTCTGCACGGCGACGACACGACGGTGCCGGTCCTGGCCAAGGGCAAGACCGATACCGGCAGATTATGGACCTATGTGCGCGATGACCGACCGTTCGGCGGCGCCGATCCGCCGGCGGCAGTGTTCTACTATTCCCGCGATCGTCGAGGGGAACATCCCGCGGCGCATCTCGCCGGCTGGAGCGGCATTCTGCAGGCCGATGCCTTTGGCGGTTATGGCGATCTCTATGCGACGGGTCGTCAGCCGGCGCCTGTTCTGGAAGCCAGCTGCTGGGCCCACAGCCGGCGCAAAGTGTTCGAGCTTGTCGATGCCGGCTCAATACTCCCCAGAAGTGCCGTTTGAATCTTCCCCAGTTTAGCGCCGCCGCCGGTCTTCCGGAGCGCGCTCCGGAAGACCGGCGGCGCGTAATCGCTGATGTTTCTCCCGATGGTCGGGAGAGGGTTTTCGGTGATCAAGATCGGGGAGATGATAATGATACTGGATTTGCATCGGCAGGGCTTGTCGGTGTCGGCGATCGCCAGGGAGAGCGGGATCGACCGCAAGACGGTGCGCAAATACATCGAGCGCGGGCTCGAGGCTCCGGCCTACGGGCCTCGCAAGCCGCGTCAGGCGGTGATCGATCCCTTCACGGGCTATCTTCGCGAACGTGTCACGCGATATCCCGGCCTCACCGGTAGCCGGCTTTTCCGGGAACTGAAGGAACTCGGCTATGGCGGTGGCTATACGGCTGTCACCGACTTCCTGCGCGACATCCGTCCAGCCGCGGCCGAGCGCGGCTACGAGGTCCGCTTCGAGACCCCGCCCGGTGAGCAGGCGCAGGTCGATTTCGCCCAGTTCAATGTCGTCTTCACCGATGAGCCGACCACGCCGAGAATCGTCTGGCTGTTCTCCATGGTGCTTGGCTTCAGCCGCCTGATCTGGGCACGTTTCGTCGTCCATCAGGATCTGCCGACGGTTCTGCGCTGCCATGCTGCTGCATTCGAAGCGCTGGGCGGCGCCCCTCGCGAAGTGCTTTATGATCGTATGAAGACGGCGGTCATCGGCGAAGGCGATGCCGGCGGCATCGTCTACAACCGTGCCCTCGTCGATCTCGCGCGCCACTATGGTTTCCACCCCAAGGCTTGCCGGCCGTACCGCGCCAAAACGAAAGGCAAGGTCGAGCGGCCATTCCGCTATATCCGCGAAGACTTCTTCCTGGCCCGCTCCTTTCGCAATCTCGACGACCTGAACGCGCAGTTGCGTCACTGGCTGGACACGGTCGCAAACCCGAGGGTTCACGCCACCACGAGGTGCGTCGTCAACGAAGCTTTCGCCGAGGAGCGGGCATTGCTCCGGCCGCTGCCATTGGCTCCGTTCCGATCGGTCCTGAAGCTCGAGCGACGCATCAGCCGGGAGGGCATGGTCAGCGTCGGCGGCAATTTCTACAGCGTGCCCGACGCAACCAGGCGCCGCGTCGTCGAGGTGCATACGCTGGCCGAAGAGGTGCGCATCTTCGAGGACGGCGCGCTGATTGCCGCCCACCCCATTCTCGAAGGCCGGCATCAGCGTCATGTCGAGCCCGGTCATCGCAACATCCATGTCCACAAGCGGCGACAAAGACTGAGGAACGACGAGGTCACCCTTCATGGCTCGGGCGACAGGGTCGCTCAGCGCCCGTTGGCCTTCTACGACGCCGTTGCCCGGGTGATGGCGAAGGAGCAGCGTCCATGACGAACGCGCTCGACAACACGCCATCCACGATCGACCGGATCCGCCACGACCTCGTCGGTCTGAAGATGCCGCGGGCGCTCGAAGCGCTGGACCATGTCGTGCGCCGGCTCGAGCAAGGCG
Organism: Mesorhizobium sp. B1-1-8; assembly: GCF_006442795.2. Taxonomy (NCBI): domain Bacteria; kingdom Pseudomonadati; phylum Pseudomonadota; class Alphaproteobacteria; order Hyphomicrobiales; family Phyllobacteriaceae; genus Mesorhizobium; species Mesorhizobium sp. B1-1-8. The sequence goes on from NZ_CP083956.1 coordinate 5,496,353, forward strand.
AGATCGCCGCCCTCGAAGCCATGGACATTCTCCTCTCGGAGGAGTTGACCCTCCGCGAGAACAGTCGGATCAAGACGGCGCTGCGCATGGGGCGCCTGGCCACGATCAAGACGCTCGCCGGCTTCGACTTCTCTTTCCAACCCTCGCTCGACCGCGATCGGATCTTCACGCTCGCCCAACTCGGCTTCGTCGCTCGCTGCGAGGTCGTCCACTTCCTCGGCCCGCCCGGCACTGGCAAGAGCCATCTGGCCATCGCACTTGCCGTCGAGGCCGTGAAGGCTGGAAAGAGCGTCTATTTCTGCACGCTCGCCGAACTCATCGCCGCGCTGGCGCGTGCCGAACGCGAAGGCCGCCTGCAGGAACGCATCCGCTTCTTCTGCCGGCCGGCGCTCCTCGTCGTCGACGAGATCGGCTACCTGCCCGTCGTCCATGGCGGCGGCAATCTGTTCTTCCAGCTCGTCAATGCTCGCTACGAAAAGGGCGCAATGATCCTTACCTCAAACCGCGGATTTGCCGAATGGGGCGAGGTCTTCGGCGACCCTGTCGTCGCGACCGCACTTCTCGATCGCCTGCTTCACCATGCCGTCGTCGTGCAAATCGAGGGATCAAGCTATCGGCTCCGTCAGCACGCGGAACTCATGCCGGAGCATCTGCGATCAAAAGCCGCCATCACCCCGCCGACACTAAACGCACCATCACGGCCACGCGGCAGGCCGCCGAAAAATGGATATCCCGCCGCGACAGCCTGAGCGGCGAAACTGGGGAATTTTACTTCGGCACTTTTGGGGAAAATTCGAGCGGCATTGACACGAGCTGGCCGATATCGAAGCGGCGGCGCGCAAGAAGGCACACGGCGAGAAGCCCAACCTGGTCTATCCGCTCGCGGTTGAAGCCGTGAAGCGCATCGATGCCCTGTTCGATATCGAGCGCGAGATCAATGGCCTGTCGCCGGCCCAACGCCACGCTGTGCGCCAGGAGCGGAGCGCGCCGCTGGTCACCGAACTCGAGCGCTGGATGATCGAGACGCGCGACAGGCTCTCGCGCGGACACGATCTGACCAAGGCCTTCAACTACATGCTGCGCCGCTGGTCATCCTTCACCCGGTTCCTCGACGATGGGCGGATTTGCCTCTCGAACAATGCAGCCGAGCGAGCCCTGCGCGGCATCGCTCTCGGCAGAAAGTCATGGCTGTTCTGCGGTTCCGATCGCGGCGGACAGCGTTCTGCCGTCCTCTACAGCCTGATCTACTCTGCCAAGCTGAATGACGTCGATCCTCAAGCCTGGCTCGCCCACGTGCTCGCCCGACTGCCCGCCTATCCGGTCCATCGGATCGATGATTTGCTGCCGTGGAATTGGAGATCCGCAAAACTGCGGACCCAACCAGCCGCGGCCTGATCATGCAGCGCAATAAGGTGCATCACGTCTACACCGTCGAACGTGTCGCCAGGGACCTCGGCGTCAGCGAAGCGCTCATCCAGGACCTGACCCTCGGTCTCGAGCCCGAGGACAGTGTCATCTGGGTGTACGACGCCAACGATGACGACGGAATCTTGGCCTTCACCGATGAAGGCCTCGAGGAGGTCAAACTCCTCCTCGAGCAATATCATCGCGTTTCCCCATCGAAAGCTTGACCCCAGCACCGCAGTGCGTGGCCGCTGGAACGCACGCCTGCGGTCTTCACCGGATGGGTACGATCTAGAAGTCCCAGCTCTCGCTCAATCAATGTCTTTTTAAAAATCGCCTCTCTGTAATAATTCTTCCCCGATGAAACCGTTTCCAGCCCCATTTCCGACATGATGATTGTAATTATGAAAAAAGCGACGAGGAACATGGAGACCAGCATGCTTTCATCGGCCAACTTAAATAGACCGATCCCGCCGGTGATCAGCGCCGAGTTAAGAAGAAGAAAGAACTTCGTCCGGTCCCAAGCTAACTCGACGTTAAAGCGACACCCTTCAAGTGAGGCTTGATAGACCTTTAGCAACAGCTCTTCGGATTTCCGAGCTGCAACCTTACGCTTTGGACGTTCGCTGGTAATGGGAAATACCTCTAGAAACGTCGGCGTGAAAGTCGTGGGATGCTTCCTAGCGAGCTGTGATACCTCAGATTCTTTCATAAGCACAAGAGAGTCGATCTCCCTTTGATTGTATTCCGGCAAGCTCCCGACGCTGCCCGTATAGACCGTCACGAACTTGGTTGACCTCATATCCTTCATTTCAAACTCGCAGCGGAAATCGAGCGGTGTGGACAAATACAGCTCATCTCTCAGTCTGCGGCGTGCAGCGTCAAACGGGGTCTCCCCGCTGCGCATATACCCCGCGACCGAAGAGCCAAGCAGCCGAGGACTCCGCGCATGCTCCACCGGCAGCCGTTGGAGAACAATTTGATCGCTTTGGAAGAGGAGAATATGGACCGTCCGGAAGTTTTTTCCTTCCTCCAGGACCTTGCGTCGTCTCACCCGGCCAATGGGGTGATTTTGGTCATCAACAACGTCGATTATCATATTCAGGTTTGGGGACATCAAACCCTCGAATCGCCCGGCCGAGCGTGAATCGAGGAATTGCCGCAATCAATCCGTTGACCGGTGATACCTGTGGACAGTCGAGAAAAGTCCCCTGCATTAATCTTATCACACCCCATACCTCCGCAATTTCGAGACGGCACCTTCAATTGAAGGCAATCCCGGTGTCGAGAATGGGCGGAGGCTGGCAGATCCCATTGCGACTATTTCGTCTCCCCTGCTAGGCGAGGGAGACCTCGACATTCTTCGATGAGCTTGGTCAGTGACCCAAGCGCTCAAGTCTGCTCATCCGCGACCGTGGCAGCGCCCGCTTCTTGCAATCGCCGCCGTGGCTGTTCGTCACCAAGTAGCAGGGTCAAGATTGCTCTCGCTCAGCCTCCTAAATTCAGCCGTTTTACCCAGCTTTTCCCGTAGCCCCAACAATGCTGGATGGTCAGGTCGATCCTCCTCAACCGGAACCACAATGATCTCTATGAGGTGGAACATTGCCGCAGCCCACCACGCACCACGCCTGACACTGGTTCTGAATTCAAAGCCGCCGTCTAGGGCAAGAATGCCTCGTGGGCTCTGCGTCACACGCTTGATCTCTTGGGTTTCGGCGTGGATGCCATACAGTACACTTTTTACCTTGCGCATTGCTCTCTCCCAAAAAAGGAGGGTAGCACGAAATCGGCTCTGCGAAGTGGACCGGTGACGAGACTGGCTGCAAAACGAAAAGACGGCGCACATCGGCCGGTAGAAACAAGGGAAATGCGACCTGCGCCGACGGGAAACACCGGCTAATGGTGACGTAGCGCCGTATACAGATTACGAACGTCACAGACCCGGACTGAGTGCCGCGAACCTCGCTTGCTGACTGCCTCGAATTTACCGTGCCGTATCGGGTTACCACACTTCGTTGCCTGACCGTTCATGAATAGCGTATGACGCCCAGTAATATGGATGAGCAGCGTCGATAAGATCGCCTTTTATTGCCCCGCTAATTGCCGCTCTTTGGGCTTTTGCCAGGGCCAGAGCCAAATCGCCCGATTGCGCATGCTGGCAATATGCCTCAATCAACTTTTGGCCGACGGCGTCAGTCACGCGCCAGAACGACGCCAACACGGTCAAGGCACCTGCACGCAGTAGAGAATAGGGCAATCCGATCGGCGGACTGCCCGATACCGAAAACGAGTCCGCAGAATAGCACGCGGACAGTGCGATGTATCTTGGAACCCGCGGAAGCGCTTCAATGTCCTTCAATGACAAGATCACGCCTTGCCCACAATCATCTAGCACCACGAGGCCAGACGATTGCGGCTCGCCGGGATCAAAGGAACCATGGCAAGCGAAGTGGATGCGGGAGACCTTTGTCAGCCAACCGAGAATGCTGGATTTCGTGGGCTGAGGATCATCCGGAGAGTCATCGGTGAGCCTGATCACATCGCTACCAGCCTGAGCAAACCAAAACAGCGCTGCTCGACCTTCTTGGGAGACGCCTGGTAAGGGTGGAAAACTAATTGGGTTTCCACCCCTACTGGTCGCAATATTGACAGCCGATCTTACCGAGACCACGCACGCAGGGCCGTCCTCGGTTGGTGAGTTCTTGCTCGTGATCGTGTGGCGACTGGCAAATGTGAATGCCTCGATTAAGTACTGACCTCCAACTCTCAAGGCACCGATTGGAAGATTGGTTAGCGGCCCATCAGTTTCGACCGAGACGCGGCCTTGGCTACCATCAAGGAGACTAAATGTTTCCTCCATCTTCAGCGCGTCGACGATGTCCTGATTTGCCAACCGTAGGGACTCGAAAGCGCGGTCAAAATCGACCTGAATGGTTCCCGGTTCGGCAAAGCGCGCGATCGAGCTCGCTGAAGTCCACGCGCGGAGGGCGTTGTGCCATGCGTATGTCATTCCGGCCAGGTCGACTGCATCAAGAGATAGAATTCGCCACCAGACACGACTGCCCCGCCTGACAACAACAAGCGTGGTGGAGCGCAGAACGATGAAGATAACCGATTGTCCCCCGCCAAACTCCGTCGCAAACCACTTCCTGAGAGACGACATCCATCGAGCCGGCTCTCTTGGACCTTGCGCTGTTCTCGAGCGCCTAAAGATGCGTCGGACGCGACGGCTGGCTTCGCTGTCCCTTCTGAAAAGCCGTCCTGCTCTGGTAGATAGGCCACTCGTTGCCAGGCGCGAGACCTCCACAACGTCCTGCTCCAGCTCGTCATCGTGGGGACTAATCTTGTCGATCAGATAGACCGAACGGGTGTGGATATCCATTCCCTGAGTTAGCGAGTGGATAAGACGGTCGGCCTGTTGCCTCGCTCCTTGCGCGAGGCTTTCATCGCCGCACTTAGATGCGATGCCGCTTAGGATTCGATTGCATTGCCATTCGTCCAATCTAGCCCCGAGCAATTCACACTGAGTGGCGGCAAGCTGAGCAAGCCGGTAAGCATCTTCAAATTGGCCCGCTTTGTTACACATTAGCGAGGAAAGGATGTTCATTCTTGCGATCAATATGGGCGAATCCACGGTTTGAAATTTGGCGCGGCAAACGTCAAATGCTTCGGAAGCGGCTGCTAGATCTCCTTCATCGAGATGCATACGAATTAATGTTGCACGCTGCGCGAATTCCGAGTCGAGCTCGTAGGCAGGAACGCGAAGTGTCCACTGGGTTAGTCGCAGCGGTACCTGCTTTTCCTCATCTTCGGTTTCGGCGCGCTCCCCGTAGAGGTCAGACAACGATTGAGTGAATTCGGCATTAAAATTCGCCGATCGGGCGACTTGTAGCGCTCGGATGAACGCGACCTCTTCGCGTACCGCCGATGTTAAGGAGCCCCAGTCAATCTTCTCTAGAAGTGCCAAGACGCTTTCGGCCCGGCTCGCTTGGTTCATAAACATGAGAACGTGTGCCGCCTGGATCAGCCAGGCAGCGATTGCCCTATTGGAGCCGACAGACCGGACCAACCCACCCACTTGTTCGAGCGAACGAACTGCAGTCGCCAGATCATCGCCCAAGATATGAAGCCGGGAAATCAGAGCCAGTCTGCGCAATTCAAGTGGGGCGAAAACAAAAGGTCTAGCGGTCGGACTAAGACACCCGAGTGATTTGGCCGTAGCGAAATCCCCTCTCTGCAAGACGATGATGGCGTCTGCCAATTCAATCCTTTCTCGAAGGAGCAACACCGAAGCCTCCGCCGACACCACCTTTCCCAGCAAGGAGCCCGCTCGCGCGATTGTAACTCTGGCTTGAGAGAGCAAGCCACTTGCGGCGAGCAGCAGGCCTACCGAATGATAGACTCGCGCCGCAACCTCCCGACCATCCGGTGCGTCAGGCTGCGCGGCATGCAGTATCCAAGGCTGTCGAAACTCCCAGCTTTCGAAATCTGCCGTGCCAGCCGTCGCCGCCATGCCGGTCAATTCAGGCGCAAATCGTGCTAGCGCGGCGTCCGCGCCGGCGCGGTCTCCAAGCTCTAGGGCGGAACGGGCAGAGTGAGCTGCCGCTTCGGCCTGCGAAAGGACGCGCACTCTGAAGGGTTGATGGGAGGCATATGCTTCCGCCGTGCGGCAGAACGCTTGAGCGTCGTCATCACGATCGAGCACCATGCAGATATCAGCCGCGTCGAGCACGATCTGCAGGTCCAAACGATCGACTACCGACCCGGAAGTCAACCGTTGCACCGAGGCTTCATGCGCATCACACAGCGCAACCAGTGCACGAGCGAATTGTCGCCCCCTGATTGCCTCATTGGATCGCCAGACCGGCTCGAGGCGAGGATCAGCTGTCACGCACGGATTTCAGACAGGAAATTGGGACAATTTGCGCGCTCTTCTCGACTGGGGCTGCGAGAGGTACGAAGCAGCCGCTAGTGACCGTGGAGGGGCTTACTATCAACAGCAAGCTCCCTTTTGTAGCAGCGAGCGCGGACAATCGTCCGGAGTCTGAATCGTCAGACCGCATACCGCCTGAATCTCCGCCATTTCCGGAAGGAGGACTATTGCATGCTGCCAAATTTGAAGCTTCCTCAGGACAGACATAGCCGGTGACAAGATGTTCCATGAAGGTGGCGTACTCGGGAGTCCACACCTTCTCCCCTCGCTCAAAGTCGGCCAATGTCGGCTTTGCAATACTACTGCGGGCCAGACCAAGACGGACGTTTGAGCTAACAATAATGTCGTCAGGCACTGCCGAAAGAACGCCGCCGGCGATCAAGGCTTCAGGATCGCGGATTTCCAACACAACTGCGTCACGTTCGATGGTTGCGAGCACAAGAGGGTCTGACAAGTTGGCGAGCCGATATTGCGCGTCGGTGTAGATCGCGCTGGCTTTCAACAGCTCACCTGGCAGCAGCTTACGAGCCTTCACGGGTGCTGGCACATTAATCTGCACGGTCGATACATCGGCACCTGGCTCGACATGCAGACCCGTGCCTAGTCGGCGCTGACTGAGTTCTGCCAACGCGATATGATCTGACTGCAGGTTTCGCTGCCATGCTACCGCGCCCTTGTCGCGGGCAACTATGGCGGCTCGTTTCGACAATTCGGCTGCGTATTCGGACGGGCTCAATGGCCTCTTGAATAGCGCAAGCAACGGATCGGCCATTGGCCTGCCATCGCGCTGCAGACGTGTTGCCGTATCGGTTAGCGCTTCCTCGCGATTGGGGCGGAAGGCGGAGTCGAAATCGTTCTGAAGAAGCTCGGCAGTTTGGCCATCCTTGGCCGCTTCAGCCTCTGCAAGTTGCATGCGAAGGTCTTTGCGAACACGGGCAATCGCCGCCAAGGATTTGCGAGCGTCTGGCCCCATCCCGTTCGTGAGCATGTCGGTTAGCTCGGACCGCACTTGGGCGATCGCAGCAGCGTCGAATTTTGTGTCGAGCGAGGCTTGAAGGAGCAAGGTGTCGTCGCGGCCCGCGCTCTTCAGACGCTCCAAATTGAGATCTTGAAATGCCCTAACAAGTTCGTTCAGCGCCGGCTTGCGTTTGCTGATAGCAATTACCGCTGAACCGTCGTCGGCGATAAAGTTCCCTCGAAAAGGATCCTCTGGCGAGCCAAAGGCAAGCTTGGGCGTGTCGGTCGGAGGCGGACCACCAGGCGGGCCCCGGATCATGATCGCAGCACTTCCGCTTTCGCGGGGAGTCCTGGTCACTTCGATTTCAAAAAGGTCGGCCAGCTTTTCGGAAACTTTCCCTTCCTCAACCTCGCGCGATAGAACGACGGACGGCTGTTGGAACAGATCAAGGAAGCTTGGCTTCGTATCGGCCGCCCGCATCTGCCATCCTTTAGCAATGGTTGCAGATCGCGGCGGCTGCAGCTGAAACTCGTGCCAATGGAGGCCAGCCCGGGCAAACAGTGTCTCCTTGTCGATTTGCACCACCGCATCTACCCGCGGGTCTGCAAGCAGCGTAGTCGCCCAATATTGTTGCGGCGTCCGCGATAATCCTACCGAGAGACCTTGTGCGATCTGACGCGATAGCGGCTCAGCTTCGATCGATAGAAAATTGTCATTCGCGTTGACAGAAAGACGTGCGAGTTGTCCGTCCCCGGTCGCCGAAACTATCGACAGCGTTCCGGGGGAACCGCTCGAACTCAATTCCTGCGTGAACTGGGTGTCGCTGAGTTCAACGCCATTGCCGCGGAACAAAACTGCTTGGTCGCTCGCAGAAATGCCACCGGAGGCGTTAATTTCGACGGCCTTGGCGGAGGAAACTACCTTTGCGCGCAACGGTGAATCGAAATTGATCGCGTACGTTTTTTGATAGCCATACTCCGGGGCAAATTTCACACTGAGCGACTCCGGGCCTTTGACCACGTCCTGCGCAGTTATCTGCCCACGCCACGCTGCGCCATGGGTGCCCAATTCTTCGATTGCCGCACGTTCGCCCAATTGTGCTGCACGAGGGAGCGACACTCCGCCCCGAAGCGAATAGGTCTGACCACTCCAAATTTTCCCGTCATCAGGCCGACCTTCGCACCAGGTAGTGGGTGCGAACTGCCAGCCGTTGTGGATGATATGTACCGTTTCGACGGAATCCTCGGCCGGTCGTGTGAGGTGATCAAAGCAACGGAGCCAAGAAATATTCTTATTGTCGGCAACGACGTTTGCGTTCACCCATTCCGGGAACCAAAGGTTCCGCCGGACGGGTTCCTGATCCATTTCATCCGCGAGTTGCGGGGCTACAATCTGGAGATGGCCCCGAACGACGTCGAGCGCGAGAGACCATTTTGTGAGCTGGTTGAGTTGATCGTATCTCTGTTCGAATGCCGCGATGCTAGAGAAATTGTTGTTGAAAAAATCGACCCACCTTTGATCTAGGGAGCTCGGTTGCAGCTCGCGCTCTTCACCGGTCCCGCTATTTGAAAGAGCAAAGACCCTCGTTGCCGTTCGGCCAAATGTGACCGCCTTCTTATCGGTGTCTAAACGGAATGAATCATTTCGTAGGCCAAACCAAATCCGGGTAGCCGGAATTTCGCTGTCTGCTCTCGCCTGAACCGGGTCGGCGGTATCGAAAACCGTAGGCACCCACTCCGCAATCGCCTTTCCGTAACTGCGCGAGGCGGTGCCGTCGAAGTCCATTCCGTACAGCTTTGCGAGCAAGTCGGTATAGAAGAGTATTTGACCGACCTCTGTGCCTGCAATGCCGCCATCATATCGGGCCGTCTGAAACGATGATTCAGCGAAGATCGCGTCGTCAACGGACCGGAGCAATCCGCCGCTGCTAGCGTTGTCCGGAGATTGCACGAGCCCCAGCATACATCTCAGCAGTTTGGGGTTTCGCCGATCGAGAGAGTTCAGAAGCGACTGCTTGTTTGCATTCAGTCCTTTAACGAGCGCATCAATGACTTGATCTGCCACCTTCTCGGAGTCGTTCGTGGCGCCATCCTGCGCATCTGGATCCGATGCGCGCTGTAGTTCAATCAATTGAACCAGCCGACCCTTGAGACTAGCCGTGTCACCTGCGGTGATCGCCTTAATGCTCGCGGCTAGGAGATCGAAATTGTATTCTGGGTCCAGGGAAAACCCCGGCGCGCCGCGCCGGAGCGAACGCTCTTGTGCAGAGCCGCTGTTTTCGATTTGCTCAATGGCTTCAGTGAGGTCAAGCAGCCGTTGCTCATCAGATGATTTCGACGTCTTTTCTTCTAATTGAGCCCTGCGCTCTACAAATGCACAACTTTTGGCGACTCCTCGCAACTTATCAATATCGTTGACTATCGATTTCTGAATCTGCGCTTTTGCCTTATTAAAACTGTTGATTATTTCAATAGCTTGGTCTCTATCGTCAGAAGCATATACCTGACTATTTACTATTTTTTTTGCCGCCTCCAAGGCGTCAGCTAAATCTTTATTTTTCGACAACGTTTCCTTGACACGTTCTTCCGTCAATTTTTGAACTAGGGCAGTATATTTCGCTTGAGTCCGCTGCGACTCTTCATCGATTCCTTGGTAGCTCTGTAGTATCGTTGCCACGTGCTCCGGGGTTATTTGCCGAAACGCACGTGCCCGATACTTTCTACCGGTGGCCGTGAGGCGTCCTCCGTCGACGCGCAGGGAGATGAGATCATCGACTTTGCCAAGGAACCCTGCCAAATCACTTCGATTTTGAAGGCTGGACTCGACCCAGCCATAGGCGTCCGCGAAAAGCGCTTTTCCATCTATTGGTCCTATGCGTTCTAGGCTGGCGGTCCAGGCTTGCGGGACTTTTGGAGAGTTTTGGTCATTAATGCAGTAGATGATAACCTCAGCGCGCGTAGGCCTCACTGCCCGTCGAACAACAAATTCGTCCGCTGCCGCAGCGATGGCATCTTGCCGCTCAGCTTCCGTTGCGCCCAACGGGACCAACACCACCATGGCATCGTCCGCAATGGGCGCCCAGCGAATGACCCCATTCTGAAATTCGCCAACCGAGCTTGTGTATCCAACCCGGGTGACCGGCGTCTCATAGCTATTGCCGGCCACGTCGCTCGCGTCGGACCCGAACGAGCGTAACACGGTAAGAAGCAGCCAATCTCTGATCTGTTCGCGCGCCTCATAGGGCGTCTCCCCTAAGAAGGTTTCGCCACGAAGGGTGAGCAAAACCGGACGTCTAAAGCCGATAGGCAACGTCTCTTGGACGCCTTGGCCTGACACAGACGAGAGCGACAACGACGCAACACTGGCAGCGGCCTCTGTCGAATTCAGAGCCCACGCATACAGCCCTCCCGCGACAAGCGCCAAGGCGGCAAAAACCGCGAGCAAGTATCTATTCATCTGATCGCCCCCGCCTGCGTCTCTAGAATCTTCTGAGCGGCCGTGAACCGTTCGAGTTCCGCTTCGACATCCTTGGTCGGGGTATCGGGATTTCTTCGAATCCAGCGGAAGAGCGACGACCCGTAGAGCGCGAGCACGGTGCGATCTAGGTCAACGGAAGGATTTCTTGGTCGCGTGGCAAGGAACGCTTCGGCTCCTCGCATGGCCGAAATATCGAAACCCGCCTGCCAATCTTCGTCGATCTGCGCCGCCAATCTATGGCGGGTTTCAAGCATCGACCGCTGTTGATACAGCAGGTAACCGCCGTGGCCGATCGCAGCCAGCAGAAGCAAAATGATTAGCCCATAAGCTATTTTCACGGCCTTTTCTCCACCACGCAGGGCTAGAGCGACATGGCGTCCCCGATCGATAGCGGACCCGTCGGGGCAGACTCAGCAGCCCGAAACTGCAGGAGGTCAGGCTGGTGCTTATTTATGTTCGCAATATCAGACTGGATGTCCGAGCCACTACGCTCCACCGAGGCGGGGGGACCGACTGCGCCTCTCACTTCATTGATGTTTGCCTTGATCCCAGCGATAAGGCGGGCCTTGTCGCCGTTCGTGAAACTCTCATGCACCATGACTTCTGCGGCGAACCGCCTGTAGCTTTCGGTAATCTCCGCTTCCGAATTGGCGCCGCCTTTCAGAAGACTTCCGACTATGCTGTCCAAAGTGGATTTTGCAGAACTTGCTATCGGATGGGTGCTCAAGTCATCCCTCTCGGATACGAAATCGAGATCAAGGAGGACAATGTCTGCTTCACCGACGATCCGGCCACGAGAGACAACGTCTGTCCCATCGAACGACAGCGTACCGGGCTCGAGTTCGTGACCGGATCCGATTAACAGGAAGCGCTTGTTCTTTTTCAAGCCGGCCGCAAAAAGCTGCACCTTAAGCCCCAGTTGCAAGGACAGTTTGTTGCGGGAAAGCAAGCCATCGATGGCGCTCTTTATCGGCCCCGCAACCGCAAACGCCGCAGACAACGACGTGTTATTGGCGACCTCCGAAATAGATTTGGCAAAATTTAGAAACTCCTGGGCCCAATCGTCACCCGGCGCCGCGTACAGCCCAATTTGGACACCGATATCACCACCACGGTAGACGCTTATCTCTGTCAGATTCTGACCACGTAAAAATACTTTATTGAGGCGGGAGCTGCTGTCTTCGCCTGGTATTTCAGGAGTTACAACGACCGTTGTGTCCTTTATATTTCCATATGATCCGAACGTGATGTTTCCGTGTATCACTGGATAGTATTCTCTGAAAAATCGCGAATAGTTCGCTATCTTCATCAATTGAAGCCTGACTTGGAAGTAACAGTTGTCCGAGACTATCTTCGCGTCATCGTCTGACCGCGGATCGATCGCCACCCCAAGGATATCCTTGGATTCTCTTGCAAAGAACTTTTTGATCATAGGTGACGACATAGTGCCCACCCCGAACGTGCGTCGCTGTTCATGCGCTTTTCAGCTCTTTCCATAAACGGCAATTGGGTCCCCCGCCGCACCAGGAGCGAACGGTCGATGCCGAGCATCTTGCGGACGCTTGCCAGCGCCGCCTCATTCACGTCGATGTAGGCGACGATGTCCCATTCGCCATTCACTTCCCTGGCCATGCCCATCGGCTCGGCCCGCCACTTGAGCGCACCGTGGTGAGGCATGAAGTAGGTCTCCTGGACACCGCCCACCGCGCTGAGGCCCTCATCGAAGGCGTACTCCATCACCGCGCAACACAGCTGGGTGAGCGTGCCTCTGAGTCCGCTGGAGCGTTTGTCGGGAACGACGAAGGTGCGCGTCAATTCGGCCCAATTAGGACGTCTTGGGACGCCGGATTTCTCACACAGGTGTGGAAAGACCTCCGAGACCATGTGCGGCTCGCTCGTTGGGATCAATCGAGCCGAGGTCACTACCCGATCGTCTTCGATACCGATCAGGTACGTGGCTGCGTCCGTATCGAACTGGTCTAATTCGCGACCGTCTGGGCTGGGAGGGCGCCACTGTTTCTGGTGCACGAAGAAGTCGTGACGGCGGCGCAAAAACTCGTCGAATTCGTTCTCGTAGAGATGCTTGTTTAGCGCATTGACAACGTGGGCCGAAATCATCTCGCAACCCCCCCCGATATTCTCTCAGCGGGATGATTGCAGTGATGCTAAAATACGTCACCTGTCCGATCGGACAGTTGACGCGTCTATGGATGGATCAAGCGCCTGCGAACGGCTTCGACGACAGCCTGGGTGGTCGTGCCAACGCCAAAGGCTTCGCGAGCCCGCATGGCATGCCATTTGACAGTTCGCTCGGTCAGGCCAACGATCTGGGACGTTTCAGACGAGGTTTTGCCAGCGGCTGCCCACAGAAGCACTTCCTTCTCACGTTCTGTCAGGACGCCATCAGCTTCGTCGTCGACGTCCGATAAGGCCTGAATTGACATGCCGGCATAGACCGCCATGGTGACTAGCTGCACTTGCTGACGGGGCGAAAGCTTGCAGGCCTTTTGCGACGAGGCGAACGATAGAACCGACTGCCAATGGTGCACGCTAAGCATGGGCACGGCAAAGCCGCTGCAGATACCAAACTCAGTCGCTTCTCCAGCAACTCGACGCGAGCCTTCGGTTGCGGACCATTTTGCCGGGACATCGGCCCAGACAAACGGCTTCAAAGTCTTCGCCGAATAGATGCAAACGCCGTCGACAGCGGCGTGCTCGGCTTCAACGTAGCGTTCGAACCAGCCGGCGGGCCACCCGTTCAATTCCACCATTGGTGCAAGCTTTTGCCCGCCGAGCGGCACCCCGCTCAGAATGAGGTGTTCGAAGCCAAGATTCCGCACAGTTTCAAGGAGATCGCTCAAGAGCGGTCCAGTTGCCGTGTGCTTCCGGCAGCGTTCGACAAAGTCGAATACATCTGAATCGATCATGCCGAAGACCCCACAGCGACATGCAACTAAATCCTACTTTAGCAACATATCATCCAAAGGCCCGCCTTTTTTCGTCGGGAACGTGTCGCTTTTTGTTGTTTCTAATGGGATGCGGAGAGGAATTGACGGGCCTAGCTGCCGCTACGAGGCCGTCATTGGATAGCGATTAGGTGCCGATGCCATAATAGTGCGCCATCGCAGGAAGGCGTGAGTGACGTGAATCTGGTCGTGTAGGTAGCGACCGGCTCTCATTCCTGCCTTGGCTTACTTTTTGCGCTTGGTCCCTTTGGAGGCCACCTTGCCAGTCGCTTTGCGGCCTAGACCGGCGGACTTCGCAAGCGCAGATCTCTGGGCCGCATAATTTGGCGCAACCATCGGATATTCCTTCTGCAGCCCCCACTTGGCCCGGTAGTCGTCTGGCGTCATGTTGAAATGAACGCTGAGGTGCCTCTTCAGTGATTTGAACTTCTTTCCGTCTTCCAAGCAAATGATGTAGTCGGGGAATACAGACCGCTTCGGATTGACGGCAGGAATAGGAGTAGCAGTCGGCGACGCACTAGGTCTACTAAGGCCGAGCAGCGCGGAGTTAACGCTTGCAATAAGATCCGGGAGGCCGGAGACAGGGGCCGCGTTGTTCCGGACATACGCCGCGACAATATCCGCTGTGAGACCCAAGAGGTCGTTGCTCACCTGGGTTTCTGTGTGATCTGCCAATGTAAACACTCCTCTTTTCCGTAGCTAAGTGTCGAAATCCAGCCTCAATAAATCGGCCAGAAGACGACATTACTAGCGGAGCTTCGGCAGTACTACAAGCTATGCAACTCGACATCCTTCTTGCCCGCACGAAGCCACGGTTCCGAGAACGGCACAGGCATTGGCCTTTGACAAAACTGCGCGCCTGCGGGCAGACATTTAAAGAGCATATATGCATTTCCCGTTCCAGATGAAATTTTCATAGTTGTCTCAAGCATCCGCTCCAACTGCCGACGGCTCGTCGTCAGAAACAAAACCACTAGGCCTTCGTCAAATCCATACTGACGCTTGTAAGACTGGCCACCGATGAACTGTCGATATTGCAGAAGGCTTCTCAGATATGACTTGCGTTCAAACGAACTCTCAGAAACCATCTCGGTCGACCGATCAAACTCCAACAGAAAGAAAAGTTTGCGGGCTCCATAGCGAATGCCGAAAAGCTGATCAGGAATGAGTTTGTGCGAATGTCTTCGCCCTTCATAGGTGAAGGACACAACAGCCGAGAGGCTGCGATCAGCAACGATTTCATGCCGCGGAATGAATGCGAGTGCGGATAGTCAAATGTAGCGAGTTCGATTGAGGCTAGTGCGCAGGCGAGCCCCAATTGGTGCTCCCACCAGCCCCCATGGCCTACTTCCACGTACCGCCCAGCATCACGAAGTGCCCGGAGAGAGCAGGCATTGATTGAATAGATGTTGGTGTGATCGCGCGGCAGATAGCCGCCTGGCAACGACGGAAACTGAGCAGCGGGCTTGTCGAGATACCGCCCGCCATGTGGCGTATTTTCTTCATGAAAGAGGTCGGTCAGCCTGTCTCGCGCCCTGCCCAAGCTCTTGCGGCCGAAATGGCGAGAATACTCGAGTAAGTAGGGTGATGGCAGGGGTCCGTGGCGTCCTGCCACACCGTTCGAACCTTTGTGGGGATCGACCGGCAGATACTAATCGAGGAAATGAAGACGGCACTTGAATCCGAACCACGGCGGGAATTGATTTTAGAGAACATAGCAATTCTCACTCGGGATCCGGACGGTTCACCTTCCCAGAAATCAGCTCAGCATAAACACCGATCAGTTTTGTAAGCCGTTCCGCTGCGTCACGCGCTGATAGCTCCTCACCGTACAGCTTTTTCCAAAGGGCAATGAACTCGGCAGACCTTTCGGGGGTCACAGTCGCTCTTGACATCTCGCCATTCTGTCACTGCATTACCAAGCCAAAAGACCCCCATCTCGTCCTACGTGTCACATATCGCGGCGTTGATAATTTCTGTCTCCTTTTGCTTAGGATGACGAGGTCAGGGGCGATCTGCGATTCCTAGAATTCCGCCTCAATCGCAAGCTCGCGGTCTTCCTCGCTTTCAAATATAAGGCATGGCTTGCTTCGCATTCTTGCCCATGTGCCCGATTGTATCAGATTCGACCGCCGCGACGCGCCATGTCTTCGTCGTCGATGTGAAAGGCGGTTCGCAGCAGCGGCAGCACAACAGCGGGTTCCGGTCGGAGGTCTTGTCGATATCAACTACGCGCGCGGGGTACTTTTTTCAACTTTTCAACCTCCAAGCCCAACTCGACAAAAGCGGAGCGAATGCGTGTGGGCGTGAATTCGCTTCCCAGATCGACGATCAGTCGAGAATTGGTGCCTGACACCGAGAATTCGAAGACTATGCCCCCATCCTGCTGCTCTGCCCTTATTGAGCAATCGCCACCAAACCTTTTCAAAGCCAAGGCGATGTACCGATCGATGAAATCACCAGTCATTGTCACCCGGTTCCTTCATTTCGCCGCTCTCCAG
Organism: Mesorhizobium sp. B1-1-8; assembly: GCF_006442795.2. Taxonomy (NCBI): domain Bacteria; kingdom Pseudomonadati; phylum Pseudomonadota; class Alphaproteobacteria; order Hyphomicrobiales; family Phyllobacteriaceae; genus Mesorhizobium; species Mesorhizobium sp. B1-1-8. The sequence goes on from NZ_CP083956.1 coordinate 5,512,592, forward strand.
ATAGTCCATTGCTGGCCGCTTGGTGCGCTCAGCCGCCGCCCAGCGCGCCGGCACGCATTGCGGCGGCCAATGCTGGAACTCCTTGTGGCGGTCACCCTATAGTGGGACCGCTCGAACCGCACTGGTGCAACAAACTCTTCGAATTCATTGACGAGGAACGCAAGCTAATCGCCGCTAACGACAATGCTTAGAGTAGAACCGGGTCGATGACTAGCGAAGGTGGCAAAACTTGTCTGCGAGTCGGCCCGACAACGATTTTCAGCGCAGGTTTAAAATCTCAGCCCACTTGTACGTTTGGAAGCTGTCTCACTAGAGGCATCCCGCAACTGTTCATCCTTGGGCATCCATCCATGCTCTATACTTCGTACTCATAAATGTATTTTCCCAAGCGCCGTCCTCACCGTGTTTTCTTTCGAAATACGTTTTTAGAGGATCAACAAGCCCCGTCATCATCGCCTGGAAGGCAATCTTCAGAAACTCATCTCCACCCCACTTTTCAATGAAAAGTTGGGTTGGCCGTGTGACCGATTGGAAGAATTTCAGCGCGTGCTCATATCCGCTCGCCTCGATCGGCTCACCAATCACCTCGGCGAAGACCGAGCGATCAAACGGAGTGAGGTTTTCCACAGTGAACAGGCGCTTAATGAGCGAACCGGCCGTGATCATCACAATCCCATCCATCAAAAGGTTCAGGTTGATCGCATTAGGAACACGCGCCGTAAGCTCTTTGTCGGAATAGGCCACACCCTCACAGTTGCGGAAACTGAATCCATACTGGCGCCGGTACACTTTTGGCTCCGATCTCTTGGCCTCACTGGCAGTGAGAGATTTATGGGGCCGTATCGCGTACAGGTGAAAGCTCGAGTAATGCAAGCAATCGTGAAGATAGGAGCGCACTGCCTCGGCAGTCCTAACCCTCACATCCTTTACGCGAGACGGATTTAGGAGCACCCCAAAACCAGCTTGATAGAGCTGATGATAACCAACGCTCCATTTGCTGTGAAACCCGCCTAGCGCTGTGGGCTTTTCGGAAATACCGAAAATATATCGCCTTGGATCGATCAATGAAAACTCTTCTGAGTACTCGTCCTGGATTATTGCCTTCGCTCTATTGACGGCGTTCCAAAATAAATCAATGTCAATGTGTGGGAACTCACCCGATTCGATGATATTGGCCACAGTAGCGTAGTTCGGCAACGTTACGATTGCAAAAGGCGCCAAACTTCTTATGTTATTCAAATATCTTTGAATGTACGTCCTGTTTTCCTCATTTCCCTCATAAATCTCGATCATCTCTGCGCCCTACCAGGTACTAGCGATCGGGGTTTCACCTAGGTACTCTTGAATACGCCTCTTTGTTCCAGGAGAGGCATCACTCGGAAGAACATTCCAAGCGAAAAAGGCGTTCGCATCAATTTCGAAATGTTTTTTATGGCGCTGCGAAAAGTTAGTGATTACGTATACCGTTATCACATCCCGCTTGTACTCTTGAGTGCTGACGTAAGTGCCCAGGGCGCGATCCACAGACGCTACGGATATCCCCAGCTCCTCCCACAATTCGCGCTCGATGGCGACTAAGCTTGCCTCACCGCGTCGAACTTTCCCACCAGGAAGATACCAGCCCCGACCATATTTATGTCTAACAAGCAGGACTTTTTTTTCACTATTCAATATGATTGCTCTGACGCCGAACGTCTGGGGCTGAAAGACACGCCAATACAGACGCCTTATTCGCAGAGCTAGGTCGAGCAGAGTTTTCATCATCCTTCTTTTTAGCAAAGATCAGGCGGGATGCCAATCGTTAGCGGGTGATAGGTTTCGTAAGGCAAGCTGTAGTGATGGCTCAACAGAGCGGCCCGGCTCTGACACGCGTCATCCGCAGACTGAAAAGGGCACTTGCTGGGGTTGATCCCGGGCGTTACAGGTTGGAGCCGAGAGGCCAAGGTGCAGCGGCCTGACAGCGTGCTGGCGAGGCGCGCGTAGCCATTCCGATACGGCTGAACGGCCACTCCTAGAGCGATGTTTCGAAGTCGCAAATAAAACGGCATCATTCGCTTTCGTCTTCGGTTTGCGGCTTCTCACAACAATCCAGCGCTCCTATTAAGCAATACGAAGTTGCCAGAGACCAGTATTCGATATAATCTTTGCCGGTAAAAAACCTTTGGGGGATGTCATGATCCGGCGTGTAACGGACAATGCACGTGGCTTGATCGAGCAATGGGAAGGGCTGAGGCTGACCGCCTACACGGACAGTGTGGGCGTATGGACCGTCGGCTACGGCCATACCGGGCCGGAGGTTCACAAAGGTTACACGATAACAGCCCCCCAGGCCGATCAGCTGCTCACAAACGACCTGGCCGGTTCCGAACAAGCTGTGTCAAGCTTGGTAAACGTCAATTTGAACGACAATCAATTCGGCGCCCTGGTGAGCTTTGCCTTCAATCTCGGTGCCGGTGCGCTACAAAGCTCGACGCTTCTCAAGCGCATCAACAAGGGCGATTTCGATGTCGCTAACGAATTCCTGAAATGGGACCACGGACATGTCCACGGGCATCTAGTCGAGATTCCGGGACTTAAAACCAGGCGCAAGGCCGAGGCGAAACTATTCGCGTCTTAAATTCCGACAACTGAGCTGATGCACTCTCTTTGGTAGACCCTGGCTTTCCGCTTTGCAGGCATTTTTTGGTCGGCTCTGGCGCAGCCTTACATCCTAGGTCAACGATTTTGCCACTGCCCGACCGCGCAGCGGGATAGCTTGGCGCAACCATAAAGTAGTCCTTGGTCAATCCCGTTTGGTGCGGTACCTCTCCTCATTTCTCAAAGGCTCTACCGATGTTTCCAGCCGCTGCCGATCGCCTTTCTGACGACGGTGGTGCCTAGCGGTGCTGCGCCCTCGATGTTCTCGATGGTCCGCAGCAACGTGTAGTGATCGATCCTCTCGGCGTAACGACCGGGCTTGACGCCCGCGCCGTAGAGCACTGTAAAAATGTGGTTCTCAAAACCGTAGTCATCCTCGTCGAAGGTAACGATCAACAGGCTGTTGTGCTTGCGCGACCAGTTGGCATAGGCGCCCAGATGGGCTTTCAGCCAGGCATCGGCCTCCCCGATCGTGCCGTCATGCATGTCGTGGCGAAGGTTGGGGATAACGAAGCTGACGGCTGGCAGCCGTGCATAGTCGCTCGGAAATTCGGTCAGTGACTTTCCGGCCCCTCTAGCGTCGGCGAAGGATTCCCACGGATTGTGCTTGCGCGGTGACCTTGCCTCGACATAGCCCACGAATGTCTTATTGGCAGCCTGAAGGCGGCCGGCAAGGTTGGGCGCGGCGATCTCGTGGACGCCGTCGTCGCGTATCCCGTGCGTCGAGCCACTGAACAGCGCTAGGTAGTTGGGCTGGCTGGGATGAGCGACCCCATGCGAATTATCGAAAAGGGCACCGTTCCTCGCCAGCTTCTGCAGATAGGGAGCCACGCCCGGTTGCGCGATCTGTTCGAAGGAATGGTTCTCCATGACGACGACAACGACATGGTCGTATCTCGGTGGCGCGTCAGCCATGGCGACTGCGCCCCGATCCAAGGCAATGCCGAGGGCCAGGACAAGCAACACGGAGAACCGTTGAAGAAGATTATGTTGACGCACGCTCACCTCTCTCGACATATTCGTCCGACGCTTCACGCAATTATGTGATCGTCATTCTCAGCAAGCGCGCCGTGTATCCAAACGACATACGCCTGCTACTGCGGCCAGTCGGTAGCTCTCAAGACCAAGTTCAGAGCGGTCAGATCGTCGCGAAAATCTCCATCAGCACAATTCAAGCCTGAGCGAGAAGCGCTGAGGCGATTGAGGCTATCCGTACCGAGATCGCGCCTAATCTGCCATGCGGGTCATGCATTTGGCTATCCTCCTACCGCCCCACTATTTGAACGACGGCCATGCGTTAAGCCAAGAAGCCAATCGCTTTGCCCGAGGTCTCAAAAGAGAGGCGGTAGCCCGATTGCTCCAACGACCTCAAATGGTTCAGTTGCCCTCCGGTTAGTACAACCTTCGAATCTCGAAAAAACCCGATTTTTTTGGTTCTTCGCTTGTAGAGTAGGCGATCTGGCAGACCTGATACGCTAGATCTATCTTGCCCATATCTTCCGGAGCCGCGGGAAGGCCACCCAACGACTTGAAATCTAATGTCCTGCTTGTGTTGCCTGCTATCACTAGGTCTCTCTCCAAGGGACTAACTATCTCTGGGAACTGCATCCCTGCTTTGTCCGCTATCCTTTGCCCTTTTGAGTCGTAAGCGTAACATCCATAGTTCCCAAAGAGAGAAACGCTTACGCTCCCAGAATTTTCTATCGAAATGCTATACACGGGAAAACCGTCGGCAGCCTCGCGCTCCTCAACAATATGGCCTGATAGGAGTGCTTGCCCCCGCCCTATTTGCTTAATCCAAGGATCATTCGCCTCGAGTTGCGATTTCGTTACACCGAGCGTAACATCTTCATTGTGCTGGCGCGTCAAATCAAAAAGTGCTGCCTCATTCGCCGTCAACGCCTTCTGGAACTGTTTTTTTCCAGCCAAATAGGCAATAATTGCACTTGCCTTGAGCTGTTGATTTTTGCCTTGATCCAGTAAACGCTTGACCTCTGGCAGCGTTAGAGGCTTGATGTTCACGTCTGCCTTGTTAGAAAAATTAACAAATATTTCGCTCAAGACTCGAAGCAAGTCTTCATCGATACCTAGAGATAATCCGTTTGACTTTCTATATAGGTAGTCATTGGCAATCATCCAACCATTTATTGCACGAAGGTGATTCGGCGCCCATTTGTCTGCAAGCTCCAACTTATGAGCTAGTGACTGGCAAGTATAGAACATCGAGAAGGCGATCACACGGTTGGTAGGTGTCCTGGCAACACATTCTCTAGCGACTATTTCTTTAGTCGGACTGAGGTCTGGGGCACGACTAAGGCGCACCTCCTCTGGCTGCTGCTGGGCGCTGAACGTGGCCACAATTGGAAATCCCGTTGTCGTACCATCCGTCCAAGTCACAAAGAGCTGGCGCGACGCGGCCGATGGATCAACGGGAATGTTTACAAGGTCGCCTTTTGGGCTGAAGGGGTCCGTGATCTCATCGTCGCTCGTCGTTCCGCTGACGCGAAGCGTGGTCGCCTCGTTGTTCGGAGTAACAACAACTTTGAATACAATAGCCTCTTGGGCCGACGCGGCGTTGCAAACCAAAACGCTCAGAACCAGTACAAGCGAGGGAATTCGGCGCAAGGTCATCTTATCGATCTTCCCCTCTTCAGCCCTTCTTGGCATCGCCAATCTTTAGCCCAACTATCAGCATTACGTAGGTCGCAAGGTTGCCAGCGGCAGAAATAAACAATTGGGACGTAACGCCCTTGTTGTCGCTCGGAGAGAAGGTATTAAAAATAGCGGCGTCGACCAGGCAAATGAAAATGGTGAACAGCGGCAATATGAACAAGTATGTGACGACTCCGCGGACTCGTAACGCCGAGGTATTTGCGGCTGTTATTACTGCCGCTACGGGCATAATCATCTGGTGAAGCACGTTGGTATATATTCCTGGATCTTTCGCTATTGCCGTTACCAGTTGTAGGACTAAAGTTTCGTCGAGTTTTGACGAAAGGTTTTGTGCTGGGCTGTCATGAATCGAGATGAGTGCCGCAAATATTACAACAATTGGGCCGAGGCAATAAAATAATAGTAGAAGTAAGAGCAACACGAATTGTTGTGTAGCCCTGTTATCGGTGTCTGGCTGAGCTTCTGTCGCTGTCATAAATTCGGTCCCGCTTGGATTTTTTGGCTCTGATGTTTACCACAGGTTACGGCCAAGTCTGTGATTTGCCTTCGAATGCCCGGTTCATAAACTCCGCAGCCTTCGTCCATCTGCTGCTAGGATCTGGAAACAGGGCGCTAGGGTTGCTCGGTGGCAGGTAGTCGCCATGGTCGTATTCGCATTTATCGGGGATTTGCCACGGGGGAACAGCTGAGCCAACCGCCCCTGGCGGACCGGCATAACCTAAGGCTGATGCAAATGGTCTGTGGTCGGGATGCAGAATATCTGCGATCGGGTCGCCAATCGGGAAAGCCAATTTAAGCACCCGATCCCGGCGCGAGGCAAGAACGGAAACCACAGAGGTATTGGCGAATGCACTGGCATATTCCGATGTCAGGCAGTCATCATTGATTGCTCCGGCCGTGAGACAGAGAGAGCGAACTCTGCGGTTGAGTTTCGACGCCGCTTCTAGGGCGAGTCTGGCACCGAGACTGTGAGTGACAAAGGAGACGCTCGCCGCCCCGGTGAGACGTCGATTGCAAAAGCTAGCCAAGCGACGACCACATTCAATCGATGTTGAGCCTTCAAACGGGTAATTTAGGATCGGCAACCATGAATCGCCGGGCCAAAGGACAGCAATGAAGTGGCACGTTGAAGGCAGGCTCAGCGCCACCTCTAGCCGACCAAGCGTGCATACGCCTTGCATGAACGAGACGTTGAAGCCATGCACGCCAAAAAGTACGTCACGATTGGCAACCATCGTGCCAAACTGTTCTTCAGAAAGATCGCGAAGGCTCGGGGAAGCAGTCGTGCCGTCGCCCTGCAGAAGCGTTGGGCTCTTGACGCCACCACCGACAGTTTTCTGGCGAAAAGTCATGTAGACCGTCATGGATTTCAGCCTTTTGCGGCTTTCATCGCGGAGACGGCTATGCCGAGCGCGCTTGCCAGATCTTTGGCAATTGGCGCCACCGGCGTCGACACAATCCCGATCAACAAGGCAGCTAGAAAATTGCTGGTGCCATCTTCACCGCTGTAACCATACATCACTCCGATAGCGAGAACCGCGAGCGCTATGGCAAACCCGGCGGCCAGAACTTTAGCGGAGTTGCGATATTTCTGGTCTGCACGCTCGAAACTGGCATCCATTTGAGCATCGACGATGGTGTCGAAGCGCCCCAGTACATTGATGTCGTCCTCGGTCAAAGGTTGAGCGCTGTCCACCTTCGACGAGGCCGTTTTAAGAGCTCCTGCGTTAACTCCAGGAGCTGCTGCTGCTAATTCGTCAACAGTCGTTGCCGTGAGTCCCAGCCGAATGAGTGACTTCACGGTTGCTTTTTGGTCAGACTTGGAGACGCCGTTCAGCCAATTTGCGCGGATCGTCGCCAGCGGATCGGACTTATTCACCAGCTTCAGAGCGGCTTTGTATGGAGTGACGGCATCCCTGATAAACCCGAAGCCAATGTTGGACACGCCGCCCCGATACACCTTAGTCGCATCAACAAGACCGAACGCCGCCGTTCCCAACGCACCTATGGACGACACTATCGTCCCGAGGTTGTCTGCGCTTATCAACATGTTGCTTCCCCCGATTTGCTCCGACGTGATTAACTTGGCGAAACTCCGGCTGTTGATGCCGGAACCCGGACACTCTTCGTCGACCCCCACGCGTTTCTCAGGACAGGGGAGAACGGCATTTGCGTGCCACGCCGAACCAGCAGCGACCGCTCAATGCCTAGGATCTTGCGGACGCTCGCCAGCGCCGCCTCGTTCACATCGATGTATGCGACGATGTACCACTCGCCATTTTTTTCCCTGGCCATGCCCATCGGCTCGGCCCGCCACTTGAGCGCACCGTGGGGAGGCATGAAGTAGGTCTCCTGGACGCCACCCACCGCACTGAGGCCCTCCTCGAGGGCGTATTCCATCACCTTGCAGCATAGCTGGGTCAGCGTGCCGCGTAGTCCGGTAGAGCGCTTGTCGGGGACGACGAAGGTGCGTGTCCACTCGGCCCAATCGGGCCGTCTCGGGACGCCCGATTTCTCGCACATATGAGGGAAGACCTCCGAGACCATGTGCGGTTCACTCGTTGGGATCAATCGAGCCGAGGTCACGACGCGACCGTCTTCAATACCGAGCAGGTAGGTTGCCGCGTCAGTATCGAACTGATCGAGCTCGCGACCGCCCGGGCTTGCAGGGCGCCAGTGTTTCTGATGCACGAAGAAATCGTGCCGGCGGCGCAAGAACTCGTCGAATTCGTTTTCGTAAAGGTGCTTGTTCAGCGCATTGACGACGTGAGCCGAAATCAAAGCTCAATCCCCCCGATACGTATCGGGGGATAGTTGCAGCCGTGCTAAAACACGTCACCTGTCCGATCGGACAGTTGACAGTCTATGGATGAATCAGGCGCCTGCGCACAGCCTCGATCACCGCTTGCGTCGTCGTGCCGACGCCGAACGCTTCGCGGGCTCGGGTGGTATGCCATTTGACCGTGCGTTCGGTCAGGCCAAGGATCTGGGATGTTTCGGATGAGGTCTTGCCGGCAGCAGCCCACAACAGCACCTCTTTTTCACGATCCGTTAGGACGCCGTCTGCTTCGCCGTCGACGTCCGAAAATGCCTGGATCGACATACCAGCGTAGACCGCCATCGTTACCAGTTGCACCTGTTGACGTGGCGACAGACTGATGGCCTTTTGCGAAGAGGCGAAGGAGAGGACAGACTGCCAATGATGGACGCTGAGCATTGGCACGGCGAAGCCGCTCCAAATGCCAAACTCCGTCGCCTCACCCGCAACGCGTCGGGAGGCCTGTGTGTCAGACCATTTTGCCGGCACTTCGGCCCAGAGGAACGGCTTCAGGGTTTTTGCCGAGTAGATGCAAACACCGTCGACCGCGGCATGCTCTGCTTCGATGTAACGTTCGAGCCAGCCCTCAGGCCAGCCGTTCAGTTCGACCATCGGTGCCAACTTCTGACCGCCAAGCGGAACGCCGCTCAAGATGAGATGCTCAAAGCCGAGGTTCCTCACGGTTTCGAGAAGGTCGTCCAGTAGCGGCTCGGTTGCCTTGTGCTTCCTGCAACGCTCGACAAAGTCGAACACGTCCGAATCTATCATGCCAGAGACCCCGCCTCTCTGCCGCGATGCAAGACGCAGGTAAATTAGCATCTCGGAATGTCTTAGTAGAAAAGCGGGCATTTGCCAATGATTAAAGGGGGGTTAAATGGCGTTCCTTGATGAAAGGTTTGACGTCATTGGTACACACGATCAAGACGTTGTACGCGTACATTATTCAATATACATACCGATCCGGATGTCATGGCACGGCAGCATGGCATTGGCCTAGCCTCTCTTTGGATACGCTTAAATTTTCTTGAAGGAGTTACGAAGTATATTATTTCATTTTTACATTTAGGCTTAATTGATAGTGCAAATTTCAATTACTTTATTGTTGACCTACACCACCGATTCCTATTGTCAACTTAACCGTTCCAACCTCTCGTTTTCGCTGGCAGCGGGAGGTCATCCGATCACTCAGGCTCACGGAGACTGAGGTCCCCCTTGCCTGCCCTTCTCCAACGGCCGGCAACCAAGTCAAGTATCGGGCTTGGCAGTGCGCCTTTTGTTGCGAACCTAGATTCACATCTAAACAGCACATAATTGTTCCCCTTGCCCTCTGTGACACGCATGACAAGGTCGATCATGTTCTGCAGCTGACGCTCGGTGGTGGTCAGAAAGAGCACGACCATCCCCTCTTCTATGCCATAATGCTGCTTGTACGTTTGGCCACCAACGAAGTGCCGATATTGCAAGAAGCTTCTCAGGAACGATTTCCGCTCGAAAGATCCATGCGAAACCAGCTCGGTGGAGCGATCGACCTCGAGCAGGAAGTAGAGTTTCTTGTCGCCGTAGCGGATTCCGAAAAGTTGATCGGGAATGAGCTTCAAGGAATGGCTTCGGCCTCCGTGAGTAAACGGCGCGACCGCCGAGAGCTGCCTATCGCCGATCGCCTGGTGTCGAGGAATGAAGCCGAGCGAAGGATTCGCCAATATCGCCAGTTCTATCGACGCCGTCACGCAGGAGACCATCAATTGATGGTCCCACCAGCCGGCGTGCGTGGTTGAAACGAGGCGGCCGGCTTCCGCGAGCGCTTTTTTGGAGGCGGCGGTAAGGGCATATACGTTAGTGTGGTTGCGGGGAACGTAGCCACCAGGGAGCTGCGGATACTGAGCCGCCGGCTTGTCAAGATAGCGGCCGCCATGGGCGGTGTTTTGCTCATGGCCGAGATCGGTCAGCCGGTCTCTGGCTCGTCCAATACTCTTATGCCCGAAGTACCGAGAATACTCGATGAGATAGGGAGATGGCAGAGGTCCGTGCCAGTTGAGGCGCTCGAACAAAAAGAGATCACGCGGCATTGCCGTAATGAATTTACCCGTTGAGACCGGCCGAACCGGCATCCGACGCTGGAGACTATCCCATGCTTTTGGCGAGGCAATCCGCATGGCGCCGACATAGGCCAAATCCCCTGCCGGCGAAACGTGCGGCATATTCGGCTGTGAGTTGAGGTCAACACCCTTGGTGCACCATGCGCAATCTTCACAATGTGTTGCAGAATACGTTAGCGCGGGGTGATGTCGCCCTCATCCAGGTCTTTTGGTTTCGGGCGAATGTCTCCGGTTTCCTGGAGACGATCTGATGAGGGTGGTCCGGCCGGCGACCGCTCGTCTCTCAATCTCAAAGGCTGGGCGTAGGTAGCGCGCATCCTGTTGCGCACCTCGCGCGCCTCGTCTTGCGACATCGTCTCCAGTTTCTCCATGAAGCCGAATGGTACCGTGAGCGATACCGCGGTCGGCGTGACGTTACGAACAAAGGCGGCAAACGAGCCCTGGCGCTGCGCGTGCACAAAATCGTGGCCTGTGCGCATTTCCTTGGCCAGGCGTCCGGCGTCGGCATGGCTGGCTCCGCCGACAAACTTGATTGAGGTGTTGGCGGCGATGCTATCCGCGGTCTTCGTTGACAGATCGCCGAGCATCTGATGCGCTACGATCATGCCAATCCGGCGCTTGCGCGCCTGCTGGAAGATGTTGGTGATGAAGCTGTCGGCGTTCGCGGCATAGTCGCCGAACTCGTCGATATAGACGAAGCAGGGCAGCGCATATTCGTCGCGCTCCTGAGCGGCAAGCGCGATCATGGCGATGAAGAAACGGCCAAAGATCTCCGTGCCGCTCTGCTGCAACAGGCTCTTGTCGGCATTTATCAGGATAACCTTGCCTGCCGCCATCTCAGTGAACAGGTCGAACTTGCTGGTCGCCGACGACATCATGCGTTCGAAAGCACTATTTTCGAGGAGACCCCATAGACGGCGCAGAACTTGCCGCCGTGTCTCCCCATACTGCTTTGCATCGGAGTACTCGGTTTCGAAGAACAGTCGCGCCGAACCGGACAGGCCCATAAGGTGTTCGCGGAATTTTTCTTCGCCGTTGGGCTCCAACAGTTCCCGGAACGTGTGGATCGTTGCGTCCGGAATGATCAGCATGGCGCGAATTAAAAACGAGAACAGTGTGCCCTGCTTGGCTGTCATTTCGGCGCTCATCAGGCTACCCAGTGCGAACGAAAGCAATTCCACCAACGCGTTCTGCAGCCGCTCCCGGTCGATCGGCGCGTAGGTTTTGAGACGCTCCTTGCCGACTGAGAACAAACCGAGCGTTATCGGAAATTCGATGTCGGTGGGATCGATCACGACTAGCCTGTCGCTGAGCGGTTGGCCGCGGGCGAACAGTTTCAGTCGGCTAATTTTGCGGATCAGGTCGCCTTGGCTGTCAATCACGACGATCGAGGCTTCGCCGTGGGCCACCTTGACTAGGTCCATGGTGATGAAGTGCTGCAGGGTCTGGGTCTTGCCGTGGCCACTGCCGGCGACGATGTGATGATGTTCGAAACGAACCCGTTCCGGGATCGAAAAGGGAATTCTGGCGCCTAGAATGTCGAGAAGGGGGGTATCCTTGAGATAGGCGAAGATCGGATTGTTGCCCTTGTAGGCCGTCGGCAGCACCGGCTCGCCGAACAGCTTTCCACCTTTGGCTACGCCAGACACCTCCAATACATTCTGGTCAATCTGCTCACGAAGGCCGGCCAAGAGGTTGCGGCTGATCACCTCGTCTTTGAAGAAAGAGAGGATCATGCCTTCGATCAGAGGCCTACAGTCCATGACATCCGACAATCTCGTGCTCAATCGGGTTGGATCGTCGGCATCGACCTCGGGCGTATGCAGGGCAACGGCACGCCATGCCGTCAGCAACGTCTTGTGAAGAAGGTCCGGAGCGGTGCGATCGCAGACCTTTGCGCCTTGCTCGCTTAGGTAGTCCAAATACCGCCATCCCGCAGGGCAGTCGCACACGGGGGGCGGCTCCGCAATGGGCTCAGAAAATCCCTCGGCCTCATAAAGCCTGGCTGACGCAAGTGCGATTTCATCCGCCAGGTTCGTTGGCAGACCCGACGGAAGACGCTCAAAAATGCCGACGGCAAACTCCTGCGGCGAAGGAAAATCCGGCCGTCGACGCAGGATTTCATCGTAGCGATGCTGCGCGTTTGCCTTTGCCTTCCGTTCCCGCGCGGCATCCGTGTTTGAAAATGCCAAGCCTACCTTGTATGCGATCCACATCAGGCTGATCGGCACTACGATGAACAACATCAGCGGCACGACGGCCGCCATCAACATTGTTACGATGGCGGCCCCGGCCAGCGCAGTACCGACGTCGGGCCCTTTGTCGCTCACGACACTTTTTTCAGATATCGAACACCTGCTCTCGACCGTCAAAGGTTGCTGCGGTTGCAAGGAACCCCTTCAGGTTCTGGCACGCCGTCATGACTGCTTCCTCAGCCGCCATAATCTCGGAGAGATCTTTCCCCTCGATCAGCTGCCCCCTTGTCAAGCTGTCGACCGTGATAACGAGCGAGAGCTTCGTCAGTGCCAACTCTTTCAGAGTGCGGAACAGACCACCGCCCGAACTTGCGGCGGCAGCGTGCGATTTAGCTGCCTCACTCGCGTAGACGACTTCCTTCCCGAGGCCGTATTTACGAACGTATTCCGCTTCCTCATGCCGCAATTCAGCGCGGGCATCGAGAACAAAGACGGCGACCTTTGACAGCAAACCCGACGTTTTCTGTGAGCGCCTCAGACGCAACTGCATGGTGATTCCTCCCTTTCGAGCATAGGTGAGAAAAGTCTTTCACGTCTCCGCCGGCGGCGGCGTGAGATGGATTCTGCGATGTCTAAATAGACGCTTGTCCTCCAAGCACGGAGCGTTTCCAATAGACACAAACGAAGTGACGTGGATGGCATCCGCAATCTAATTAGAGTAGGAGTCGTCTTTTTTGAGCGACGGTTTTACGTGCTTCAATGTGCAAGCATGGACAGCTATATTCCCAGCTGGAACCCTCTCCATCGATGGGGATACTAGGATCGCGCCCCTATCCCCACTTGTTCCCAAGAAAAGAAGCCCTGCCGCTCCGCTTCAACGCCGTCCTGAAAGCCACGTTCATGCTTCATCGATAAGCAGCACGCTGACCATTGCGGCACCGCCGACAATCGTCGGCGCCGAGCTACGAATGTGCCCGGCGTTGACTGCCTCGCCGCCCTACTACGCCACAGCGCCCGCGCGGATTTGGACGGCACGCAGACTGAGGCTGACCCCAACGAGATCGCTGCAATTGGAAGCCCCTATGAAGTTTCCGAAGCCCAGAACCCTCTCAGTTTTGCTTCATCTCCGTTGAACATGTCGCGGTCAGAACGACCAACGCCACGAACAGTATGGGGATCCGGGCCAAACGCCCCATCGGTGTACTGCCACATGGTCCAACTTGGCCAATTAGGTGGAACGACAGGAGTCGGACCATACTGAGCCAACCAGAACCAACATTTCGCTAAAATGGGATCAGTCTTGGTGCCGAGCAGTTGCTTGATATAGTGCCCGGAATATAAACCGGGAAAGTGACCCGTCTTGTCGTGGACGTGAGTGACAAAGGCTCTCGCCTCTTCCAGGCTCATGCTTGGACCCGTTGGATTTGGCTCGAGATCGAGGACAAGAAGGGCTTTGCGATCTCCAACTACGCCGAGGAAATTTTCTGCTTGTCTGACTCCATCGCTGCCGGTGCCAAAGTGGTAGGCGCCCCATAGCAGCTGTGCAGTCTCCGCACGCCCGCGATTCCTGGCATAGGTCGGATCGACGCCCGTCTGGCCTTGGGTAGCTTTCTGGATGACTCCAACGATTCCGTCAGTTTTGGCGGTGGCCAAATTGACGTTGCCGTTGTGATGCGAAATGTCGATTACCCCATTGAAATTAGGCATTGCCCGCTCCCTCTTGCTTAATGCACTGCTCGCGTGAGTACCGATACGTTCAGGGCTCCCCGTCGATCGCAACCCATGCGTTGTCGATGGGTTGTCCGTTGTGATGGGGGAACGCATTTCCTGCGAATGCTCGGAGGTCATCGATCGCCGCGATGATGCGGTCGCGGCTGTCCACGAATGGTATGTCGGTGTTGGCGCTCGCCAAAGCGCTCGTCAGGTTGATGCAACCGATACTCGCCAGAAATCCGTGGCCAGGATGTACGAGTATTTCGCGACGGTTGCCCGTCTGCCGCAATTCCAGACCTGGTTTCGGAGTCTGGTCACAATCGTTGCTGACCAAATAGCCTATGGTCAAATAGTGTGAGCCAGCCTGCGTGGCCAAAGGATATCTACCCGCCTCGATCCTTCGGCCATTTCCCGCCACGTTATTGTCGCCGGGTCCTTTCGCTTCAACCGAAGTACCTTTGAGTTTCGCCTGGGCAGTTCCATTGTGATAAATCTGATAGGTGCCGATGGTGCGAATTCTGCCCCGTCTTTGCTGAACAATTTGTCGGACTATGTGCAGTTCCCATCCTAGTCCCGCGATCGGCATGTGCTTGTCCTTCCCATCGATCCCTGGCGAGTTGGTCAATACGATTGACGTTGGAAACGATCCGCTCGTGACCTCTCTCCATTGCGGCGAGGCCTTCGTCTTGCACCAAGTGCTAAAGTTCGGGCAGAGTCAGAAGACCCTTGGTTGCAGTCGAGAGCGCTTTGTTGATAGCTCCCCAAAGTACTTTGACGGCGGCATTCCACACCTTCTCCACCGTGAGAATGGTCAGTGCTGCTACGTCACTCGCTAGGCTTCTAACGGAGTCGGCCAACTGATCGGCAAACCAGCCCCTAAGATCATCCTTGAGGGTGCCAGCGATACTGCTTTCGGCGATCCAGGCAGCCTGTTGCGCCATCATTTTAGATTGCTGTGTGACCAATGTGGATATTTTGGTCCAGCCTTGTTTCGCTTGTTTTTGAATCGCATCAACCAAGGCGTTAACTGTCGCGTTTACATCGATGATAGCGGCCAAGACAATCTCCTATCGCTGCAAGGCAGACTCGAATACCAAGATGCGGCTCATTTCTATTTCGTATTGGTATTTGAACCCGCCTATGCCATTTGACCCCGTGACGAAGTTGCCCTTCAACTCTCCGCTTTGGTGAATGTCACGCATCTTGGTCAACACTTTGATCACCTGATCCAGATGATGGGGCGTTGGGTTCACGCAGTTGGTCGGATCATTCCCGCAAACGCTATTCAAGTGGGCGATCTTGAGAACCCTTTGGCTGGGAGCCGGAACATCGCGCGATGCCGTTTCCATACGCGCGGCCGAGAATCCCCCAATGAGTTGGTCATATGTGGCCTTGTATTTCGCAAAGTCCCCCGCCGTGCCGCCTTGAGAAAGTGAGGCCATGAGCGTTTCAGTTTTCACATTAAGGTCAGAAATACTGGTGAAGGTCGCCTGGTTGTAGGCTGGTGAAAGCTGGATCGCGCAGCTGGAAAGGACTAGGGCGATAAGAATTACGAGAGACCGAATAGCAGATGCTACGGGCGGTGTACGGTCTGGCCGGGATACCGAACGCGCTTGATACATCACATCAACATCCAATTTGGATCGGACCGGCCAATGGGGAACTGCTAGGCGACTCTGCTTAGCTTCTCGACAGGTCCGGTGAACGGCACCTGCCTTCCCCGCCGCACCAGCAATGAATGCTCAATCTTCAGTATCTTCCTGACACTCAACATCGCCGCCTCGTTCACATCGATATAGGCGACGATGTACCATTCGCCGTTTTCTTCCCTAGCCATGCCGAGCGGCTCGGCATGCCATTTCAGCGCGCCGTGGTGGGGCATGAAATAGGTCTCCTGGACGCCGCCAACCGCGCTCAGGCCCTCGTCGAGGGCGTATTCCATCACGGCGCAGCACAGTTGCGTCAGCGTGCCTCGAAGCCCGGTCGCGCGCTTGTCGGGAACGACGAAAGTGCGGGTCCATTCGGCCCAATCGGGGCGCCTCGGAACGCCTGTCCGCTCGCACATGTGAGGAAAAACCTCCGAGACCATGTGTGGCTCGCTCGTTGGGATTAGTCGAGCCGAGGTCACGACACGGCCCTCTTCAATACCGAGCAGATAAGTCGCTGCATCGGTATCGAACTGGTCTAGCTCGCGACCGTCGGGGCTCGGAGGGCGCCACTGTTTCTGGTGCACAAAGAAGTCGTGACGACGGCGCAAAAACTCGTCGAATTCGTTCTCGTAGAGAAGCTTGTTGAGCGCATTGACGACATGGACCGAAATCATCGCGCAACCCCCAATGTTTTCCCAGCAGGATGATTGCAGTGATGCTAAAATACGTCACCTGTCCGATCGGACAGTTGACGGGTGCAACTTGCACGTTCTTAAGCTTCGCAACGAACAAATCCGGCTTCCCTTGTTTATGGCCTATGGCTCGCTATCCGGCCTGGTTAAAGCTGCGGTCTGCCGCCCTCAATGCCAGATAACACAGGGGCGAGAATAATGAAGGGGGCTATCCCGAGAGCTCGCGCCCGATTATCTACACGACCAACGCCATCGAAGCATTTGAACTCCAAGCTGCGACGCGCCGTCCGAACCAGGGGCCACTTTCCGTCACTGGGGAAATCCAGTGGGTTCGGGCGTACGGCTGCTCTATTCGAAGAGAGTTGCGGCCAGGGCGAAGAAGGCCATTTAACGACGCCTCATCAGCGTACCAACTACAGCGCATCCCCGAAGTCATGACAGGACCTTCTCCATAGCAATGGTCACCTTGTACGCCAACCGGTCCCCCATATTGGCAAGCGATCACTTGAATCGAAAACCTACATATTCATTCGATCTAGACCGACCAAACGACAATCAGCTCCCGGGCGCTGCTGTCAGGAGATCTTGCGTAGTGGCTTTAAGGTGATATAGCCGGCAAACAGATTGCAGCAATCAAATCCAGGTTGGTCACTCTTTTGTTGCAGCTAGTGGATTGATTCCAACGCTTGGTGCCCACGTTTGACAGCGGCGATTATCTGATTTGGATCGGCTTTCCAGATGAAGGGGTGCGAGGCCTGATTGTGCTCCTTGATGAAGCGATTGATGGCGGCCTGGAGGTCGACGACGGAATGGAAGACGCCATGTTTCAGGCGTCTGAGTGTCAGCTTGGCGAAGAAGCCCTCGACGGCATTGAGCCATGAGCAGGAGGTTGGCACGAAGTGGAAGGTCCATCGTGGATGCCGGGCCAGCCAGGCGCGGACTTTGGGCTGTTTGTGCGTGGCATAGTTGTCGAGAATGATATGGACAGCCTTGTCGGCCGGCAGTTCGGCCTCGATGGCGTTGAGGAAGCGGATGAATTCCTGATGGCGGTGGCGCTGCATGTTCTTGCCGATGACGGTACCGTCGAGAACGTTGAGGGCGGCAAACAGCGTGGTCGTGCCATGCCGTTTGTAGTCATGGGTCATGGTGCCGAGCCGCCCCTTCTTCATGGGCAGGCCGGGCTGCGTGCGGTCGAGCGCCTGGATCTGGCTCTTCTCATCCACCGACAGCACGATGGCGTGGGCCGGCGGCGAGACGTAGAGCCCGACCACGTCGTGCAGCTTTTCGGCAAACGCCTTGTCATTGGACCGCTTGAAGCTGCGCCAGCGATGCGGGGCAAGACCATGATCGTGCCAGATCTTCACGACGGAAGACGCGGCAATGCCAGCAACCTTGGCCATTGCACGGACGGTCCAGTGCGTCGCTTCGTGCCGGGGCGGTTCCAGCGTCAGCGCGACGACCTTGTCGACCAAGGGGCGCTCCAGTGGAGCAACACCAGGAGGCCGGGTCTTGTCGCGCAGCAGGCCATCGACGCCTTCGGCCATGAACCGCTCCTGCCATCGCCAGACGCAGGTCTTCGACTTGCCCGTCGCCGCCATGATCGCAATGGTCCCCAGGCCATCGCCACTCAAAAGGATGATGCGGGCGCGCCATACATGCTTCTGGGGCGAACTCCGAGCCGCCGCGACCGCCTCAAGTCGCGCCCTGTCCGAAGCCGTGATGTCGATCGTGATACCCGTGCGCATTCCCCATCGTCGCACGATGGCCACATAAGGGGAATCCCAAATCGGACTCTTCCGTCTCGATCAATCCACTAGTGCGCCCACACGCGACCAAGTTTAGCAAGGCGTTCCAGCCCGGCACTCCCACGTTGTCATTGTCCCCAGAAACGTCGCGCCACAAAAACAGTCGCCCACCTCGTCGCCTAAGTCACCCTTGAAGTTCACAAATGCTGCGTCACTCGCGAATGCCGCATACTTCTTTTGGGCATCCTTCAGCAAGGCAACCAACTTCTCCGGTCGTTGCTCTTCTGGGACTTCGTCGATTCCCCGCTTTAACGCCTCGCCCACGGTATCACTGCTTGCCATTATCGCGTATGCCTTGTCGCTAGAAATATCGAACCGCGTCGTAAGAATGGAGTAAATGCCCCCCAGTCCTCCGCGTTCCACATATACGGACAAAGCGGTAATAATTCTCCGCGTTCCCTGGGGTAAATATGTGATGCTCGACGGCTTTACCAGGTCAAAGGTAACTGGGCGACTCACGTCATTATTCTTAATGAAGCCACTGACTTCAGTATTATTGCGTAGCGAGTCAAAACGCACCGACAGTTGGTTTGCGATTGCCGCAATAGCTCGGTCCCCTTCACCAGGCGCCACTGCTTCGGCTGCTCTCCACACCTGATCGAGCTTTCGGATGCCAGGAAACAACTTCCAAAGAGCAGCTGATCTCGGCTGAAATCCTATGCCCTGAATAACAGGCGATAGCGCATCATTCGCCGGCAGCTCGTATCTCGCAACTGCATCCAGCACCCCCCTTGTAAGCTCATCCTGCGTCGCGCTTGTGGCGGTCCCTAACAGACCACCCAAAAGCACAACCATCGTTGCGATTAGCGTGAAAACCCTCTTCTCACATTGACGGAGCAACGGAAACATCGACACCTCCATGCCGTTCACGATAGTCATCTTCGATTTGCGTAACTAGGTTATCTGCTTTGTATTTGTATTCGGCAGGTATTCTTCTTGCGACCAGACAGGCCAAGATGGCCATTGTCTTATGACCCTGCAATCCTGCTTCGTCGAAAAGAGACCGCCAGAAAGCTAATGACGTTGAGCTCAGAACCAAATTTCCACGGCTAATTCGAACCGCCCCCGAATCAGCGCGCCTCAATATCGAATTCGCTCTATCCACCATCGCGAGAGCTTTGCTTATGTCGTAGAGGATATCACTGACTGTCTCGAGGTAAGTCTCCGTTATTATATCAGATCCTACAATTCCAACATTTCGCAGGTTATCAAAACAGCAACTTTCTAATTCATCGGTGAGTACTGGATTCGGTTCTGGCGCCGTCAGGAGGGTTGATACGCGATCGGCAAAGTTAGGGAATATAGCGAGTTCAGCCGCATCTACCCCCTTCTGGCGGGGAGAATGAACCTCGGGCCTCACGCCCGTTAGCCCATGTCTTGATCGAATTGCTTCCTGCGTTGCCCTTTCGATATCATGAAGGGTAAGGTTGTCTGGCGCTCCCGGTATGCCATCTCTCAAAACGTTCAGAAATGCTTCAGAGAACATCGTGTACTTTTTACCCACCGGCGATATCGCAGGTTCGTCCTTTGACGACGCCACTAACAACGCGGTTCCCGCCTTCGGAAGCGCATCGAAGGTCTTCGCTTCCACTATCGCATTTAACTCATTTGACTGGAATATCTTCACTGCTTCTCCTGCGAAGCAGCAGTCCAATATTATGAACAAATTTCTGTCCGCGATAAACTGACTAAGCGTCTCAGCCAAGGCCCGTATACGAAGACCAGTCGTGTGCTCGCGCCTTTTGCGGGTTGATTGTATAGTCAGATAGTACTCTCTATCTGACAAGAACCCCCCGTGACCGGTATAAAATAGCAATATGTTTCCTATGGTGTTCGCCGTTAGAAATCGCGATATTCTCTCGTCCAAATCGATCACGTTCGACGGGTCGTCAAAGAGATTCAATATTTGTTCCGCTCGCATGTCTAGGCCGTCTTGCAAATACGAAAGCAAGGCGTCATTGGACGCGCCAAACGCTTTGTTGTCCAGCGACCGATGATCTGGATACGTTTGAGCACCCAGTAATATCGCAACGAACTCTGGTTCAGTGCTACCGTCACTCACTGTTCTATTTTTCTTCCTGGATAGCTGCCATCGTCTTGGCAACGTCGATATTCTTTGCGCCGTCCCCGGTCGCGATTACCTTGCCGTTTTTTGTTTCAATAATTACGCGATCACCCCATTTGGAAATGAAGTTGTGAAGTCCCTTTGCTATCGCAAACGCAGCTGGGGTTCCAAGGACCAGGATAAGGGTGGCCCCCAGATCCTGAGTAACATCGCTGTCACGAGCGATCTGAATCGAGCCGCTTGGGCCAACACTAGGCGCCAAAAGTCTCTCTAGCTCCTTCGACCGTTTATTGGCGTCCGCCACACTTAACCCTTCAAAACGAACTCGCAGCTCGTGCAGATTGCTATTTTCCATTTCTGTCATCATGAAATCCTCAAGATACACGAATAAGAATCGGTACCATCCAAGATCACCCTATTGGGTGCCTCACGCATCCGTTTGGCTTCAGGACGCCCTCGTCATCGCTGCCCTTGCAGCATCCCATGATGACCGGGGAATCGTTATTCTTTCGCTGGTCTTCCGGGACCGCCGCATCCAACCGCGCACTTGGGTACAGCGGTCACACTGTATCATGCGACATCATCTAATAACATAAGCAACGACTAAACGATAGTCCGTAGCGGCGGGTTTGTTGGGCGGCGGTAAGGAATACCGTACAGCTCAGACCAGAAGGGGTTGGCGCTTCGGTTCACCAGACCGTGGTCCGCAAGCGGTTCGGCCGTCACCGTAGGTGTGATCATATTGACAAGACATCCTTTCACTGGCCTGCGGGTGAGAGTGCAGCTCAATCGAATGACAAATAGCCACGAGGTAATCAGCGAGCACATCTGAGACACCGACACGTCATCCGAGCATCGGCACGGAGTAGGAATGCAAGACGAGGGGCCTGCGTGCGCTGCAAAAGAGAGGAAATAGCGAAATCTGCCATGGCTGGCAGAGGAGGTTCAATGAGAGTGAAGACCCAAACTGTACCTCTGCCTGCAACGTCGGGTGCGTGTTGAAGAGGAAATAGTTTGTTCCCCTTCCCCTTCGTGACGCGCAATGCCCTCCTGCAACCCGTGGTGCTTCCTATGCATTTGGCTACCGGCAAACTGCCGGTATCGCAAGAAGCTCCTGGAGATCGATTTTCGCTTCACACGACGCGTACGAATCGGCGCTAGATCGGTCGCTCTTCGAGCGAGAAGAGCGACCTTTTGTCCCCGTATGCGATTCCGAAGAGCCGGTCGGGGATACGCTTGTGGGAATGGCTTTGATCTGGGTGAGCAAATGGCAATCCCGCCGCTGTCGCGGGTATCTGACTATCGCGTTCCCGTCGAGCCTCGGGCTTCTATGACTCTTGTCGCCTCCCGCACATGACTGGGAACAAAAAAAGCCCCCGGCTTTGGATGCCGGGGGCCGCTCCTGATCATTCGTCAGGAGTGTCGGTGAGTGATCTGCTGTCAATGCGTACCTGAAGCCAGGCTCGTACTTCATCGAGGACCCAGCACACCCGGCACTGGCCGAGAGTTACCCTCAAGGGGAACTGGTTGGCCTGTTCAAGGCGGCCGATATGCTGTCTGGAATACGGAACAATGGTTTTCAGTTCTTTCCAGCTTATGCACCTCATCGCGGTAGCTCCTGCAAGGGAGCATCGCGATGCCCAATGGACGACAATCCAATTGGCGCGAAGAAAGTATCATTCCACAAGTAGCTTGGCGAGCGGCTCGCATCATGTCTTCAGAAGGTTGACCAAGTGGGTCTCGTACTTCGTCACGGCGTCGCGCATTTCAGGCAGATACTCATAGACGTTGTAAACTTGGGCTATGTCTGACTGCGACTGCTTGGACACGTGATTCAAAAGTTTCTCTACGACGAGCTGCGGGACTTTGAGTGGCGCCATGTGGGTGCTGAGCGACCGCCGCAGGTCGTGGAGTGTGTAGGGTCGAACTCCATCAAGTCCTTCGTCGAATATGAGCTTGGCCTTGCCCCATCCATTGAACGTCGTGGTGGGTTTGCCCCTCACGTGGTCGCGTGACGCCGGAAACACATACCGCGCGTTGCCAACGATCGGAATGCTTTCGAGGACAGCTGCGGCCAGGTCTCCGTACGGAAAGACGTGCTCTTTGTGGTTCTTAGTGATGCTGCCGGGAAGGGTGATCGTGCGGTTGGTCCGGTCGATCCATTCCCATTCCAGCGCGGCGATCTCACCCCTCCTCTGCCCTGTCAGCAAGCAGAGGGCGACAATCGGACCATACGGATAGGAGGTAGTGAGGCTCCGAGCCAGTACTTTGCCCAGTTCCTCGTGTGAGAGAGCGTGCTTGCGCTTCTTGGCCGATGATGGGACTTGCAGCCCCTCACAGGGGCTGTGCGCGAGATACTCCTCGCGAACAACCCAATTGAAAAAGACCTTGATGGCGACAAGCGCGTGGCGCCTCTCGGAGGGAACGCGGTCGAGTTTGGCGAGACGTTTCTTGATGTCCTGCTTGGCAATGTCGCCGAGCTTGGTATTCCCAAACGCGAAATGTCGCATCAGGCGCGAATAGTCGCGGTGCGTCCGGACGCGGTTCTTGCTTTTAACCTCGCCGAGGAACTCCTTCCTTGCCTCGTTGTATGATACGGTTTTGGGGCGGTTCTTCCCAAGCGTCTTTTCGGCCAACAACCGCTTCGCTTCGGTTCTGGCTTCAGATAGCGTGATTATGGGAAAGCGGCCGATTGTTATCCGTTCCCGCGTGGGGCCGCACACGACGACGAAAGTTTTGGTTCCGCCTTGTGAGACACGCACGCCGAATCCGGGAAGCGCTTCGTCAGAGTAGGTCTTCTGGCCTGTGTTAGGTGCCTGGAGCGCTCGCACAGCAATGTCGGTGAGGCGCATTTCTTGGACTCCTCTTAGGCTCACCCTAGGCTCCGGAATGAGGCGTGTAGGGTTGGTTTTCGATGTGCTCCTATGTTCGATTATACCATTGATTTTGATAAGAAAAAACGTTCAGCATCCGTAGCTATGTTACCCCTTGAACACACACTTGGAAGAACTGAAAATCCGCGTGTCGGTGGTTCGAATCCGCCTCTGGGCACCATCCCCTCTTGGGTCCATTCTGGGCACATGGGTTGCGGTTTATACCGGCGGGGCAAGTGCACTTCCGACCCGCAACTGCTTGCGGCGGTGGCCGGCTTTGGCTCCAACCGAGCGCCGCAAGACCCTTCAATACGCCATCTCAAAGGATTCGCCCGCAGCAATATTCGCCAACAGCCGCGTTACTGCCGGGAAGCCGCCGTGGCCTGCAATCCACCTGCTCACCCGGCAGGCGGCCTTGGCGTAGAGCCCGGCCGACGCCGCACTTTCGATCCAAACGCTCCTCGTCGTCGGCAGCGCGCCATCCGGTTCCACCAGGCAACGATCGGGGGACGATGTTGGCCTCAGGTAGCGGCCGTCGTCCGAAACGATGACCGCAACCCCCTCGTCAAACCATTGTGGCACGTCACGACGGAAAGTCTTGATCAGCCCGATCCGGGAATGAAGTTCAATGTGCGACATCTCGTGTGATGCAATGGTGACGGACGTTCCTCGGGGCGAGAGGAACAATGCGAGATTGAGAAGCGCCATGCCGCGCGATCGGCCGCCGCCGATCCTGCGGTAGCAATCGTCGTCGCCGCAGACGAAGATTTCGGGATCGCTTTCCGTCGTCCCGTAGAACCCGCGAAGTCGATCGCGAGCCATGGCGATCGTCTGGAGCACCATGGCCTGCTCTTGAGGCGCCATCCCATCCTCGACGTAGACTTGACCGAAGGCCTTCCTGAACCCAAGGCAGTTCGGGCACATTATGGCCGCCGCCGCCGGATAGGTGGCTGCGAGGCCGGCGGCTGTCGTCGCGGCCAGAGCGATTGCGAGCGCGGTCGCCTTCCATCGTGACGCCATGGTCCTTCTAGTGCCTCGCAATCTGGGATGCTGCCGCATCGCCGGCGAAAGAGGAAAGGGCGTTCGACCGAGAACGTGCAAGCAGGTAGAAAGCGGCGAGGTGCGTGATCATCTGCAATGGCATGTAGATGATCGGGAACGCGTACATGGCGCCGAGTTCGCCTGCGACCGCAGGAAGGTCGACCCGGACCGCGTCGTAAAAGTCGACGGCGATGTCGGCCACCCCGACGAGATTGAAGGCGAGGATGAACAGCCAAAACAGCGGTCGTATCCTGACCGCGAGCAGTGCCAGCATGGCCAGCACCCCGGTTGCGAAGTTGGCATAGGCCGCGAAGGTGGCGAAGCCGTCAGGCAGATTGGGGCCAACCACGCCGGGAAGGAGGAAGGCGAGCCCAAAGAAACGGAAGCTGTGCAGGGCCGCGATGGCCCGCTGTGCATCGAAATGATCCATCGCTTTGAGCCTTGGCCAGATAAATGCGCCGAAGCAAAGCAGCCACGGGACATAACCCAGGATGAGATGGGTCAGGAAGACGATTTGCGACGACATGCGAGCTCCCGCCATTGGATTTCGTTCACGAGGCCGCGGCGCGAAACACCGCGGTCGGCATGCCGAGCCGAGCTTTCTTCGACTATAGGCTGCGAAGGAAGTCGATCATCGCCGAGTTCACCTCCGGCGCACGCTCCTGCTGGGTCCAATGGCCACAGCCCGGCAGGATGATTGCCGGCCGGAGCTTGGGAACCAGCGCCGATTGCTTGGCGATAATTGGCCGAAACACGTCAAGGATGATATCGCGGTCGCCCGCGACATAGAGCGCTGGAACGGCGACCTCTGCCTGGCCGAAGGCGGCCATGAGTTCCCAACTGCGATCGATGTTGCGCCACCAGTTCAGGGCGCCGCGGAATCCACTCCGGGCGAACTCCTCGACATAAATGTCGATATCGGACTCGCTGATCCAGGAAGGCAGGGACGCCGGATTGGTCAGGAAATCCCCGTTGCGAGGGACCATCCCCGCGGCGAATCCTCCGGCGTTCGTCGCCGGCGGGCTGTCGCCCGAAAGCGAGTAGAACATGGAGCGGAAGGTGCGACGAAGATCGTGTTCCAAGGCGGCCTCGGCCTCCGGGCTCTGGAAGTAGAGCTGGTAAAACAAGGCGTCTTCGGTCCGCGGCATCAGCGTCGTCGGCGGCCCCGCGTCACCAAACCCCCGCGAGCGGAACGGCGGGCTGAACGCGATCACGGCGCGGAAGCGGTCGGGGCGCAGCAGCGCCGTTTGCCAAGCGATCGCGGCGCCGATGTCGTGGCCGGCGATCACAGCTTGTTTGGCGTCCAGAGCGTCGACGAGGCCGACCATGTCGCCGATGTCGTCGAGGATCGTATATTTCTCGAGCTCCTCCGGACGATCGCTCCGCCCATAGCCGCGCAAATCGGGCGCCACGGCGCGAAACCCGGCCTTCGCCAGCGCGCCAAGCTGATGACGCCAGGAATACCAGCATTCGGGAAAGCCGTGACAGAGGATGACGAGCGGACCTTCACCCTGTTCGGCCACATGCAAGCGGATCCCGTTCGTCTCGATCATGCGATGCGTAACCTCGGGCATCGCAGAATCCACCCAGGACGTCGGCTCCGCGCCGCCTCCGCTGCGTTCCGCGGCGGCGAGCTTGAGCGGCCCGGCGAAAGCAGCACCGACGGTAAGCGCGCCCCCGGCCCAAAGGACGTCACGTCGGGAAAATGTCGCGTCTCGCATTGTGTGTCTCTCCTGAACATTGCGCATCTGGGCCTCGATTGCGCCGCACGCTGCCGAATTGCGGCCTGTCCAGATTTGCCCACCGAATGTAAGGCTGCTACCCGCGATCGACTATTGGCGATAACGTCAATGGGCTGTGAAGCAGAGCTTCACAATCAGACAGAGTGCGCTCGACAAGGCGGGCCTGGAGCGGAGTGATCGGCTCCTGAAAAGAAACCAACGTTCGGAACAATTAGCTGCGTTGAATGTTCTTTAGGGCCGATTGGCTCGAATCCTGCGCGAGGGGGAGATGACGTGCGCCGGTGCAATCGGCCCGACTGCCCAGACCGCCGAAATCTCCAACAGCAACGATGTTCTCCCTTCGGGTCGAGGAGCAAAAGATGCCGATCTATCGCGTAGAGCAGATGCAGGGCGACGAGGTCCTCGCAGCGCAAACCGTCGATGCGCCTACCCCCTCCGAGGCGGCAACCGGCATGAGCGGAAAAGATGTGACGTTAGGAAGATGGGAGGAGAACTGGTTCCGTGTGATCGACGAAAATTGGGGCAAGGTGTTCGCCTACAGCTTCGCATCCGATCAGCCGGCTGCCGGGAATTCTCAGAAAACCGACTGAGCCGCCAACATGCGGGTTGTTGGCACTGGGAGACGATCCACGTCGCAATTATTACCAGCGTGCAGACCAGGCCTGGCAGCGAATTTGGGGGTCTCGCCCCGCAAGCCAAATACATCATCAGAATGATTGATGAAAATCACGATGCGTAGAGCCATAACCGGGTATCACTCTGGTTCAGGCAAACCATGCTCCCGGCATATTTGAACGCATTAGCGGCCGATCAGAACCTTCACGAGGATTCTCTTCCGCCTGCAATCTACAGATGGCAAAGCATGCCCGACTATCCCCTCGACCACGGGGGACCGGCCTTGCGCCCATATCAGCGACTGGGGCCCGGGTTCGCAGACGAGGCGATCGGTGCCCAGCTCAAAAAAATTGCTGGGCAATATCCTGATAAACCCGCTGTCAATGACGGCGTGGATGAACTGTCCTACGCGGCGCTCGATGCCGCTGTCGAGACATTGTCCCGCCACATCACGACCGTCGTCCCCGAGGGACGGCCGGTCGGCATTCATCAGCCCACTTCCGTCTGGTACGTTGTTGCCCTCCTCGCAACCATAGTTGCGGGACGAATTTCAGTCCCGCTCAATGCCAGGGATCCAGCCAACCGGATCAATGAGATTGTATCCGCGGCGCGGCTCTCGGCCATTCTCGGCAGAGAAAGCCGGCCTGACGGTTTGGCTGGCGACGTCCAATGGATCGACATGGCGGCAAGTCCGTCGGCACATCCGTCTGCCGCGCCGCTGCCGTCGCCTTCCGTCGATGCCCCGGCTATTATTCTCTATACATCGGGCAGTACCGGGCGACCCAAGGGCATCGTCAACAGCCAGCGGAGCCTGCTCTGGCGGGTACACCAATACGTCGATGCATGTCACATCGATTCCGAGGACGTTTTCCTTCCGTTGACCGGGCCCGCCACCATTGCGGGCTGCCGGGAGATTTTGGCTGCGGTCCTCACCGGAGCCAAGCTGCATCTCGTCGAGGTGGAGGCGATCGGCCTGCGCGGCGTTCGCGCCCGAATGCAGGACCAGGGCACGACCGTCACCTACATCGTGCCCGCCTTGCTTCGCGCGCTCATGGCCGATGCTCCAGCCGACACGTTCCGGTCGCTCAGGGTGGTCCGCATCGGCGGTGAAAAAGTGCTTTGGAGCGATATTGCCCTGTTGCGGAAGGCAACCACGGCGAATTGTCTCTTCCAGATCGGCTATTCGTCGACGGAGACGACCGGCTCACAAGGGTTCTTGCCTCGAGCACCAAAGTCCGACACCGACGTGCCGGTGGGCCGGCTTTTGCCGGGGATAAACTTCGCGATCGTCAACGAGGAAGGACGCTGCGTCCCGCCCGGAGAGACCGGAGAGCTTGTGATAAAGAGCCCCTATGTGCTGCTTGGGCATTGGGAAAACGGGGCCGTCATCCCTGCCGAAGCAGACCCTGACGATCCGCATCAACGGATCTTTCCGACTGGCGACCTCGTGCAATTGGACAGTCGGGGCCTGTTGAGGATCATCGGTCGCAAGGGCCGACAGATAAAGATCAACGGTCGACGTATCGAGCCCGCCGAACTCGAAAGGGTGCTTCGATCCGCCCCATCCGTCCGCGAGGCCGTGGCTATCGTGACCGAGGCGAGTGAACTTGTAGCCTTCGCGATCCCCAACGGTTCTGCCGGCCCAGCCTTTGCGGACGAGCTTCGCGAGCGCATCGCAACGACGCTGCCCTCGCCCCTGCGTCCCCTGCGGCTTCACCGCGTCGAGGAAATTCCACGCCTGGCGAGCGGAAAAGTGGATCTGGCGAAGCTCGGGAAAATGGACCTTTTGGCCAGAAAGCCGACGCAGGTCGCCGATCCGCCCG
This sequence comes from Mesorhizobium sp. B1-1-8, assembly GCF_006442795.2. Taxonomy (NCBI): domain Bacteria; kingdom Pseudomonadati; phylum Pseudomonadota; class Alphaproteobacteria; order Hyphomicrobiales; family Phyllobacteriaceae; genus Mesorhizobium; species Mesorhizobium sp. B1-1-8. Next base: position 5,541,029 of record NZ_CP083956.1, read on the forward strand.
CTCCGGGAAGCGACCTGAAAGTCCTTCAGGTGGTGCAACATGCCTGGGGCAAAGTCCTCAACACGCGGGCAGCCGTAGGCCGGTGGGACGAGGCCGGCGGAGATTCGCTGAAGCTGCTGCACTGCGTGATGGAGATCGAGAACCTCATCGGACAGGAGCTCGGCCTTGAGACCTTCACCGTTGGGATGACCGCGGACGAGATGGCGAAGGCGATCGTCTCGGCACAAGCAGCCACCCACCGCAAAGGTGCGCAGGAGCATGAACCCCCGATCCTGTTCCTGTTTCCCGGCTCCGTCGGCTATGGCCCGAGCCTCGCTGCCTTCGCCTCGGCCATGGGCAAGGTCGCAAGAGTCGTGCCGATAAGATATCCCGGCCTCACAATGATCCTCAAGGGACAGAAAGATCTTGCGAACATGGCGGAAGCCGCGGTCGACCAGGTCAGCCGCGCCCAGCCGTCGGGTCATATCAGGCTTCTCGGTCACTCGCTCGGCGGAGCGGTCGCGTTGGAAGTGGCCGTGCGCCTGCTCGAGGCGGGACGATCGGTAAAGTTTGTCGGCATCCTCGACACCAGCCTTGAGGGAGAGCGGTCCCGTCGCCGGGACACGATCATCCGCACGTGGCGCCGGATCCGGTCCAACCGCATATCGTTCTACCGTGTCGCTTGCCGCGCCCTGGCGAAAATTGCAGTGAAAATGGGGTACGAAACGCGTCTCGCAAAGGCGATCGACCGTTACACCGAAGGGCAGTTCAACGCGGCGTGCTTCAGGATCAAGCTGGAGCTGCAGGAAGTCTTGCGCGCCCAGGCCTTTTTCCGCTGGCTGGCGGAGCCGAAAGCGGCACTGCCGATCACCGGCACGCTGTTTCGCTGCGCTCGTCCGGGCATGTCCCTGGCCATTGGATGGGATCGCGTATTCGCGGACCTGCAGGTAATCCCGATCGTCGGCACGCACATCGACCTGGTCGTGGAGCCTCATATAGCGACCAACCGCCCGCTGATCGAAAAGGCCGTCATGCAAACCTATACGCCGGCCGAATCCCTGCGTTTGGAGGACAGGCAAGCGTGATTTCGTTCACCAAGGATGTGCTCGAACTGGATGCCGCTGCGGAAATAGACCGGATCGTGGAGTCGATGCGCGAACAGGTTTTGGCGACGCTTCGGCGACGCGGCGTGGTTGTCGGGCTTTCAGGCGGGATCGACAGTTCCGTCGTCGCGTCGTTATGCGTGCGTGCCTTCGGCAAGGACAAGGTGCTGGGGGTCTTCATGCCGGAGCGCCACTCCTCCGGCGATTCGCTGAGACTCGGTCGCGTCATCGCGGCTCAGCTCGGCATCGATACCCTGGTGGAGGATATAGCGCCGGCGCTGGACGCCATCGGCGCCTATCGCCGGCAGATCGAGGCGATCCGCTCCGTCGTTCCGGACTATGGCGAGGGCTGGAAATGCAAGCTGGTGCTCGCCTCGGTGCTGGAGAACCAGGGCCTCAACATCACTCGTCTCACGGTTCAGGACCCCGAGGGGAAGATCGATACGGTTCGGCTGCCTTCGGCAGCCTATCTGCAGATAGTGGCGGCGACCAACTACAAGCAGCGCATTCGCAAGATGACCGAGTATTATCATGCCGATCGCCTCGGCTATGCGGTCGCGGGAACGCCGAACCGGCTTGAATACGACCAGGGCTTCTTCGTCAAGCAAGGCGATGGGATCGCCGACGTGATGCCGATCGTGCACCTCTACAAGACGCAGGTGTACCAGCTGGCGGAATATCTCGGGGTGGACGAAGAAATCCGGCGCAGGCCTCCGACCAGCGATACGTTCTCCATGGCGCAAAGCCAGGAGGAATTCTACTTCGCGCTGCCCTATCATCTGACGGACCTGTGCCTTTACGGCGTCAACCACGGCATCCGCGCCGACGAGGTCGCCGCGGCGGCGGGGCTTACCGGAGGCCAGGTTCAGAAGGTCTTCAAGGACATCGAGGCCAAGCGTCGGGCGGCACGTTATCTGCACGCCCAGCCCTTGCCGTCCGTGCCACTGACCGTGGACTGACCCGGATGTGCGGGATCGCCGGAATAGTGGCGCTGAACGCCGCCGCCCCACCACCTTCACGCGAGGCGCTGTTGCGCATGGTGGGCACACTCGCGCATCGCGGCCCCGACGAGCGAGGCCTGTATCGCGACAGACGTGCAGGGCTGGCGCATGCCCGCCTTTCGATCGTCGATCTGTTGCACGGCCAGCAGCCTCTCACAAACGATGACGGCTCGACCTGGATCGTCTTCAATGGCGAAATCTTCAACTACCTAGAACTGCGCGACAGACTGATCTCGCTTGGCCACAGGTTCCGCACCCATAGCGACACCGAAGTGGTCCTTCATGCCTATCTGGCCTGGGGGCAGGCCGCTTTTGAACGGATGAACGGCCAATGGGCATTGGCAATCTGGGACTCGGCCGCCGGCCGCCTGGTGTTGTCGCGCGATCGCTACGGCATCTGTCCTCTGCATTTCTGCGAGCATGGCGGCCGCCTCTTCTTCGCGAGCGAAGTCAAGGCGATTTTCGCGGCTGAGACCGCGATCCGCCGCGCTTTCGATCCTGCCGGCATCGATCAGACTTTCACCTTGTGGACGGTTGTTGCGCCGCAGAACGTGTTCCAGGGCATCCGGGAACTCCCGCCTGGACATATTCGCGTTTATGAGAATGGCGTGACGCGCGAGAGGGCCTTCTGGGAGCCTCGCTACCCGGAGATCCCGAGCTCCGATCAGGACCGCTTCGCCGGCTCATGCGGCGAAGCCGTCGAAGAGGTTCGCGCGGCGCTGGAAACCGCGACGGCGCTGCGCATGGTGCAGGCCGACGTGCCGGTCGGCTGCTATCTGTCGGGAGGGTTGGACAGCTCTCTTGTCGCGACCCTTGGCAGGCGTTTCGCCGGCGAGCGCTTCCAGACCTTCTCCTTGCGGTTCGCGGATGCCGAATATGACGAGACGCGCTTCCAGCGGCTGGTTGCCGCTGCAATCGGCAGCGAACACCACGAGGTGATGGTGTCGCGCAACGACATCGCCGCGATCTTTCCCGAGGTGGTCCACCACACAGAGAGGCCAATCCTCAGGACCGCGCCGGCGCCGCTTTTCCTGCTGTCCAGGCTGGTGCGCGAACGCGGCGTCAAGGTGGTGCTGACCGGCGAAGGCGCCGACGAGATGTTTGCCGGCTATGACCTCTTCCGCGAAGGCAAGGTGCGGCGCTTCTGGGGGCGCCAGCCAGCATCGATGCGCCGCGCCCGGCTGCTTGAGCGGCTCTACCCCTATCTCTCGCGCTCGCCGGTTCACCAGCAGGCATTGGCGCGTCAGTTCTTCGGGCGCAACATTCAAGCCCATGACATGCCCGGATTCGCGCACGACACACGCTGGCGCACGACGAGCGCCATCAAACGTCTGTTCTGCCCGGACATGCGCGCCGCCTCGGAGCACCGCGATGCGGTCTCTGAGCTCCTTGCTTGCCTGCCTGCCGAATTCCCGCGATGGAGTTCGCTTGCCCAGGACCAGTATCTCGAGATCCGGACCTTGATGTCGGGTTATCTGCTGTCCTCGCAAGGCGACAGGATGCTGATGGCTCACTCCGTCGAGGGACGCTTCCCCTTTCTGGACGACAATCTGGTGGCGTTGGCGAATTCGCTTCCGGACACTTACAAATTGCGGATCCTCGATGAGAAGCATGTGCTGAAGCGCGTCGCGGCGCCGATCGTGCCGACGCAGGTCGTTGCCCGGAAGAAGCAGCCCTACCGGGCGCCCAACGCGCTCAGTTTCGTCGCCCGCGATGCCCCGGAATACGTCCTTGACGCGCTGTCGGAGACGGCATTGCGCGCGGCCGGCATCTTCGATCCAAAATCGGTTGCCGGCCTGCTTGGAAAGTGCCGCGCCAAAACGGGCGACGGCGATCTGTCCAATTCCGATAACATGGCGCTGGTGGGCGTGCTGTCGACGCAGCTTCTGCATCAGCAATTCATCGCGGGCCGTCCCGGCGATACGCGCAGGGTAGAGCTCCGCATCGACGTCGATCACGAACACCGGGAAAGGGCGCTTGCATGATGCACGGTGCAGTACCGCTTCTGCAGGATTACCTCATCCACTCAGCCGGGCGGCTCAGCGCCAAGGTGGCATTGGTTTGCGGCAAGCAACGCGTCACCTATGCCGAGCTCGACGAGCGCTCCAATGGGGTCGCCCAATCTTTGGCAAAGGCCGGCGTGCAGCGCGGCGACCGCGTGATGATCTTCGCCGACAACACGGTCGAAACCGTTGTCGGCTTCTGGGCGGTGCTCAAGGCCAATGCTGTCGTGTGCATCGTCAACCCGCTGACAAAAAGCGAAAAGCTCGACTACCTGCTCAATGATTGTCGGCCGACGGCGCTGATCACGGACAAGCACCTGCAATCGGTCTTCGGCGAACCGGTGCACAATTGTCCGTCCTTGCTCCGGGTAATCGTATCGGGAGTGATCGACGAGGACGAACTCGGCCGCCTGCCGCATGCAATGCGCTGGGAAACGGCCGCCGAGAGAAACGCGGCCGCGCCGGCGCGCAGGTCGATCGACATTGATCTTGCCGCGATCATCTACACTTCCGGTTCAACGGGCGAACCGAAGGGAGTGATGCTGACGCACCGCAACATGACGGCCGCGTGCACCTCGATCGCTTCTTATCTGGAGCTTCGTGAAGACGAGGTGATCCTGAATGTGCTGCCTCTTGCCTTCGATTACGGCCTCTACCAGATGCTCATGGCCTTCCGCACGGGCGCCCGGCTCGTCCTCGAACGCTCTTTCGCTTTTCCGGCGCAGATTCTTCAGATCATCAGGGAAGAGAAGGTTACCGGCTTTCCCGGAGTACCAACCATCTTTGCCGCGCTCTCGGAGCTCAAGTCGCTGAAGGATCACGATTTTTCCAGCATCCGCTACGTCACCAACACGGCAGCTGCGCTATCGCTCAAGCATATCACCATGCTTAGGGAGCTATTTTCCAGCGCCCGCATCTATTCGATGTACGGCCTCACCGAGTGCAAGCGCTGCACCTACCTGCCGCCGGAAGATCTCGGACGAAAGCCCCTGAGCGTCGGCATCGCCATTCCGAACACGGAAATGTGGATCGTCGACGAGGATGACAGGCGGGTGCCCGCCGGTACGGTCGGCCAGCTCGTCATCCGTGGTGCGACGGTGATGAAGGGCTATTGGGGCAAACCCGAAGCGACAGCCAGGAAGCTCAAGCCCGGCCCGCTGCCGGGCGAGCAGGTCCTTTATACCGGCGATTACTGCCGGATGGATGCGGAGGGCTACCTCTACTTCGTCGGGCGTGGCGACGAGATCATAAAATCCCGGGGCGAGAAGGTCGCGCCGAAGGAAGTAGAGAATGTGCTGATGAATATCCCGGGCGTAAGGGAGGCGGCGGTGATCGGCGTTCCCGACGAGCTTCTCGGGCAGGCAGTCAAGGCGTTCGTCGTGATCGAGCAAGGCAGGATCGTCGGCGAGAGGCAACTCCAGAAGGAGTGCCAGAAACGGCTCGAAAGTTTCATGGTTCCGAAGTCCATCGTCATCGTGCCCAGTCTGCCGATGACGGATACCGGAAAACTCAAGAAGGTGGCCCTGTCGTAGCCTTGACGGGCACCGATTCATTTATCCCTTTTGAACGGGAGGACACATCAGATGGATTCAATGTTGGAGACAAAGGAAGCAGGCGAGATCTACCACGGGCAAATTCGCGCTTTCCTGGCCTCGAATTTCTATATCGCGGACGTGAAATCTCTGAGCAGCACCGCGTCGCTGCTCGATCAGGGTATCGTCGACTCGACAGGGGTGCTCGAGGTGATCGGCTTCATCGAAGAGACCTTCGGCATCATCGTCGAAGACAGCGAACTCCTGCCGGAAAACCTCGATTCCATCCAGGGAATAGCGCAGTTCATCGCCCGCAAGAGGGCATGACGCCCGGCCCGTGATCCGGTTCAGGTGCGTGGCTTGGCGGATCCGAGCACCACGCGTGCTTCACCGGCGTGGTTGGTGACGGAGCGGATGTTCTCGTAGCCCTTGCTGCGTTCCAGAAGACCTGCGACCTGGCGGTCCTGGCCGAGGCCTACCTCGAACAGCAGGACACCGCCGGGCCGCAGATACCGAAGTGCGTCCTTCACCACTCGCATGTGGATGCTGAGCCCATAGGGCCCCGCCGCAAAGGCCTCGCGGGGCTCAAGCGCGACCAGATGGGAACGGTCGCCCTCAAGCCGTTTTTCCGAAATGTAGGGCGGATTGCAGACGACGGCGTCGATGGTGCCGTGAAGCGCCAGGCCGGACAAGGCTTCGAACAAATCGCCCTTAAGAACGGATAGCCGGCCGGCCAGGTCGTGATGAGCGACATTGCGGCGCGTTGCCTCGACACACCCATCGGTGAGGTCGCTGGCCCAGACCCGCGCGGCCGGGACGTGATGCGCGATGGCACAGGCGAGATTGCCGGCACCGCAGCACATGTCGATCACCCGCGGCGCCGGCAGGTTCATCTGGTGCAGGACGTCGACGGCGACCGTGCCCAGCAGCTCCGTCTCCGGCCGCGGGACCAGTGCGCCGGCAGCGACAAGCATCTCCACTCCCATGAAGACAGTGCTGCCTTTGCTGTAAGCGTCGGCGACGCTGATCTCTTCGCTCACGACTTGTGCACCCGCAACGACTTCAACGCTTTCGCCCGCAGCGGCCTACTGGACCGCTGCGCTTTCGAGCTCACTGCTGAACCGGACCTCGACCGTATCCCCGGGCGCCACCTCGGCGTCTTCGTCCGCCGGCTCCTTGCGCCATTGCGCATCGACCTTGCGAATGATCGTCACCTGGGCCCGAACGGTTTCGCCGGCGAGCGGCAACGACGGAGCGGTTGCTCCCGCGGGTTGCAGTTTCTGGCTCGCCGCGCGAAGTCTGGAGGTGATGTCGGCAAGCCGCACCTCGGTGTCCCGCAAGTCGTTCAGCAGGCCGACGCGCCTCTGGTTGTCGTTGCGCTCGAGCTGCCTGGCAAAATCCTCCTGCTGGCGCCGCGTTCGCATGAGTTCGACCGATGTTTCCAGCGCCCGGCTGGACGAAAGAAGCACGGAACGCCGGACATCGGAGAGCCTGTTGTTGGTCAGGTTGCCGGCCTTGAACAGCTTGGTCACCTGCTCCAGGTCCTCTTCATCGGCTTTCACCCCATCGGCCTCATCCTGCGTGCGTTTGAGCAACGCTTCGACCTGCGTCGCGGCATCCTTGGCACCTTTTTCGACGAAGCTCTGCTCCTGCTGGAAATTTTCCAGGGAGAGCTTGAGCGCCTCCGCCTCGGCCTGCGCCACCCCCGCCGCGAAAGCGGGAGAAAGGGGGGATCCTTGCGGCGGCTGCATATCGAAACTTGCCTGTTTTTGAAGTTCCGCGCGTATGCGGGCGCTGTGGAAATAGTCCCTGGTGTATTCTCCCCAGATCATCTCATAGTCGCGCCGCAGGTCCGTGGGATCGGGTCCTGCCTGGTTCGCCCGTGACCGCAAGAGGCTGAAACCGCCAGCTACCGCTATCGCCTGACGGACGGTCATAAGCGGGCGATAGGCTTGCTGTCCGGGGGTAAGCACATCGCCGGTCACGTAGATCGGCCGATATTCAGCGATGATCGCCGTTACGTCGCTCGGTCTGACGACCGCCATCTGCTCGCGGCCGTCAGGCATGCGTATGTGGAAGATCTTGGTCGGCAGTATCGTCTGCATGCGCATTTGCAATTCCGGCGGGGTCAGGCCGCCCACCGATACTGTGCCGGCGTCGGGGAGCACGATCGTGCCGTCCATCTGGACCACCGCACGCTGCGTCCGGTCGGGAATTGAGGTTATGCCGATTTCGACCGTGTCTCCGGGTGAAATCCGGTAGGCCGTCGGCAGATCGGCGGCGGCGGCCATCGACAGGGCGGCCGGCATGGCGAGTGTGGCAAGGAAAAATCGGCTAGGGTTGACCATTCGCAACAATCTCCTTCCGGTTCTGTTGTTTGGGCCAATCGACACGGGAGACGAAGTCATAAACGGGGCCGCCCGGCACGCCCCAGTTGCTTGACCAGATCACCTGGGATCCATCCGGAGACGGCGAGGCATGCGTCTCGCTCCAATAGTCGGAGGGAGGATTTCGTGTCTGCAATATCCGAAGAACGGCACCGCTGCCGTCGATGCGAAGCGCGATGACTTCGCGGGCATACGGAGCCGCGGTCGGATCGCCTGATATTTCGCGCGGATCGCCGCCATAGCTTATGAATGCCCAACCGGGCCTGTCCAGCGCGCGGGTCGATGTATGCTCGGCCTCACCATGCGCAGTGAGGGAGGTGACCTTTCCGTCCGAAAGCCGGCGCTTGATTATCTGGTACTTGTCCGGATCGGATTTGCTGACGCCAACGTAGACTTCGCTGCCGTCGTCGTCGAGCGTGAGGTCGCCGTGGCCTGGCCGATGATGGTCCGTCCACCTCTGACGCAAGGTGCCATCGACCGCGAAGATGGCCCTCTGCTCGGTCCCGTCCCAAAGGTTTTGAAAACACAGAATATTCGCGCCAAGTGGGGAGATCGTGCAGGAACTGGTTGTTCCGGGAACCTGGGCAAGATCTATGTCGGGGAACTTCTGCCGCTGATTGAGATCATAGGCAAAGACAACTGCCTTGCCGTCCTTGCGAGTTGCGCGCACCGCGATGCGCCCGCCGTCCCGGCTTGGATTGCCTTTCGATGGTCCAAACTGCAGATCGTGGTAATCCGTCGAGGTGAACAGGACGTCTTCGTGGTTTGTCCGTGGCGCCCAGGTCGAAATCTTCCGGTCTTGAACACAGATCATCAGATCCGCGTTTCGCGGATGCCATTCGCATTCACCCCCCCGGTAACGGCGAAACAACGCGACATAGGTGTGCCCGTCGAGAAAGCACAGCCCGTTGCAGCCGTTCATGAGAACGAGCAAACTCTGGTCGGCGTTCCAGGCTTGAGCGCTCGAATAACGATGGCTGCAATATTTGGGGCCGCAAACCACACCATTCCCGAGAGACCCCGGCTTGGTGATGCGAACGAAGCTTGTGCCGAATGCCGGGTCGGACGCGGGACGAAGATAATCCGGCAGATCCATCGGCACCGGCGCGACGAACCCGGTCAACAGGTTGCGTCCGTGACTGCCGGCCACCCGCAGATCTAAAAATGCGGCAGCGGCAATCAGGAACAATACCGCTGCAAGCGAGTGAAACCTCATGTCATATAGCCCATTTCATGACGCACCCGGCCCGCGCTGAGGCGCGCGCGCCACCACGCGATGGTTCGGGCCAAGCCTTCGCGCAGGCTCGTTTGCGCCCTCCATCCGGTTGCGACCTCGAGCCGGGATGAATTCGCCAGCAAGGCGCGGACTTCGGAATTTTGCGGCCTCAATCGGCTTTCGTCTCGATGGACCGGCTTGTTGGAACCGCTCAACTCGAGCACCAGCTCCAGCACATCCGATATGGTCACTGCGCGCTGGCTTCCGGCATTGTAGGCGTGACCGAATTCGAGTTCGGCCGAGCCCGACTTCAGAAAAGCCGCCGCGGTGTCTTCAACGAAGGTAAGGTCGCGGACCGGGCTGGTATCTCCCACCATGATCGCGGCACATTTCGGATCGAGGGCCTGCCTGATGATCGTCGGCACGATTGCCCGTTCGCTTTGCCGGGGCCCAAACGTATTGAAGGGACGAAGGATCACGACCGGCACATCGAACGATCGAGCGTAGGATTCCGCCATCATGTCGGCGCCGATCTTGGAAGCCGAGTATGGCGATTGCCCCTGCAGCGGGTGGGACTCGCTGATCGGCATGCTCAAGGCGGTGCCGTAAACCTCGCTGGTCGAGGTGTGCACCACACGTTCCGTTTCCCACTGGCGCGCCGCTTCGAGGACATTCACCGTGCCCATGACGTTGGTCTCCACATATGACTGGGCGGCCGCATACGAGTATGGAATGGCAATCAGCGCGGCGAGATGGAAGACGACAGCCTGGCCGCGCACGATCCGGTTCAGGAACGCACTGTCGCGGACGTCGCCGCGGACGAGTTTGAGGTGATTTCGGATGTCTTCCGGCAGGTCATCCAGCCAGCCGTGACTATCGAAAGAATTGTAGAGGGCCAACGCCGTGACATCCGCTCCGTTGCGGACGAGCGCTTCGGTCAGATGTGATCCGATGAATCCATCTGCGCCGGTGACGAGAACTTTCTTGCCCTTATAGTTCATGGACCGGACAATCCTCGCATAATTTGGGTTCTGACCTTGCGAATGAGCTCTGAGGACATGCGGAACGCCGCCCTATCGGTCAGACGCGGCAAACCCAGCTCAAGAACAACGAAAACGCCCCGCACGATGAGCCCAATGTCCGAGACAATCGTGCGTCGAGAATAATAGGAGAGATCTATCCTCGCCTTTGCCGGGAACAAAACTTCCTTGTAGAAACTTATTGGATCCACATCACGAGGATAAAAAAGGGCCTCGCGGCGGAAGAAGATCTGCGCTGGACCAAGCAAGCCCGGTTTGTATTGCAAAACCGCTTCGTAGCCGTCCCTGAAACACTCGGCGAAATCAAGACTTTCGGGTCGCGGTCCGATTATTGCCATCTCACCTTTCAGAACGTTCCAAAGCTGCGGCAATTCATCGAGCTTGGCGAGGGCAAGGACCCGACCTATCGTCGTCATGCGACTGTCATCGGCAAGTGTCAGCGCGAGACCTCCCGATTCACAGCGAACAGCAAATTTTCGGAACTTGTACATGCGGAAGAGCCGGCCGCCGGCGCCCAGGCGGGGCTGAACAAAGAGCACGGGCCACCCGCCTTCGAGCCAAAGCGCGATGGCGATCAGCAGCATCAGCGGCATTAGAACGGCGGCGGCCACACATGCGACGGTAATGTCCATCGCTCGCCTGACAAACCCGTGATTTGTCCCTGTCACGGGCGGCTGGAGGATGGAAAAGTCAAATGCATTCATGCGGCGGCTCCTGCCCGGGCGGCGTCCTCGAGCGCGGCTGCCAGAGCGTCCACGACCGCCTCCGCCACTGGCGATGTAATCTGGGGATGCAGCGGAATCGTCAGTTCGCGCTCGGCGAAATCCTCGGTGCGCGGCAGGTGAACCCCCGGGCAGCGTTCCCGGTACAACGTCATCTGATGCACGGGCGGATAATGAATTGTGGTCTGTATGCCCTGGGCGCGCAATTCATCGATGACACATTGCCTGTCGACGTGGCGCGGCAAGAGGACCGGCATGATGTGGTATGCCGAGGTGCGCGGTTCGCCAAATGGCATTGTGATGGACGGACAGCGCGCCGTGATGAGGCGCCGATACAGGGCAACCAGGATGCGCCTGACCTCATTCCATTCCTGCAGGTTGCGCAACTGAACCAGGCCGATTGCGGCCCGCATCTCGTCCATGCGGTAGTTGAAGCCGAGCATGGTCACATCATATTGCGGCGTGCGGCTGTTCAGCCTCTGGCGCGTTCCGCTAGTCATACCGTGCCCCCGGGCCAGGCGTATCTTCTCCCGCAGGTCAGGATCCCGTGTAATGACGACCCCGCCCTCCGCGGTGGTCATGTTCTTGTTGCCATAGAAGCTGAACGCTGCACCGGCACCAAACGTCCCAACGTCTTTCAAGCCGGGAGCATGGGCTGCGTCCTCGACGATGTAGAGCCCCCGTACGCTAGCGAACGCCTGCCATTCCGCCTTGTCGGCGAGATAGCCCGCGAAATGGACGAGGATCACGGCCCTGGTCCGCGAGGTGCAGCGTGCCTCTGCTTCCGCTATCGACATCAGCGGCACGTCCGCGGATTCTATGTCGACGAAAACCGGCTTGGCGCCGACATAGAGGACCGCGTTCACGGTCGCCACGAAGGTCAGCGAAGGCACCAGGACCTCGTCGCCAGGGCCGATTCCAAGCCCATACAGGATGAGGTGAAGCGCTGCCGTGCAGGAGTTGACCGCGACGCAGTCTTCGGCGCCATGCATTACGGCAAACGCCTCTTCAAACGACCTCACCCGCTCGCCCATAGTCAGCCAACCGCTGTCGATCACCTTGGACAAAGCAACTTTCTCTGGCACGCCCAAGACGGGAGCACTCACCAAGAGCATTCTTACCTCCTTGATGGTCTTTGCGGCTGTGTCGACAAGCGCCTCATGCTGCCGCGGCGGCGACCTCGATCGAAGCCGACTGCTCCTCCCAGGAAATCTCCTGCGCCTTCTGGAAATCTTCGACGCGGCCGATGTCCAGCCAAAGACCGTCGTGCTTATAGACGTGCACAGCGCTTCCGCCTTGAAGCATCTGCAGCATGAGATCGTCAAACCCGAAAGGTATGCCCGAGGGAATGAACTGCAGAACGTCCGGATTCATGCAGTATATGCCCATGCTTACCAGGTGAGTGAACGCCGGTTTTTCCCGGAAAACCTGCACGGTATTGTTCACTTCATCAATAACACCGAAGTCCATTTTGGTGATGCGCGAGGCGGTCGCTATCGTGACCGAATCCTTGTGCTGGCGGTGCGCCGCCACAAATCGACTGAGGCTCAAGTCGGTGAGCACGTCGCCGTTGAGGACAAGAAACGGCTCGTCCAGCTCATCCCTGATCAGGGAGAGTGGACCGATGGTCCCGAGCGGCTCCATCTCCTGCGTGTATCGGATCTTCAGGTTCCACTGCGAACCGTCGCCGCAGACGCTGCGGATCAAATGACCGAGATAACCGGTTGTGACATACACGTCCGCGATGCCGTTGCGCCGCAGCCATTTGAGCAGCAACTCAAGGACCGGCCGGGCGCCGATGGGCATCAGAGGCTTCGGCAGAACCGACGTGAATGGCCGAAGGCGCATCCCCATTCCGCCGCATTGAATAACCGCTTTCATACGATCCTCCTACGCACAGCCGACAACGGCCACGATCAAAGTCAGCGTCCGGAAGCTCCTATCCGTCGACAGGATCAGTGAAATCCCATCGGCTCACGGCCTGCCGGACATGCAGCAATCCGAACTTGGTAGGGAAAATTATGCCCCTGGCGGCAGACTGTCGTCGTGCGTTCGAATGGCAATCTCGATCCATTTTTCTGCTCAAATCCGTATGATCCCCATTCGCATCGCTGGCGGCCAATGGGTGCCCTGCGGGTCCGCCGAGGGACCAAGGTCCGACTTGAATCTTGGTTAACCGAGGAGCACTTTGCTAAGTTAGACAGGTCGAATTAAAAGGAGGGATCCGGGGGCAGGCATGTTTTGACTAACCGTAGGCTGTGTGGACCGTCACATATCCATGCCTTCTGGGGGTGTAAGACGATTGCGGTTGGTGCCCGATAGGGCAGTGTGAGCGTTGGGGTCACATGTATAAGATTATCATCGCCGATGATCACGGTCTGTATCGACGTGGCCTGCGCCTGGCCTTGACTGCGGGCATCCCGGGCGTAGAAATATTCGAGGCGACGTGTTTCGATGCCGTGGTCGGCCTTCTTGCGGAACAAGGGCCCATCGATCTTGCAATGCTGGACCTGAACATGCCGGGACTCCTCAATCAGGAGGTGCTCGGCGATGTCTTGGTGGCTTATCCAGAAACGCGGTTTGCGATCGTTACCGGAAACGATTCCCGTTCGGAAATTCTGACGGCTCTCTCGGTGGGACTCCACGGCTACATCGTCAAATCGCAAAAAGACGAAGAGGTCGTGCTGGCGGTCAAAGAGATCCTGTCAGGTCGAATTTACGTGCCCGCCCTTCTATCCCGAAACTCCGGAGGCCAGGAGCCGCAACCGCTCGAGGTTCCACATCGAAATGGCATCGGCGCCCGCTTCCTGGAGAGACTGACGTCCCGGCAGAAGGATGTCCTGAAGCTGATGGCCGAAGGGTATTCGAACAAGGAAATCGCCCGGGATCTTGATATCGCCGAGGCAACAACGAAAATTCATGCGGCCGCAATCTTGCGGGAACTGGGCGTTCGCAATCGCACGGAAGCGGCCGTTTTGATAAAGACATGGTTGGGCACGATATGAGTCAGGCCTGGATTTCCTTCCGCGACAGGCGGAGGGAATATCGCAGCCCGCCATCGGTCATTTCCAGTTTTGAAGAGTGACCTACCAGCGGCGTTCCGTCGGCACCCAGAACCATTGACCCGAAACCATGGCGTGTGATCGGAGAGACGCTTGGGTGGCCGGTCTCGATCCACTCGAACACGACCTCGCCTTCCGGGCTGGAGGCGAAAGCCCAACGAACCTCGACCTTGCCTTGTGAACTGCCAAGCACGCCGTGCTTTACCGAATTGGTCGTAAGTTCGTGGACGATCATCGCGAAGCTCTCGGCCGCGCCGCTTGAAATTTTGATCTGAGGGCCCGTCACCGCTGTTCTGCCTGCTTCGGCAAAGGGCCGAAGCTCCTGGAGGACAAGATCATGGACGGTGGCAGATGCATTGGCGCTGCCCAGCAGCAGCAGATGCGTCGCCTGGAGCACGCGAATTCGCTCGAGGAGAGTCTCCTTGTACTTGACGAGGTTATCGTCCGGCGCGTCGACCAAATTCACCACGGCCGCGATCACCGGGAACAAATTGCTGAATCTATGCCGCTGTTCGAGCATCAGGCGTTCCTGCTTTCTTACCGCCGCACGCAAGAGGATCGTTTGCGTTCGCTCGGTCAAGTCCGCCGCGACGCCAATCCGCTGGTTGTGACCGTTGCGGTTTTCCTGCCGCCCCCGCAAGGCAATCCAGCGGATCTGCCCGTTCGCACGCCGGAGCCGGATCTCCGCGTCATAGTTGGTTGCCGACGCATCCCTTGCCGGAGGAGACGCGAGTTTTGGCCAGTCCGCCGGGTGGACGTGCACTTGCATGTCGTCCAGAGAATGGAGCGCAGCCTGGGGTAGACCGAGAATTTCCCAAAACTGGCTTGAACCTGAAATGACCCCTTCGTCGTAGTCTATTCGCCACGTGCCCAGCCTCCCGGCAGACAGTGCAAGGTCAAGCCACGCTTTCTGAGCCACCAGTGCTTCGCGGGCAGCTCGTGGTTCGGTGATGTCGTCCACGACGACAAACACGCTGTCCGATGGCACCGTTTCCGGCGTTGACAGAGAAAGCGTCAGGCGGGCCCAGAACGTGGAACCGTCCTGTCTTATCAAACGGATTTCTGATCCGAACGAAGGCGTATCGGCGCTCAAAGCCCGCAGCGATTTCATGAATGAATGACTGTCGTCCGGATGAATGAGCGTTTCCATCTGCCGGCCGACGAGGTCGCCTTCGCCATAGCCCGACATTCCGCAAAGGCGCCTGTTCAACCACAGCAACTCGCCTTTCGCATTGGCGGTGGCAAACCCCATGGCAGCCCGTTCAAAAGCCCGGCGGTATCGCGACTCGGCAGCCTCGACTGCAGCCAGCCTGACATCGAGTGCTTCGCGCAAGCTCCGCTTCGACCGATGGAACAGGAAGGCAATCATCCCCCCCGAAAGCAACAGGAGAATGGCGCGTGCCCAATCTTCGGCCCGCAACTGGCCATTGGTCAGCGTCCGGACGCCCAAGCCGACAGCCACCATCACGACGGTCGCAGCGACCGCAGGCCAGCGGTCCTCCAGGAAAGCGATGATGACTATCGCCGGCACAAACTCAAGAAAACCCAGGTCGGCGCCGCCCGCCAGAAAGGCCTTCGCCTCGAAGAGTAGCGTCGCGAGCAATACGACTGTCGACGCCAGGTGGGTCCGTATGCTGTCCGACAGGATTGGACCGGGCAACCTCATGCCATCTAACTACAACGTTCGGCCTAGCCCGTCGAGCTTAGACCCTCGAGTGCCCAATCTAGTACGCCTGTTCGCTTCCGTGCATCAAAGTCGCGCCTTATTAAAATCAAAAGCGAAACTTTCTGGCTATGGAACGCAAATTGACCCGGCCAGCAGCAGCTTGGCGTCAGTGCACCGGTAGCCAGAGATTACACAACGATGGTGATGGGCGATGAATCCGATCGGTGGGCAGAACGACACGGGGTACAAGACGCGACATATAGTGGCGGCAGGCCATGGCAGCAGGCCGCCTGCCCTGGGCTACGCGCACAGCTTTGATCACAAAGCCGACAAGCCGAGCATCGCGAGCGAAAGCAGGCGGCCCGGACTGGATACAATAACAGGTATGCTCGATCGCATAGGCTGCGGCTGGCTTGTGCTGAGCGAATCCAAGAGAGTGCTCCAATGGAACGCGGCTGCTGAAACCATTCTCGAAAATTATGGGGACACCGTGGATCAACCGAGCGGTCTTTCGGGGGCGCTGAGGAGCCTGATAGCCAACGTGCCCACTCATTTTGTCCCAGGCTCGTTGTCCTGGATCGTAATACGCAGCGTTGGCGATCGCCCGGTCATCCTTGACGAGCAGGGAGTTGCTACTCCAGACAGGTCGATCATAGTGGCATTGCTCGACCGCCAGCCCAGGTCCGGGCCGAACCCTCTGACCCTGCAAAAGATGTTCGGCTTGACCGGCGCCGAAACGCATCTGGCGTTGCGCCTAGCGCGAGGCGATGCCCCCTTGGAAATCGCCGAGCGTTGCCGGCTTAGCCGAACCACCATCCGTACTCAGCTCGCCTCGTTGTTCGCCAAGACGGAGACGAGGCGCCAGGCGGAATTGGTCGCTCTTTTAGGGCGCATCTCGGTATTGCCGTAAACGCTGCGACCCGTTTCGGTCACAGCCAGGCAAGCAAAAAATCGATCGCGCGGCTGGCGGCAGCCTTTAAACTCGCAATCCGCCCGGACGCGAGATGCGAGATGCATGCAGCTGAATCGGGAATGCGCCAGACCGGTTCATCGTTTCACGGAAACGCCGACCGGCTCTGTCTCTTTTGATGACGCAATTCCGGACGGAAAACCGCTTCACACTTTTCCTGGAATTGCTCTCTAACCCGCCAGCTCGCCGCTTTGCCCTGCGCGTCTGCGGGTCTGCAACGGGCCGAGTTTCGGGCGGATCCTGAACAGATATTCCCGGACGTATTGATTGGCAATTCTCATAACCGATGGGCGAAGAATTTGCACCGCATCCCGCATGGTTGCCCGCCAGGACTGATACCTGAACCTGGCCGGAATGCGGGCAACGCGCAGCGCGCGCAGGAGGGTCTCCGGATCGGGGAGGCCTTCCCTGTCCTCGATGAGACGCCAATTGAGCTGTTTCACAGCCAGGGTCACCTCGTCCACATCCTCATAGCTCTTCGTTGTCGTGATGCTCGGATGACGCGTCGCATCGTAGAAGATCAGACCTTCATTGATGGCAACCATCTCCCCGTGCCGGGCCAGATCCACGAAGAACAATTGGTCGACGCCGGCGGGGATCGACTTATGCGCCCGCATCCGGCATCCGGCGTGAATGACGTTGCTGTTTATCAAGAGCGTCGACGGTATGATGCCCAGGCTCCTGGTGGTGCGGACCAGATAAAGGTCGGTCAGGCACTGCTGGCTCGAATAGAGCGAAACTTGATTATCTTCCGGCGGCGCCGAGCGCAGTATCACCCGGCCCTCCTCGACAACGTTGGCTGCGCAGGTCATGAATGCCGCCGAGGGGTGTTTCAGGGAGATTTCGGCAAATCTCTTGAGAGCTCCCGGGGCCAACCAATCATCGTCGTGCAGCAACTTGATCCAGTTTCCGGTGCACGCAAGCATGGCGTTGTTGGTATTCTCCACCTGCCCTCGCTCGCCGTGGTTTTCCACGATCCGAACGCGAGGGTCATTTCGGGCGTATTCGTCCAGGATCGCCCAACTCGGCCCCTGCCGTCCCTCGTCATCGCTGACAACCAGTTCCCAGTTCGAAAAATCCTGTCCCAGGATGCTATCGATGGTGCGGCTGATGGTGTCAGGGCGGCGGAAGGTCGGGACGGCGACTGAAATGAATGGACGTGCATTCGAAGCATCCGGCTGAAGTCGATCAAGCCGTGACAGCTTCGTCTCGTCGTCGTCTCGCGACGGGAAACCCGTGGCCGGCCGAGCCCCCCCTGCGGGACCTGCATCGCTACTCACGAGAGGCTTCATTGTGTCTTTCCTTGCGATGGTGCATGAGCTTGGGGCAGGAGCGCCGGTGCCAACTCCACATCGGCCTTCAAAAGGTACAGCGAGGCCGCGGTCTTGAGAGCAAAGCCGACCGTGCCGCCTGCCGCCATGAGATAGATGACGTTGAGAGGCTCCCAACCGGCCCTGGCCCCGGCGAGCAGCGGACCAAACACAAGCGCGATCCGCGCGGCGTCGACGACAAGCCGCACCTCCTGCCGCCGCAGCAGGGCCGGGACTTCGCTGAGCGGCGTCGACAACGCCTGCACGGCGCCCATGAACGCCAGGGCGGTCATGATCTGTGCGGTGGGCATCCAGGCCGGGCCTAGAAGCGGAACGACAAGATAGGGCGCTGCCAGTCCGAGCGCCAATATCGGCAGTGAGGTAAGACAGGCTGCGAGGATCAAGAGGCCCCATGCGATGCCGAGCATGTGGCCGCGATTGCTGTTCTTGTTCGCCTCGGCGACAAAGACGTTGCTGAGCGGCGTGGCGATCAGCACGATAGGTCCGGTTATCAGCCGCGCAGCAACCCCGAGATAGCCAGCAAAGGCGGCACCGAACAACGAACCGACCATAATCGCCGGAAGGTTGTTGATGGCGTAGCTCCCCAGCGTCGCGGGAATGTCGAACAATGGGAATTTGTATTCCCTCCTGGCCTTGTTGAAGACGCTTCGCCACGGCGCCTGGACGATGCCGCGCACGTCCTCCCAGGTCAGAATCCGGGAGCCCAGGAAGGCGAGAAAGACGAATTGGCTGAGGATGTGGGCATACACCATGGCTTCGCCCCCGAGATGGGCAAACCCGAAAGCCAGTTGCAGGAAAGCCATGGTCGCGGGCAATATCAGGCGGCCAAGGGCGAAGTCGCGCAGCAGCCCGGCGCGCAGGCTCCAGCAGTTCATCGTTTCGACGAGAGCAGCGCCGCCCATCCCGATCGGAACGAGCCAGACAAGGTATGCGACCTCGCCGGGCGCAATGCTCAACAAGGCCCCTCCCGCCGCAAGGGTCAGCACGCTCGTGACCGCGACGGCCAGCAGAATGAGCTTGACCGTGATATAGGTCTGCCCGGTGTCCTTGACGCCGTAGAGAGAAGCCTCGAAGCGCAGTGCTGCGACCGCGCCCAGTATGTTTACCGTCGAAAGGTAGATAGTGAAGATGCCGAAATCGGCCGGGGAGTAGAGCCGGGTCAACACCGGAATGGTCGCGACGAGGATGAGTTGCCCGGCGATAGCCATGGCCGACACGCCGCTCGCCGCACGGACGATTTTGCCGATCGGGCTCGGCGAAAGGTTGGTAGCCTTCTCAGCCCTGGGAACCGTCTTGGATCTCAGAAGGTCGCTGTCGCTGTGTGACATGAGTTCGCGCTTCCGAGGAGGCAAGGTCATCGCGGTCCGAGGAGCTTACGACAGGCGCCTGGCCTCGCCATCATTCACCTGAATGAGACCATCCGGCAGAGCGGCTATGTGTTGAACCCGTATCGTCCCCTGTGACACAAATCTCGCAAAGCGACTTTCATCGTGGCGCTTGTTGACCTGGTCGCCCGTTGCACGCGCGTAAGGCTGCACCCGCGGCGGAGCATAACAATTCGCAGCGCCGAACGCCTGTCATTCAGATGGATGATGGTGGCGTTCGAGAGCCATCGTAAGCTCAGCAAATCGCATTTTGCCTCGCGGTTTCGTTCGGTCAGGCTTTGGGACAAGCGAAATGACCATTTGTCCGGGGTGTGGCAGCACATCAACTTCGAAATTGTTCGAGGTGACAGCGGACGAGGCCTCTCGACATTTCATCAATCCGCGTCAGTATCCCGATCGCTCTCGAAAGTTAACGTGCCATCTGTCGGACCTCTGGGGCGGCAACACCTGCGATGTCCGCAAGTGCTCGGATTGCGGATTCGGATTTGCGGATCCCTTTGTCGCGGGCGGCGCCGAATTCTATAACTTAGCTTTGGTGTACCCTTGCTTTCCAACCATGAAATGGGAGTATGCAAGGACAATCGAAGAGCTCACAGGCCTTGACACTTTAGGGAAAACCACCCTCGAGATAGGAGCCGGGCTCGGGTATTTTCTCGACTGCGTCAAGAATAAATTCTTCAATATTTCAGATATTTCCGCGGCCGACTACAACGAAATATCGCTATCGGTATTGGAATCGAAAGGGTTCAAGACCTTTTCGAGCGATTTTCGACAATCCAGCTTCGACCCTCTGAAAGACTCTTTCGACTTTATTTTCATGTTTCAGGTCTTCGAGCATATGGATAAAGTCGATGACGTCTTTGCCCGATTAAACTATCTGTTAAAAACGCAAGGAACTATCTTCATTGCGGTGCCAAATGAGAACCGAACATACTATATGGAGGCTTATGGCTCGCTCGTAGACATGCCGCCTAACCATATCGGCCGGTGGACGAAAGAAGCGTTCAGCGCGATATGTGAGCGACACGGCTTGCAATTGAGCAAATGCGAGCGGGAACCGTTCGATCTCGCCAAGTTCCTGAAGCAGGATATAGTACATAGCTTTTTGCGAAAGGCGCAGAAGCCGGGCACGTTGAGTGAGTTCGTGCGCGCCTTGCCGCGGAGCAAAGCGCAGCGGATTGCCCAGGGTTTGACTGCGCTTGCGATTTCACCGTCAAGGCTGCCGGCATGGGCGTATGCGGTCAGCAACGCATCCACGCTGGGCGGCAGCGCGCTCTGGGCCAGGATCGACAAGGTCTCGTAGCCGGCGCTACAGGAGTGGTCGCCAGGCCCAGTAGCAAGTGAACGGCCCGGCGCCGATGAAACGACCTAAAGCATGTCTTTATCCCGAAAGCGCTGCACACTTTCGGGAGACATGCTTTATCCCCCCGCCGATCCGGTGATCCTCACGATATCTTCTCGTGCAAAAGATCTGCGCTGTCGCCGAGCCGATACCTGGCATGCTGCTTGAGGTTCACGCGCGTAAGGACGCTTCCCGTTGGGACCGAAGCGGCTCCATCCCCCTGCAGCAGTTCCAACACTCCGCGAGCGACACTGCGCGACGTCCAGCCCCAGCGAACGGCAAGAAGAATGGCGTCCGCCCAGCCGGCCAGGAACCTGGCTTCGGGCCCGGCAAGCCCCGACGGCCCGTTTATGATGACGACGCGGTATGCCGCATGCAGTTCGTCCCGGCAATCGGAGCTGTCTGCGTGAAACAGAAGAGCCAGCAGGTCCTCCGAAGCACCTACAGTCATCAGGTCTATGCCGATTTCAGGAATGCTGGCGACCGCATCCTCCAGGATACAGCGGTTGCTGATGAAGTCGCCGAAGGAACGGCGAGACTTGGGGCCGCCGAACTGGTGAAGGAACTCGCGGGTGAGTTGATTGCCCGTGCGTTCAAGATCGACCAGAAGGACTGGACCGTCCAGACGTGTGGCGGCCAAGGCCAAGCTCCATGCAAGTTCCGACCCCCCATCATCGCGCACGCTGGACGCCACAAGGATCGTATGCGGTGAACGCGTTCCCGCTCTATTCGGTGTCGCAGAGACCAGCAGAGATGTCACGGCCCGGCTATAGGCCGACTTGTTCCGGTGTAGAACGATCTCCCGGAGCTGCTTCAGGTGTACTTGCCCGGCCTCGGGAACAAGCCCCAGGCAAGGAACTCTGAGCTCGGCTTCGGCTTCGGCCTCGCCACGCAACGAGCGGTTGAAGCGATTGCGCACAAGGACGAAGATCGCAGCCAGGATGGCAAAGACAATCATTCCCGGCGGGATGAGAAAAACAGGTGGCAAGGTTTGCGGTTTGGTCGGCGGCCATGCCGGGGAAAGGATGGAAACTCCCGCTGTAGGAGCTGCGATGCGCCTGATCAAATCCTGCTGCTGGCTCAGAAGGTCGTTGTAGCGCTGCGTAAGCAGGGCGACCTGAGGCTCGAGCGCCCGCAACCCGGAAAGCCGGCCGGCAGTGTCGGCCACGACAGCGTCCAGAACATTCTTGCGATCTTCCAGAGCCCCGACCTGAGCCCGATAGATGTTCACCTCGGCGGTAATGCCGGCGACGGCTTGCTCGACCTGACGGTCGATCGCTTCATTCAAATCCTTGTCTGCCGGCGCGCCGGCCAGGCGGGCCGCAAGGTCGGTCAGCTCGGGCGTGCCGATGGCCTCGGCCAGCGAGGCGACCGGTGCGCCCTGCTTGCGAAGCTCCTGGATGCGTTGAAGACGGGATTCCATCGCGGCGAGATCCGCGTTGGACATCGATATCTGCTGGCTGAGATCGGCTCTCTCCTTGGCGGCGTTATCCGCCGAGCCTTGATCAACCGCGCCGTGGCTCAGCCGATACTTCTCCAAACGATCGGTTGCAGCGACCAGGTCGCTTTGCACGCGAGGCAAACTGGCAACGACCCCATCGAGTTCCAGCTTGTCCGATGCTTGCCTTTTTTCGGCGAGGTCGTCGACATAGACCTGAGCGAACGTGTTCGCCACCATGGCGGCCCGCGCCGGGTCTTCATCGGCGAAACCTACGGAAATGATCCTCGATCGCAGCTCCTGACCAACCCTGGTGCGGTTCCTCAACAGCTTCAGTTCGGAATCGGCCGCGGCTTGCGGGCTTTGCGTCGCCCCAGTGCTCTGCGGCCAAAGTCGCTGGATGAGGTTGGCTGCAAACGAACGACTTTCCGGAACGATACCGGGTGCCGGGCCAGGCTTGGAATTTCCGGTTTTCGAAGCGCCTTGTCCAGGCGTGCTGGCTTCTGTTTTTTGCAACGCCGCCGCGACGCGACGCAGGTGACCTTGTGACGACAACATGGTGATGTGGTCATCGATGCTCGAATCGATCAGATCCTGGGCAGAAGCTCCAACGGCGGGCAGCGAATTCCGTGCCGGCGGATCGATGATAAGCTGAGAGGTCGCCTCAAACAGAACGGGGCGCGCGAGGCCTACCAGCGCTGCCAGGACCCCACCCAGAATGGCAAAGGCGAGTATCGACCATTTTCTCCTCGCCAGGGTCACCATGAGCTGATGCGATTGAGCTTGTGGGCCCGCGTATTCACGCCTTGGCCACTTGCGCTCTCTGTTTTCAAGAACCAAGGGCGCTGGTTGAGCGGCTCGAGGACGTTGAATTCGGCTGACGGCGGAACCTGCCATTTCTATACTCCTGCCAGGTCGAGTTCGCGGGATTTGTCTATTGGCGCTCTTTGCCGCCCGGCTTCATTGCGCCAGGCACGGAACATCAGCGCCGACCACAATTCGCGGGACCGGTCCTGTCCGCGCATATGGTCGCGCCAGCATGCGTCCACCTTCGTGCTGTCAAGCACGCCGTCCGGGTCGCGGCGAATGTCTGCGAAGAGATCGCTGGCCCAGCTACGCAGCGGCCCTCGCAGCCAGGCGGCGATGGGAACGTCGAAACCCTGTTTCGGCCGGTCGATCAGCCGCTGCGGAAGATACCGGCGTAGCAGATGGCGAAGGATCCACTTGCCTCTGCCGTCGCGCACTTTTGCTTCGGAGGGAAGACGCCAGGCGAATTCGACGACCCGGTGATCGAGCAGCGGACATCGACCCTCGAGGCTGTTGGCCATGCTGGCGCGGTCCAGCTTCACCAATATGTCGCCGGGCAGGTAGCCGGCCATGTCGTCGTACAGCAGACGCGACAGCAGCCCGTCCAGTTGCGGTGCGCTGGCGATCGAAGCGGGAGAGCCATGGCGCGTGAGGTCTTTGGTCGGCGACACAAGCAGCCGCCGGTACAACTCGTCCGCATGCGCCGCGGTAAGCAAACCGGCGAAGCGATCGAGCCGGTCGCTGCGCAGCATATGGCGCACATTTGCGGCAAGCGGCAAGCTGCTTAGGAAATCGTCGCGGGCCACACGGGCCAACAAGCCTACACCGGCTGCCATCACGCGCCGGAGCGGCAAGGGCAGGCTTTGGTGACGCTTCAGCCGGTCCGCCATGAAGTGGCGGCCGTAGCCGGCGAAACACTCATCTCCGCCGTCGCCCGACAGCGCCACGGTAACATGCTGACGGGCGAGCCGCGCCACCAGCAGGGTTGGTATTTGCGATTCGTCGGCGAACGGCTCGTCCCATATCCGCGGCAATTCCGGAATGACATCGCGCGCGGCGGCGGACGAAAGATGAAGCTCGGTGTGATCGGTCCCCAGATGTCGCGCGACCTCGGCCGCGTAGGGCGCCTCGTCAAAGCCGCCTTCCGCGAAGGCGATGGTGAAAGTGCGCACCGGACTTCTGGATTGAGCTTGCATCAGGGCCACGACGGCCGAGCTGTCGATGCCACCCGACAGAAAGGCGCCCAGCGGCACATCGGCAACCATCCGTTCGCGAACGGCGAGTCGAAGCAGATCATCCAGTTCATCGGTTAGTTCGTCATCGCCGCCGACGATCGGTTGTTGCCGGCCGTTCGCCGCGACTTCGGCCAGCGACCACCAGCGGCTGCTGCGCTGGGAAAGCGAGGCCGCACCGCCTGCCTCGGCAATATCTGCAGCCTTTATCGAGAGGACGGAGCCGGGCGGCAGCTTGAACGCGTCTCGCCAGATGCAGCGGTGATCCGGCACCCATCCCTTGGAGAGCATCGCGGCCGCCGCATCGAAGTCGAGGTCAGCCGAGAAACCTGGAAAGCGGTTGATCGCCTTCAGCTCGGAAGCAAAAACCAGCGCACGCCCTGCCAAAGCGACGTAGAGTGGCTTTTTGCCCATTCGATCCCGGGCGAGATGAAGGGTCCTGGTCTTCAGATCCCATAAGGCAAATGCGAACATGCCGGCAAAGCGCCGGAGCGCGGCCTCGAGTCCCCAACTCTCAATGGCGCACAGCATAACTTCCGTGTCGCTGGTGCTGTGAAAGCGGTGACCGGCGCCTTCGAGTTCGCGCCGCAGGTCCCGGAAATTGTAAATTTCACCGTTGAAGGTGACTACATATCGCCCGCTTGCGGAATACATGGGCTGGCGTCCACCCTCGGACAGGTCGACGATCGCGAGTCGCCTGTGACCCAGGGCAATCCCGGCTTCACGATCTGTCCAGACTCCTTCGCCATCCGGCCCGCGATGCCGAAGCGATGTCATCATTTGCGCTATTTCGTCGAGCGGCCCGGTATCGGCCGCATCGTTCGCCAGAAGAATTCCAGCAATCCCGCACATCACACGGCCCTCAGCATCTCGAGCCGCCGACCGACCTGGCGAGGCGTTCCTGCGACCAGGCAGAAGGTCAGCACAAACCACACGATCGGATGGCGGATGATCAGATGTGGTATGCTGAAGACAGCCACTGACGCCAACAGCACCAAGAGCGCATCGAACTGACTGCGCCAGGCGGACATGGCGGCCGATCCAACGATCCACAACAAGACGAGGACGGCCATCAGTCCCCCCTGAAGGTAGAGATCGAGGATCGTGTCGTGAGCCTCAAAGGGCAGGTACGCAAATTGCTGGTCGAAGACCGGCGGGCGGTCGAGATGCGGACCGGGACCAAGGCCAAGCGACCCGGATTGCAACCCCTTCTCCACCGCCGCCCCCCACAGATAGACCCGAAGTGCGAATGTCTCGGCCGTTGCTTCCCCGCCGCCGTCCTTGGTGAGGCTCTTGGCGAAATTTTCGACGCTGGTCTCTTCGGTCACGGCGTAAGGCATCATCGCCACTGCGAGCGGGAGCGCGCCCAGCATCAGCAAAACCGCAATTTGCCGAGGAAGGCTCGGTCGATTGCCGTTGGATGCCAACCAAGCCCTTATGCGCAGTCCAAGGAAAACGAGACCGCTGACAACGGTTGTGTAAAGATAGGTGTCGCTCTTGGTCAGCCGTCCGACATAGAAGATCAGAATCAGGCTGGAGAACGCAAGGAACTGCGCCCATCGATTGCCGGTGGTCGTTCCGAGATGCAGCGCCAATGGACCAAAGATCGCACAATAGAGTGCGAGTTGGTTCGGATTCTCGGACCAGCCGCGGAGCCGGTCCCAGTACCAGGGATCGACGCCGGACTGATGGAACCAGCCCCAGGCAAGTCCAAGCTGGACGGCAAAGGCGACGTCGGCGATTGCGATCATCCACCAGCCGGTGCGCCGCAGATGGTGCGCGGCATCGGGCTCCAGCGCCGCCAGGCAGGTGAAGCTCGCCAACAGCACGTAGGCCATGGTGTCGTGCCACACTCCCGTCATGTAGAGCACGGTGGTCAGATAGCCGACGATCATTCCAATTCCCAAAGCCAGGGAAAACAGCAACCAGAAACTCGCGAGTTGAAAAAAGACCGGCGTCGCTTCGATGCGGCCGCCAGCAAGTATCCGGATGACCGACAGCATGATCCAAAGCGCCAGGAACAATTCGCCTAAGCCGAATGGCCAGGCCGGCACCGATAGTTGCGACGCAAAGGACAGGGTGACGCCGCAGGCAAGCAATCCGTCGCGCAACATCACTGCACCCCGCCCAGCCGGCGGTTGCCGATGCCGTCGGCGAAAGGTGGCAGAGCGAGACCGCCGCCGGGCTGGGCGCTGAGGGTGCGCCCATAGAGGTCGCAGTACTGGTCGACGATCCGCGAAAGCG
The DNA here is from genome assembly GCF_006442795.2 of Mesorhizobium sp. B1-1-8. Classification (NCBI taxonomy): domain Bacteria; kingdom Pseudomonadati; phylum Pseudomonadota; class Alphaproteobacteria; order Hyphomicrobiales; family Phyllobacteriaceae; genus Mesorhizobium; species Mesorhizobium sp. B1-1-8. Next base: position 5,567,489 of record NZ_CP083956.1, read on the forward strand.
AAAACCGCTCCCGAACAAGCGCCGCGGAACGCCCGCCCATGATTGCTCCGAGCGGACGATCCGACAGTATGTCAACTATTCGACTTGCAAGCGCATTGGCGTCGCGCGGCGGGACGAGGTAACCGTTCCACCCGTCTTCGACGACATCGCTGCAGCCGGGCATCCTTGATGCAACTATCGGCAATCCTGCGAATCCTGCTTCCAGCAATACACGCGGAATCCCCTCGCGGTATTGGGTTGGAAAGGCGAACGCGTCGGCCATGCCCAGGAGAGCGGGAACATCCTGGCGTTTCCCCAACGCAATCACGTGAGGAGCAAGCCGTTTGATCTCGGACTCGTCGACAGCAAACGGTCCTTCCGATTGCCGCGGACCGACAAGCACAAACCGCGCATTCGGCCTCTTGGCGAGGACATGCGGAATCGCTTTGAGGAGCGTCGGTATTCCCTTCTGGCGCGTCAGGCGGCCGACAAAGATGACGACTTCAGCCGACTGCAGCCCAAGTTCCTGCCGCATCCTCATTGCCGAGGGGCCAAGGCGTTTGGCCGCTGTGAACGCATCGATGTCGATGCCGGAGCCGCCAATCAGCCGCCTGTCGCCGCGCGCGATCAGCCGATATTTTTCGAAAAACGCCTGATCCTGGCGGTTTTGGAAAACAGTCACGGCCGTCCAGAACGATGCAAGCCATTGCAGGCCACAAAACACCGGTCGCAGGGCCAACGCGCGCGGCTCAAGCGATGAGAACGTCCAGCCCAACCCATTTATCGTGCGGATAACCGGAGCCTGTCCACGCACCGCCAGCGGCGCCAGAAGGTTGGGCTTGGTATCGAAGCTTTGAACGATATCCGGGCGAAGTTCCGATATCAGCCGGCGAAGCATTCTGATGGCTCCAGGCCTGCCGCTGCCGCTGGCGAAGCGGTCAAATCCGTAACGCGTGTGCGCAATTCCGTGTCGCCGAAATGGAGCCTCATCGCCGCTTGAGATTGCAGATACCCGAAAGCCCCTCTCCCGAACCTCCATGAGGAACGGAATTCTTAATGCGTGGTCCTCGCCTCCAACGCAAACCAGATGCGGGCTCATCTTGCCGCTCCCGCAACCCAGCGGTGCTTCGGCAGCCGCAAGTGGTTCGAAGCTGAATTGTGTCTCATGGCCCGATTTCGTCGCGATGGGATGCGATGCCAAGCTACGGGCAGGCCTGATCTTTGTCCTCGTATGTTCGAATGACGTTGACTTCACCGACACCGCGGGGGCAACGGTGAGTTGGCCAGGTTCCGGAGAACGCGAGACCAACGTTGTTTGAGATCGCACCGCCTAAAGCATGTCTTTGTCCCGAAACCGCTGCACACTTTCGGGACATGCATTGGTGGTTCCGGGCAGGCGTGCGGCGCTACCGGCAAAACGGGCGTCCAGCCATCAGGTCAACGAGGCTGGCGGCCTCTTGGGGAAGCGGCGTTTATCGCCAAACTCGCCACCAGGACAGAGAGTTTATTGCTGCCCATTACGCGGAGAGAGGTAAGGTCTATCGGAGAATGTATACTCGTATGCGCGGTGTCGCCGATCTTCTTCGAACACCCTGATCCAGCGGACCTCGGAGCTTCGGAGCGTGATGTCCCGTTTTGTCGCAAGTTTTGCAGCTCGGAAGGGTGTCGGTGCAGCAACCCGGTGCGTGACCACCACCTTGCCAGCGAAAATCTCCTCGACCTCGTAGTTCGGCATTTGGTCCTCCCGCACCAGCAATCATAAACCTCGATCACTGGGAATTGTTCCCGGCGGAGGCCAGGAAAATCATCGGGCGGGTATGCCAATAGTATATGATCAGCCCAAGACCGTCCATGGGGCGCGAGCCAGCCTGTCTTCCGGCTGAGACTCCTCTGATTTGTCGACGATTGACGGATATCAGACGACCGATCCGGCAGGAACGTCCAGTTCCTGCCGGAAAGGCGCGTCTTCAAACCACGAAAAACGAATTCGCGTGGAGGGAGAGATGCGGCGCAAGCGTGGCAAAGTGCGTCGGGGCGTGGCCGCCGCTTCCGTCGCTGTCAAAAGAGAGCGCCCCGGTCGAACTGTCGTAGACGATGTGGTCGCCGGCCGCATGCGCGGCTTTACCGATGTGGAAATTGGCGGCGGAAAGCGCACCCGGGTGAAGTCCGGTGAATACGCTATGGTCGAGTTGAATCTTGTCCTGGGAGACGTTGAAGTCCGTGATCCGATCGACGTTTCCGGCGCCAAGAGCCGTATTGAACACAAAAGTGTCCTTGCCGCCCAGGCCCGTCAACGTGTCGGAACCGCCACCACCGTTGATCTTGTTGGCGCCGGCATTGCCCTGGATGGTCTGGGCCAACTCATTGCCGGTCAAGTTGATCGCGGCCTTGCCGTTGGCCTGCATGGTGGCGAGGTGCTCAACGGATGAGCCCGCTGAGAGAGCATAGCTCACAGAGGCAAGCACCTTATCGATGCCGCCGCCTTTCTGCTCCAACACCTTGTCATGCGCATTGTCGACATAGTAGGTGTCGTTGCCGCCGTAGCCCTTCATGGTGTCGGCACCGCCGCCGCCATTGATCTTATTGGCGCCGTAGTTGCCGTTGATTGCCTGGCCGAACTCATTGCCCTTCAAGTTGATCGCCGCCTTGCCGCCCGTATTTGTGGTGGAGAGTTGCTCGACGTGCGAACCGGCCGATAGAGCGTAGCTGACCGAGGCCAGCACCTTGTCGAAGCCGCCGTTTGCCGCCTCCATCACCTTATCGTGCGCGTTGTTGGCATAGTAGGTGTCATTGCCATTGGTCGGGTGGAATGAATCCGCGCCCTTTGTGCCATGGAAAATATGATCGCCGGCCGATGACTTGACGGGATCAGAGGGCGAGGTGGGCTGTGAAGTCGGGGGCGGTGTCGGGTCTGAGGTTGGCGGCACCGGCTCGGAAGTTGACGGAGGCGTCGATGAGGTCGACCCGGCGTTGTGCTGGCGGAAGACGGCCTGCAGCTCAGGCGAGTTCTCAAGCGCGGTGTCGCCGTTCTGCGAGCCCCACGCGTAGGCATAGTCGAACGCCGGCGACGGAACCAGCTTGGCCCAGTGATCCATCATCGTCTGCATCTCAGATGCGTTGGGCATGACGTGTTTTCCGCCCGTGTCGGTCGCCCAGCCGCCACCGCCGAACGCCTGATACACCGGAATGATCTTGTCGGCGGGGATGCCGGACTTCACCGCCGCGGCCACGGCTCTGTCGATCATATTGTAGTCGACAGTCGTCGTGCCGGTGCGTACCGGATAGGGATCCAGGCCATAATAGTCGATGCCAGTGCTCGCCGGATTGTAGGTGTTGGAAAAATCCGGATTGGTCGACGATCCCATGTTCATCATCGTGATGAAGGTCTTGGCGCCCGGGAAGTGAGAATGGATCCAGTCGGATTCCGCCTTTAGATTTGCGGTGCTCGCATAGGTCCCCCATCTGCCGGTGGGATCCGGCTCATCCATGAGAAAGAATCCGAACACCTTCGGGTTGTTGAGGAAAGGAGTGACCTTGTCGATGAACGATTGGGTGACGCCGTCATGGGCGCTGAGATAAACCAAGCCCTTCATTCCGTCAGGCAGTGCATTGACCTGCGAAAGATACTGCACATCGACCAGGTTGAACCCGGCGCCTGCAACTTCGGCAGCAGATCCGCCCGAAGCATAATGGAGAGTTGCCATGCTTTTTCCTTTTGTCTGATGATTCGGCAACGCACCCCCGCAGCGGCTTGGTTAACGGAAAGCTATATTAGACAGAAATCACATAAGGATATCGTCGGTCAAAATAATTGATCAGCAGGAAAAAAGGGGCCGCCACGAGGATCGGCAGGTAACCCGCTAAGTTTGCCGTTTATAAGCGGAATTGCCGATTCCCCGCCCTGGGTAAACCTGGGCTTGCGCCAGGGTCATCCACTGAATTCACAGATTTGTCAGTCCCTGAATCCGAGCCACGATCATGATTTCGCTTCATTTTGAATAAACCTCGAATAACTTAGCGACGCCTTATGTCCGGTAATGTCACGCGGACCGGACGATTCCCCCGAGTAAGAGGTTGTTTACATTGGACCGAGCCAAGAAAGCCACGCGGCACTTCCGCGTGAAAAATTGCGGATTATGAAGACAAGCCAGGAACACTCTCCCCCTCTACGCTTCGCCATATTGGACTGCGTGCCCGGACTGATCGGCGTTGGAGTTTTTTCAGCTGTAATAAATGTGCTGGGGCTGACCGGATCCCTCTATATGCTCCAGATCTATGATCGGGTGCTGCCTTCCCAGAGCGTTCCGACACTGATCGGATTTACCGTCGGGATGCTGGGTCTTTATGCCGCCTACGGGTTGCTCGATTTCGTGCGGCTTCGCCTGCTGGTCCGCATTGGCAGCCGGCTCTACAGGAACCTGCACCAAAAGGCATTTTCCATATCGCTGCTGCTGCCGCTCAAGGCCGGCCGGGAAGCGGACCGGGTGCAGCCGCTGCGGGACCTCGACCAGTTACGCGGCTTCCTGTCGGGATCGGGGCCGACTGTGGTCTTCGACGCTCCTTGGATCCCGTTTTATCTGCTGATCATCTATATGCTGCACCCGGCGCTCGGCGTGCTGGCGACGATCGGCGCGCTTGCCGTCGTGATGCTGACTGCGGTCGCGGAGGTGCTTGGTCGCCGGCCAGCCAGGCTGGCATCGGAAGCCATCCTAACGCAGCGTTTCCTTGCCGATGCCGGCCGCCGCAACGCGGAGGTCGTCCATGCCATGGGGCTTTCCTCCAGGCTCGCCGCGCGCTGGGGCGGGATCATACATGCCCATCTCACGCATCAGGAGCGGCTCTCCGATGTCATCGGAGGAACCGGTTCTCTGTCGAAGGCGCTGAGGATGGCGCTGCAATCCCTTGTGCTGGGACTTGGCGCCTATCTGGTGATCGGCGGTGAGGCTTCCCCCGGCGTGATCATCGCATCCTCCATATTGCTGGGCCGCGCGCTGGCTCCCGTGGATGCCGCCATCGCCAACTGGCGGGGATTCCTGTCGACCCGGCAGAGCTATTTCCAGCTGAAGGCGACGCTCGATGCGTTCGGAAGCCCTGTTGAGCCCATGGAACTGCCACGCCCGCAAACGCGGCTGACGGTCGAGAAATTGACGGTAGCGCCGCCAGGCTTGCCAAAACCGACGGTGGTCGACGTCAGCTTCCAGCTGTCCAGCGGTGCAGGAATGGCCATCGTCGGCCCGAGCGGCGCGGGCAAGACGACGCTGGTGCGCGCGCTGGTCGGAATCTGGACCCCGCTTCACGGAAAAGTAAGACTGGACGGGGCCTCTCTCGATCAGTGGGATCCACATTCGCTCGGCGCCCATATCGGCTATCTGCCGCAGGATGTGGAGCTCTTCGACGGGACCGTCGCGGACAACATTTCAAGGTTCGGCGGCAAGGCCGATGCCAAAGGCGTGCTGGCGGCAGCCAGAGACGCGGGCGTCTACTCGATGATCATGCATTTGCCGGAAGGTTTCCAGACCCGCATCGGCGAGGGCGGCAGGGCCTTGTCGGCAGGACAAAGGCAACTCATCGGCCTCGCACGGGCGCTTTATGGCGATCCGTTTCTGGTCGTCCTGGACGAGCCCAATTCCAACCTGGACGTGGAAGGCGACGCTGCCTTGGCCACGGCGATCCAGGCGGTGCGCCAGCGTGGAGGCGTCGTCATCGTCGTCGCACACCGCCCGTCCGCCCTTACCAACATCGACCAGGTCCTGGTCTTGTCTAACGGCACGATCCGCTCGTTCGGCTCGCGCGAGCAGGTGCTGACCAGCATGGCGCAGCCGCCCGCTGCGAACCGTTCCTCTCCGGTGATCCCGCTGCAGAAAGGCGTGAGCGGACATGCGTGATCTTCTGCCCCGCCTTTTTACGCTCCTGCCGTCCTATGCTGGCCTCGGCGCTGGTCAGCGCTCCGCTGAAACTGGCTTGCTCAAGAGGCCAGGCAGGATATGGCCCAGCATGGCGCTCGGCCTTAGCGTGACTTCATTGCTGGTCGTCGGCGGAGGACTCTGGCTTGGCCTGACCAAGATAGCGGGCGCGGTGATCGCGCCGGCGACCGTGGTGGTCGAGACCAACACCAAAAAGGTTCAACATCAGACCGGAGGCACGATCGGGGGCATCTTCGCGCAAGACGGCGACCATGTGCGGGCCGGCGCCGTTTTGGTCAGGCTGGATGACACGCTTCCGCGGGCCAACCTGAAGATCATCAGCGAGGATCTCGATCGCACCACCGTCCGCCTTGCCCGGCTGGAGGCCGAACGCCAGGGGCTGCCGACGATGCAGCTTCCAGCCAGCCTCCAGGCGGAAATGGGCAGGCCGGACCTGGCCGCGCTTGTCAATGGCGAGCGCATTCTGTTCGACACGCGTGCATCGGCATTGGCAGGGCAAAAGGCGCTTTTGCGGAGCCAGACGGAACAGCTCCAGCGCCAGATCGAAGGTCTCAAGGCGCAGCAGACCGCAACAGATGAGTCAGCGGTTTTCCTCGGCAGCGACCTTACGGATGTCAATTCTCTTTATTCGAAGAAGTTGGTGTCCAAGGAGCGGGTGAGCAACGTCAGGTTGGATGCGACACGGGCCAAGGGTGAATCCGGGCGGCTGGCGGCTGCGGTGGCCGAGGCTCAGGCCAAGATCAGCGAGACCGAGCTGCAGATCCTGCAGCTTGACGAGCAAAGGCGCAGCGATGTGACGAGCGAGCTTCGCGAAACGGAAGCCAAGTGGACCGAACTCAACGAGCGCAAGGTCGTGGCGCAGGACGAGCTGACCAAGACGGAAATTCGCGCTCCGCAATCCGGGACGATACAACAGTCTTCCGTCCACACGGTTGGCGGCGTAGTCGCCCCGGGCGAGCTGCTTATGACGATCATTCCCGACGCCGACAACCTCGTTGTGGACGCGCTGATCCCGCCGTCCCGAATAGACGACGTACGCCCGGGACAAAGCGTATCGATCCGGTTTCCGGCTTTTGACGTCGGCACCACGCCTGTCTGCGAGGGCTCGGTCAAATACATCTCCGCCGACCTGATCAGAGATCCGCAGCGTCAGCTTTCGTATTTTTCGGCGCGCATCAAGGTCGAGAACAAATCGAACTGTCTGACGGAAGCCAAGGAACTGAGACCGGGCATGCCGGCCGAGGTTCACATCCGCACCGATGAGCGCAGCGTTTGGTCTTATCTGTTGAAACCTCTGACGGATCAGATGTCCAAGGCTTTCCGATAGCAGGACGGTGGTCCTCCGGCAGGCCATGCCGGCCACCCTGTTCGACCTGCCGCCGATCGCCGGCGGCTGACGACGTCGAATTCGCCCAGCCGCCGAATATCCGCTGAGCGGCTTGCGCGAAAATCCGATTGGCAAGATTGTACCCGACGGCAGCCGGGCAAACCGGCACGCCGCAATCGGTATGGCTGCTGGAAATCGAATGTCGCGAGCGTGCTTGGCCCTTCTCGCCATTGTTGCCTTGGGGAGCCCGACAGATGCGGGCGAGGGCATGTCGCATCTGTTCGATCGCGCCGATCTGGCGACGGCCTATCTGCGCGAGTCGGATATTGTGACCGCATACACGACAGGCATGGCGCGCTACCGGCTCCAGTTCGCGGCGCTTGGCGGCGCAGCCAATCTCGCTGTCCCGCTCGAACCCCGGCTGCTGCGGCCGGAATTTGTCGCACGGACGTGGCGTTCTGCGGACGGCAGTCTGTTGCAGGGCTTCGCCGGCAAAGGCGGCTTCCGGCTGACTGTCGGCAACTGCCTTGCCCGCATCTGCCTGGCAAGCGAATGCAGCGAGGCCGGCTGGCCGGTCTACGCCTGCAGCGACGGACGCAAGCGCAAGATGTCGGTCAAGGACTTCGTGACGGCAAATTTCGACGGCATCTCGTACAGGCGATTGAGCGCGCCGCCCCAGCCGGAGTGAGCTTTCGCGACGCTGCCGCAAGAGCCTTGCCGGCGGGGCAAGCGCGAACTGCCGGATCCGATCCGAGCACCTGGCCAGGCTGAAATACTTGGGTTGCGTTGGTATCGTCGCACGTGGCATGCGCATGCCGTTTGGTCTCGAAGGAACAATCCTTGGCAAATTCGCCGGACACCATCAGGCGGCGCTCTGCCGCGAAGGTCAGCCTCAGCCGGGCGCTGTCGAAGCTTGGGTTTTGCTCACGCAAGCAGGCGGAGCTGCTGATCGCGGACGGGCGCGTGCGGGTCGGCGGCAAGGCGGTACGCGACCCCACGCTGCGCGTCGATCCCGACCGCGACCGCATCACGGTCGACGGCGAGCGCGTCGTCGGCGGGCGCAAGGTCTATCTGATGCTCAACAAACCGCGCGGGCTGGTCAGCACCCGCGACGATCCCGAGGGCCGCGGCACGGTCTATGACTGCCTGGAGGGGCTCGACCTGCCCTTCGTGTCGCCTGTCGGCCGGCTCGACAAGGCAAGCGAAGGCCTGCTGTTGATGACCAACGACACGCACTGGGCGAACGACCTGCTCGACCCCGCTTCGCATGTCGCCAAGACCTATCACGTGCAGATTGCTTCGGTCCCCGACGACACGATGCTCGAGCGGTTTCGCAAAGGTGCCGACGTGGATGGCGAGCTGCTGACCGCGAGCTCGATCGAGCTCTTACGCAGCGGCGGCCGCACCGCGTGGCTGGAGATCGTGCTCGACGAAGGCCGCAACCGCCAGATCCGCCGCCTGCTCGGCGCTTTCGACATCGAGGTGCTCAGGCTGGTGCGGGTGGCGATCGGCCGGCTTGAAATCGGCGATCTGGCCAAGGGCAAGGCGCGATATTTGACGGCCGAAGAGCTGGCTACCCTTGCTGAGTAAGAGCCGGAGCTATTTCTGGTTCCAGCGGCGAATGACCGGCTCGGTCAGGTCGTGCTCATAGCCGAGCATGCTGAGGCTTGCTGTATCGAGCACGAAGTGCTCGCCGCCTTCGGGCGGCAGGCCGGTCCAGCGCGCCGCAAGCACGCGCAGGAAATGCGAACTCGAGAATATGAGCACATTGCCGGCGATGGCGCGGAGTCCGGCGATAATGGCATCGGCCCTGGCGCCGACATCGGCGGCTGCCTCGCCGTCCGGGCAGCCGTCGCGGAACAATTGCCAGCCGGGGCGCCGGGCGAGGATGTCTTTCGTCGTCACGCCTTCATAGGCGCCATAGTCCCATTCCTGCAGGTCGTCCTTCTTGACTGCAGCAGCGCCGAAGCCGGCGAGCCGGCAGGTGTCGAAGGCGCGCTGCGACGGGCTCGACCAGACGGCCTGGAAGGTCAGGCCTCCAAGGCGCTCCGCCACGCCGCGTGCCGCGGCCTCGCCGTTTGCCGTCAGCGGAATGTCGGTGCGGCCGGTGTGCTTTCCCAATGCGCTCCATTCGGTCTCGCCGTGCCGGACCAGGTAGATTTCGGGAAACGCGCTGCTCATTTCATCGGCCCCTCGCTACTTGCGCCAAGGCCGCCAGGCGCGGCCCGCGCCACCCTATGCGGCGCCTGCCGAAAAGAACAGGCCGCGACCGGCGAACCGGTCGCGGCTTATCAGGCTTGGGAGACCTGATCGCTCAGGCGGGCTGCAGCCCGCCGGACAGCGCGAGGTCGGCCTCTTCCGGCAGCGTGCCGGCCATGGCGGCGGCGAACTGCTTCTGGTCGAGCTCGCCCTCCCAGCGCGCCACGACGATGGTCGCCACTGCGTTGCCGACGAAGTTGGTCAGCGCCCGGCATTCCGACATGAAGCGGTCGACGCCGAGGATCAGCGCCATGCCGGCGACCGGCACCGAGGGCACGACCGAGAGGGTGGCGGCGAGCGTGATGAAGCCGGCGCCGGTGATGCCGGCGGCGCCCTTGGAGCTCAGCATGGCGACGAGCAAGAGCAGGATCTGGTCGCCGAAGGTGAGCGGCGTGTCGGTCGCCTGGGCGATGAAGAGCGCGGCCAACGTCATATAGATGTTGGTGCCGTCGAGGTTGAAGGAATAGCCGGTCGGGATGACCAGGCCGACAACCGAGCGGTTGCAGCCGGCGCGCTCCATCTTGGCCATCAGGCCTGGCAGGGCAGCCTCCGAGGAAGAAGTGCCGAGCACCAAAAGCAGCTCTTCCTTGATGTAGCGGATCAGCGCCAGGATGGAGAAGCCGTTGTACCAGGCGACAGTGCCGAGCACGACCAGCACGAAGAGCAGCGACGTCAGGTAGAAGGTGCCGATCAGCATGGCGAGGTTGGCGATCGTGCCGATGCCGTATTTGCCGACAGTGAAGGCCATGGCGCCGAAGGCGCCGATGGGGGCCGCCTTCATCAGGATGGCGACGAGGCGGAAGATCGGCGCGGTCAGCGCCTGCAGGAAATCGACGACCGGCCGCCCGCGTTCGCCGACGAGCGCCAGCGCCATGCCGAACAGCACCGAGAAGAACAGCACCTGCAGGATGTCGCCTTGAGCGAAAGCGCCGGTGATGGTGTCGGGGATGATGTTCATCAGGAAGCCGACGATGGTCGTGTCATGCGCCTTCTCGGTGAAGGTCGAAACTTTCGAGGCGTCGAGCGTGGCCGGATTGATGTGCATGCCGGCGCCCGGCTGGACGACGTTGGAGACGACGAGGCCAACGATGAGCGCCAGCGTCGAGAAGACGAGGAAGTAGATCATCGCCTTGCCGGCGACGCGGCCGACCTTGTGCAGGTCGGAGACGCCGGCGATGCCGGTCGCCACCGTCAGGAAGATCACCGGCGCGATGACCATCTTGACCAACTTGATGAAGGCATCGCCAAGCGGTTTCAGCGAAGCGCCGATGTCGGGGTAGAAATGGCCGAGCAGGATGCCGGCGGCGATGGCCGCCAAAACCTGCACGTAAAGATGCCGGTAAAAGGGAACCTTGCCGCGCGGCTCGGCGGCAGCGATTGCTGTCTGCATGGTGTCTCCTCCGTTCATGCCCCGATCGAGAAGCTCGACCTCCCAGGGCAGTTGACCTCCACAGCCTCGCGGCTGCTGGACATGCATCTGCAACGGGCGTGCCAGATTGTCTCGGAGGACTCTTTTCATTGATTTTGCAGGGTTTTTCGCCCGATCCGAGGACGCGTTCCAGGGTAGCGGTGCGGCTATCCGCATAGGTCGAATTGTGCTTTGTGCGAAATCATGCACAAATGCGGCATGCTGCAACGCTCCGCCGCTGCCTTCGCCTCGACGCCCGAACTGCTCGCCGGGCGGGCGCGGCGCGCCTGGCTGCTGTTCGCGGCGATCGCATTTCTGATCGTGCTGGCAGCGCTCTACGGTGCCGGCCTCTACGGCCGTTCGACCGAGATCGAGGCGCTATCCGCGCAAGGTCGCACGGATGCCAATCTCAAGGTCGCGCTGCTGCGCGCGGTGCTGGAGAATCCGCGCGCACTGCCGCTGCTCCTGTCCGAAGATCAGCAGGTGCATGACGCGCTGAGCGAGCGCAGCCCTGCCTCGATCGATGTGCTCAATCGCAAGCTCGAAGGGCTGGTTTCCGGCACCAAGGCCTCGGTGCTCTATGTCACCGGCACGGATGGATTGGCGATCGCCTCCAGCAACTGGCGCGAACCGGTGAGCTTCGTCGGCAACGACTACGGTTTTCGCGCCTATTTTTCGGGCGCGATGCAGTCCGGCACGGCCGAGTATTTCGCGCTCGGCAATGTCAGCAAGCGTCCGGGTCTCTACATTTCGCGCCGCGTCGGCAGCGCGGCAGCGCCGCTCGGCGTTGTCGTCGTCAAGATGGAGTTCGACCAGCTCGAGGCCGACTGGCACGAGGCGAACCGCCCCGCCTATGTCAGTGACGAGCACGGCATCGTGCTGATCACCAGCGTGCCTTCCTGGCGCTTCATGACGACGGCGCCGCTGGCCCCCTCAGTCACGGCTGACATCCGCGCCAGCCAGCAGTTCGGCGAGGCGCCGCTGGTGCCGCTGCCGATCACGCGGCTGCAGGCGCTGAGCGCCGATGTCGCGCTGGTCCACGCCATCATGCCGGGCGGCAGCGATGCGCAGTATCTTCGCCTTTCGACGCCGGTGACCTCGACGCCGTGGCGGCTCGACTATCTCGTCCCGGCCGAGGCGCCGATTGCCGCGGCGCAGCGCGAGATGCGGCTTTTGGCGCTCGGCGCGGTCATTCCGCTCATCGCCCTCGCCGCCTATCTGTTGTGGCGCCGGCAGTCGGCGCAGATGCGGATCGCTGCCGAACAGGTGGCGCGTGCGGAACTCGAACGCCGCGTTGTCGAGCGCACCCAGGACCTCAGCCTGGCGCGCGACCGGTTGCAGGCCGAAATCGCCGATCACCGCAGCACCGAAGCCAGGCTGCAGGTCATGCAGCAGGAGCTGGTACAGGCCAACCGTCTCGCCACCCTCGGTCAGGTCGCCGCCGGCGTGGCGCATGAGATCAACCAGCCGGTGGCGACCATCCGCGCCTATGCCGACAATGCGCGCGTGTTCCTGGAACGCAAGCAGACGACGCCGGCCGAGGAAAACCTTGGCGCCATCGCCGCGCTGACGGAGCGCATCGGCAGCATAACCGAAGAGTTGAAGGCGTTCGCCCGCAAGGGCCGCACCGCGGCCGAGGCAGTCGAGCTGCGATCCGTCATCGAAGGCGCCGTCGTGCTGCTCAGGAGCCGCTTTGCCGGACGGATCGAGGCGCTGGCTATCACGCTGCCGCCGCCGACGCTCAAGGTGATGGGCAACCGGCTGCGGCTGGAGCAGGTGCTGATCAATCTGTTCCAGAACGCGCTGGAAGCGCTGGAAGGTCGTGACGACGCGGCGGTCGAGGTCTCCGCCGCGGAGACCGCCGACGACGTGACGCTCATTGTGTCCGACAACGGGCCGGGTATCCCGCCGTCGATCCTGAAATCGCTGTTCACGCCGTTCAACACCTCGAAAGAAAAGGGCCTCGGGCTCGGCCTCGTCATCTCCAAGGACATCGTCGCCGATTATGGCGGGCGCATCGAGGTTTCGAGCAGCGGCCAAGGCACCCGTTTCACCGTCCACCTCTCGAAAGCCGGCGCGGCATGACCAACGGCAACCCGGTCATCCTGATCGATGACGACGGCGACCTGCTCAAGGCGACAAAGCAGACGCTGGAGCTCGCCGGCTTCGCAGTCTCAGCCTTCGCCTCGCCAAGCGAAGCGCTTGCCGCCCTCGACGCGAGCTTTGCCGGCGTTGTGGTGTCGGACATCCGCATGCCCGAGATGGACGGCCTGCAGCTCTTCGACCGCGTGGTCGACCTCGACCCGGACATCCCCGTCATCCTCGTTACCGGACACGGCGACATCGCGATGGCGGTCAAGGCAATCAAGGACGGCGCCTACGACTTCATCACCAAGCCGTTCGCTGCCGACAGGCTGGCGCAAAGTGTGTGGCGCGCGGCGGAAAAGCGCCGGCTGGTGATGGAAAACCGCGCCTTGTGCGAGGCGGCCGAGCAGGCGCAGGACAGTCTGCCGCTGATCGGCCAGACGCCGGCGATGGAGCGGCTGCGCCGCACGCTGCGGCAGATCGCCGACACCGATGTCGACGTGTTGGTGACCGGCGAGACAGGCTCCGGTAAGGAAGTGGTGGCGAGCCTGCTGCATCGCTGGAGTCGCCGCGCCAAAGGCAATTTCGTCGCGCTCAATTGCGGCACGCTGCCAGAGACGGTGATCGAGAGCGAATTGTTCGGCCACGAGGCCGGCGCCTTCACCGGCGCGCAGAAAAAGCGCATCGGCCGCATCGAGCATTCGAGCGGCGGCACGCTGTTCCTCGACGAGATCGAAAGCATGCCGCCCACGACCCAGGTGCAGATGCTGCGCGTGCTGGAAATGCGCGAGGTGACGCCGCTCGGCACCAACGAGGTCCGGCCGGTCGACCTGCGCGTCGTCGCCGCCGCCAAGGTCGATCTCGGCGATCCCGGGCAACGCGGCGCCTTCCGCGAGGACCTTTATTACCGGCTCAATGTGGTGACGATCTCGATCCCGCCTTTGCGCGAGCGGCGGGACGACGTGCCGCTGCTGTTCGGCTATTTCGCCGAGCGCGCCGCCGCGCGCTTCCGGCGGCCGGTGCCGACAGCGCCTGCCGCCATCCAGCGCCAGCTGAGAGAACACGATTGGCCGGGCAATGTGCGCGAGCTCGCCCATTTCGCTGAACGATTCGTTCTCGGGCTGGAGGAAGCGGGCGGCAGCTCTTCCCCAGCGAAGGCGGAGCCCGACGCCGCTATTTCATTGCCGGAGCGGCTGGAGCGCTACGAGGCCGAGATCATCCGCGAGACACTTGGCCGCAATGACGGCGACGTCCGGCGCACGATCGAGGCGCTCGGCATTCCGCGCAAGACCTTCTACGACAAGCTGCAGCGCCACGGCATCGTGCGCAGCGATTTTTCCAGATAGATCGAGCCCAAAACGATTCATCTTTGTCGTGAGTTTTCAAGCAATTCCGAACGGAAAAGCCGCTTTGCGCTTTCCTGGAATTGCTCTTTGGAACCGCATCGCCCATCAGACCGTTGAACGCGACCGGCAGACCGTGGCGCGTCGGCACCATCGGGTGCTGAACATATCACAGCAACGGCGTTGCTGGTTGCGCTCGGCAGGCGTTGATGGTTTGTTGCCGCTCAGCGGAGAATGAGTGATGCGCGAATCCATCGGTCAAGACGAATACGGCTCGGCCAACCCGTTCGATCCGGACGATCTGCCGAATCTGAACGCAATAGGGCCAAGCGCGGGCAGCAATGATTTCGAGAAATACGCCGTCGCCGTGATCATCGTTTTCGGCGCGCTGATCATCGGCGGGCTGATGGCCGCCTCGATGACTTTCGGCCACCGCAACGGCTTCCTGTTCGCGCTCGGCGGCGCCACTGCCGCCTGGATTTCCGGCAATGCCTTGCTGCTCGACCGCCCGCGCATTTATGCGCTGTTCGTCGGCATTGCGGCGGTGCTCCTGATCGGCTCTACCTTAACGCTGGTCATCTGATCGGGGATCAGAGGGAGCCACTATCTCTTTGTGTTTTTACGCAATTCCGGACGGAAAACCGTGTCACACTTTTCCTGGAGTTGCGCTAATATCCCAGCGCCTCACCCGATGCAGCGCGGCTGTCGATGGCGCCGTTGTAGCGGGCGCCGCCGCCTTTCTCGATTTCCGCCAGGCTCTTGCCACCAACCAGGATGCCGGCCGCCTGTCCCCACGTCTGGTCAGCGAGATTAAGGTGATAGCCCAAGCCGGCGAGCAGTTTTTCGGTGTCCGGGGATAGACCGAACGGCTCGATATAGACGGTGTCGGGCAGCCATTGATGGTGGATGCGCGGCGCGTCGATCGCCTCCTGGATGTTCATGCGGTGGTCGATGACGTTGACGATCGCCTCCAGCGTGATGGTGATGATGCGCGAACCGCCGGGGCTGCCGATGACCATGAACGGCTTGCCGTCCCTGGTCACCACCGTCGGGCTCATCGAGGACAGAGGCGTCTTCTTCGGCTGGATGGCGTTGGCCTCGCCTTGGACCAGCCCGTAGAGGTTGGGCACGCCGGGTTTTTGGGTGAAATCGTCCATCTCGTTGTTGAGCAGGATGCCGGTGCCGGCGGCGACGACGCCCGCGCCGAAGGAGCCGTTCAGCGTATAGGTCACTGCGACCGCATTGCCGTCATTGTCGATGATCGAGTAATGCGTCGTTTCCTTCGACTCGCCGAAGCCTTTGGGCATCAGGTCTTTCGAGACGCCGGCGCGGAACGGGTCGATCTTGTCGCGAATGTCCTTGGCGTAGCCCTTGTCGAGCAGCTTGGGGACGGGGTTGTCGACGAAATCCGGATCGCCGAGCGCCGAGTTGCGGTCGATATAGGCATGGCGCATGGCTTCCACCATGACATGGACCGTCTCGGCCGAGCCGGCGCCGAGATAGGACAATGGATAGCCTTCGAGCACATTGAGGATTTCGCAGATGATGACGCCGCCGGAGCTCGGCGGCGCCGAGGAGATGATCTCGTAGCCGCGATAGGTGCAAGTGACAGGCTTCAGCTCGCGCACGGCGTATTGCTCGAAATCGGCCTTGGCCAGGATGCCGCCCTTGGCGCCGCTCGCCTTGACGATGGCGTCGGCAATGGCGCCCTTATAGAACGCGTCCGGACCTTTTTCCGAGATCGCCGACAGCGAGGCGGCAAGGTCCGGTTGGACGAGCTTCTCGCCGATACCGTAGGGCTTGCCGTCCTTTTTCAGGAAGATGGCGGCCGCCGCCGGGTCCTTCGCCAGCCTGTCGGCGTTGCCGGCGAACGACGCGGCGTCGCCCTGGTTGAGCACGAAGCCATCCTTGGCATAAGCAATCGCCGGCGCCATCAGATCCTGCCTCGACAAGGTGCCGTATTTCTGGCGAGCCATCTCGAAGCCGGCCACCGAACCCGGCACGCCGACGGCAAGGTAGCCGTCGAGGCTGGCGCCCTTCACCGGATTGCCGTCCTTGTCGAGGTACATGGTCTTGGTCGCGGCAAGCGGCGCCCGCTCGCGGAAATCGATGAAGGTCGAGCGGCCGTCCTTCAGACGGATGGTCATGAAGCCGCCGCCGCCGATATTGCCGGCGTCGGGATAAACCACGGCCAGCGCATAGCCGACGGCGACGGCGGCATCGACCGCATTGCCGCCCTTCTTCAGCACGTCGACACCGACTTGCGTGGCGAGATGCTGGGCGGTCACCACCATGCCGTGCTCGCCCTTGGCTGGTTGCGGCGAGGCGGCGAAGACGGAGGCGGATGGCGTGAGCGCGAATGCGAGCGAAAGGGTGACGCCAATCAGCGTCCGGCGGGTCAAGGGCATGGCGGTGCTCCTGGCGTTGGTTGCACACAGGAAAGACCGTTGTGGGGATTTAGTCCAATAACAATTGAAGCAGCGGGCAGAACCGTGCCCCTCACCCGGATTGCCAGCCGAATTGCGAAAGGCAATTCGGGGCAATCCGACCTCTCCCCCGAGGGGAGAGGAGCCGGTCAGCGTCGACGTGAACCTCTTCTCCCTCGGGGAGAAGGTGGCCGCGAAGCGGCCGGATGAGGGGGAGTGCAGGCAAACTGGTCGAGGTCTCAAACAATCCCGCCGCCGCCGCCGGCGACCGCCGGGCGCTCCGCCGCGACCTTCGCCCGGTAGCCGGCTTCGCGATAGGCGGCTACCGGATCGATGGCGCCGCCCGTCTTCAGCCGCGCCATGGCGAGGATCGGCTCGACATCGGTGCGGTAGGCGGCCTTCAATGTCTGCGTCGCCATCAGCGCATCGTTGGCTTCCTGGAAACCTTCCAGCGCCTCGCGGTCGACCAGCAGCGCCTGCGCGTAGGCGCGCTGCACTTCGACCGCCGACAGCATCAGGCTTTCGATCGGGTCGGTGACATTGTGGCTCTGGTCGAGCATGTGGGCGGGGTTGAATCCTTTCGCGCCGGAAAGCTCGGCATCGACCAATTCGTTGAAGACCAGGAACAGCCGGTAGGGATCGATCGAGCCGGTATCGAGATCGTCGTCGCCATATTTGGAATCGTTGAAGTGGAAGCCGCCGAGTTTTTTGAACTGGATCAGCCGCGACACGATCATCTCGATGTTGACGTTGGGCGCATGGTGGCCAAGGTCGACCAGGCAGAAGGCCTTATCGCCAAGTTCCTTGGCGATGATGTAGTTGGTGCCCCAATCCTGCACGACGGTCGAATAGAAGGCCGGCTCGTACATCTTGTGCTCGGTGAACAGCCGCCAGTCGTCCGGCAGGCCGGCATAGATTTCGCGCATGGCATCGAGGTAGCGCTCGAAGGCCTTTGCGAAATTGACCTGGCCGGGGAAGTTGGAGCCATCGCCGATCCACACGGTCAGCGCCTTCGACCCAAGCGTCTTGCCGATCTCGATGCATTCGAGATTGTGCTCGACCGCCTGGCGGCGCGTGCCGGCATCGGCATGCGACAGTGAGCCGAACTTGTAGGACAGCTTCTGGTCCTTGGCGTCGGAGAAGGTGTTGGAATTCATGGCGTCGAAGCCGAGGCCAAAGCGCGAGGCCGCCTGCTTCAGCCGGTTCGGATCGGCCTTGTCCCACGGGATGTGCAGCGATACGGTCGGCGTCGCCTGCGTCAGTTGCTTAATGACGGCGCAGTCCTCGATTTTGTCGAAGATGTCGCGCGGTTCGCCGGGGCCGGGAAAGCGGGCAAAGCGGGTGCCGCCCGTGCCGACACCCCAGGAGGGAATCGCCACGGCGAATTTCTCGACCTTGTTGCGAATGGCGTCGATGGCGATGCCTCGGCGGTCGAGGCGCTCGCCGAGCGAGGCGTAGTCGCGTTCGAGATCTGCTTTGCGGGTGGTGTTGCTCTTCTCGACGACGTCGGCGGAGATGATTGTTTCGGACACTGCACTTCCTCCCAGTACTCGTTAAGCTGGCGCCGCTCCTCATCCGCCCTTCGGGCACCTTCTCCCCTAGAACGGGGAGAAGGGAAGCGCGCGCCTACCGCGTAAAGCTCTGCGCGTTGCCGGCGTCGACGTTGACGATATTCCCCGTGGACTTGGCCGACATGTCGGAGGCGAAGAAATAGATCGCCTCGGCGATATCTTCCGGAAAGACCGAGCGCTTCAGCATCGAGCGCGAGCGGTAATGTTCCTCGAGCTCATCAGTCGACATCTTGTAGGCGGCGGCGCGCTGTTCCTTCCACTCGCCGGTCCAAATCTTGGAGCCGCGCAGCACGGCGTCGGGATTGACGACATTGACGCGGATCTGCGCCTCTGCGCCTTCCAGCGCCAGGCAGCGCGCGAGATGGATCTCGGCCGCCTTGGCGGTGCAATAGGCGGCGGCGTTGGGCGAGGCGGCAAGGCCGTTCTTGGAAGCGACGAAGACGACATTGCCGCCGATCTTCTGGGCGCGGAACAGCCGGAAGGCCTCGCGCGACACGAGGAAATAGCCGGTGGACAGGATTTCCATGTTGCGGTTCCAGAGCGCCAGCGTCGTCTCCTCGATCGGCGCTGAGGAGGCCAGCCCGGCATTCGAGACCAGAATATCGATGCCACCGAACTCGACCGCTGTTTCGGCGAAGCCGGCGATGACCTGATCCTCCGAGGTGACGTCGATCCGCACCGGCCGGACGAAATCCCTGCCGTAGGCCTTGGCCAGTTCGTCATTGGCGCTGGTGAGCGCTGCCTCGTCGATATCGGCCAGCACCACGCAGGCGCCCTCGCGCAGCAGCCGGGTGGCGGTGGCGCGGCCGATGCCGCCGGCGCCGCCGGTGACCAGCGCGATCCGGCCGGCAAGCGACTTCGGCTTCGGCATGCGCTGCAGTTTCAAATCTTCGAGCTGCCAGTATTCGATGTCGAAGGCTTCCTGTGCGGGCAGGCCGACATAGGACGAGACGGTCGAGGCGCCGCGCATGACATTGATGGCGTTAACGTAGAATTCGCCGGAGATGCGCGCCGTCGCCTTGTCGCCGGCAAAGGTGAACATGCCGACGCCCGGCATCAGATAGACCACGGCGTTGGGATCACGAATGGCGGGCGAATCCGCGTGTTTGCAGCTGTCATAATAGGCCTGGTAGCCGGCGCGGTATTCGGCGATATTGTCGGCAAGGCGCTCGATAACCGCATCGACGTCGGGCTTGGCCGGATCGAATTCGATAACCAGCGGCCGGATCTTGGTGCGCAGGAAATGGTCCGGGCACGATGTGCCCAACGCCGCAAGTGGGCGCAAATTCTTCGAATTGACGAATTCGAGCACGGCGGGCTGGTCGTCGAAATGGCCGAGCTTGTGGCCCTTTTCGGAGATCAGGCCGCGAATCCTCGGCATCAGTTTTGCCGCGATGGCGCGGCGCGCTGCGGCATCGAGCGATTTCACCGCCTCGCCGCCGAAGATCGCCACGCCTTCGGAGCGGCGCTCGAACCATTCCATCGCCTGGTTGATCACCGAAATCGTCGTCTCGTAGCATTCCTTCGGCGTGTCGCCCCAGGTGAACAGGCCGTGGCTCTCCAGCACGACGCCCTTGGCCTCGGGATGTTCGAGACAGAATTTCTCCAGCCACAGACCGAGTTCGAATCCCGGCCGCTTCCATGGCAACCAGCCGATGGCGTCGCCGAAGATCTCCTTGGTCAGGGCTTTCGAATCCTTGGCCGCGGCGATGGCGATGATGGCGTCGGGGTGCATATGGTCGACGCAAGCCTTCGGCACATAGGCGTGCAACGGCGTGTCGATCGAAGCCGCGCGCGGATTGAGGTTGAAGGTGCAGTGCGGCAGATAGCCGACCATCTCGTCCTCATGCTCGACACCGCGATAGAGGCCCTTTAGCGCGCGCAATTTGTCCATGTAGAGTGTAGCGAAGCCGTCGAGCTTGATCGACGCGCTGTCGCCGCCCGAACCCTTGACCCACAGCACCTCGACCTCCTCGCCGGTCAGCGGATCCTTCTGCCAGACCTTGGACGAGGTGTTGCCGCCGCCGTAGTTGGTGACGCGCTTGTCGGAGCCGAGCGTGTTCGAGCGGTAGACCAGAAGCTCGGGCCCGCTCATACCCTCGGCCTTCGCATCGTCCCAAAGGTTGGCGAGGCGCGAGCCGGAGCGCTTGTCGAGCATAGGTATCCTCCCTTGAGAACGCGAAAGGCGCGGTCCCTTTTCGCTGCGAAATGTCTACGCAAGCAGGCCGTTTGTCAATCACAAACGATCAACATCGATCATATTGCACTGCACAATGAAATTATATGATCGGAAATGATTGACACTGCTTGTTTTGAGTGCCTAGATGGCCAGGCAGGGGAGGAACCATGCACGAGAAAGAGCGCCACAGGATCATTCTGTCCGCCGTCCAGGAAAAACCTGTGGTGACGGTGCAGGAGATGGTCGAGCTGACGGACTCCTCGGAGGCGACGATCCGGCGCGATATTGCGGCGCTGCATGTGCAGAAGCGCCTGCGCCGCGTGCGCGGCGGCGCCGAGGCGATCTCGCCGCCGCAGTTCATCGGCCTCGCCGGCCGGCCCTTCTCGGTCAACGAGACGCTGAACGCCGCGCAGAAGCGGGCGATCGCGCGCGAAGCGGTGAGCCTTTGCCAGGACGGCGAGCCGATCATCATCAATGGCGGCACCACCACCTTCCAGATGGTGCATTTCCTTTCCGGCCGGCGCATGCCGATCTTCACCAATTCCTTTCCGATCGCCGAGCATCTGCTCAAGCACTCGAAGAACACGGTGATGCTGTCGGGCGGCACCATCTACCGCGAGCAGAACATCATCCTTTCGCCTTTCGACAATGACGTGACGCGCAACTTCTATGCGCGCCGCATGTTCATGGGTGCGCAAGGCCTGGGCCCGCTTGGGCTGATGGAAGGCGATCCGCTGCTGATCCAGGCCGAGCAGAAGCTGATCGACCAGGCCGACGAATTGGTGGTTCTGGTCGATTCCTCGAAGTTCCGCATGCGCTCGAGCCTGATCCTGTGCGGGCTGTCGCGCATCGCGACCGTGATCACCGATGACGGAATCGAGGATCGCGAAGCCAAGATGCTGGAGACGGCGGGGGTCGCGGTGATCGTCGCGCGCAAGCCGGCAAACGAGAAGGAAGAATCTTCACTGCAGGCCTGAGATCAACTCACGCCCGCAGCGGCGATGGAAATGCAACGCTCAAGGGAGGATATTCGATGAGCTTTTTGAAGAAACTGCTGGTCACGGCGGCCTTTTCCGCCGCTATGTTCGTGAATGCCGCCTATGCCGAAAACGTCAAGATCGCGCTGGTGGTGAAGTCGCTCGGCAACGGCTTCTTCGACGCCGCCAACAAGGGCGCCGAGGAAGCTGCCAAGGAACTGGGCGATGTCGACGTCATCTATACCGGCCCGACGAAGGCTACCGCCGAAGCGCAGATCGAGGTGATCAACTCGCTGATCGCGCAGAAGGTCAACGCGATCGCCGTTTCGGCCAATGATGCCGACGCGCTGGTGCCGGTGCTGAAGAAGGCGATGGCGCGCGGCATCACCGTCATTTCGTGGGATTCGGGCGTCGCCAAGGAAGGCCGCCAGCTTCACCTCAACCCGTCCGATACCGGCCTGATCGGCGAGACCATCATCAAGCTTGCCGCCGACTATCTGCCGGAAGGCGGCGACGTCGCCATCCTGTCGGCATCCTCGACCGCGACCAACCAGAACGCCTGGATCGAAGCGGCCAAGAAAGTGCTGCCGGAGAAGTTCCCGAAGATCAAGCTCGTCGCCACCGTCTATGGCGATGACGACTCGGCCAAGAGCACCGACGAAGCCAAGGGCCTGCTGAAATCCTATCCGAACCTCAAGGCGATCATCGCGCCGACCACCGTCGGCGTCGTCGCCGCCGCGCAGGTGGTGACCGACGCAGGTCTTATCGGCAAGGTCAATGTCACCGGCCTGGCGCTGCCTTCGGAGTTCAAGAAGTTCATCGACAACGGCGCTTCGCAGGCTGTCGCGCTGTGGAACCCGATCGACCTCGGCTATTCGGCCATCTACCTCGCCCATGACCTGGCGGTGAAGAAGGAAGAAGCCAAGCCCGGCGCCACGCTGTCGATCGGCCGCGTCGGCAAGGTGACGCTCGACGACACCAACGCGGCTGCGATGGCTCCGCCCTTCCAGTTCGACAAGACCAACATCGAGAAGTTCTCCAAGATCTATTGATCAGGAGCCTCAAGCTAAACGCGGCGGGGGCTGTTGGGTCCCGCCGCGTCTTTGAACGGACCTTGTTTCAGGCTTGATACGATTATGGACACGACAGCCCAACGCAAAGTGGAGACGGAGCGGGCTCAGCCGACGGGAGCGTCGCAGAGCCCACGCCTGACGCTGTCCGGCATCTCCAAGAGCTTTCCCGGCGTCCGCGCGTTGCACAATGTCAGCCTGTCGCTCTATCCGGGGCAGGTGACGGCGCTGATCGGCGAGAACGGCGCCGGCAAGTCGACCCTGGTCAAGATCATGACCGGCATCTATCAGCCCGATTCCGGCGAGATCAGCATCGACGGCCAAGTCACGGCGCTGCCCAGCGCGCATGCTGCCTTCGGCCACGGCATTACCGCCATCCATCAGGAAACCGTACTGTTCGACGATCTATCCGTCGCCGAAAACATCTTCCTCGGCCACGCGCCGCGCACCCGCTTCGGCACCATCGACTGGCGTACCATGCGCAAAAATGCGCGCGAGGTGCTTGAGACGATGCGCGCCGGCCATATCGACGCGGATGCGCGGCTGAAGGATCTCGGCATCGCCAACAAACACCTCGTGGCCGTTGCCCGCGCGATGTCGATCGACGCGCGCATCGTCATCATGGACGAGCCGACCGCCGCACTTTCGATGAAGGAGATCGAGGAGCTTTTCCTGCTGATCGAGTTCCTGAAGAGCGACGGCAAGGCCGTGCTGTTCATCAGCCACAAATTCGATGAGATCTACCGCATTGCCGACCGCTACACGGTGTTCCGCGACGGCGAGATGGTCGGCGAAGGCCTGCTCAAGGACGCAAGCCAGAACGAGATGGTGCGCATGATGGTCGGGCGCAGCGTCGACCATATTTTTCCGCAGCGCGAGCCGAAGATCGGAGCGCCGGTGCTGTCGGTCTCCGGCCTCTCGCATCCGACCGAGTTCGACGACATCGGCTTCGAATTGCGCAAGGGCGAGATCCTCGGCTTCTACGGCCTGGTTGGCGCCGGGCGCAGCGAGGTGATGCAGGCGATATCGGGCATCACCCGCACCAGTAGGGGCACGATCTCATTGGAGGGCAAGACGATCGCGCCGAAATCGGCCGCCGATTCCATAGAGGGCGGCATCGTCTACGTGCCGGAGGAGCGCGGCAAGCAGGGCGTGGTGATCGGCCTGCCGATCTTCCAGAATGTGTCGCTGCCTTCGCTGTCGCGCACCTCCAAATCCGGCGTGCTGCGGCTGGCGGAGGAGTTCGCGCTGGCGCGCTCCTACACCGAGCGGCTCGACCTGCGCGCCTCTTCGCTGAGCCAGGATGTCGGCACGCTCTCAGGCGGCAACCAGCAGAAGGTTGTCATCGCCAAATGGCTGGCGACGACGCCGAAGGTGATCATCCTCGACGAGCCGACCAAGGGCATCGACATCGGCTCCAAGGCCGCCGTGCACGGCTTCATGGCCGAGCTCGTGGCGCAAGGCTTATCGGTGATCATGGTCTCGTCGGAACTGCCCGAAATCCTCGGCATGTCGGACCGCGTCGTGGTGATGCGCGAAGGCCGTATCGCGGCCACCTACGACAACAAGGGGCTCGATGCCGAGACGCTGGTCCGGACGGCGGCGGGGATCGCGGCATGAAGAATTTCCTCAAATACCGCGAGCTTTGGCTGCTTGCCGGCATCATGCTGCTGATCGGGCTGATCTCGATCCGCTTCCCCGGCTTCGCCGATCCGGCCAATCTGCGTCAGGTGTTCAACGACACGTCGATCCTGATGATCCTGGCGTTGGGGCAGATGGTGGTGATCCTGACGCGATCGATCGACCTGTCGATGGCCTCCAACCTGTGCTTCACCGGCATGGTGGTGGCGATGCTCAACGCCGCGCATCCGGCGATCCCGATCCCCATGCTGATCGTTATTGCTCTCGCCGTCGGGCTGGTGCTCGGCGCCATCAATGGGTTCCTGGTGTGGCGGCTGAACATCCCCTCCATCGTGGTGACGCTCGGCACGCTCACCATTTATCGAGGCGCCACCTTCGTCATTTCTGGCGGCGCCTGGGTCAATGCCGACCAGATGAGCCCGGATTTCATCGGCTTCCAGCGCGCGGCGTTCCTCGGCATTCCGGTGCTGTCCTGGATCGCGCTGCTGGTGATCGCGCTGTTCTTCGTGGTGATGACGCGCACCGCGATCGGCCGCTCGATCTATGCTATCGGCGTCAATCCAACCGCCTCGGTCTATGCCGGCATCAATGTCGGGCGCACCAAATTCATCGTCTTCTGCATCTCCGGCATGATCGGCGGGCTCGCCGGCTACTTGTGGATCTCGCGCTATGTGATCGCCTCGGTCGAGGTCGCCAATGGCTATGAGCTCAACATCATCGCCGCCTGCGTCATCGGCGGCATCTCGATTGCCGGCGGCATCGGCTCGGTCGGCGGCGCGGTGCTCGGCGCGCTCTTCCTCGGCATCATCTCGAATGCGCTGCCGGTCATCAACATCTCGCCCTTCTGGCAGATGGCGATCTCGGGCAGCGCCATCATCCTGGCCGTGGTGCTCAATGCGCGCGGCGAGCGACGGCAGGGCCGCATCATCCTGAGAAAGGCGGAAGCGGCATGACCGACACCCCTGCCCCGCGCCACATCCCGGACCGGTTGGACAAGCCGCTGTCCTCGGCGATCTTCTCCTGGGAGGCGCTGCTCGTCGTCATCGCGGTCCTCATCTTCGCGGTGAACAGTTTTGCCTCGCCCTATTTCCTCGATCCGTGGTCACTTTCGGACCTGACCTTCAACTTCACCGAAAAAGGGCTGATCGCGCTCGCCATGGCGCTGCTGATCATTTCGGGCGAGATCGACCTGTCGGTCGCGGCAATCGTTGCCCTTGCCTCGACGATGATGGGCATGGCGGTGCAGGCCGGCGCAGGCACGCCGGTGCTGGTGGCGATCGGCGTCGTTGTCGGCCTGGCCTGCGGCGCCTTCAACGGGCTGCTCGTCACGCGGCTGGGACTGCCGTCGATCGTCGTCACCATCGGCACGATGAGCCTGTTTCGCGGCATAGCTTTCATCATCCTCGGCGACCAGGCCTACAAGGGCTATCCCGAAAGCTTCGCCTTCTTCGGTCAGGGCTATGTCTGGTGGGTGGTGTCGTTCGAGCTGACGCTGTTCCTGGTCGCGGCGGTGATCTACTGGTTCATCCTGCATCGGACCAGCTTCGGCCGGCGGGTCTTTGCCATCGGCAACAATCCGGTCGCCTGCCAGTTCTCCGGCGTGCGCGTCGGTCGCACGAAGTTCATCCTGTTCTGCCTGACCGGGCTGATGTCGGGCATCGCCTCGGTGCTGATCACCTCGCGGCTTGGCTCGACAAGGCCATCGATCGCGCAGGGCTACGAACTGGAAGCGATCACCATGGTGGTGTTGGGCGGTGTCTCGATCCTCGGCGGCGCCGGCAGTATTCTCGGCGTGGTGCTTGCCGCCTTCATCATGGGGCTGGTGACGTTCGGGCTCGGCCTGCTCAACGTGCCGGGCATCGTCATGTCGATCTTCATCGGCCTGTTGCTGATCATCGTCATTGCGCTGCCGATCGTCTGGCGGCGGCTGCGCGAAGGACGCTTCGCCTGATGGAAAAATACGCCTTCAAGATGAAACTCAATCCCGGCATGAAGGCCGAGTACAAGCGCCGCCACGACGAGATCTGGCCGGAGTTGGTGACGCTGCTGAGAGAGGTCGGCGTTTCCGACTATTCGATCCATTTCGACGAGGAGACCAACATCCTGTTCGGCGTGCTGTGGCGCAGCAGCGATCACGGCATGGCCGACCTGCCGAAGCACCCCGTGATGCAGCGCTGGTGGGTGCATATGGCCGACATCATGGAAACGAAGCCCGACAACGAGCCGGTGGCGGTGCCGCTGGAAACAATGTTCCATATGGCATGATCCGCCACGTCGCCGTCATCGATATCGGCAAGACGAACGCCAAGGTGGCGCTGGTCGATCTCGCGACCATGCGTGAGGCGGCGCTGCGCCGCGCGGCGAACGCGGCTTCTACCGGTGGCCCCTACCCGCATCACGACGTCGAGCGCTTGTGGGCGTTCATCCTCGACAGCCTGGCCGAACTCCACCACGAGCAGCGGATCGACGCCATATCGATTGCTACCCATGGCGCGACGGGGGTGGTGGTCGATGCAGAAGGCAGGCTTGCGCTGCCGGTGATCGACTACGAATTCGGCGGCCCCGACCAGGTCGCGGAGGACTATGATGCAATCCGCCCGCCCTTTGCCGAGACCGGTACACCGCGCCTGCCGGCCGGCCTCAATGTCGGGGCGCAGCTGTTCTTTCAACAGAAGCGCTTTCCCGCCGAATTCGCCAGGGCAGCAGCGATCCTGATGTATGCGCAGTACTGGGCTTTGCGGCTTACCGGCATTGCCGCCAATGAGGTGACCTCGCTCGGCTGCCACACCGATCTCTGGAACCCGTGGAAGGCGGACTATTCCTCGCTGGTAGATCGGATGGGCTGGCGCCGGCTGATGGCGCCGGTGCGGCCGGCGAAGGACCGGCTGGGGCCGATCCTGCCGCCGCTCGCCAAGCAGACCGGGCTCGATCCGCAAACGCTGGTGTTTTGCGGGCTGCACGATTCCAACGCCTCGCTGCTGCCGCACCTCATCTCCGACGCGCCGCCCTTCTCCGTCGTTTCGACCGGCACCTGGGTGGTGTCGATGGCGGTTGGCGGCAGGAAGGTGGAACTCGATCCGGCGCGCGACACGCTGGTCAACGTCAACGCGCTTGGGGATCCCGTGCCATCGGCGCGCTTCATGGGCGGGCGGGAGTTCTCGCTGCTCACCGATGGCACGCCGCAGGACTGGAGCGAGGACGACGTTGCCGACGTGCTGGCGCGAAAAATCTTGCTGCTGCCTTCCACTCAGCTCGGGTCCGGACCTTTCCCGCAGCGCACCGCGCAATGGACCAATGCCGAGGGCCTGAGCAGTGGCCAGCGTTTCGCCGCCATCTCGTTCTATCTGGCGCTGATGACCACGACCTGCCTTGACCTTATCGGCGGCGACGGGCCGACGATCGTCGAAGGGCCGTTCGCGCAGAACCGGCTCTTCATCCGCATGCTGGCGGCGGCGACAGGACGGCCGGTCGTCGCGTCGGAGACCGCGACCGGCACCAGCATCGGCGCGGCATTATTAGCCTCAGATGGCGCTACCCTTGTGAGCAAGGGTGAGCGCACAGAACCACCGACTGATCAGCCTTGGGGCGAATATGCTCGGGCTTGGCGCCGCTCTACTTGACGGTCAGCGCCGCCCCTCATTGCCCTGACGGGCATTTCTCCCCGTATAGTGACGGCGAGAAAGACGCTCTCCTCGGCAGTTTCGCCAATCGCCAGCATTGCAGCAGAATGGGTGCCGGCCGGCGGATGAGGGGAGCGCCGACCTCGGCAATTAAAGACCCTCAGCGTCCCGTCCCGTACAGCAATCCTTTGGGATCGATCTCCGGCTTGCGGCCGGCGACCAGGTCGGCCAGGAATTTTCCCGAGCCGCAGGCCATGGTCCAGCCGAGATGGCCGTGGCCGGTGTCGAGATAGAGATTGCGGTATTTCGCCTGACCGAAGATAGGCACTGAGCTGGGCATCATCGGTCTCAAGCCGGCCCACAGCAGTGCTTTCTTCTCGTCGAAGGCGCCGGGAAACAAGTCCTTGCCTGTTTGCAGGATGGTTCTGAAATCGCGCGGCTTGGAGCTGCGGTCGAAGCCGGTGAACTCGGCCGTCGAGGACATGCGCAGACGGTTGCCCAACCTCGAATAGCCGATCAGCCGGTCCTCGTCGGCGCCGCCCATGGTCGGTCCTTTGTTTTCGTCTTCGAGCGGGACGGTTACCGTGTAGCCCTTCACCGGATAGACGGGCAGGTCGATGCCGTAACGGCGACCGAGCAGGCCGCTTTCCGGCCCCATGGAGATGACGACGGCGTCGCCCGTAACCGGGCCTGCCGAGGTCATGACGGCGCGCACGCGGTCGCCCACGATATCGAGGCCCTGAATTGTCGTGCCGAACAGGAATTTGACGCCGAGCTTCTCGGCCGCATAGGCGGCAAGCTTGTCGACGAATTGCTTGGAATCACCGGTCTGATCGATCGGCGAATAGATGCCGCCGGCGATCTTTTCCTTCACGCCGGCAAGTCCGGGCTCCAGCTCGATCAGGCGGTCGCGGCCGACGATCTCTATCGGCAGGCCGTGCTCACCGAGATAACGGTAATTGTCGGTGCCGGTGTCAAAACTCTTCTGCGAGCGGAAGAAATACAGGATGCCTCTTTTGCGCTCGTCATAGTGAATACCGGTTGCGTCCGAGAGCGCATTGATGCAGTCGCGCGAATAGAGCGCCAGCCTGAGCTTGACGTTGGTGTTGGCGCGCAGCCGCGCCGCCGTGCATTCGCGCAGGAAGCGCAGGCTCCAGGCATAGAAGTACGGATCGAGGCGCAACCTGACCTTGATGCCGAGATCGTGGTTCCAGAGCCCGCGCAGGAAGGTTTTCAGCGCCGCGGGCGAGGCCCAGGCGGTGGCGTCCCCCGGCGAGACCAGGCCGGCGTTCGACTGGCTGGTGCCGCGTGCCACGGCTTCATGACGCTCGATCACCGTCACCTCATGGCCATCGCTCGCCAGATAATAGGCGGCTGCCGTGCCAACGACACCGGCCCCGAGCACCAAAACCTTCATGCCGCCCCCACGAGAATCGAACCGGGCGCCGCGCCTCCACGCGCCGCTTCACGACCCTCAATAGCGTGTCTCGGCAGGCCGGACGAGCCCTTGGCCCAACAGCTTGCTGTAGCTAGCTTCGCGCCGAGTTCTTGCCGGTCAGAATGCGTTCCCAGGCCAGCGCATCCTTGACGATCTGGTCGAGATCGTCGCGCTGAGGCGTCCAGCCAAACGCGCCGCGGGCGAGGTCCGAATTGGCAACCACGGCGGCGGCATCGCCCGGGCGGCGGTCGCCCATGCGGACATCGAAGTCGTGGCCGAAGGCGCGGCGCACGCTGTCGATGACTTCGAGCACCGAATAGCCATGGCTGTAGCCGCAATTGGCGACGAGGCTTGCACCGCCGTCGCGCAGCCGCTGCAGCGCCAGCCGGTGCGCCGCCACCAGATCGCTGACATGGATGTAGTCCCGGATGCAGGTGCCGTCCGGCGTCGGATAATCGGTGCCGAACACCTGCATGAAAGGCCGCTTGCCGAGCGCTGTTTCGCAAGCGACCTTGATCAGATGCGTGGCGCCGGGGGTCGACTGTCCGGTGCGGCCCTTGGGATCGGCGCCGGCGACGTTAAAGTAGCGCAGCGCCGTGTAACGAATGTCATGCGCCAGGCCAGCGTCGCGCAGCATCCACTCGCTCATCAGCTTGGAGAGGCCATAGGGCGATTCCGGCGCCAGGCGCGCGTCCTCGCGCACGGGCTCCAGCCCGGCGCCGCCGTAGACGGCGGCTGTGGAGGAGAAAATGAAATGCGGCACGCCTTCGCGCACGGCCGTCTCGATCAGCGTGCGCGTCTTGCAGGTGTTGTTCTCATAGTAGCCGAGCGGATCGGCGACCGATTCCGGAACCACGATCGAGCCGGCGAAGTGGATGATGGCGTCGACATGATTGTCGCGGATGATCTTGCCGACCAGCTCGCGGTCGGCGACATCGCCGACGACCAGCCTTGCCTCGGGCGCCACCGCCCATTCGAAACCGGTCGAAAGCCGGTCGAGCACGACGACGCCCTCGCCGGCATCCAGAAGCTCCCAGACCATGTGGCTGCCGATATAGCCGGCACCGCCTGTCACCAAAACCGTCATCTCTTACCTCGCTGATCAAGATTTATCGGAAACTGTCTCAACAGCCGCCGTGCTGGAAACCCCGCCGCAAGCCCATTAGCCTCCCTGAATGTTAAGTCTGTAACAGTTCCTCCTGCCCGAGGCATCGTAACGAAACAAAACTGGTTCACATCCCCGGAATAGGCCACGATCCTCCATCGTTAGGAACAGGCGCGGGGCGTGGCATTTTGACCGGTAGGGCGCGGTGGACGTGGCATGGAGCTATGACTATGATCCGGCGCGAAAATTGGGAAGCCGACATGAACTACCAGCGGTTCTTCGAAGACGCGATAGACCAGCTTCATGCCGAACGGCGCTACCGTGTCTTCGCCGACCTCGAGCGCATCGTGGGCAAGTTTCCGCGCGCCATCTGGCGCTCAAACGGCCGCGCTCAGGAAATCACCGTCTGGTGCTCCAACGACTATCTCGGCATGGGCCAGAACCCGGACGTGATCGCCGCCTTCCAGAATGCCGCAGGCAAGATGGGCTCGGGCGCCGGCGGCACCCGCAACATTTCCGGCACTTCCAATCCGCTGGTCGAACTCGAGCTTGAACTCGCCGACCTGCACGACAAGGAAGCCGCCCTGGTCTTCACCTCCGGCTTCGTCTCCAACGAGGCCTCGATCTCGACCATCGCGCGGCTGCTGCCCAATTGCCTGATTATCTCGGATGAATTGAACCACGCCTCGATGATCGAAGGCGTGCGCCGCTCGGGCGCGGAGAAGAAGATCTTCCGCCACAACGACGTCGCGCATCTGGAAAGCCTGCTACAGGCGGCCGGGCGCGAGCGCGCCAAGCTGATCGTGTTCGAAAGCGTCTATTCGATGGACGGCGACATCGCGCCGATCAGGCAGATCGTCGAGCTGGCCGAGCGCTACAACGCCATGACCTATATCGACGAGGTCCATGCTGTCGGCATGTATGGACCGCGCGGCGGCGGCATCACCGAACGCGAGGGCCTGGCCGACCGCATCGACATCATAGAGGGCACGCTTGCAAAGGCCTTCGGCACGCTCGGCGGCTACATCACCGGCACCAGTGCGGTGATCGACGCGGTGCGCTCCTACGCGCCGGGCTTCATCTTCACCACGGCATTGCCGCCGGCGATCGCCGCGGCCGCCACCACTTCGATCCGCCATTTGAAGCGCTCGCAGGCCGAGCGAGACGCTCAAGCGCGCCAGGCCTCGCGCACCAAGCAGGTGCTTGCCGCAGCCGGCCTGCCGGTGATGGAATCGCCGACCCACATCGTGCCGCTGCTGGTCGGTGATCCGGAACTCTGCAAGATGGCCAGCGACCGCCTGCTCGGCGTGCACGGCATCTACATCCAGCCGATCAACTATCCGACCGTGCCGCGCGGCACCGAGCGGCTGCGCATCACGCCGACGCCGTTCCATTCCGACGCGCTGATCGCCGAACTGCAGGACGCGCTGGTCGAGACCTGGGACGCGCTCGGCATCCCCTACGGCGCCGCCGGCCGGCCCGCCGTCGCCAAGAGCGACCGGATCATCCCGCTGTTGGTGCCGAAGTCAGGCGGCTGAAGCCGCCTTTCTCACACCGTCTTCATCCATTTCGCCAGGCGATTTGCCGCTTCCTCCAGCTGATCGAGGCGGCGGTGGAAGCATAGCCTGAGAAAGGCTTCGCCGCCCGGGCCGAAGGCGGTGCCGGGCGCCAGGCCGACATTGGCGTTGTCGACAATGTCGAAAGCCGCGGTTCGGGAATCGGCGATGCCGTCGACCGTGAAGAACAGATAGAAGGCGCCCTGCGGCACGGTAAAGCGCGCTTTGCCGGTGGCGCCCAGGATATCGCAGACCAGATCACGTGCCGCCCGTGCCCGTTCCACCTGCTCGGTGATGAAACCGTCGCCCTCGTCGAGGGCTGCCACAGCGCCGCGCTGCATGAACTGGGCAACGCCCGAGGTCGAGTACTGGATGAGGTTCTCGAACACCTGCTGCAAACTCGGATGCGTCTTGATCCAGCCGACGCGCCAGCCGGTCATCGCCCAATTCTTGGAGAAGCTGTTGACGAACAGGATGCGGTCCTCGGCCGACGCGATATCGAGGAAGGACGGCGCGCGGCCGTGGCCGTAGTGGAACAGCGAATAGATCTCGTCGGCGATGATCCACAGGCCGCGTTCGTGGGCGAGGTCGAGGATGGCCTGCAGCGTTTCCCTGTCGGCGGTCCAGCCGGTCGGATTGGACGGCGTGTTGATGAACAGCGCCTTGGTGCGCGGCGTGACCGCCGCCGCGATTTTTTCGACATCGCAGGACCAGCCGTTGCCGGACTGGTCGAGCACGACCGGCACGGGAACGGCGCCCGCCACGCCGGCCGCGGCGGCGAAATTCGGCCAGGCGGGCGAGAGATAGACGACCTCGTCGCCCGCGTCGGCGAGGGCGTCGATGGCGAGCTGGATGGCATGCATGCCGGAGCCGGTGACGATGAATTCTTCCTCGGCAAAGGTCCTGCCGAAATGCCTCGCATAGTAGCGGGACAGAGCCTGCCTGAGTTCCGGAATGCCCTTCTGCCAGGTGTAGAAGGTCTCGCCATTGGCCAGCCCGCGCGCAGCGGCGTTGCTGATGAATTGAGGCGTCGGCAAATCGCCCTCGCCGGCCCAGAGCGGGATCAGGCCTTCACGCAGCCGGCCGTGGTTGACCACGGCGACAATGCCGCTTTCCGGCGCGGCGCGAGCCTCTGTGCGCAAGCTCTCAATCAAGGTCATGGGCGGTCCGTTCCGGTCTCGGGCGTTGATCAGCGCTCCCTTACCAGATGCAAACGCGGAAAACCCCAGCCGCGAACGACCGGGGTTTTGGTCCAGCACGTTGATCCGAAAAATTACCTCCTGGCGAGCAGGTCGCGGATTTCGGTCAGAAGCTGCACATCGGCAGGGGGCGGCGCGGCCGCTGGGGCGGGCTTTTCGCTTTCCAGGCGCTTGCGAAGATTGTTCACCGCCTT
This sequence comes from Mesorhizobium sp. B1-1-8, assembly GCF_006442795.2. NCBI lineage: Bacteria > Pseudomonadati > Pseudomonadota > Alphaproteobacteria > Hyphomicrobiales > Phyllobacteriaceae > Mesorhizobium > Mesorhizobium sp. B1-1-8. The sequence goes on from NZ_CP083956.1 coordinate 5,600,790, forward strand.
GACCATCAGGAAGATGATGAAAGCAAGGATGAGGAAATTCAGCGCAACTGTGATGAAGTTGCCGTAAGCGAAGACCGCACCTTGCTTGCGCGCATCAGCCAGGTTCGTTGCGGTCACATTGTGAGAGAGGCCAATAAAATAATTGGAAAAGTCGACGCCTCCGAGCGCGCCGATGAATGGCATGATGATGTCGTTGACCAGCGAATCGACGATCTTGGAGAAAGCGGCGCCGATAATGACGCCGACAGCCAAGTCCATCACATTGCCCTTGGAGATGAATTCCTGGAATTCTTTCAGCATTCGACCCTCCTTGCCATGGTGCCGTGCTGCCGCTCCCCCTGTCCCTCGGCGCCGACCCAACGCACCATAACAAAAGCCCCCGGTTGCAAAACCGGAAAAAAGGCGAAGGCACCGGTTTGTGTTTACCCCACGCCAACCGGCACATATGCAGCGAAAGCCGCAGTGGACAGGGCTTCCAAGCTGTGGTTGCGTTTAGGCGGGGCGGCCCGACAGGCCGGCCAGGGAGGAAGTTCGGACCGTGCTGGGCTGGTTCGTCGTCATCGTTGCGATCGCCTATGTGACGCTGCTTTTCGCCATTGCGAGCGTCGGTGACCGGCGTGCGGCCGCTGCCGGGCTGGGACGGGCGCGACCGTTCATCTATGCGCTCAGCCTTGCCATCTACTGCACCTCCTGGACCTTCTTCGGCTCGGTCGGCCTCTCCTCCGAACGCGGCCTCGAATTCCTCGGCATCTATACCGGCCCGGTGCTGGTGTTCGTGTTCGGCTTCCCGCTGCTCAACCGCCTCGTCCGGCTGGCCAAGACAGAGAAGATCACCTCGATCGCCGATCTTCTCGGCGCCCGCTACGGCAAGAGTTTCATCGTGGCGGCGATCGCGACGCTGATCGCGACGATCGGCGCCGTGCCCTATATCGCGCTGCAGCTGAAGGCGATTTCAGGCTCGGTCAGCCTGATGGTCGAGCACTACACCGGCTCGCCGCCCTCGTTCGATCCATTTGTCAGCGACATCTCGCTGGTGGTCGCCATGTTGCTGGCGCTGTTTGCCGTGCTGTTCGGCACGCGCCATGCCGATGCCACCGAGCATCAGGACGGGCTGGTGCTGGCGGTGGCGGTCGAAACCGTGGTCAAGCTCGCGGCCTTTCTTGCCATCGGCCTGATGGTGACCTTCCTGATCTTCGGCGGACCCGGCGACATGGTCGCGAAGCTCGCGACGAACAGCGAGGTGCGCCAGGCCATGAGCTACAATACCTCTCTGGCCACTTGGCTGGTGCTGACCGGACTGAGCGGCTTTGCCATCCTGATGCTGCCGCGCCAGTTCTACGTCACCATCGTCGAGAACCGCAGCGAGGCGGAGCTGCGCACCGCGACCTGGGTGTTCCCGCTTTATCTGGTGGCGATCAATCTGTTCGTGCTGCCGATCGCCTTTGCCGGCCTGTCGCTGGTCGGCGACAAGACCAGCAGCGACCTCTATGTGCTCTCGCTGCCGTTGTTCAGCGGCCTTGACGTGCTGGCCATGGCCGCCTTCATCGGCGGTCTGTCGGCGGCGACCGCCATGGTGATCGTCGAAAGCGTGGCGCTGTCGATCATGATCTCCAACGATCTCATCATCCCGCTGTTCGTGCGCCGCCTGCTCAAGACGACGACGTCGGAGAACGAGGACTGGTCGACGCTCATCCTCAACGTGCGGCGCGCGTCGATCTTCATCATGCTGTTCATCGCCTTCCTCTATTACCGCGAGAGCACCAACAGCGCGCGCCTATCGTCGATCGGGCTGATGTCGTTCGCGGCGATTGCGCAATTCGCGCCGGCGCTGATCGGCGGCTTGATCTGGCGCGGCGCCAACGGCCGCGGCGCCGCGCTCGGCATGGTCGCCGGCATCCTGGTGTGGGGCTATACGCTGCTTCTCCCTTCCTTCCTGGCGCCCGACACCGACATCCTCGTCCACGGCCTGTTCGGCTTCGAGGCGCTCAGGCCGCAGGCGCTGTTCGGCACGATCGCCGAGCCGCTGAACCACGGCGTGTTGTGGAGCCTATCGATCAACACGCTGTTCTTCGTGATGGGGTCGCTGTCCCGCGCGTCTGTGCCGCTGGAGCGTATCCAGGCGGCGATCTTCGTACCGCGCGAGGCCGGCCCGATGCCCTCCCTGCGCCGCTTCCGCACCGCCGTGACGGTCAACGACCTCAAGGATACGATTTCGCGTTATCTCGGCGTCGAGCGCACCGAGCGCTCGTTCCAGTCATTCGAGAAGAACACGAATGTCTCCCTGCATGGCAAGGAACAGGCCAGCATGGATGTCATTCGCTTCTCGGAGCAGTTGCTGGCCAGTGCGGTCGGCTCATCCTCGGCGCGGCTGATCCTGTCGTTGCTCTTTCGCCGCAACGACCGCGATTCCCGCGATGCCTTCCGGCTGCTCGACGACGCCACCGAGGCGCTGCAGCACAATCGCGACCTGCTGCAGATCGCGCTCGACCAGATGGAGCAAGGCATCACCGTCTTCGACCGCGATTTCCGGCTGATCTGCTGGAACCGGCAATACCGGACGCTGTTCGACCTGCCGGACGAGATGGGCCAGGTCGGCGTGTCGCTCGACCAGATCCTGCATCACCTTGCCCAGCGCGGCGACATCCCCGCCGATCAGCGGATGGCGATGCTCAACCGGCTGACCAGCTTCGTCAGCCCCTGGCAGATGGAATTGAAGACCAGCGGCCGCATCCTGGAGCTACGCTCCAACCCGATGCCCGCCGGCGGCATCGTCGCCACCTATGCCGACATCTCCGGCCGCGTCGAACAGGACCTGGCGCTGAAACGGGCGAACGAGTCGCTCGAACAGCGGGTCAAGACCCGCACCATCGAGCTCACCCGCGTCAATGAGGAGTTGGCGCAGGCGCAGATGCTGGCCGAGGAGGCCAATCTCGGCAAGACGCGCTTCCTCGCCGCCGCCGGCCATGACATCCTGCAGCCGCTCAACGCCGCGCGGCTCTACTGCTCGTCGCTGATCGAGAAGGCCGGCAAAGGTCCGGCAGGCAATGCGGCGGTCAACATCGAATCCTCGCTGGAATCGGTCGAGACCATCCTCGGCGCCGTGCTCGATATCTCGCGGCTCGACGCCGGCGCGATGAAGCCGGAGGACACCGCCTTCAGTCTCGGCGGCCTGCTCAGCCAGATCGGCAACGATTTTCGTCCGCTCGCCGCCGAAAAGCGGCTCGGCCTGAAAATCATGCCGTCGTCGCTCGGCGTCATGACGGACCGCAACCTGTTGCGCCGGCTGATCCAGAACCTCGTTTCCAACGCCATCAAATACACACGCCAGGGCCGCATCCTGGTTGGCGTGCGGCGGCGCGGCGAGCTGGTCGAAATCCAGGTGATCGACACCGGCATCGGCATCGCCGGCGACAAGCTGAACACGGTGTTCCACGAATTCACCCGACTCGACGAAGGCGCGCGCGAGGCCGAAGGACTCGGACTCGGGCTCTCCATTGTCGACCGTATCGCCCGGGTGCTCAGGCTCGAAATCCGCATCTTCTCGACGCCGGGCAAGGGCACGCGCTTTTCCGTCATCCTGCCGGTCGCGGCTATCGCAGCGCCCCGGCGCGAGGCCGAGAAGGTGCCCGCTCGCGCCGCCTCGTCGCTGGCCGGGCTCAATGTGCTCTGCATCGACAACGACGCCCGCATCCTCGGCGGCATGCGGCTGCTGCTCGAAGGTTGGGGCTGCAGCGTCGAGACCGCCTCAGGATCGCTCGATGGCACACGGCCCGGCGTGCGCCGGCCCGATATCGTGCTCGCCGACTATCATCTCGACGGCGGCACAGGGCTCGACGCGATCAGCACGCTTCGCGCAGCCTACGGCCAGGACCTGCCCTGTGTGCTGGTCACCGCCGACCGCTCCAGCGAGGTGCGCGCCGCCGCCGGCCGGCTCGACATTCCGGTGATCAACAAGCCGCTGAAGCCGGCGGTGCTGCGCTCGATGATGGCGCGCGTCAGGCCGCTTGCGCCCGCGGCGGAGTGACGTCAACCCGCTCCGGCCGGCTCAGCCTTGATGACCCAGGCTTCTCAGATAGGCGCAGAACATGTCGGCCAGCGCGTCGGAACAGGCTTCGATCTCGGCTGACGTTCGCGGGTTTTCCGAAAAGTCCGCTCCCACGGCACTGAGCGTCTTCATGATCAGCTCGCCGGTCATGGCACGGACGGCATCCGGAACCTCGGGCAGCGTCTCCCGCATGAAGGCCTCGACGGTGCGGTTCGCCGTGGCCCTCGCCTCATGCGCCTCCGGCGCATCCCGATAGAGGGGTGCCGCGTCGTTCAACGCGCCGCGCACCGCCGCCTCCTCGCATTCAGAGCGGATGAAGGCGTGGACCAACGTTCTTATCCGCTCGAGCGGCGATAGTTCGGTGTTTTCGAGAATGCCGCACAAGAGCTCGGTCGTCTCGCGCCATTCGTCGCTTTGTAGGCGAAACAGCAGCGCCGCCTTATTCGGGAAATATTGATAGAGCGAACCGACGCTGACGCCCGCCCTTTCGGCTACGCGCGTGGTGGTGAAGCGCTGCGCGCCTTCAACAGCCAAAACCTGAGCAGCCGCTTCTAAAATCGCCGCGACGAGCTCCGTCGCGCGCGCCTGTTTGGGCTGTTTTCGGGTGGAAATTGAAGGGCTTGGGCGAATCGTCACGGGCACGCTCGGGAATGCGAATTGGAAACCTGAAGGATTATTCGTATTTTCGATGCAACACAAGAACCCGCCCGGAGACAATCATGACGACCCTGACCGAAACCCCTTTGGCCCCGCTGCTCGCCCGCCTGTTCAAAGAAGCCGATGCGGCGACCAGTCCGGCGATCGCCCGGTACTCGCGCGAGGAACGGACGCGCCTGCTCCACAGCAAGACCGAGTATCGCCAGTTCTACGGCAGCCTGAAGGACCTGTGGCTTGCGGTCTCGCCGGAGACCGGCACGCTGCTCTACATGCTGGCGCGCAGCACCGGCGCGCGCATCATCGTCGAATTCGGCACCTCTTTCGGCATCTCGACGCTCTACCTCGCCGCGGCGCTGCGCGACAATGGCGGCGGCCGCCTGATCACGATGGAATTCGAGCCGTCCAAGGTGGTGCGGGCCAAGTCAAACCTGACGGAAGGCGGCCTCATCGATCTGGTGGAGATCCGCGAAGGCGACGCGCTGGAAACGCTCAGCACCGACCTGCCTGACCGGATAGACCTCCTGCTGCTCGACGGCGCCAAGGCGCTCTATCCGGAGATCCTGGGCCTGGTCGAAAGCCGGCTCAGGCCGGGCGCGCTGGTCATCGCCGACAATGCCGACTTCTCGCCCGAATATCTGGAGCGGGTGCGTGCGCCGGCCGGCGGCTATATGTCGACGCCGTTCGGCGACGACGTCGAGCTGTCGATGCGGCTCGGCTGAAGCTAGCCAGATCGGTTCATCGTTCCAGGTAAACGCTGAACCGCTCTATCTCTTGGTTTTTTAACGCAATTCCGAACGGAAAACCGTTTCACACTTTTCCTGGAATTGCTCTACCGGCGGCAAAAGTTACGGATGGTGGTTCGGTCGCCCGGCACGGAAAACACCGCGATGTTGCTGGACACTTGCCGTTAGATCGGGCTCTGCGCCATTTGCGAATTGCGAAATTTCGGCCTTCCGGCATTGTTGGACGGCGGCGGCCGATGCTCGCGAAAGGCCATGGCAAGGGTGCGCAGCGCCTCGCGCGATTGCGGATCTGAGAGCGTGGAAAGCAGCAGGATTTCGGTCGCCGGCAGCGGCGGCAAGCCGAATTTGCGGCTGATCTCGATGGTGCCTGGCGGGGCGAGCCGACAGGAGAAGACAGCCGCGGCAAGACCCGCCGAAACGGCTTCGGCAACGGCAAAGGAGCCGCAGCCCAGGAAAACCTGCGTCCACGGTATGCCGACCGCATCGAGCGCGCCGGTGACGATGTCTCGGATGCTGCAGGATGGCGAGGAAGCAGCCAGCCGCAGCGGCTCGCCGGGGCGGTAGACGAAATCCGGCGTCGCGTACCAGCCGAATTGCTCCGGCGCCAGCACCTCGCCGTCGCGGCGGTCGTCCTCGCGCCGCACGATCGCGGCGTCTAGCTCGCCGCGATCGAAAGCAGCGAGCAGGTCGCGCGTGTCGTCGAGCCGCACCTCGATGGTCAGCGCCGGGTCATGCGCGTTGAGTCGCGCCAGCAAGGTCGGCACTTCCGCCCCGCCGACATGGGTGGCGATGCCCAGCCTGAAGTGGCGGCGAATGGCGGACAGGCTGGCGACGGCGCGGTCATGCGCGGCAAGCAACTGGCGCGCCGGCTCGAGGAACACCGCGCCGCGCGCCGACAGCCGCACCAGCCGCGGCGTCCGCTCGATCAATTTTTCGCCGATCCTCTCCTCCAGCCGCTTCAGCTTGACGCTGATCGCGCCCTGGGTGCTGCCGAGGGCCTCGGCGGCGCGCGTGAAGGAGCGCAGGTCAGCGACGGCAATGAAGGCTTTCACGGCATCTACGTCCAGCGTCATGTCAGCTATCTCGTTTCGTTGTCACTGAAATATCCAACCATGCAATTTTAAAATGATCAAGCCTCCGCTAACTTGGTTGAGCGCGCAGCGGCGAACGGCCATCCGGTTGCGCCCTGCCCAGGAACTCGAGAGGTTTGACCATGGCACCTGTCCTCACCCGCCGGGGCATCATCGTTCTGTTCGCCGTATGCCTTGCCTGCCTGATGTTCGGGCTGGAGATATCGAGCGTCCCAACCGTCCTGCCGACACTGGAGCAGGTGCTCGACGCCGACTTCAAGCAACTGCAATGGGTGATGAACGCCTATACGATCGCAGTCACCACTGTGCTGATGGCGGTCGGCACCATGGCCGATCGCTATGGACGCAAGCGCGTCTTCCTGGTCTCGATCGCCGCATTCGGTCTCACCTCGCTGATCTGCGGTCTGGCCGGCAATGTCTCGACGCTGATCGTCGCGCGCTTTCTGCAGGGCCTGAGCGGCGGCGCGATGCTGATCTGCCAGCTCGCCGTGCTGTCGCATGAATTCCAGGAAGGCCGCGAGCGCGCCGTGGCCTGGGGCTGGTGGGGCGTCATTTTCGGCATCGGCCTCGGCTTCGGCCCGACCGTCGGCGGCGGCATCGTCGCCGTGTCGAGCTGGCAGTGGGTGTTCCTCATCCACGTGGCGGTCGCGATCGTCGCCTTCGCGCTTGCGCTTTCCGGCGTCCATGAATCGAAGGACCCGCAAGCTGGCAGGTTGGATCTCGCCGGCATCCTGACCTTGTTGCCTGCCGTCTTCTGCCTCGTTTTCTATATCACGCAAGGACCGGAGCTTGGCTTTGCCAGCCCGGCCGCCCTGGCGATCCTGGGATTGTCGATCGCAAGCTTCGTCGCGTTCCTGATCGCCGAAAGGATCAACAAGCGGCCGATGTTCGATTTTTCGGTCTTTCGTATCCGCCCGTTTTCCGGCGCGATCGTCGGCTCGGCGGCAATGAACATCAGCTACTGGCCGTTCATGATCTATCTGCCGATCTGGTTCCATGCCGGATTGGGCCTCGACAGCTTCGCCACCGGCCTTGCCTTGCTCGCCTACACGCTGCCGACGCTGGTGATGCCGCCTTTGGCAGAGCGGCTGTCGCTGCGCTACCGGCCCGGCGTCATCATCCCGGCAGGGCTCGCGATCATCGGCATTGGCTTCCTGCTGATGAGGTGGGGCAGCGCCGCGGCTCATGCCAGTTGGCTGACCATGCTCCCCGGCTGCCTGATCGCCGGCGCTGGCCTCGGCATCACCAACACGCCGGTGACCAACACCACCACCGGCTCGGTGTCGCGCGATCGCGTTGGGATGGCCTCCGGCATCGATATGAGCGCGCGCATGATCTCGCTTGCCGTGAACATCGCAGTGATGGGCTTTATCCTGGCGAGCGGCGTGCTCTCGCATCTCATAGCCACGCTGCCCGACCTCGATAGCGCCAGGCTTTATCAATTCGCCGAGGCGATCGCCGCCGGCAATCCGGTGCCGGGACTGCAGGACAACGTCGCCCACGACGCGCTGGCAAACGGCTTTGGCTGGGTGATGCTCTATGGCGGCATCGGCGTCTGGATCATGGCGGCGATCGGCTTTGCCATCTTCAAGGCACGACCGGTGCGGCAGGAAGTGGTTCAGCGCCAGGATTGAACCCGATGATGGTCAGCCAACCGGCTGCAGCGGGTCGCCGCCGATCTTGGATAGCTGGATGACCGCCTGGGTGCGGCTGTCGACGCCGAGCTTCTGCAGAATGGCCGAGACATGCGCCTTGATGGTGGCTTCGGAGACGCCGAGCTCATAGGCGATCTGCTTGTTGAGCAGCCCTTCGGCCAGCATGCCGAGCACGCGCGTCTGCTGCGGGGTCAGCGCCTGCAGCCGCTTGATCAGGTCGGAAATCTCCGGATCGCGCTCGACGCCGAGTTCAACACCGGCGGGCGCGGCGATGTCGCCGGCGAGCACCGCCCGCACGGCGCCGCGTATCTCCTCCATGCTGGCCGATTTGGAGATGAAGCCGGAAGCGCCGAGATCCAGCGCGCGGCGGATGGTGACGGGATCGTCATGCGCCGACACCACCACCAGCGGCACGGTCGGATGGATGCCGCGCAGCGAGATCAGCCCCGACAGGCCGCTGGCGCCCGGCATCGACAGATCGAGCAGCACCATGTCGACGTCCTCGTTGGCCACCACCAGCGCCTTGGCGCTTTCGAAATCGCCGGCCTCGTGGATGGCGGCGACGTCGCCGATGCCGGCCAGCGCCTCCTTCAGCGCGCCGCGAAAAAGCGGATGATCGTCGGCAATGACGAAGGTGTGGCCCGACGGCAAGTAGCCCTCCCCCGATCCCATCGTTGTCATGTGCTTTTTGCGGGATCGGCAACGATTATGCGGCGACGCGGCCCGTTTTCAAGCAACAAAGACCGCGCGCCGGGTTTTCCCCAGAGCGGTTCAAGTCTTTTGCGCGTTGGGCTTGGCGCCGCCTTCGCCGTCTTCCTTGTCCATATCCTTGACGATGTCCTTGAAGGTCCGGAAGAAGCGCTCCATGTAGCCCATCGTCCTGTTGAAATCCTCCTCGCTCGGCAGGTTGGATTCGAGCCGGGCAGAAGGCGAGTTCTCGAGCTTGGTGACGCGCTCATCCAGCGCCTTGACCGAATTTTGCAGGCGGTCGATCTCGTCCTGGTAAGCAGAGCGCTCGTCGGCCGCCATCTTGCAGACGAGCTGGCCGGAACGTTCCTCGCAGACCGACATGGCGCCGGTTTTGGTGTCCATGCGGACATAGCCGTTGGCCGATTTCTCCAGCCGGTAGCGGTCGGCCTCCTCGGACCAGGCGGAAGCGGCGACCAGGGAGCAGAGGGCCGCGGGGATCAGGATGTGCTGCAGACGCATGTTGTCCTCCATGAGCCGGTGAACGCACCTATCACAGGTTTGCGCCGGAAATGGGGAAGAGTTCGGGTGGAGCCTTCCCCGCATGTTCTGTTCGGACTATAGCGCAACTATGTCTCAGATTATCTACAAGATTGCCCCTGAAGCTCTTTGGCGCGAAGCCGAGAAGAACGGCCGCTTCACGGGTGCCGCGATCGACATCGCCGACGGCTTCATCCATTTCTCCACCGCGCAGCAGGTCCGCGAAACGGCGGCGAAGCATTTCGCCGGCCAGACAGACTTGCTGTTGATCGCTGTGGATGGGGCGCAGTTGGGTGAAGCGCTGAAATATGAGGTGTCGCGCGGCGGCGCGCTGTTTCCGCACCTCTACGCTGCGCTCGGCCTCGATGCCGTTCTGTGGGCAAAACCGCTGCCGCTCGGCGACAGCGGCCAACACGAATTCCCGGCGCTGGAGGGCGAATGAGCATGCTCGACCGGATCGGCCGGAAGGTCTTGTTCACATTCGATCCCGAAACCGCGCATGGGATGTCGATCAAGGCACTTCGCTGCGGCCTGCCGATCGGCGCGCCGGCTCCGCGTGACGCCAGGCTCAAGGTCAAGGTCTGCGGACTCGATTTTCCGAACCCGCTCGGCATGGCAGCCGGCTACGACAAAAATGCCGAGGTGCCGGATGCGCTCATCGGCCTCGGCTTCGGCTTCGCCGAGGTCGGCACCATCACGCCGCTGCCGCAGGCCGGCAACCCCAAGCCGCGCATCTTCCGGCTGACGGCGGACGAGGCGGTGATCAACCGGCTGGGTTTCAACAATGAAGGCCATGCAGCGGCTGAAAAACGCCTCGCGGCGCGCAAGGGGCGCCCGGGCATCGTCGGTATAAACATCGGCGCCAACAAGGACAGCGCCGACCGCATCGGTGACTATGAGCGCGGCGTGACGCGCTTTGCGCCCTATGCTTCCTATCTCACCGTCAACATTTCCTCGCCCAACACGCCCGGCCTGCGCAACATGCAGGCGCGCGAGCAGCTCGGCGAGTTGCTGTCGCGGGTGATCGCGGCGCGTGCGGCGGCAGCGGCGCAGCCGCCCATCTTCCTCAAGATCGCGCCTGACCTCGTCGAGGCGGAGCTGGAAGACATCGCCGCCGAGGTCACCGAGAAGAAGCTCGACGGCGTCATCGTCTCCAACACGACGCTGGCGCGGACGGGATTGCGCAGCACCGCTTTCGCCGGCGAGACCGGCGGCCTGTCGGGCAAGCCGCTGTTCGAGCGCTCGACCGCGGTGCTTGCCCGGATGCGCAAGCTGCTCGGGCCAAAGATGGCGATCATCGGCGTCGGCGGCGTCGATTCAGCGGAGGCGGCGCTGGAGAAAATCCGAGCCGGCGCCGACCTCGTGCAACTGTACACCGGCATGATCTATGCCGGGCCGGCGCTGCCCGGGCGGATCATTGCCGGCATGCTGGGCTTCGCGGAGCGGGAGCGCCTGAGTTCAATAACGGACTTGCGCGATATCGCCTGCGAGCGTTGGGCATCCACGCCGCTCAGCTAAAGGCGGTCCGCACCCTAAGTCGCAGGACCGCGAGCAGGCTGATCCCGCGCACCAGCAGGAAGACATGCAACGATGCCCACAGGCCATTGTTGCCGAAGGCAGGCGCCAGCGTGATGAGAGCCGTGCTGAAGGCGAGGAACGACAGCAGCATCATGTTGCGCATGTCGCGCGACCAGGTGGCGCCGATGAAGACGCCGTCCATCTGGAACGCCAGCACGCCGCTCAGCGCGGTGAAGGCCGCCCACGGCAGATAGGCGTCGGCGACCGCGCGGACATCCTGAGAGGTGGCCACCAGCGCGACGAGATCGGCGCCGGCGGTCAGCAGAATAAGAGTAGCGACACCCGCGAGGCCGAAACCCCAGATGAGCGTCAGCCGCACGGCCTGCCGGAAAGGCGCGGCGGCATGCGCGCCGACGGCGCGGCCGGCCAATTGCTCGGCGGCGGTGGCGAAGCCGTCGAGGAAATAGCCGGCAATGAGGAAGAAATTCATCAGCACAGCATTGGCGGCGAGCGTCACCGTGCCGAACTGCGCGCCCTGGCGGGTGAACAGCGCAAAGGCGGCAAGCAGCGAGAAGGAGCGGATCATGATGTCGCGGTTGAGCGACAGCATGCGCCGGTAGGCCGGCAGGTCGAGGATGCGGCAGCGCGACGGCCGCTCCAGCCTGCAGAACCGCCTGAGGACGATTGCGAGACCCAAGAGCATGGCCAGGAACTCGCCGGTGACGGTTGCCGAGGCGACGCCGGCGACGCCCCAGCCGAGCTCCAGGCCAAGCAGGATGCAAAGCACGATGTTGATGCCGTTGAGCACGGCCTGCAGCATCAGCCCCAGTCCGCCTTCGCCGCGCCCGAGCACGTAACCCAGTATGGCGTAGTTGATGAGCGAGAAGGGTGCGGCGAGCAGCCTGATGCGGATATAGACGGACATCGCCGCACTGACGCGCGGCTCGGCGCCCATGAACCACTGACCGGCCACGGCAAAGAGCGGCGCCAATACAGCAAGTACGACGCCGGCGACGACAGCGATCAGCACGGCGCGCCACAGCACCGCCTGTTCCTCCAGCGCGTCGCCGCGCCCGAAAGCCTGGGCGACGAGGCCGGTGGTGCCGGAGCGCAGGAAGTTGAAGGTGGTGAAAACGACGTCGAAGATCAGCGCGCCGGCCGCAAGGCCGCCGAGCAAGGCGGCGTCGCCGAATTGTCCGACCACCGCAGTGTCGACGATGCCGAGCAGCGGCGTCGTCAGATAGGCAAGCGTCATCGGCACGGCGATCGCCAGCACCGAGCGGTTGGTGACGGCGAAGGATCTTGCGTTGGCCCCGGTTACATCCAAAGGATTGCTGCCCTGCTGATTTGCGGCTTGATCGAACAGCCGGTGTGCCCCAGTTTGCCGGCGTCACGCAACCGCCATCCGGCCAACCGCCAACCGAATTCCAGCCCTGGCGCAGACTCGCTCATACATGCCGCTGCAGATCGTCCACCATCCCGACTACGATGCCGGCTTTGCCGTCAACCATCGCTTTCCGATGAGCAAATACCCGCTTTTGATGGAAGCCTTGCGCTCGCGCGGCCTGGCGGTGCCGGAAGCGCTGTCGATGCCCGAGCCGGCGCCGGCAGCCTGGCTGAAGCTGGCGCACGCGGCCGACTATGTCGACCAGGTGCTGGCATGCGAAGTGCCGGCAAGGATCGAGCGCGAGATCGGCTTTCCGGTCGGCAGGCGCGTTTCGCTGAGGGCGCAGCTTGCCACGGCCGGCACGGTGCTGGCGGCAAGGCTGGCGCTGCGACACGGCATTGCCTGCAACGCGGCCGGCGGCAGCCACCATGCCAGGCGCGCGCAAGGCGCCGGCTTCTGCACCTTCAACGACGTCGCCGTCGCCTCGCTCGTGCTGCTGGCGGAAGGTGCCGCCGAAAGCATTCTGGTCGTCGACCTCGACGTGCATCAGGGCGACGGCACGGCCGACATCCTTCGTGACGAGCCGCGCGCCTTCGCCTTTTCCATGCATGGCGATCGCAATTATCCGGCGCGCAAGATCGCTTCCGACCTCGATGTCGCGCTGCCAGACGGCACCGGCGATGCCGCCTATCTCGAGCGGCTCGGCGCCATTCTGCCGGAACTGTCAGGCAAAAGGCGCTGGGACCTGGTCTTCTACAATGCCGGGGTCGACGTCCATGCGCAGGACAGGCTCGGCAGGCTGTCGCTCAGCGACGACGGCCTGCGCGCCCGCGACGCCATGGTGATCGGCCATTTCCGTGCGCGCGGCATCCCGCTGTGCGGGGTCATCGGCGGCGGCTATTCGACCGATGTGCCGGCGCTTGCCGCGCGCCACGCCATCCTGTTCGAGGCGGCATCCGGTTACGCTTGAAAATCTTATTTCCTATAGCTGGTGATCCTGAGCAGGATGAAGACCGGCACAACGATGGCCGCACCAAGCAGGATATAGCCGAGGAAACGGTCGATCGCGTGGAAGCCGAGGTTCCACAGGTCGACGAAGAACTTCTGGACGCCATAGAAGACATCCATCGGCGTCCAGCCGAAGGCGTTCATGACGAGGCCGACGAGGAAGGAGATCACCAAAAGCTTCAGGAACACCCTGAGCGGCGAGTCGCCGAGAAAGCGCGTCAGTGAGGACAAAGCCAATCTCCGGTTCGAGCTGCCCGATTCGGGAGCATGACCCCAGAAATACGCACTTGGGCGTCCGCCATCAAGCAGTGCGGTTGCTGATCGGGCATCATCCCAACTGCTTAATTTTGTGTAAACAGGAACGCTGCAAACTACTGAAAATAAATAGAAAAAACCGCATTTTTCCAACCTGCGCAATGTGCATGCAATTTTCGCCTGCCAAATAGAGCGGGTCTTCGAGCGATGTCTCATATCGGGAGTTCGGACGCAGGGTGAAGCCTGCGGGCCGCCGGAATTGCATTGCCCGCGAAAGACATTCGAACCGGAGCGCGGCCATCCCAAGGGCGGCTCCAAGGATCAATCTCCGCATCGGTCTTCCGCTGCGTGCGCGTTCTGGAGTGTTGCTGTGTTTTCTCAAACCAGGATTTTTCTATCAGCGGCTGCCATTGCCGCAAGTCTCAACGGAGCGGCGGCGGCCGCCGATCTCACGCCCGCTTACAATGATCCGCCCGCCTTCCAGTGGAGCGGCGCCTATGTCGGCGTGCATGGCGGAACCGCCTTCACGAAAATGCCCAACCCGTTCGCCGACAGGAACGGCTTCAGCGGCGGCGTGCAGGGCGGCTACAACATCCAGACCGGGCCGGCCGTGTTCGGCGCCGAGCTCGAGGGCTCCTATCTCGGCGGCGCCAGGCATGATGTCGAGGGCGGCAAGATCAAGGAGAAGTGGCGCTCCGCAGCCAAAGCCAGGGCAGGCCTTTCCTTCGACCAGACGCTTGTTTTCGGCACTGCCGGCGTCGCCGTGACCACATACGGCAAGGGCGACGGCGTGCGCGACACCGACAGCCGCAAGCTTGGCTACCTGGTGGGCGGCGGCATCGAGCAGGCTTTTGCCGGCGGCCTCTCCGCCAAGATCGAATACGACTACATCCGCACGCCCAATGTGGAAACGAGATCGGTCCTCGGCACGGCGAAGACCGATATAGGCAGCCAGGAACTGAAGGCCGGTCTCAATTACCGCTTCTAGAGCATGATCCCGAAAAGTGGGAACCGGTTTTCGGACAACGATCATGCTCCAACAAAGAGTTAGACCGCGATGGCGATTCAACGAAACGTCATCACGGTCTAGGTCCCGGCACGGCCGCAAAGCAGTTTCCCGTGGCGGTTTCCCGCCGATCTCCACCACGGGAAGCTGCCTCTCTGCGACGCTCCTATGCAGCCGCGGCCGCTCGGGGCCGCGTAATGTCGGGGCAATTTTCGTGGCCTAGATGCAACTCGCCTTCAAGCAGGAAATCAGACCATGTCCATCTCAATCACGGGCCCTAGATGGGCTCCGAGAGCCTTCCTTGCCGCAGCATTGCTGGCAGTCTCGGCTTGCGCCTCCGACATCATGAAGAACTATGTCGGACAACCCGTCGAGTCGGTTATCCTCGACTACGGTCCGCCGACGGCGATCGTCGATCTCGGCACGGGCGAGCGCGCCTATCAGTGGCGCAAGATATCCACCAATGCGGTTTCCGGCACGTCGAGCGGCGAGGTGCATCATACCAAGCACGGCACCGAGTATGAGGTGACCGAGACGCCGGGCTATGTCGAACGCCAGGAATGTTTTTACACATTCTACGCCCGCTCTTCGGGCGGCCGCTGGTTCATCACCAATTTCCGCAAGCCGAAGCTGGAATGCGAATGAGCCCACCACAGGCGGCAGGCTGGCTCTTGCCGAGTCCCGGTCAACGCGTTACCCGCGGCGGCAACCAGCCGCTTCGATGACGGAGACTGCAAAATGCGTATCCTGCTGATCGAAGACGAGCCGGAAATGGCGTCCGTGCTCAAGACCGCGCTGGAGCGACAGGACATCATCGTCGACCGGAGCTCGACGCTTGCCGACGCCGAAATGATGGCGAGGGTCGGAAGCTATGACGCGATGATCCTCGACCGCCGTCTGCCGGACGGCGAAGGACTAAGCCTCATCCCACGCCTGCGCGACATGAACATCGACACGCCGGTGATCGCACTGACGGCGATGGGCGGACTTGAGGATCGCGTCAGCGGACTGAATGCCGGCGCCGACGATTACATGGTCAAGCCCTTCGCCACCGAAGAGCTGGTGGCACGGCTTCGCGCGCTGCACCGGCGCCAGTTCAGCTTGCGCGCCGACCGGATCGAGGTCGGCCGCCTTGTTTACGATTTCCGCCATCGCGAGGCGCTGGTGGACGAACGGGCGCTCGACCTGCCCCGGCGCGAGCGTCTGGTGCTTGAAACGCTTGTCCGCCGGCATGGCCGGACGATCATGCGCGGAACCCTGGAGGACGCCGTCTACGCGCTGGACGACGAGATCGGCTCCAACGCGCTCGACGCCCATATCTCCAGGCTGCGCCGCAAGCTCGAGGACGTCACCGCAGGCATCGAGATCCGAGCCATCCGCAACATCGGCTATCTGCTCAGGGCCCTGCCATGAGGCAACGGCGACCGCGTTCGCTGCAATGGGTGCTGGTGCGGCGGCTGATCCTGCTGCAAGCGGCCATGCTTGCCATCTTCATCGCGCTTTGCGCGGCGGCGCTGTGGATCGCCAACCCGAGGTTGCTGGTCGACAACGAGGCCGCTGTGGCGGCGCTGAGAGACGCCATCGATCGCAATAGCGACGGCACGCTGGTCGTGCACGAGACGGAGGCGTTGAGACAGTTCCGAAAGAGCTTCCCGCACGTCTGGTACATCATTCGCGACAAGACCGGACAGAGCATCCGCTCCGGTGCTGTGCCGGATATTTACACCGGCGCGCCCGGCGCGCTGTTGGGCACGGTCGATCATGCCACGCTCGAGCTCGCCAGGGACGACCTTCGCCCGGAAGCCTATGTCGAGAACACCGCGACCAAAGCCGGGCCGGTCCAGATCATCGGAGCCACCCGCTCGTCGCGAGAGCAGACCGACGGGGTGGAAGTTAACATCTCGGCGACAGTCGACGTCGCCCGCAATCCCGACGGCAGCCGCAACTGGCAGCGGGCCTTGCCGGCGCTGGCGCTGCTGATCGCGATCCTGCTTTTGCCCATTGCGGTGGTGATGGGCATCACCACGCTGGTGACGACGCCGGCAGTGGTGCGCAGGTCGTTTGCCGGCCTCGTCGACACCGCCGATCAGGCAGCCCGTATCGACATCAACACGCGAGGCATGCAACTGCCCGTCCAGCGCGTGCCGCAGGAGATCGCGCCGATGGTCCAGGCTTTCAACCAGACGCTCGCCCGGCTAGCTCATGGCTATGACCGCCACAACCGTTTCCTGACCGATGCCGCGCATGAATTGCGCACGCCGATCGCCATCTTGCGCACCCGCGCCGAACTGCTCAGGAAGGAACCCGAGAGCGAGCGTCTGCTGCAGGATATCGAACGGCTGTCGCATCTGGCACAGCAATTGCTCGATCACCAGATGCTCGAGCGGCCTGCCGACGAGCGCCAGGTGGTCGATCTCTGCGACCTCGCCCGCAGGGTGGTCGCCGACTTCGCGCCCTTGGCCATCGAGGCGGGCTACGACCTCGCCTTCGAGCCGTCGGCCGGTACGGTCTGTGTCGAGGCAAACGGCCTGCAGATCGAGCGCGCCCTGGCAAACCTGATGCGCAACGCCATCGATCACGGCGGCGGTGCCGGGACGATCACTGTGGCGGCCGACGAGAGCGGGGGCATCGAGGTCCGCGACGAGGGGCCGGGCATTCCGCTGGAAGAGCAGGAAAATGTGTTCCAGCCGTTCTACCGCCTGCAGCCGCTTTCCCGCGGAGCGGGCCTCGGCCTCAATCTCGCCCGGCAGATCGCCCAGTTGCATGACGGCACGGTCAGGATTGTGAACGGCGCGTGGCGTGGCGCCCGCGTGCGCATGGAGCTGCCCGTGCTGCAGCGGTGAGGGCCTTGCTTTGCCGATTGCCTGAGGCCCGGCCATCATGGTAACGAGGGCTCGCGCGGGTATGATGTAATGGTAGCTTGTCAGCTTCCCAAGCTGAACGCGCGGGTTCGATTCCCGCTACCCGCTCCATCACCTGGCTCACCACGATATCGACGGCCGCCAGCGCGGCGGCGGGCTGCGCGTTTCCTTTGATGCGTTCGGGTTCCTGACATTTGTCGGATTTGCGTGTTGGGCAATCACCACCGGTCTCGCCGGCGCAGGCTCATGGATATTGGCCGACTAATTGCGAAAAGGAACTACATAGGCCGTCCCGCGTCATAGATGCAGGTTCCTGTCGCAGTCCGGGAGTGACATCGATGATCAGGCTTCTTCTCGTCGTTGCAGCAGTCCTGGCATTCGCATCCGGCGGAACCAGGGCGGCCAAGCTGGACGCCGGTGCGGTCAATCAGGCCCAATTCGCCGCCGGCGAACCGAAGGGCGTCAATCCGATGGTGCTCAAAGCGCAGATTCTTCTGGATCGCGCGCGCTTCTCGCCGGGTCTGATCGACGGCCGTCTTTCGGAGAACTTTACCAAGGCCGTCGGGGCCTTTCAGGCGGCGAACGGCCTTCAGTCCGACGGCAAGCTCACATCGGAGACGTGGGATAAGCTTGCGGCAACTTACTCCGGCCCCGTGTTGGTAACATATGAGGTGACGCGAAAGGATTTGCGCGGGCCCTTCACCAGGCGCATTCCGGCTCGCATGGAGAGGATGGCCCATTTGCGGCGGCTCGGCTATCGAAACGCGCGAGAGAAGCTGGCGGAGCGCTTCCATATCAGCGAGCAGTTGCTGGGGATGCTGAACCCCAAAACCGGATTCAGGAATGCCGGCACCAGCCTGGTGGTGCCTGACGTCGGCCGGGGTGATCCTCCTGCCGCCATTGCAGAGGCCGAGGTCGACAAGGGAGCCCGCCTGGTGCGCGTTCTCGATGCTTCAGGCAAATGGCTGGCTGTCTACCCCGCCTCGATCGGCAGCGATGAGAAGCCGGCGCCGAGCGGTACGGCTGAGGTCAAACGTGTGGTGCACAACCCCACTTACCACTATGATCCGGATTTCGCTTTCAAAGGCGTGAAGACCAAGCGCCCCTTCACCATCGCTGCCGGGCCAAACAATCCCGTGGGATCAGTTTGGATCGATCTCTCTATCGAAAGCTACGGCATTCACGGCACGCCCGAACCCGGCAAGATCGGCGCCACGTTCTCACATGGATGCATTCGATTGACCAACTGGGATGCAGAGGACCTCGCCTCCATGGTGAAGCAGGGCACCAAGGTCGCGTTCAAGGATGAGATAGCGCAAGGCAGCGACGAGCCCGCTCCGTAGGCGCTGCGTTTTCGGTGTAGCTGAACTGCCTCAATATCGCGCATTGCACGAGGTGACCTGACAACGCGAGACTTCACCGATGCCAAACCCTGCGATCGGGCGGCCGATGAGCACGCATCTTCGCCAAGTCCGACAAGAAGGGACCCGCGATTGCCCGATCGACGACCTAATCCAGCATGGCCACCCCGGGGGCGGCCATGCTGGATTACCAATGCTCTAGAGCCAGAAGCCGACCCAGACGCGGCGGCGCCAGCAGCGGACATGGCGCCGGCCATAGCGCCAGTAGCGACGGCAGACCCTTCTCCAGACGTGCCGGCGGCGGTAGTACCGATGGCGGTAGTGCCGATGGCGATAGTACCGATCATGGTAGTATCGACGGCGGTAGTATTGAACCGGCTGCAGCGGATCGGCCTGGTCATCCTCCTCGTAGATGGCCGGATCCGGCTTGTCCAACTCATCCAGAATTCCGTTGCCGTTGGGGATCCCGGCAGCCGCCTTGCCGGTTCCGGCGAGACTTGCGAATGCTGCTGCCCCGGCAATGCCAAGCATTCCAGTCAGAAACAACCGACGTTCCATGGAGACCTCCCGAGCTGTTAGCATCGGCAGTTCGATCCCTCACCCGAAACAGGCTCCAGCGAGCCGCCGATCGATTTGAACGCGCAGGTAGCATTCTCGTTCCATTAGCCCACTTCGCGCAAAATGAAATCGTGCAGCATTTTGGCGGCCGGCGAGAGCGCACGGTTCTTTATGGTTATCAAACTGTAAGGCCTGACCTCGATATCGAACTCGGTCTGCACGACGTCGATGGCGCCGGCCAGCCCGTCTGACCCCTGGATGAACTTGGCCACCTGGACCGACACCGGCGCGATGGCGTCGGACTGTGCCACCATCACCAGCGTCAGCAGCAGCGAAGAGGTGTTGAGGATGCGGTCCGGAAGCGCGATGTTGCGGTTGAGGAAATTGCTCTCCATCGCCTGGCGCAATGGCGAGCCGCCGGACTGGAAGACCCAGTCATAGGCCGCCGTCTGCTCCAGCCGCACCATCTTGCCGCTGGCCAGCGGGTGGCCGCGGCGCACGATCAGGCAAGCCTTCTCGACACCGATGACGCGCGATTCGAACAGCCGCGGATTGAGATCGTCGGGAATACGGGCGATGATGAAATCGTGGCGCGATGCGATCAGCTCGCGGGCCAGCACATTCGAGGTCTCGACCTGCATGGTGATCTCGATGCGCGGATAGATGCGGCGGATCTCGCGGATCGCCGGCACCGCGAGCTCGATGGCCGGCGCCGTCACCGCGCCCAGGAACACCGAGCCGCCTTTGCCGGCCTTGAGCTCGGAAATCTCGCGGTCGGCCTCGCGCATTTCGAGCAGGATCGAGCGGGCCCGCCTGGCCAGCGCCTGGCCGTAAGGGGTCAGCGTTACGCCGCGCGGCAGCCGCTCGCATAGCTTCACGGCGAGCACCGCCTCCATCTCGGCGATCATGCGCGAGGCGGCGGGCTGCGATATGTTCATGACCTGGGCAGCGGCGCTTACCCGTCCGTGATCGTCGAGCGCGGCGATCATGCGCATGTGGCGCAGGCTCAGGCCGCTGCGCAGGAGTGTTTCGCCGCCTCCCGGCAATTTCTCGTAACCGCCCGAGATTGCATCTGGATCACGCAATGCCGCCATAGTTTCTCAGCCGCTCCACCAGTTTCCGTTGCGCCATAAGCCATACCGGCTTCGATATAGCAACCACCAGAGATCGCATTTGACAGTTATATCAAAGGGACACACCCTTCGCGCGTTCCGAGACGTAACGATCGGTGACGAGCAAAATCGTATCGATTAAAACAACGTCGCGGGGCCGATTGGGAGGATACCGGAGATCGATAAAGCCGACAGTGGCGCGCCAGCGCTCCTTGTCGACTGCGCGGCCCGCGAAGCCCCGAGGTGTCGCGTCCATCAACCAGGGAGAGTAATGTGAAGATCATCAAGACGCTGGCCGCCGTCGCGGCCCTTGGCATCGCTGCCACGACCTATTCGGCGCATGCCGCCGACAAGGGTCTCGTCGGCGTGCTGATGCCGACCAAGACCTCGCAGCGCTGGATCAACGACGGCGATGCCGTCAAATCCCAGCTCGAGGCGCTCGGCTACACGGTAGACCTGCAATATGCGCAGGACGACATTCCGAACCAGCTCAGCCAGCTGGAAAACGAAATCACCAAGGGCCCGAAGGCGCTGATCATCGCTTCGATCGACGGCACCACCATGGCCGACGCGCTGCAGAAGGCCAACGATATCGGCGTGGTCACCATCGCCTATGACCGCCTGATCAAGAAGACCCCGAATGTCGACTACTACACCACCTTCGACAATTTCGGCGTCGGCGTCATCCAGGCCAATTCCCTGGTCAAGGGCCTCAAGGAGCGCTTCCCGAACACCAAGCCGTGGAACGTCGAACTGTTCGGCGGCTCGCCCGACGACAACAACGCCTTCTTCTTCTACAACGGCGCGATGTCGATCCTGCAGCCGATGATCGACAACGGCTCGATCAAGATCAAGTCCGGCCAGATGGGCATGGACAAGGTCGGCACGCTGCGCTGGCTGGCGGCGACCGCCCAGGCGCGCATGGACAACCTGCTGTCCGCCAACTATTCGGACGGCAGCCGCGTCGATGGCGTTCTGTCGCCCTATGACGGCCTGTCGCGGGGCATCACCGCCTCGCTGCGTGCCGTTGGTTACGGCACGGACGCTCAGCCCTGGCCGATTGTCACCGGCCAGGACGCCGAGACCGCCTCGGTCAAGCTGATCATCTCGGGCGAGCAGTATTCGACGGTGTTCAAGGACACCCGCGAACTGGCCAAGGCCACCGTGCAGCTGGTCGACAAGGTGCTCTCCGGCGGTAAGCCGGACGGCCTCGACACCAAGACCTACAACAACGACGTCAAGGTCGTTCCCTCGATCCTGTTGACGCCGCATGAGGTCGACAAGTCGAACTACCAGAAGCTGGTCGTCGACTCCGGCTACATCAAGGCCGCAGACCTGAAGTAATTTCGGTTTCAGAAACAGGGGTCCTGCGCAACGCAGGGCCCCTTTTCGTTCACCAGTGAGCCCGGTATTGTTTTGCCGGCCTCGGAGGAGCTTACTTTCTTATGACGACGATTTTGGAGATGCGCGACATCACCAAGACGTTCCCCGGCGTGAAGGCGTTGTCGAACGTCAATCTCAGCGTCGAGGAAGGCGAGATCCACGCCGTTGTCGGCGAGAACGGCGCCGGCAAGTCGACGCTGATGAAGGTGCTGTCGGGCGTCTATCCGTCCGGAACCTATGAAGGCCAGATCATCTTTCGCGGCCAGGAATGCCATTTCAAAGGCATCCATGACAGCGAGCATATCGGCATCGTCATCATCCACCAGGAGCTAGCGCTGGTGCCGATGCTGTCGATCGCCGAAAACATTTTCCTCGGCAACGAGCACGCCACCTACGGCGTCATCGACTGGAACGCCAACGAGAAGCGCACCGGCGAGCTGCTGAAAAAAGTCGGCCTGAAGGAAGATCCAAAAACCCTGATCACCCATATCGGTGTCGGCAAGCAGCAATTGGTCGAGATCGCGAAGGCGCTCAGCAAGGAAGTGAAGCTGCTCATCCTCGACGAGCCGACGGCCTCGCTCAGCGAAAAGGACAGCCAGGCGCTGCTCGACCTCCTGCTCGAGTTCAAGCGGCAGGGCATGACCTCGATCCTGATCTCGCACAAGCTCAACGAGGTGAACCGCGTCGCCGACAAGGTCACGGTGATCCGTGACGGCCGCACCATCGAGACACTTGCCCGCAAGGACATCAGCGAGGACCGCATCATCACCTCGATGGTCGGCCGCTCGCTCGACGACCGCTACCCGCCGCGCGAGCCGAAGATCGGCGAAATCGTCTTCGAGGTGAAGGACTGGTCGGTCTATCACCCGATCCATGCCGACCGGCAGGTGATCAAGGGCATCAATCTCAATGTACGAAAGGGCGAGGTGGTCGGCATCGCGGGACTGATGGGCGCCGGCCGCACCGAATTCGCGATGAGCCTGTTCGGCCGCACCTACGGCCGGCACATCACAGGCGAAGTATTGCTCGAAGGCAAACCGATCGACCTCTCATCGGTGAGCAAGGCGGTGGAAAACCGCATCGCCTACGTCACCGAGGACCGCAAGACCTACGGCCTCAACCTCATCGACCATATCAAGCACAACATCACGCTGGCCAATTTGTCCGGCGTGTCGCAGCGCGGCGTCATCGACGACATGCGCGAGATGAGCGTCGCCAACGACTACCGCAAGAAGACCAATATCCGCGCCTCAAGCGTCTATCAGCTGACCGGCAATCTTTCCGGCGGCAACCAGCAGAAGGTGGTGCTGTCGAAATGGCTGTTCGCCGACCCGGAAGTGCTCATTCTCGACGAACCGACGCGCGGTATTGACGTCGGCGCAAAGTACGAAATCTATACCATCATCGCCCGCCTCGCCGCCGAAGGTAAGGCGATCATCGTCATCTCGTCGGAAATGCCGGAGCTGCTCGGCATCACCGACCGCATCTATGTCATGAACGAAGGACGTATCGTCGGCGAGATGGCGGCAAGCGACGCCAGCCAGGAAAAAATCATGCGCGCCATCGTTCGGGGAGAAGGAAAAAAAGCATCATGAGCACAGAGAGCGCTCCCGCACCGCAAAGCGGCGTTGCCGAAGACGTCAAGCAGGGTCCGCGCATCGCGGTGTCGGCGCTGACGGCAAACCTGCGCGAATACGGGCTGATCATCGCGCTGATCGTCATCATGCTGTTCTTCCAGTACACAACGTCGGGAACGCTGTTCAAGCCGGTCAATCTCAGCAATCTGGTGCAGCAGAACTCGTTCATCATCGTGATGGCGCTGGGCATGCTCCTGGTCATCGTCTCCGGCTATATCGACCTCAGCGTAGGCTCGGTCGCCGGCTTCATCGGCGCGCTTGCCGCGATGATGATGGTGATCTGGCCGCTCGGGATATTCAGCAATCCGCTGGTGGTTTCGATCGTCTGCCTGATCGTGGGTGGCCTCATCGGCGCCGCGCAAGGCTACTGGATCGCCTATCACAAGATACCGAGCTTCATCGTGACCTTGGCCGGCATGTTGATCTTCCGCGGCATCTGCCAGGCGCTGCTCGGCGGCGGCTCGTCGGTAGGCCCGCTTCCGCCTGACTTCAAGGCGCTGAGCTCCGGCTTCATCCCCGATGTCATCGGCCCGTTGGCGCTGATCCCGCCGACGGTCAATGCCGCCGGCAAGACCATCGTCGGCAGCGGCCTGACGCTGCACATGACGACGGTGGTGCTGGGCGTGATCGCCGTGCTTGCCTATGCCTATTTCGGGCTCCGCGCCCGGCGCAAGCGCGAGCGCCATGGCTACGAGGCCGAGCCCTTCCCGATGTTCGTCATCAAGACGCTGGTGGGCAGCGCGCTGGCGCTGTTCCTGGTCTTCCAGTTCGCGACCTACAGGGGTCTGCCGATCGTGCTTTTGGTGATGGGCGTGCTGATTTCGCTGTTCGTCTTCGTCACCAAGCGCATGACCATCGGCCGCCGCATCTATGCGATGGGCGGCAACGCCAAGGCGGCGCAGCTGTCGGGCATCAACACCGAACGGCTGACGCTGCTGGTGTTCATCAACATGGGCGTGCTGTCGGCGCTCGGCGGCCTGATCATCGCGGCGCGGCTCGGCCAGGCCGTGCCGGCGGCAGGCCTCGGCAGCGAGCTCGACGTGATTGCCGCCGTCTTCATCGGTGGCGCCTCGGCGATGGGCGGCGTCGGCCAGGTGATCGGCGCGGTGGTCGGCGGCTTCATCATGGGCGTGATGAACAACGGCATGTCGATCATGGGCGTCAATGTCGACTGGCAGCAGGTGGTGAAGGGCCTGGTGCTGCTCGGCGCCGTGATCTTCGACGTCTACAACAAGAACAAGGCTTAGAGCAATTCCAGGAAAAGTGCGCAGCGGTTTTCCGTCCGGAATTGCGTGAAAACAAATGTTTAGAGCGGTTCAGCGTTTCTGGCAGAAACGCTCTAACGCCGGAGCGAGGACTTAGGAGGCATACGGGTTCTAGATCGCGACGCTGCCGGCAACCCGTCGGCGCCAAGAAGTCCAGGCAAGGACCAGGCTCGCGAGCGCAATCCGGACGAAGAATTTCAACCGTGGCGCGGATCTTCTCCGGGCCGCGCCGGTCAGGGTTTGCCCATCGGCAACCGGGCCCAGGCACAATGAGAGGGTACATCATGCTGATCTCCCAGATCCTCGACGACGCCGAGACGATCCGCGTCGTGGCCCGCACCGGCGGCAAGACCCGGGCCATCAACGGCGCGCGCAGCGTCTATTCGCTGGCGATGGAGGCCGCGCGGACAGGTACCGGCCTGGAAGCGCTGATCGAGCGCAAAGGCTATGGCGAGGCGGTCGACCTCGACGCCGCCTACAAGAAGGGTCGGCTGGTGTCGCCGATCAACCATCCCGATCCCGCGCATCTCCATCTTACCGGCACCGGGCTCACGCATCTGGGGTCGGCGGCGACGCGCGATTCCATGCACAAGAAGCTCAGCGACGGCGAGGAGCAGCTGACCGATTCCATGAAGATGTTCCGCATGGGGCTCGAAGGCGGCAAGCCGGCCAAGGGGCAGATCGGCGTGCAGCCAGAATGGTTCTACAAGGGCAACGGCACGATGGCGGTGGCGCCCGGTGCCGCGCTGATGTCGCCGGCTTTCGCGCAGGACGCCGGCGAGGAGCCGGAGATCGCCGGCATCTATGTCATCGGCGACGACGGCGCGCCATTCCGGGTCGGCTTCACGCTGTCGAACGAGTTCTCCGATCATGTGACGGAGCGGGTGAACTATCTGTTCCTTGCCCACTCCAAGCTGCGCAACGCTTCTTTCGGCCCGGAGATCCTGATCGGCGACCTGCCCGCCGATATCAGGGGCTCATCGCGCATCTGGCGCGATGGCAAGCTGCTGTGGGAAAAGCCGTTCCTGTCGGGCGAGGCGAACATGTCGCACACGATCGCCAATCTCGAACATCACCACTTCAAATATTCCGCCTTCCGCCAGCCGGGCGACGTGCATGTGCACATGTTCGGCACGGCGACGCTGTCGTTTGCAGACGGCGTCAGGACGGAGGCCGGCGACACGTTCGAGATCGAGGCCAAGGATTTCGGCCTGCCGCTGCGCAACCCGCTGGAGATCGAAAAGCCGGTCAAGGTGGCGGTTAAGGCGCTGTGAGGTAGCGTGATCTCCCCCCTTGAGGGGGAGATCAGCAGCTTCTGTCCGAACCGGATAGATAGGTAACAGAATGGACCGATTAGATGGGTGACAGTTTTCTTGTCCGCCGGGAGGACCGGCGATGGTTTGGCGAGAGACTGGGCTCATGGATGAGCGGCTTCGTTTTGTTGCGGAATGCCTATCTGGCGAGGAGACGATGACGCAGCTTTGTGCTGCCTTCGAGATCTCGCGCAAGACCGGTTACAAATGGCTTGGACGTTACCGGGCGTTCGGGCCGGAAGGCCTGCACGACCAGCCGCGGGCGCCGCTCGAGCACGGCCGTGCCACGGCAGCGGAGCTGGTGGAGCGGATCGTGGCGCAGAAGGAAGCGCATCCGCTGTGGGGGCCGAAGAAGATCATGGCCCGGCTGAAGCGGGCGGAGCCCAGCTGCAGCTGGCCGGCGGTGTCGACAGCCGGCGAGATTCTGAAGCGGCATGGCCTTGTCGGGCGTCGGCGCGCGCGCTGGAGAGCGGCGGGCAACGGTCCATGGCCGGAGCCTGAGGCGGCGAACGCGCTGTGGACGGGAGATCACAAGGGCTGGTTCCGGACCGGCGACGGCTGGCGCTGCGAGCCGCTGACGGTGATGGATGGGGCGTGCCGCTACCTGTTGGCGCTGGCGGCGATCGGCTCGACGTCGGAGGGTGAAGCCTGGCCGGTGTTTGAACGGACATTCGAGGAGCATGGCCTGCCGGATCGGTTCAGAAGCGACAATGGGGCGCCGTTCGCGTCAGCCGGCGTCACCGGGCTGACGCCGCTTGCGGTGCGCTTCATCAAGCTCGGTATCGTGCTGGAGCGCATTCAGCCGGGCAAACCGCAGCAGAACGGATGCCATGAGCGCTTCCACCTGACCATGCTGCCGCTGGCCAAGGCGCCGGAGGCCGACAGGGCCGCCCAGGCTCGGGCTTTCGAGGCTTTCCGGCGCGAGTATAACGAGGAGCGCCCGCACGAGGCGCTGGGTATGGACACGCCGGCACAGCATTACCGCCCCTCGACCCGCGCCATGCCGAAGACGACACCAGAGCCGGACTATCCGGCCGAAGCTGCGGTGCGCAGCGTGCGCCAAAACGGCGAGATCAAGTGGAACGGCGACTTCATCTACGTCTCAAAAGCGCTGGCCGGTGAAGCGATTGCCGCAACCGAGACCGAGAATGGGGAATGGGCACTCCACTTCTATGCCCATCCGCTCGGCTTCATTGACGGCCGACACAAGAAACTGGTCCGCCGCAGTGCCGTTCAACCCCGACCAGACGGCACTGCGGCGGACAGCAACTCAGGGAGAAAACTGTAACCCATGTATCCGGTTCAAAGTGTTACCCATCTATCGGCTGGACACTTCAGCGCGCTGCGCGAAAATGCTTGGAGAGCTTCAGGCCCTGCGCCTGGTAGTTCGAGCCGAGGTCGCTGCCGTAGAGCGCCTGCGGCCGCTGCAGCATGTGCTCGTAGATAAGGCGGCCGACGATCTGACCGTGATCGAGTATGAACGGCACCTCGTGGCTGCGCACTTCCAGCACGGCCCGGCTGCCGCTGCCGCCGGCGGCGGAATGGCCGAAGCCCGGATCGAAGAAGCCGGCATAGTGGACGCGGAATTCGCCGACCAGGGGATCGAAGGGCGTCATCTCGGCGGCGTAGAGCGGCGGCACATGCACCGCTTCCCGGCTGACCAGAATGTAGAACTCGTCCGGGTCGAGCACCAGCTCGCCGGCGCCGCTCTTGTAGAGTGGCTCCCAGAAGTCGATGACATCCTGCGCGGCGCGCTTATCGACATCGATGAGGCCGGTGTGATGCTTGCCGCGATAGCCGACGAGGCCGTCCTTGTCGCCGTCGAGGTCGATCGACAGCGCGATGCCGCCGCCGGAAATGTTGGGCGGCTCGGTGGCGACCAGCATCTCGGCTTGGTGGAGGTCGCGCAGTTCGCTTTCCGACAGCACCGCGTTGCCGGTGCGGAAGCGGATCTGCGACAGCCGCGAGCCGGCGCGCACGACGATCGGGAAGGTGCGCGGACTGACTTCGAGGTAGAGCGGACCGTGATAGCCGGCTGCGATCTTGTCGAACTCGTGGCCGCGATCGGTCATCACCCGAGTGAAGATATCCAGCCGCCCGGTCGAGCTCTTGGGATTGGCCGAGGCGGATACGTTCGCGGGCAGCGCCAGGCTTTCGATCAGCGGCACGATATAGACGCAGCCCGTCTCCAGCACCGAACCCTCGGTGAGGTTGATCTCATGCAGCTTCAGCCGGTCGAGCTTGTCGGACACCAGGTGATCCGGGCCGGGCAGGAAGGAGGCGCGCACACGAAAAGCTTTGTCGCCGAGCCTGAGGTCGAGGCTGGCCGGCTGGATCTGGTCGGTATCGAGCGCGCGCGGCGACTTCAGCGCCCCCGACTGGAACAGCGCCGCGATGTCCTGGTCCGGAAGAATGCCTGTCTGCCGCAAGGGTGGCTCCGCTCGACCGTCGACCGAGGACCTGATTATAGCGGGTTCCCGGCGCCTGGCTGGTACAAACCTCTTAATCAAGCCGGCAATTGACGCAAGCGCGGCGCGGGTCTAAAGGGTCGTTATCCCGTGGTGATTTGGCCGGTCGGCTTGCAGCCACGTTAAACAAGTCGCTAAAGGACCGTTGGCCGCAAGGCCGTATGGACCGGTTGCGACTTTCGCCGCCGGTTTTTTTGTGTCTGGACTGTTCTTTTGCGAGTGGAATTAGGGCGATGAGCACCAAGAAGCGTAACTGGAAGCCTCAAACGGCACTCGTGCATGGCGGGACATTGCGTTCCGGCTTCGGCGAAACGTCGGAGGCCATGTACCTCACCCAAGGCTATGTCTACGAGACGGCGCAGGCGGCGGAAGCCCGCTTCAAGGGCGAGGAGCCGGGCTTCATCTATTCGCGCTACGCCAATCCCACGGTCGATATGTTCGAAAAGCGCATGTGCGCGCTGGAGGGAGCGGAAGATGCGCGCGCCACGGCCTCCGGCATGGCGGCGGTGACCGCGGCCCTTCTTTGCAGCGCTCGGGCCGGCGACCACATCGTGGCGGCGCGCGCGTTGTTCGGCTCCTGCCGCTGGGTGATCGAGACGCTGGCGCCGAAATACGGCATCGAGGCGACGCTGGTCGACGGCACCGACATCGCCAATTGGGAGAAGGCGGTCAGGCCGAACACAAAACTGTTCTTCCTGGAGAGCCCGACCAACCCGACCCTGGAAGTGGTCGACATCGCCGCCGTCGCCAGGCTCGCCAATTCGATCGGCGCCAGGCTGATCGTCGACAATGTCTTTGCCACGCCTTTGCAGCAGAAGCCGCTGCAGCTCGGCGCCCACATCGTCGTCTATTCGGCGACCAAGCACATTGACGGACAAGGCCGCTGCCTCGGCGGCATCGTCCTGTCCGACAAGAAATGGATCGACGAGAATTTGCACGATTATTTCCGCCACACCGGTCCGAGCCTGTCGCCCTTCAACGCCTGGACGCTGCTCAAAGGGCTGGAGACGCTGCCGCTGCGCGTGCGCCAGCAGACGGAAAGCGCCGGCAGGATCGCCGACTTCCTCGCCGGCCGGCCGGAGATCGCCCGCCTCATCTATCCGGGCCGCGCCGACCATCCGCAGGCCGATGTCGTCGGCAAGCAGATGTCGGGCGGCTCGACGCTGATCTGCCTCGACATCAAGGGCGGCAAGCAGGCGGCCTTCGCCTTCCAGAACGCGCTCGACATCGTGCTGATCTCCAACAATCTCGGCGACGCGAAGAGCCTGATCACGCATCCGGCGACGACGACGCACAAGAACCTAAGCGAGGAGGCGCGCGCCGAGCTCGGCATCGGGCCGGGCACGCTTCGCCTGTCGGTCGGACTGGAGGACGCCGACGACCTGCTCGAGGATATCGAACAGGCGCTGAAGTCGGCCGCGTAAGCAGCGCCCCGGGGCGCTGCTCAGGCGACTTCTTCCAGCTCGGTCATTTCCTTGGTGCGGATGGTCATGGCGTTGCCGCGCCATTCGACCGCACCGCCGAGCCAGCCGCGGATCCAGATGGCGGGCAGCATTGCGTCGCGCACGATCATCGCGGTGACGCTGCGCGGCGACAGATACCAGCCCTTGCTGCGGGCCAGCAGGCATTCCGGCAGATAAGCGATGACCAGCACGCATAGCACGGTAGTGGGCAGGCTCACGCCGGCGCTTGCCGCGGCGACCAGCGCCAAAAGCAGCGGCATCATCACGCCGGTCAGGATCTCGGGCGCAAAGAACAGCGGAAAGGTGACACGGCGCAATCGCGCCCAGCGCGCCTGGCGCGACCAGATTTCGTCGAGCCGGCGCTGGCCGAGCGGCTGCTCGAAGGGCGAGGCGACGAGATTGACGTAGAGGCCGAGCCCGTTGACCAGCTTGGTGGCGGCCGCATCCTCGGCGATCTCGGCGGAGAGCGCCTCGATGCCGCCGTTGGCGTCGAGCATCGGCTTGTTCCACAACATGCTCTTGCCCTGGGCGAATCCCAGCCCGAGCGCCTCGCCGGCATACTGCCAGCGCGCCTGCAGCGTGTTGAGGAAGGCGCATTCGACCTCGGCCCAGAAGCCGTCGGGGCGCGAGCCGATCGGAGTCGAGCAGACGAGGCCGGTTTCCGGCCGCCATGCCGCCATCAGATGCTGGACATAGTCCTTTGGCATCAGCACGTTGGAATCGGCGAGGATGACCCAATTGTGCCGCGCCGCCTGCCAGCCCTTGACGCAATTGTTAAGCTTGGGGTTGGCGCTGATCCTGTCATTGCCGATCAGAAGTCGCGCGGGAACGTCAGGATGGCCGGCGATCGCGGCGTTGATCAGCTTGACGACCGGATCTTCTGCGTGCGCGACGCAGAAGATCAGCTCGTAGCGCGGCCAGTCGAGCGAGAAGGCGCGTTGAAGCGTCTCTTTGGTGAACGGCTCGACGCCTCGCGACGGCACGACGATCGAGACAGGCGGCTGGTTGCCGGAGGGCGGCGGGATGACACGGCGCCGCTTCAGTTGCGACGATGCGAGCGCGATGCTGGCGAAATTTGAAAGGAGAAGGGCTGACGAGGTGAAGGCGGCTGCGAGGGTCAGTTCCATCGAGATCTGGTCACTCCGGAAAGGCCACCCGCGGCCGTTTCATCAGTCGACAGGCCGCCCCGAGTCGCCCGCACGGTTTGTGCACACCAACATTGTCATGTGTCACTTAAATGACATTGTTTTTCGGCACGTGCGCTTTGAGGCTGGCAGAATGGAATACGCTTCGCGTAACAACCGCAAAGCGCGACAAAGGTTCCCCTGCCGCGGCAACCGGAGTGGGCCATGTATCGCGCCGTGACGCGCAACATCGAAGTGCTGGTCAGGCCGTTCTATCTGGAGGATCGCTCCGATCCGTCCGAGAACCGCTATGTCTGGGGCTACCAGGTGACGATCGACAACCGCTCGGACGAGTTCGTGCAGCTGATGTCGCGCTACTGGCATATCACCGACGGCCGCGGCCGCGTCGAGGAGGTGCGCGGCGCCGGCGTCGTCGGCGACCAGCCGGAGCTCAATCCCGGCGACAGCTATCAGTATACGTCAGGCTGCCCACTCTCGACGCCGTCCGGCATCATGGTCGGCCACTACACGATGCGTAACCAGCGCGGCGAGACATTCGACATCGCGATCCCCGCCTTCTCGCTCGACCTGCCGGGGACGAAGCGGACGGTGAATTAGCGTTTTTCTCCCCGTGAAACGGGGAGAAATGCCCGGCAGGGCAATGAGGGGCAGCGCCAGACTTGCAAGATTATCGTTCAGGCATGCCGCTCGAGTGAAGGGGCGCGACCATCGCCGGAAGTTGGCGCTGCCCCTCATCCGCCCTTCGGGCACCTTCTCCCCGTGAACGGGGAGAAGAAAGAAATCACTTCGCCGAAAAATCGGCCGGGTCGAAATCGTACTGCGTCGAGCAGAACTCGCAGGCGACATGGATGCCGCCATCCTCGGTGCTGTCCTTGATCTCCTCAGCCGAAAAGCCTTCGAGGATGCCGCGGATCTTTTCACGCGAGCACGAGCACTGGTCGGCCACCGGAACGCTGCGGAAGACGCGCACGCCATGTTCGTGGAACAGCCGGTAAAGCAAGCGCTCGGCGCCGACCGTCGGATCGATTAGCTCCGTCGGCTCGATGGTGTTGAGCAGCGCCAGCAATTCCTGCCAGGAATTGTCGGCCGGCTCCGGCGCCACCTCGCGCGGATCACCGTCGCCGCCTGAAATATCGGGCACCCGCCTGCGCTCCGGCGCCTGCGGCAGGAACTGCGCCAGGATGCCGCCGGCGCGCCATTGCTCGCGCGCGCCGCCGGGGCCGGGCGTCACCAGCTTGGCCACCGACATTCTGAGATCGGTCGGGATCTGCTCCGACTGACGGAAATAGGTGCGCGCTGCGTCCTCAAGCGAGGTGCCGTCGAGCTGGACGATGCCCTGATAGCGCTGCGTGTGCGAGCCCTGATCGATGGTCAGCGCCAGAACGCCAGCGCCGAGCAGCTTCTGCTGCGAGGTTTCGCCGCTGGCGATCAGCGCCTGCAGCCGCTCGGCGTCGAAGCGCGCATAGGCGCGCAACGCATGCGGCGTGGTGAAATCAGCCACCAGCATGTCGACCGGCCCGTCGGTGCGGGTCTGCAGGATGAACTTGCCCTCAAACTTCAGCGACGTGCCAAGCAGAACCGTGAGCACGCAGGCTTCAGCCAAAAGGCGGGCGACCGGCTCCGGATAGTCGTGACGGCTGAGGATGGCGTCGAGCATCGGCCCGAGCTGCACGGTGCGGCCGCGAACGTCGAGCGGCGCTACCTCGTAAGGCACGACATGGTCGTCGCCGGCGTAGCCGAATTCGCCGAGTTTGGGTCGATGCTCAGCCAATGAATGCGTTTCCAACATGACAATACTCCGGGGCGCGGCCATGCCACCGGTTAAGCGGCATGCATCGAAGCGCGTTCAATTTACGTGATGGCCCGCAAATAGGCATCACGTATTCCCGGATCAAGGCGACATATCCCCGGATCAAGTTGCCGGATCAGGCGGCAAGGCACTTCAAACACCAAGGCACTTCAAACACCAAGGCACTTCAAACACCGAGGCACTTCAAACACCAAGGCACCAGGCCAGCACCGCCTTCTGGGCGTGCAGCCGGTTCTCGGCTTCGTCGAACACCACCGAGTGCGGCCCGTCGATCACCTCGTCGGTGACCTCTTCGCCGCGATGCGCCGGCAGGCAATGCATGAACAGCGCATCGGTTTTTGCCCTGGCCATCAGCGCGGCGTTGACCTGATAGGGCAGGAAGACGTTGTGGCCGCGGGCGCGATGTTCCTGGCCCATCGACACCCAGCTGTCGGTGACGACGCAATCCGCCTGGTCGACGGCCTCTTCGGCCGAACGGGCAAACCTGATCCTGCCGCCATTGGCCTTGGCCCAGTCGACATGCTTCTCGACCGGCTCGCTGCCTTCTGGCACCGCGACATTGAGGTTGAAGCGAAACCGCGCCGAGGCTTCCAGCATCGAATGCAGCACGTTGTTGCCGTCGCCGGTCCAGGCGAAGGTCTTGCCGGCCACCGGACCGCGATGCTCCTCGAAGGTCATGATGTCGGCCATCAGCTGGCACGGGTGGGTATCGTCGGTCAGCCCGTTGATGACCGGAACGGTGGCGTTCTCGGTCAATTCGATCAGCCGGTCATGCGAGGTGGTGCGGATCATGATGGCGTCGACATAGCGCGACAGCACCTTGGCGGTATCGGCGATGGTCTCCGAACGGCCGAGCTGCATCTCGGTGCCGGTCAGCATGATGGTCTCGCCGCCGAGCTGGCGCATGCCGACATCGAAGGAAACGCGGGTGCGCGTCGAGGGCTTGTCGAAGATCATGGCCAGCACCTTGCCTTCGAGCGGCTTCGACCGCTCGCCGGCTTTCAGCCTTGCCTTTCGCACCACCGCATCGTCTAGGATGAAACGCAGGTCGCCTTCGGAAACGGCGGATAGATCGGTGAAGTGACGGACGCTCATCGGCAAGATTCCAGAATTACTTGGCGGCTTCGGCGGCGATGGCGTCGGCCAGGCCGCGGGCGCCGGCGCGTATGCGGTCGAGCGCCTCGCCGATCTCGGCGTCGGTGACGGTGAGCGGCGGCAACAGACGAATGACATTGTCGCCGGCGGGCACGGCAAGCAAGTGCTGATCGCGCAGCGCCATGTTCACCTTGGTGTTGGGCATGACGCATTTCAGCCCGAGCATCAGACCGGTTCCCCTGATGCCTTCGATGACGTCTGGAAATTCGTCGGCGACCGCAGCCAGACCCTGCTTCAGAAGCAGCGCCTTGTGCTGCACGTCCTCGAGGAAGCCGTCTTCCAGCACGACGTCGAGCACGGCGTTGCCGACTGCCATTGCCAGCGGATTGCCGCCGAAGGTGGTGCCGTGCACACCGGCGGTCATGCCGACCGCGGCCTGGTTGGTGGCGAGGCAGGCGCCCATCGGGAAGCCGCCGCCAATGCCCTTGGCGATCGCCATGATGTCAGGCGTGACGCCCGTCCATTCATGCGCGAACAGCTTGCCGGTGCGGCCGATGCCGCATTGGACCTCGTCGAAGATCAACAGCAGGCCGTGCTGCTCGCAGAGCTGCCTGAGCCGCTTCAGCGACTGCGTCGGCACCGGGCGGATGCCGCCCTCGCCCTGCACCGGCTCGATCAGGATCGCTGCGGTCTCTGGCGTGATCGCCTTTTCAGCGCCATCGATGTCGTCGAAAGCGACCTGGTCGAAGCCCTCGACCTTGGGGCCGAAGCCTTCGAGATATTTATACTGGCCGCCGGCGGCGATCGTCGCCAGCGTGCGGCCGTGGAAGGCGCCTTCGAAGGTGATGATGCGGAAGCGCTCGGGATGGCCGTTGACGAAATGATAGCGCCGCGCCGTCTTGATGGCGCATTCCAGCGCCTCGGCGCCGGAATTGGTGAAGAACACCTTGTCCGCGAAGGTCGCTTCGACCAGCCGCTCGCCCAGCCGGCGCTGCTCGGGAATCTCATAGAGATTGGAGACGTGCCAAAGCTTGGCGGCCTGCTCGGTGAGCGCGGCGACCAGATGCGGATGGCTGTGGCCGAGCGAATTGACGGCGATACCGCCGGCAAAGTCGAGATATCGCTCGCCCTTGTCGGTGACCAGCCAGGTCCCCTCCCCGCGGTCGAAGGCCAGGGGTGCGCGAGCAAAGGTCTCGTAAAGCGCCGAACCGCTCATTATATGCGTCTCCGGAACCGGAAATCAAAAAAGCCGCCAATGCGGCGGCCTTTGCGGCTTATCATGTTTTTCGGCCATGAAGTCAACGAAAACGTCGCGCAGAAGCGCGCGGCAAGGCTCCGACGGCACGCCGGCTCATCAGTGGACCGGCAAGTTGGGGAAAACCGAAAAAACCGATTCGTGTTGCCTTCGGGACTCTTGTCACCGAGTCAGCGCTTAAGGTATTTGTAGTCGAGAAATAACTAGATTTCGTGCGGCGGACCTAATCACCCGGTATATGTGGTGTTGTTTGCCCGGCGAGAGCCGGGGGCGGGAAAGGATTCTGACTGCCGTACGCCTCAGCAGGAGCGCGGTCTCATGAACTGGTCTGACGAGCGGGTCGAACTTCTCAGGAAATTGTGGTCGGAGGGCCTGAGCGCCAGCCAGATTGCCGCGCAGCTTGGCGGAGTGAGCCGCAACGCCGTCATCGGCAAGGTGCATCGCCTGAAATTGTCGGGCCGCGGTCGCACGACTGCCGCCCCGGCGCGCCAGAAGAAGACGGCGCAGGGCGCCTCGATGCAGAAATCCGTAGCGCGCGCCGCAAGCGCGTCACGCCATGTGACGGCCTCGATCGGCGCGACCGCCTTGCAGATACAATTCGATGCAGAGCCCGTGGCCCGTCACTACATCCGGCCGGTCGAGAACGTCGTCGTGCCGATCTCGCGCCACCTGGCGCTGGTCGAATTGACCGAGCGTACCTGCAAGTGGCCGAACGGCGATCCGCTGTCGGAAGATTTCAGCTTCTGCGGCAACGATGCCGCCGAGACCGGGCCTTACTGCAAATATCACGCGCGCTTGGCGTTCCAGCCGGCCGCGGAGCGGCGCCGGGCGAGGTGAGCGATGTGAGTAGTGAGTAGTGAGTAGTGAGTAGTGAGTAGTGAGTAGTGAGTAGTGAACGAGGATGCGGTATGTTCTCACTAACCACTACTGACTAATCACTACTCACTACGTCACAACCACCCATTCTTCCTAAACCGCCAGTACAGGAACGAGCAGATCAGCGCGATCGCCAGCAGCACCATCGGATAGCCGTATTCCATCTTCAGTTCCGGCATGTTGGTGAAGTTCATGCCGTAGATGCCGGCAAAGGCCGTCGGTACCGCCAGAATCGCGGCCCAGGAGGCCAGTTTCTTGGAAATCGCCGTTTCCTGGCTCTGCCCGACCAGCAGGCTTGCCTCGAAGGCGAAGGCCAGAACCTCGCGCAGGCTGTCGATCTTTTCCTGCACGGTGCGGATGTGGTCGGTGACGTCGCGAAACAGCGGATGCATGGCGACATGGATCTGCGGCAGGTCGGCGCTGGTGAGGCGCCGGCAGACCTCGACCAGCGGAAGCGCCGCATTGCGCAGGCGCAGGAGGTCGCGACGCAGCATGTAGAGCCGCTCGATGTCGGCGCCGGTCATCGGCTTCAGCAGCACCTTGTCCTCGATCTGCTCGACCTCGTCCTCGATCTGCTCCAGCACGGGCATGTAATTGTCGACGATGAAATCGAGAATGGCGTAGAGGACGAAATCCTCGCCCTTGGCCAATGAATGCGGGCAGCTTTCCCAGTGCTGGCGCACGGCGGCATAAGAGGTCGACGGACCGTGCCTGACGCTGACGATATAGCCGGTGCCGACAAACAGATGCGTCTCGCCGAAAGTGACGCGGCCGTCGATCAGCTGGGCGGTGCGGGCAACGATGAACAGGGCGTCGCCATACTGCTCGATCTTGGGCCGCTGATGCGGATGCTCGGCATCCTCGATCGCCAGGTCATGCAGATGAAACTGCGCCCGCACCCTGAGCAGCAGGTTGCGATCCGGCTCGAGCAGGCCGATCCAGACGACATGACCGGGCTTTTGCGCCCATTCGCCGGCCTCTTCGATCGGAATGTCGGCGACGCGCTTGCCGGCGGTGTAGACGCTGGAGGCAATGATGCCCGATGTCGGCTGCGGGGCCGGGGTCAGGTTTCGAACGTTTTCCATCGCAAACCTCCCGAAACGGCGGCTGGCAAAGCTTCAGCGCCTGTAGGAGCTTAGCCTAAATTAGAAGGCCGTTCGAGGGGGCAGCCCTTCACTTAGAGCGGTTCAGCGTTTGATAGAATCGCTGACCCGCTCTAAGAGTTTGCTTTGACGCAATTCCGGACGGAAAACCGCTACGCACTTTTCCTGGAATTGCTCTAGCCGATACCACTCACTTGGCCGATACCACAGCGGAAACCACGACCTGATCAGTCTTGTCGCCCTTCGGCCGCTCGGCCGGCATCTGGTCGCCGGTGACGATGTAATAGATGGTTTCGGCGATGTTGGTCGCGTGGTCGCCGATGCGCTCGATGTTCTTGGCGCAGAACAGCAGATGCGTGCAGGGCGCGATGTTGCGCGGATCTTCCATCATGTAGGTCAAAAGCTCGCGAAACAGCGAGGTGTACATGGCGTCTATCTGGTCGTCGCGGTCGCGAACGAAGCCGATC
This sequence comes from Mesorhizobium sp. B1-1-8, assembly GCF_006442795.2. NCBI lineage: Bacteria > Pseudomonadati > Pseudomonadota > Alphaproteobacteria > Hyphomicrobiales > Phyllobacteriaceae > Mesorhizobium > Mesorhizobium sp. B1-1-8. The sequence continues at coordinate 5,638,554 of NZ_CP083956.1, forward strand.
TTCTCGACCGAGCGCGACGCATAGATGTCGAGCACTTCCTTCAATTGCGTCAGCGCCAGATCGGCCAGCGCCTCGAGGCCGCGAAACAGGCTGTTCGGCTGGCGGCCGTCGACCGCCGCGACGCGCTTGGCGACATTCTTGCCGAGATCGCCGACGCGCTCGATATCGGCCGATATGCGAATGGCGCCGACGATCTCGCGCAGGTCCGTCGCCATCGGCTGGCGCTTGGCGATGATGACGATCGCCTTGTCGTCGATCTCGCGCTGGCCTTCATCGAGGATGATATCGTCCTGGATGACCTTCTGGGCGAGGCCCTGATCGGCGTTGACAAGGGCAGCGACCGCCTGTTCGACCATGCGCTCGGCATGGCCGCTCATCGCAGCGATGCGCTTCGACAGGAATTTCAGTTCTTCGTCATAGGCACTGATGATGTGGACGGACTGCATGGAAATGCCTTCCTGGTATTTGCCGGCTGAGTCGCTCCCTCAATCTGTCGCTGATACGCGAGCCGGATGACAGAAAGAAGAAAATACCAGTTGGCAACCGATACAGGATCAGCGAGCCGGCAAATGAACTGTAAACGCCGCGCCCTTGCCGACTTCCGACTTGATCGACAGCCTGGCATTGTGACGAGTCAATATATGCTTGACGATCGAAAGCCCAAGGCCGGTGCCTTTCTGGGTGCGGCTGTTCTCGACATCGACACGGTAAAAGCGCTCGGTGATGCGGGGAATGTGCTCTTCGGCAATGCCGGGGCCATAGTCCGTTATGGTGACGTCGAAGCCCGGCTCCTGGCCGGCCCCGCTGTGGGCAATGGCTACGGTGACGTGTCCGCCTGACTGACCGTATTTGCAGGCATTCTCCAGAAGGTTCTCGAAAACCTGGAAGAGCTCGTCGCGATCGCCGGGCACGGAAAGCGGCCCATCGATGAAATCGCGCTCGATGACGACGCCGTTGTCGCTGGCCAGCGGACCAAGCGAATCGATGACGCTGTCGATGGTCTGACGCAGATTGACCTCGGTTCCCGGCTTCAGATAGGGCTTCATCTCCAGCCGCGACAGCGAAAGCAGATCGTCGATCAGGCGTGCCATGCGGCCGGTCTGGTTCTGCATGATCTGCAGGAACTGGTCGCGCGCCGCCGCATCGTTGCGCGCCGGCCCGCGCAGGGTCTCGATGAAGCCGGCGATCGAGGCGAGCGGCGTGCGCAGCTCGTGACTGGCATTGGCGATGAAGTCGGCGCGCATGCGGTCGATGCGGCGCGTCTCGCTCTGATCCTTGAAGACCAGCACGTAGAGATCGGTGGCATGACCGACCGAGGATGCGCTCACCCGGTAGGTCCGCTCGACCGGAAGTTTTTCGGTGTAGTCGACGGCATCGGAGGCAAGCTCGCCGGAAAGGATGCTGTCCAGCAAAGCCTGCATTTCCGGCGCTCGGAATTTCAGCGCCAAGGACATGCCCGGCGCCAGCCCGCCGAAGGCGGCGAAGGCCGCCGCGTTGACGTGCACGATGATGGCGGAACGGTCGAAAATGATCAGTGGATCGGCGACGGCGGCGGCGAGATATTCGCCGGAGAGCCGCTGCAGCCCGCTTGCCTCGATCGCCGCCGCATCATCCGAGGACTGACCCTCGACATCGGTGGGCAGCATTGCCGCCCCGACCAGAGCGGCCAAGGCCAGCAGCGGCACATAGATCGACATGCCGGCGAAACCATAGACGGTCAGGACCCCGACAATGCCGGCACCAAGCAGCCAGCGGCCGCGCCACAGCCGGGCTGCAACGGCTTGCCTGGCGCTGTCGCCTTCCGTGCTCGTCTCCGCCATGCGCTGCCCCGCATTCCGCTCTGCCGGCCGGCGGACCTTCCACCGGGCCGACCCGGCGCATGGCCTTGCGAAAATCGGGATCGATTTTCGCAAGGGTTCATGCGCAAAATCAAAGTGCTAGCCGCTTTGCGTCCGGAGAGGCGCGGCGCTGCACAGGGCTCCCATAGCATGAGTCCGCCAGCTGGAAAGGTTCGTCTGAATGAAAAAAGCCAAGGAACAGGCCGAAGCCGGACCCGCCGCGGGACCGATCAAGATCAGGATCGATGGCAAGGAACGCACCTTCGACATCGACAATCCGGAGCTTCCGGACTGGATCGAGGACAACAAGCTGACCGCCGGCGGCTATCCCTACGACAAGAAGATGAAAGGCGAGGACCACGACAAGGAGCTCGAGCAGCTGCAGATCGAACTGGTCAAGGCGCAAGCCTGGCTGCAGGCGACCGGCAAGCGGGTGATCGCGCTGTTCGAGGGCCGCGACGCGGCCGGCAAGGGCGGCACGATTTTCGTGCTGAGGCAATACATGAACCCGCGCACGGCGCGCAACGTGGCGCTGACAAAGCCGACGCCCACCGAGCTCGGGCAATGGTACTATCAGCGCTACGTCGACCACTTCCCGACGTCAGGTGAGTTCGTCACATTTGACCGTTCCTGGTACAACCGTGCCGGCGTCGAGCCGGTGATGGGCTTCTGCACGCCGCACCAGCACGAGAAGTTCCTCGACGAGACGCCGCATTTCGAGCGCATGATCTCGAACGAGGGCATCCATTTCTTCAAATTCTGGCTGAACATCGGCCGCGAGACGCAGCTCGAACGGTTTCACGATCGTCGCTGGAGCCCGCTGAAGAACTGGAAGTTCTCGCCGATCGACGTCGCCGGCATCAACAAATGGGACGACTACACCAGGGCATGCGACCTCATGGTCGAGCGCACGCACAAGGAGTTCGCGCCCTGGATCATCGTGCGCGCCAACGACAAGCGCAGAGCGCGGCTTGCCGTCCTGCAGCGCATCCTGTTGTCGCTGCCTTATGACAGCCGCGACCTCGATGCCATCGGCAAAGAGGATAAAAAAATCATCGGTGAAGGGCCGTCGTTCCTGGAGACGTAGCCGCCAATATTACAGCGCCGCGGCCCTTTTCGGGTCCGCGGCGCTGAGGTTTGCGCGGAGGCTTTAAGCAGCGAGGCGCGCTATCCGCTGCAGCCGCTTCAAGGTGGCGTCGTCCTGCAGCGCCTGCTGGAACAGCGATATCTCATGGTCGATACGGTCGCAGAGCACGTCCGTATCGCCCTTGAGCAGGTCGCGGGTCTGCAGGAGCGCGGCAACCGGCTTCTTGGCCAGCTGCCTTGCCCGCGCCAAGGCCACCTCCTCGGCGCTGCCCTCCACGATCTCGCCGACCAGTCCGAGCGCCTTTGCGTCTTCGACGCCGAGCGTATCGCCCAGGCAAAAGAAGCGGAAGGCGCCGGCGTAGCCGAGCTTCTGGGGCGCAAGGATGCTGGTTGCCGCGTCCGGCACGAGGCCGAAATCGACGAACGGCACCCTGAAGGTGCTCCCCTTGGAGGCGATCACCATGTCGCAGTGGAACAGGATGGTGCAGCCGACACCGACGGCGTCGCCGTCGACGCAGGCAAGCACCGGCTTGGGGAAGGTCGCCAGCATGCGGAACATGTCGGTGACGGCGGCGATCAGCTGCTGGTGCTTGGTGGCGTCCAAGAATTCCGAAAAGTCGCCGCCGAGGCAGAAGCAGCCGGCGAGGCCGCGAAGCACGACCACGCGGACCTCGTCATTGACGGAGGCTTCGTGGAGCGTCTTTGCCAGGCTGGCATAGGCGCGCCTGTCGAGCACTGGGCGGCCGTCATGCGAGGATACCGTGACGACCAGCGTGTGGCCGCGCAGTTCCGGTTCGGGATGGAAGCTCATGACCCCCTCCATCACGAAGCCTGCCTCAGGCCGAGCTGGCCGGGATAGCCCCTGCTCAGCACCGGCGCGAAGTGACTGCGGCGCTGGCGCACCACATCCAGCGTATGCTCGGTGAAGGTCAGCAGCGTCGCCACGACCTGCTGGTTGCCATAGGTACGCTGGTAGCCGAGCGGCGTCGCCAGGAAGTGCAGCTGAAGCGCCCGCAGCACCCACATCGGCTCGAACTCGATGATGACCTGGTTGACGTCGCGCTTGAGGCCCCATTCGACGAAGCCGGCGATCAGCTCGGTGCCGACCGTCGAGACGCCGCGCTTGCCGTCACGAAAGCCCGGCGCCACCGCATAGCGGGTGAGCTCCCAGACATGCGGCCCCGAGGGGGACGCACCTTCGCAGAGATCCGACAGCACATCGGTCAGAAGATGCGGCCGTGTCGTCGGCAGCATGCGCTGGTAGCCGGCGAGTTCGCCGTTGCGGATGACGAGGTGGTGCTCAGCCTCGTCATGATCGAACTGGTCGATCTCGAGACCGTCCGGACGCTCGAGATCGGTCCATCCCATCTCCTCGACGAAGATCCTGTAGCGCAGGCGGTGGACCGCCTCCCAAAGGTCGGGACGTTCCATCAGTTCATGAGTGGTAAGGGAAAAAAGCATTAGCCGTCTCCTGGGCTTAAGAGGAAGATACGGCCGGGCTTTCCCGAAAATATTACGCGATCGCGTAGGCAAGAATTTCTAGGCCAGCACGGCCGACCTAGCTAATATATCCACGCCTAATCGCCTCGGCGACAGCCCGCATATGGGGGAGGCGCCGAGTTTGCTTTTGGCGTTAAGAAAGCATTAGCCGTCTCCTGGGGGCCAAGTAAGATACGGCCGAACTTCCCGAAATTACCATGCAATGGCGTATGCAAGAATTTCCGGGCGGCACGGCCGACCTAGCTGATATAGCCGCGCCTAATCGCCTCCGCGACGGCTTGCACACGATTGGCGGCGCCGAGTTTGCTTTTGGCGTTAAGAAGGTGTTTCTCGGAGGTGTGCTCGGAGATGCCGAGAATCTGTGAAATTTCCCACTCGGACTTGCCGACAGCCGCCCATTGGAGGCATTCGCGTTCGCGCGGCGTCAATTCTACGTGATCGATGACCTTGTCGGCCATCGTGTGAAGCTGCATGGCGCGACCAATGGCGTAGGTCGACACCAGCGAGACCATTCCGAACTCGGCCTCCGACAGGTCGACGGACTCGCCGCCCAGCGAGACCATGACGATCTGGCCGTCGAGCGTGACCAACGGGAAGGCAAGGCCGTCGCGAAGCCTGAACTCGCGGGCGTCGCCCATGACCTCGCCGCTGTTCTTGTCGATGGTGATGGCCTGCGAGGCCTCCCGCCACTGAAAGGGAGCCTGCAGCTGCTTCATGTGGCTGACGACCGGGTCGTGGTCGACATAGTTGCGGGCCACGTAGCGCTCCAGCCACTCGCCAGGCCAGTCGCAGAGCAGCACATGGTCTTTCTGCTGGCCGCGCGGCGTGCCGGGCTGCGGCACGGTTCCGGCCATCAGCGCCGTCAGGCCGAATGTCGAGGTGACGCCGAGCAGCCGCTCGCACACCGCGGCTGCGGTGTTGGCGTGCTGCAGCTGATCTATATATTCCAGCGTTCTGTCGAACATGCCCATCGCAACATCTACCCCATGTTGCTTCTGCTTTGATTGTCGATGGTAGATGCCCGAACCGCCCTTCGCCATCAACCACGAATTGCAATGTCTCGCGGCGCGCCGATAACCTCCCCTTTCCGGCGCGCAGAGCCACTTGCAAACGTGCTAAACCATACGCCTAATTCAGCGGTATGAAATCAAAAACCATTGTGCGTGCGCCATTTTCATACGAAAAGCCGGGGCATGACTGGGCGGAACCTTATCGTGACATTCCGGTGGATATCTCTGGCCCTGATCTCGATGCTGGTCGGCGCCGCGCTGCCGTTTGCCGGCGTGGCCCACGCCGCGCAACCGCAGGTGCCGGTGCTGTGGGACGCCAAGGAGCGGCTGCCCAAGCCCGACCTCTCCGCTTTGCCGAGGCTCCGATTCCTCACCACCACGGATTTCCCGCCGTTCAACTTCCTCGACGGCGCCGGCCGGCTTTCCGGCTTCCATATCGACCTCGCCAGAGCGATCTGCGCCGAACTCGACGTCGCCGAGAAATGCCAGATCCAGGCGCTGCCCTGGAACGAGCTTGATGGCGCGCTGCAGAAAGGCGAAGGCGAAGCGATTATCGCCGGTATCGCGGCGACGGCGGAAAGCCGCACGAAATACGCCTTCTCGCGCTCCTATCTGCAGTTTCCGGCACGCTTCATCATGCCGAAAACCAAGGCCTTCACCGAGCCGATCCTCGACAAGCTGCGCAGCAAGCGGGTCGGCGTCATCGCCGGTTCTGCACACGAGAAGATGCTGCGCGATTATTTCGGCACCGTTCAGGTCGTGCGCTTCGACAAGCCGGAGGAGCTCTATGCCGACCTCAAGGCGGGGAAGATCGACGCCGCCTTCGGCGACGGCATGCGCTTTGCCTTCTGGCTGGGCGGCTCCGACGCCGCCGGCTGCTGCCGCTTCGCCGGCGGCCCGTATCTGGCGCCGGAATATCTGGGCTCCGGCATGGCGATCGCTACCAGAATAGGCGACCCGGCGCTGGCCGCCGCCTTCGACTACGCGCTGCAGGAGATCTCGATCAAAGGCACCTTCGCCGAATTCTATCTGCGCTACTTCCCGGTCAGCTTTTTCTGACGACCGCCCATATCACGTAAGCGTGCGCAGACGCGCTTTGGCCGCGCGGGCGATCGCCGCGACGGTCAGCGTGTCGAGATCGAGCTTGAGGCGGATGAGCTGCAGCACCCGCACTTCCTCCAGGCGCATTTCGAGATCGACGGCGGCGACCTCGAACGCGGCCGCGTAGGCGGTATCGCGCAGCCGCTCGGGCAGCGCCTCGGCGGCACGCGTGAGCACGCCTTCCAGTCCGTCCTTGTCTTGCAGGGCCTTCTGGCAGGCCTGGGCGACGGCGATCAGCCTTTCGTGCCTGAAGTCGACGAACACCGGCCATGAGCGGCAGACGTCGCCTATCCGTGCCAGTTCGACATCGGTCATGTCGCGATCGGAAGCCGAGGTGATGACCATCAGGTAGATCAGCGCTTCGTGCGGCGTCAAAGGCATTCAAAGCTCCATGGTGGGTGACGCCCCAAGGTAGGAGCGTCAGGCAGGCGCCGCAAGGAAAACCGCCGCAAATCGTTGACGCTCCGACAAGTCGCGCCTAGAGACCGGTTGAAAAACCCTTGCGTGCCGCCAAGCCGGCACATGACCTGGAAAAGCGACATGACGGGATCAAACATCCTCGATCTCAATCCGCAGATGCTTGCGGCCGCCGCCGAAAGCAAAGCCTGGCCGTTCGAGGAAGCCAGGAAGATCATCGCCCGCTACAAGAACAAGGACTTTCCCGAGACGGTCCTGTTCGAGACCGGCTACGGCCCGTCCGGCCTGCCGCATATCGGCACGTTCGGCGAAGTGGCGCGCACCTCGATGGTGCGCCATGCCTTCCGCGTGCTGACCGAAGACAAGGTCAAGACAAAGCTGCTCTGCTTTTCCGACGACATGGACGGCATGCGCAAGATCCCCGACAGCGTGCCGGACCGCATGGCGCTCGAGCCCTATCTGCACATGCCGCTGACCTCGGTGCCCGATCCGTTCGGCGGCGACTACGAAAGCTTCGCCGACCATAACAACGCGATGCTCTGCCGCTTCCTCGACACATTCGGCTTCGATTACGAGTTCGCCAGCGCGACGCAGTACTACAAGTCCGGACGCTTCGACGCCGTGCTGCTGCGCGTCGCCGAGCGCTATGACGAGATCATGGCGGTGATGCTGCCGACGCTCGGGCCGGAGCGCCAGGCAACCTACAGTCCATTCCTGCCGATCTCGCCTAAGAGCGGCCGCGTCCTCTACGTGCCGATGAAGCATGTCGACGCCAAAGCCGGCACTATCACCTTCGACGATGAAGGCACCGAGACCACGCTGCCGGTCACAGGCGGCAGCGTGAAGCTGCAGTGGAAGCCGGATTTCGGCATGCGCTGGGCAGCGCTCGGCGTCGATTTCGAGATGTTCGGCAAGGACCACCAGACCAATGCGGTCATCTACGACCGCATCTGCAACATCCTCGGCGGACGCGCGCCTGAGCATTTCGTCTACGAGCTGTTTCTCGACGAGAACGGCCAGAAGATCTCGAAGTCGAAAGGCAACGGCCTGACCATCGACGAGTGGCTGACCTACGCGCCGACCGAGAGCCTCGGCCTCTATATGTACCAGCGGCCGCGACAGGCAAAGAAACTCTATTTCGATGTCATCCCGAAGGCGGTCGACGAATATTATGCCTTCCTGTCCGCCTATCCGCGGCAGGACTGGAAGGAGAAGCTCGGCAACCCGGTTTGGCACATGCATGACGGCAATCCGCCGGCCATCGACCTGCCGGTGCCGTTCGCGCTGCTGCTCAATCTGGTCAGCGCCTCCAACGCGCATGACAAGGCGGTGCTGTGGGGCTTCATATCACGGCATGCGCCGGGCGTGACGCCGAAGACGCATCCTGAGCTCGACCGGCTGACCGGCTATGCGATCCGCTATTTCGACGACTTCGTGAAGCCGACCAAGGTTTTCCGGGCGGCCGACGAGGTCGAGCGCGAGGCGCTGGCGAAGCTTTCGGAGGCGCTTGGCGCGCTGCCGCAAGGCGCCGACGGCGAAGCGATCCAGAACGCCGCGCTCAACGTCGCGCGCAAGATCGAGCGTTATCAGGACCATTCCAAGCAGAGCCCGGAAGGCGGGCCCGGCGTTTCGGTCGCCTTCTTCCAGATGATCTACCAGGTGCTGATCGGGCAGGAGCGCGGACCGCGCTTCGGTTCCTTCGCCGCACTTTACGGCATCGCCGAAACGCGCGCGCTTATTGAGCGGGCGCTGGCTGGTCAGCTGGCGGCATAGCGGCGCCTTCTTCCGCCGGCAGGATGGAGGCCGGCGCGGCGGGCGCCGGGCCAATAGCGGCCGGCAATGCCGGCAGGCCGCCAAGACTTGGCCCCGCGCCGAAGATGCCTTTCTTGGCCGCGCGCGCCTTGTCGCCCGCCTCGGCATAAGGGCCGCCTTGCGTGGCGCGCGCCCAGCCGTTTTCCACCAGCCACTCGCCGACATCCTTTTTGCCGACCCAGCACTGCGTGGAAACGGCGTCGTGCCCGCCTTGCGAAGGAACCGCGCAGGCTAGCGTCCGCCCGCGCAGGAAGGCACGGAATGCGGTCCGGGCACGCGCACCGCACGCCCAGGATTTGCCTTCATCGCTGCGGGTCTCATCGTCCTTCACCACGTCGATACCCGAAACGGTGACAGAATAGCCTTTCGCCTCAATAACGCCGGCGGCGGAAGCGACCGGCTGGAACAGCTTGGTGCCGTCGCGGCCGTCCGGCATCTTCGATTTGCGCGGTTTGGGCGGGCCGGCTAGCGCCAGCTCGCTGAGCGGCGCGCGCGGCTCGACGCGCTCCAACTGCTCCTCGGAGAGTTCGGGCGGCGCCACGACTTCCGGATCGATTGCCCGCGAATGCGCCATCGACTTCGGCGGCTGCGGAGCGGCCGGCGCCAGAATGGCGGAGGTCGCCGGTTCCCCGGGCGCCGGTTCCTCGGGCGCCCCGCCGATGTCTTGCGCTGGAAGCGTATCGGCCGGATCGATCCGATCGACCGCGACGACGCTTTCGCTGCCCTTCAGCGAGCGGCCTCCGGCAATAACCAGCGCGGCCATTGCCGGGATTGCCAGAACCGCGAAGGCAAAATGGAGGACCCGCACCGGCGCGGACCTACTGGCTTGCCCAGACGATCCGCGCCATCCATTCGACATCGCGCATCGGGATATCACGGTCCGGGTGGGCGGGATTGAGCGAGACCAGCACGATCGATTTCACAGTCCGCCGTTCGAGCACCTTGGCCATCACCTCGCCGGCGGTGGTCTTGACGACGACGCGATCGCCTTTGCGGACGGGCGCGCCAGGCTCGACGATCAGCAGGTCGCCGTTGCGGTAAAGCGGCAGCATGGAATCGCCCTGGACCTTTAACGCGTAGGAGGTTTCCGCCGTTCGTGCCGGAAGCTCGACCAGATCCCAGCCCTGGCCGGCAGGATAGCCGGCGTCATCGAAGAAGCCGCCGGCCCCCGCCTGGGCAAAGCCGAGCAATGGCACGGCCCTGAGCGGGTGCGGGCCGGAAGGGCCGCCGCGACCCTCGACCAGCCCGGTGAATTCTTCCAGCGAGGCGCCGGTGGCCTCGATGATCTTGGCCAGCGATTCGGTCGAGGGCCAGCGCGGCCGGCCATCGGAGGACAAGCGCTTGGACTTGTTGAAGGCGGTCGAATCGAGCCCGGCACGCCGGGCGAGGCCGGAAGCCGACAGCGAATAGCGTTCGGCAAGAGCGTCGATGGCGGCCCATACGCGATCGTGTGAGAGCAAGACCGCTCTCCTTCGAAACAGGAAAAAATGCCTCTGCCTGTCTACCCTGCAACCGTCCGGTTGTCCACCGGCACTGCGGTGAGTCATCAACAAATCTGGACCACGGCTGGACGCCGTGGCCATCATGCGCGCCAGGCTGGCCCCCAAGCTTACATCACAGCGCCGCGCGTCCTCTCGGACTTTTGCGCACGCGTCAGGCGGCCTGTTTCACGTCGCCCTTGGAGTAGGGATCGAAGCGCTGGTAGAAGGTCTCGCCCTTGTCAGCCATGTCAAGGAGCAGCTTCGGCGCCTTGAACTCGGCCCCGTATTTCTTCTGCAGGCCCTTGGCGATCTTGACGAAGCGCTTGGCGCCGATGCCGTCGATGTAGGACAAAGCACCGCCGGTGAAGGGGGCGAAGCCGAAGGCGAGGATCGAGCCGACATCGGCTTCGCGCGGATCGGTGACAATACCCTCTTCCATGACCCGAACCGCTTCCAGCGCAATGGTGACCAGAAGCCGCTGCTTCAGTTCCTCATAGTCGACCTTCTCGGGCTTGAGCTGCGGATAGAGATCCTTGAGGCCCGGCCAAAGCTTCTTCTTCGCCGGCTTGGCGGGATAGTCGTAAAAACCCTTGCCGTTCTTGCGACCGAAGCGGCCATGCGTGTCGATCATGGTGTTGATCAGGTCCATCTGCTTCGGATCGACGGCGTTGTCGCCGAGATCCTTGATGGTCTGCTTCATGATCTTCTGGGCAAGGTCTATCGCCGTCTCGTCTGTCAGCGCCAGCGGGCCGACCGGCATGCCGGCGGCCTTGGCGGCATTCTCGATCATCGGCGCCGGAACGCCCTCGATCAGCATCTTGTAGGCTTCCGACATGTAGCGGAGCACGCAGCGGTTGACGTAGAAGCCGCGCGTGTCGTTGACGACGATCGGCGTCTTCTTGATGGCGCGGACAAAATCGATCGCCACGACGAGCGCCTTGTCACCGGTCTTCTTGCCCAAAATGATCTCGACCAGCATCATCTTGTCGACCGGCGAGAAGAAATGGATGCCGATGAAGTTCTTCGGCCGCGCCGAGTTCTTCGCCAGCGCGGTGATCGGGATGGTCGAGGTGTTGGAGGCAAAGACCGCCGACGCTTTCAGCACAGCTTCGGCCTGTTCGGTGGCGCTCTTTTTGACGGCCGAATCCTCGAACACCGCCTCGACTACGAGATCGCAGCCGGCAAGGTCGGCATAGTCGGCCGTCGGCGTGATCAGCGACAGCAGCTTGTCCTTTTCCTCGGGCCTGGCGCGGCCCTTCTTCACCTGATCCGAGATCAGGCTGTCGGAATGCGCCTTGCCCTTTTCGGCCGACTCCATGTCGCGGTCGAGCAGCACGACCGGAATGCCGGCCTTGGCTGTGACATAGGCAATGCCGGCGCCCATGAAGCCTGCACCGAGGATGCCGATCTTCTTGAACCTGGTGTCCGGCACGCCGGCCGGGCGGCGCGCGCCCTTGTTCAATTCCTGCAGCGAGACGAACAGCGAGCGGATCATCGCCGCCGCTTCCCTGGTCTGCATGATCTCGGTGAAGTAGCGCTGCTCGATCCGGAGCGCGGTGTCGAACGGCACCAGCAGCCCTTCATAGACACATTTGAGGATTGCAGCAGCGGCTGGATAATTGCCGTAAGTCTCGCGGCGCAGGATGGCGATGGCCGGCGGCCAGAGATTGGCGCCGGCAGCAGAATAGATCGGGCCGCCTGGCAATTTGAAGCCCTTCTCGTCCCAGGGCGCCACCGGCTTCAGGCCGTTCCTGATCATCGCCTTGGCGGTCTCGATCAGCTTCTTCGGTTCGGCGATCTCGTGGATCAGGCCCATCGACTTCGCCTTTTGCGGCGTGAGATTCTGGCCTGACGTCAGCATCTGCAGCGCCTGCTGCTGGTCAGTCAGCCGCGGCACGCGCTGGGTGCCGCCGGCGCCCGGGAAGATGCCGATCTTCACTTCGGGAAGCGCCATCTTCACCTTGTCGCTATCGGCGGCAACGCGGCCGTGGCAGGCGAGCGACATCTCGAAGGCGCCGCCCATGCAGGTGCCGTTGATCGCCGACACCCAAGGCTTGCCGCAAGTCTCTATCTTGCGGAACAGGCCGGTCATATAGCCGGCGTTGTCGAACAGTGCCTTGGTCGCCTTTTCGAGATCCTTCTCCTTTTCGGCGGCGAAGGTGGCCAGCATCTTCTGCAGCATGGCGACGTCGGCGCCACCGGAGAAACTGTCCTTGCCCGAGGTGATGACGACGCCCTTGATCGCGGCATCGGCGGTCACCTTCTCGACGATGGCGTTCAGCTCGCGCATCGCCTCCTCGGTGAAGACGTTCATCGAGCGGTCCGGCATGTCCCAGGTGACCAGCGCGATACCGTCGGCGTCGATGTCGAGGGTGAAATTGGTGTAGCTCATCTTTTCTCTCCCCGTCAGACGCGTTCGATGATGGTCGCGGTACCCATGCCGGCGCCGATGCACAGCGTGACCAGCGCGGTGTTCAAGTCGCGGCGCTCGAGCTCGTCCAGCACGGTGCCGAAGATCATGGCGCCGGTGGCGCCGAGCGGGTGGCCCATGGCGATCGCGCCGCCATTGACGTTGATCTGGTCGTGCGGGATGTCGAAGGCCTGCATGTAGCGCAGCACCACCGAGGCGAAGGCTTCGTTGAGCTCGAACAAATCGATGTCCGACAGCTTCATCTTGGCGCGCTTCAGAAGCTTCTCGGTAACGTCGACCGGCCCCGTCAGCATCAGCACCGGCTCCGAGCCGATATTGGCGAAGGAGCGGATGCGGGCGCGGGGTTTCAGGCCCATGGCCTTGCCGGCCTTCTTGGAGCCGAGCAGCACGGCTGCGGCGCCATCGACAATGCCGGACGAATTGCCGGCGTGGTGGACGTGGTTGACCTCTTCGACCTCCGGATGCTTCTGCACGGCGACCGCGTCGAAGCCGCCCATCTCGCCAGGCATGACGAAAGACGGGTTAAGCGAAGCCAGCGACTGCATGTCCGTCGAGGGGCGCATGTGCTCGTCACGGTCGAGGATGGTGAGACCGTTCTGGTCCTTGATCGAGATCACCGAATTCTTGAAGCGGCCCTCCTGCCAGGCCTTGGCGGCGCGCTTCTGGCTCTCGACCGCATAGGCGTCGACGTCGTCGCGGCTAAAGCCGTATTTGGTGGCGATCAGGTCGGCCGAGATGCCCTGTGGCACGAACCAGCCGGGCAGGCCGACGGAGGGGTCCATGAACCAGGCGCCGCCGGACATGCCCATGCCGACGCGCGACATGGATTCCACGCCTCCGGCAATGACGATCTCGTCGGCCCCTTGGGCGATCTTGGCGGCGCCGAAATTGATGGCGTCCAGGCCGGAAGCGCAGAAGCGCGAGATCTGCATGCCGGGCACTGAGGTCGCGTAGCCGGCCTCGAAGGCCGCGGCGCGCGGGATGACGGATCCCGCCTCGCCGACCGGATCGACGCAGCCGAAGATGATGTCGTCGACATTGCCGGTGTCGAGTTCGTTGCGGTCGCGCAGCGCTTCAAGCGTTTTGGCGGCGAGCCGCACCGCCGGCACCTCGTGCAGCGAGCCATCCTTCTTGCCCCTGCCGCGCGGCGTGCGCACGGCGTCATAGACGTAAGCTTCGGCCATTTTCGTGCTCCTTGGTTTGCCGGTCGACGCTTAGAGCGAGCGGCCGATCAGCAATTTCATGATCTCGTTGGTGCCGCCGTAGATGCGCTGGACGCGGGCGTCGCGGAACATGCGGGCGATCGGATATTCGTTCATGTAGCCATAGCCGCCGTGCAATTGAAGGCACTCGTCGACGACTTTGCCCTGCAGGTCGCTGAGCCAGTACTTGGCCATCGAGGCCGTCACCGGATCGAGGCCGCCGGCGATGTGGCGGGCGACGCAATCATTGTAGAAGACGCGGCCGATGGTCGCCTCGGTCTTCAGCTCGGCCAGCTTGAACTGGGTGTTCTGGAAATCGATGATCGCCTTGCCGAAAGCCCGGCGTTCCTTGACATACTCGACGGTCAGCGCCAGTGCCCGCTCGATCATGGCGATTGCACCGGTGCCGATCTGCAGCCGCTCCTGCGGCAATTGCTGCATCAGCTGGACGAAGCCCTTGCCTTCCTCATGGCCAAGCAGGTTGGCGGTCGGCACGCGCATGTCGTTGAAGAACAGCTCCGAGGTGTCGTTTGCCTTGAGGCCGATCTTATCGAGGTTGCGGCCGCGCTCGAACCCTTCGACCTCGTCGGTCTCGACGACGATCAGCGAGGTGCCCTTGGCGCCCTGGCCCGGATCGGTCTTGGTGACGACGATGATCAGATTGGCAAGCTGGCCGTTGGTGATGAACGTCTTGGAGCCGGTGATCTTGTAATGGTTGCCGTCCTTCTCGGCCCGCGTCTTGACACCCTGCAGGTCCGAGCCGGCGCCGGGCTCGGTCATGGCGATGGCGCCGATCAGCTCGCCGGTCGCGAGCTTCGGCAGCCATTTCTGTTTCTGTTCCTCCGAGCCGTAGTGGAGGATGTAAGGGGCGACGATCGAATTGTGCAGGCCAATGCCGAAGCCGTCGACGCCGACATGGCCGATCGCCTCGATGATGGCGCTCTCATGCGCGAAAGTGCCGCCGGAGCCGCCATATTTCTCCGGCATCGAGGCGCAAAGCAGGCCGGCGGCGCCCGCCTTCAGCCAGCTCTCGCGATCGACCATCTCGTTCTTCTCGAACTCGTCATAGCGCGGCGCGATCTCTTCCGACATGAAGCGGGTGGCCATGTCGTAGAGCATGCCGACCTCGTCCGCCGCCCAGGCGGGCTTCGGCAAGCCAAGAACTTCGGCTGGATTTGTCGCCACGATTTCCTCCGCGTTCCGACAATTGTGGGCCGGGCGTGCCGGCCCGCCGAACCTAGAACGCTTCCGCCGGCAGCGCCATTAGCGTGTCCGCGCCACTGGAAATGCGGGCAAGGCGGGTCGCGGTCTCCGGCATGATGCGCTCCATGAAGAAGCGCGCCGTGACCAGCTTGTTGTCGTAGAAGGAGGAAGCGCCGTTGGCGCCGTCGGCCAGCCTGGTACCTGCGGCCTTGGCCATCTGCGCCCACATATAGCCGAGCGCCACAAGGCCGAAGAGATGCATATAGTCGGTCGAGGCGGCGCCCGCATTGTCGGGCCTGGCCATGCCGTTCTGCAGCAGCCACATGGTCGCCGCCTGCAGGTCGTTGAGCCCCTTCTTCAGCGCCTTGGTGAACGGCGCCATCTTTTCATCGGCGCGGTTTTCCTCGCAGAACTCGCCGACCTCCTTGAAGAAGGCCTGCACGGCGCGGCCGCCATTCTGTGCCAGCTTGCGGCCGACGAGGTCGAGCGCCTGGATGCCGTTGGTGCCCTCATAGAGCATGGCGATGCGGGCATCGCGCACGAACTGGCTCATGCCGTGCTCCTCAATATAGCCGTGACCGCCGAACACCTGCTGCGCCATCACGGCGTGATCGAAACCCTTGTCGGTGAGCACCCCCTTGACCACCGGCGTCATCAGGCCGGTGTAGTCGTCGGCGGACTGGCGGTCCTTGTCGTCGCCCGAGCGATGCGCGACGTCGGACTTGATCGCCGTCCACAGCGTCAGCGCGCGGCCCGCCTCGTTGAACGCTTTCATGGTCATCAGCGAGCGGCGGATATCGGGGTGGACGATGATCGGATCGGCTTTCTTGTCCGGTGCCTTGACGCCGGAGAGCGAACGGCCCTGGAGGCGATCCTTGGCGTAGGACACGGCGTTCTGGTAAGCGATCTCGGAGATTGAAAGCCCCTGCAGGCCGACGCCGAGGCGGGCCTCGTTCATCATCGTGAACATCGCCTTCAGTCCGCCATTCAACTCGCCGAGCAGCGTGCCTTCGGCCTCGTCATAGTTCATGACGCAGGTCGAATTGCCGTGGATGCCCATCTTCTCCTCGATCGAGCCGCAGGAGACGGCATTCCTCTCGGCGGGATTGCCGGAGGCGTCGAGCTTGAGCTTGGGCACGATAAACAGCGAAATGCCCTTGACGCCGTCCGGCGCGCCCTCGACGCGGGCCAGCACCAGATGGACGATGTTGTCCGCCATGTCGTGCTCGCCGGCGGAGATGAAGATCTTCTGGCCGGAAATTCTGTAGCTGCCGTCGCCGTTCGGCATGGCCTTGGTTCGCAGCAGGCCGAGATCGGTGCCGCAATGCGGCTCGGTCAGGTTCATGGTGCCGGTCCAGATGCCCTCGACCAGCTTCGGCAGCCATGTCGCCTTCTGCTCGTCGCTGCCATGGGTGATGATGGCGGCGATCGCGCCTTGCGTCAGACCGGGATACATCATCAGCGCCATGTTGGCGGAGACCATGTATTCGGAAACGGCCTGGTGGACCGTGTAGGGGAGGCCCTGGCCGCCGAACTCGGCGGGGGCGGCAAGCCCCATCCAGCCTCCTTCGCGATATTGGTCGAAAGCCTCCCTGAAGCCCTTCGGCGTCGTCACCGAGCCGTCGTCGTGGCGCACGCAGCCTTCAATGTCGCCGACGCGGTTCAGCGGGTGCATGACATTCTCCGCGAGCTTGGCGCCTTCGGCGAGGATCGCCTCGAGCACGTCGGGCGTGGCGTCGGAGAAGCCCGGAAGATTGGAATAGCGCTGATAGCCCAGCACGTCGTTGAGCACAAAAAGCGTGTCCTGGACCGGCGCCCTGTAGATCGTCATGCCTTCCTCCACCCTGGTCCTGGCCGGACGGCAAAGTTCCCATCCGCATCCTGGACGGGGCCGAGCCGATATCGATGTCCCGATAACAAATATTGACGTTTGCGTAAACGTCAACTTAGTCACGACCAGAAAAAATTTTGGTGAGTGGCTTGGACACTGGCGACAAAAAAAGCCGCGCGGCTATGGCCACGCGGCTTTCATTTCTCAGGATCAGTTGAGACGCGCGGTCAGCCGGCGGCGCTTGCCTGCGGCGCAGCGCGCTCGATGAGCATCTGGCGCACCGTCGTCATCGAGGCGCTGAGCTCGTTGATCGCGTCCTCGATCAGCGCCCGCTGCTTCTGCAGTCGGGCAAGCTGCTTCTCCGACTTATCGAGCGCCAGCCGCAACTGCTTGGTGTTGGAGCCGGTCGGGTCGTAGAGATCCATCATCTGCTTGACGTCGCGCAGCGAGAACCCGACCTTGCGGCCGAGCAGGATCAGCTTCAGCCTGGCCCTGTCGCGGCGCGTGTAGAGACGGGTCGAGCCGTCGCGCTGCGGGTTGAGGAGGCCCTTGTCCTCGTAGAAACGCAGCGTGCGCAAGGTCACGCCGTATTTCTTGGCCATCTCGCCGATTCGGGCGAGTTCTTCGCCGGCCTCGGCCGGTAAGGTGTTGGTATTGGCCGCGGCTTCGCCGGGCGAAACAAGTTTCATGGTCACTGGCTTTCCCCTGGTGGCGCCGCGGTTCTTGACCAAGCGTCGCCTGAGTGGAAGCGGGGGCGTGCTTCCAATCGTGGTTTCAACAAAACAAGCGCAAAAGGCACGGTCGCGCACCTTTTACGTTTACGTCAATTCTATACCGATAGCCGGCACCTGACGCAAGGGCGTTGTCGGAACGGAGCTTTATGCCGCACCCGGCAGCCGGTTCAGGATTTATGCGCAGCTTCTTAAGCTTGGTTAACGCCTTGTTTACCACGTTGGGCGAAATGTGCGCATGTCGGTCATCCGTGTTTATCCTGTAGTGAATTTTTCACGGTCTTCGAAGCGTGGGTGAAAAACCCGGAAGCCCGTCTTCCGCCGCAGCGCGGCCGTCTTCGTTCCCGGCAGGACTTTGCGACAACCGGCCACGGCCGGCCATTCTGAACACGGGCGCATCGATGAACAGCAAGCGGTCCTATCTCGATACCCTCAACGCCGGCAGGCAGCGCCGGCCGCACACCTCGCTGGAGGAGTTGAACCGCTCGCTCGAAACACTGGAGCAGCGGCTGGAGCGGACGCGCAGCGACACCCCGGAGCGCTCCGATCCGCGCCGGCCGGCCGTCGAGCCGCGCTACCCCAGCGCCCAGCCCTACGGCCAGCAGCCGCGCTGGTATGAGGACCCCTACCCGGCGCAAGGGTCGCAAGATCGGGCGCCGCAGATCCCGGCGCCTACCGCTCCTGCCCCCGGCCAGAACTATCAAGCCATCGCCCGCGACATCGATCGGGTGCGCGGCCAGGAAGACAGCGTCGCGATGGTCGGCAAGATTGCCGTCGAACTGCGCGGCCTGCGCGAGGAATTGCGCCACCAGATGACCGCCGGCCTCGAGCGCGAATTCGAGGCATTGCGCAAAGACATCGATCGCGCCATGCAGGCAAACAGCCAGCCCGGCGCCCAGGCAGGCAAGGGCAGCGCCGAGCTCGGCCTCGAGTTCGAACGGCTTTCGGGCGCCATCCAGACGCTGGCCGAAAAGAGCGACGACCGCAGCGTCAACCTGCTGCGGCTGGAGCTGGAGCAGGTCAAGGCGGCGCTCGACACGCTGGCGCGCGAGGAAAGCGTGCAGAAGGTCGACCGCCGCTGGGACGATTTCGACCGCCGCTGGAGCGCCTTCGAGGATCGCGTCGACGCCGACCAGCGCCAGCGCGCCGAAGGCCCGGGCCTTTCGGTGCTGACCGACCGGCTCGAGCAGATCGGCAACGCGGTGAACAATCTACCGGAGTCGCTGTCGCTGCGCTCGCTCGAAGAAAAGGTGCGCATGCTTGCCGGCGCGGTCGACCGCTTCGCCAGCCAGCAGACGGCGCGCGGCAGCGAGACGCTCGCCATGATCGACGAGCGGCTGGACGAGATCTCGCGCGCCATCGTCGCCTCGACGGTGGCGGCGCAGGCCAATGCCTTCGACCCGGAGACCTTCGGGCGGATCGAAAAGCGCATCGCCTCGCTGGCGCAGCAGATCGAGGAGGTCGCGCAGGCGCGGCCCGGCGCCGAAGTGATCGACCGCCTCAGCCTGTTGTCCAGCCGTGTGGACGAGCTGGCCGGGCGCGCCGACCTGCCCGAACAGGCCATGGAGCGGCTTGGCAAGCAGATCGCAACGATTGTCGACAAGATCGACCGTGCGCCGGCGATGCCCGACGCCGACCATATCTTCCATGGGCTGGAGCAGCGTTTCGATGCGCTGTCGAGCCTGCTGGAGCGCCGCCAGGGCGATGCGATCGAACAAGGCAATCTTCTGTTCCGCGATCTCGAGCGGCGGCTGGACGAGGTGACGGACAAGCTCGACCAACGCATGCAGCAGGACGACAGCGCCGGCATCATGGAGGCGATCGACGCCCGCTTCACCGCGCTTGCCAAGCGCATCGAGACGCGCGCACCCGATCCCGCCCAGGAAATGGCGATGCGTGGCCTCGAAACCCGGCTCGAGGACATATCCAGCCGGCTGGAATCATCCGCCGCGCAGGTCGCGGGCATCGATCCGGCGCTGATCCGCAGCCTGGAGGCGCAGGTCGCCGGCCTGTCGGCGCATCTTTCGAAGCCGGGCATACCGCTGCCCGAGTTCGAGGACATCAGCCCGCGGCTCAACGAGATCGAGAAATCGCTGGCCGGCACGCGCGATTCCATTCTGGGCGTCGCCCGCGAGGCGGCCGAGAACGCCGTAAGGTCGCTGGCCCAGTCGAATTCCGAAACCGCTGCCTCCAATTCGGTCGCCGTTGCCGGCCTCGCCCAGGACCTGAAGACGCTGGAGGCGCTGACCCGCCGTTCGGACGAGCGCAATTCGCGAACCTTCGAGGCGATCCACGACACGCTGCTGAAAATCGTCGACCGGCTGGGGTCGCTGGAGCCCGCCGAGGCCAGCGAAGCGGTCAGCGAACTCATCGATCCGCAACCGGGCGACAGACGTGCCGCCCGCGGCAAGATCGCCGTGCAGGACGCGCCGTCGATGGATATCGACCAGCCGCTGCCTTTGACCGGCGACATGGCCGATCTCGATGTCCGGGCCGCTGCCATCCTGCGCAACGAACCGGCTACGCGAAGCGAACCTGGCCAGCGCTCGCCTGCCGAGGCCGCCGCCGCGGCGGCCATGGCCGCGCTCGGGTCGGATGCGACCGCCGAGAAGAAAGAGAAAACCGGCGGCAAGAAGTCGATGTTCAGCGGGCTGGCGCGCGCGTTCAAGGGCAAGAAGGACCCGAACATGCCGCCGCTGGCCGGCTCCGCGCCGGCCGCCGATGTTCCGAACGTCGACCTCGATGAACCGCTTGATCCCAAAGCGGCCAACCGGCCGCTGGAGCCGGGCTCTGGCGCCCCGGATCTCAATGCCATCATGAAGCGGGTGCGCGACGAGCGCGGCCAGCCGCCGAAGCGCACCGAGACCGATGCCGCCAAGTCCGACTTCATCGCTGCCGCCCGCCGCGCCGCGCAGGCCGCCGCCGCCGAGGCCGACGCGCTGAAGCGGCAATCGACCATGAAAGGTCCGGTCAAGGCGCTGAGAATAGGCGACCTGCTCAAGGCGCGTCGCAAGCCGATCCTGATGGCGGCGGCCGCCATCATGATGGCGCTTGCCGGCCTGCAGCTCGGCAAGGCCTTCTTCGCCGATCCCGTCGCGGTGGCCAGCAGCGAGCCGACGCCCGTTATCTCCGCACAACCGGTCGAGACGGCTTCGCTCAACGCCACCAGCGCGCCGAAGCCCGACACGCAAGCCGCGCAGCCCGAGAGCACGCCGGCCCGTGTCATCAGGCAGGCCGAGCCGGCGAAGGACAATCCGACGGCACAGGCCGCCGCCACGCCGCCCGCCCCCGGAATGCCCGCCGAAGCGCCAGCAGAACCAGCGCCTGCGCCGACCGCCCTTGCCGCGCCTTCCGACCCGGCGCCGGCCCCAATGGCGTCGGCCATGCCGTCCGAGCCGGTCGCTCCGGCTGTCACGGACTCAGATGCTGACCCGGAACCGATGACCGGCTCGCCGGCAGCCGATACTTCTCCGACCGCCAAGCCAGCCGGCACGGCCGCGGAAACGACCGGCGCTGTTGCGCCGGCCGAGGCTGCGGTATCCGCGGCCAAATTCGACATTCCGTCCGAAATCGGCCCGGCCGCTCTGCACGATGCAGCAGCCGGCGGCGATGCCAGGGCGCTGTTCGAGATCGGCTCGCGCTACGCGGAATCGCGCGGCGTCAAGGAAGACATGGCGGCGGCGGCCAAATGGTACGAGAAGTCCGCCGAGCTCGGCTTCGCGCCGGCCGAATACCGCATCGGCAATTTCTACGAGAAGGGCATCGGAGTCGGACGCGACATCAAGAAGGCCAAGACCTACTACCAGCTCGCCGCCGAGCAGGGCAACGCCAGCGCGATGCACAATCTGGCGGTGCTGTTTGCCATGGCGGCGGACGGCGTCACCGACAATGAATCGGCGGCGCACTGGTTCCAGGCGGCGGCCGACCTCGGCGTCAAGGACAGCCAGTTCAATCTCGGCATCCTGGCGGCCAAGGGCGTCGGCATGAAGCAGAACCTGGAGGAGTCCTACAAGTGGTTCGCGCTGGTCGCCAAGACCGGCGACAAGGACGCGGCCGCCAAGCGCGACGAGATCGCCAATGCGCTCAGGCCCGAGCAGCTCGAGCGGGCACGCGCCGCGGCGGAACTGTGGAAGGCAAAGCCGCTCGATGCGGCCGCCAATTCGGCCGACGTTCCGGAATCCTGGCAGGACAGCACGCCGCAGACGACCGCCGGCATCGACATAAAGAAGGCGGTCAAGAACATCCAGCTGATCCTCAACAAGAACGGCTATGAGGCCGGCGGCGCCGACGGCGTGATCGGCGACAAGACCAAGACCGCCATCATGGCTTTCCAGACCGACAACAAGATGAAACCGACCGGCGTGATCGACGCGCCGCTGGTCAAGGCGCTGCTGGCGCACAAATAACGGCATATGCGTCGCATACGCGACGCCTTGCCACAGATTTGCCTGTTAACTGATTGAGATATCTTTTTGTTTCGGCGCGGTGGCGGGGTTTGACCCCGCCACCGCCTCGGCGCAAGAAAAAATTGGCTTTTCTGTGCGAGACTACCCAAAACGGCTGCATTTGCCGACAAGCAAACTGATCGAGACAGACGGGTGGGCATCTATCTCCCGATCGCGGAAATTTCCGTCAACGTCTTCGTGCTGCTGGCGATGGGCGCGGCGGTGGGCTTCCTGTCGGGCATGTTCGGGGTCGGCGGCGGCTTCCTGATCACGCCGCTGCTGATCTTCTACAACATCCCGCCGGCGATCGCGGTCGCCACCGGCGCCAACCAGGTCATCGCCTCCTCCTTCTCCGGCGCGCTTTCGCACATGAAGCGCGGCACACTCGACTTCAAGCTGGGGGCCGTGCTTCTGGCCGGCGGCATCGTCGGCTCGACAGGGGGCATCTTCGTCTTTGCGCTGCTGCGCCGGCTCGGCCAGCTCGACCTCTTCATCTCGCTGCTCTACGTCGTGCTGCTCGGCACCGTCGGTGGGCTGATGCTGGTCGAGAGCGTCAACGCGCTGCGCGCCACCCGCAGCGGCGCGGCGCCGGTGTTGAAGAAATCAGGCCAGCACAACTGGATTCACCGGCTGCCGCTCAAGGTGCGATTCCGGGCCTCCAAGCTGTTCGTCAGCGTCATCCCGGTGCTCGGACTGGGGGCGGCGATCGGCTTCCTGTCGTCGATCATGGGCGTCGGCGGCGGCTTCATCATGGTGCCGGCGCTGATCTACCTGCTCAAGGTGCCGACCAATGTCGTCATCGGCACCTCGCTGTTCCAGATCATCTTCACGTCCGCCTACACAACGCTGGTGCACGCCACGACCAACCAGACGGTCGACGTGATCCTCGCCTTCCTGCTGATGGCCGGCGGCGTCGCCGGCGCCCAATACGGCGCCAAGGCCGGCCAGAGGCTGCGCGGCGAGCAGTTGCGAGCCCTGCTGGCGCTGCTGGTGCTGGCGGTGGCCATCCGCCTGGCCATCGATCTTTTCGTCACGCCGCCCAATCTCTACTCGCTCTCCGCCGCGGGCCTGAACTGATGGCGGGCTTGAGAACGTTCGCAGCCACGGCCTCGATCTCTCTGCTCTTTGCCCTGTCGCCGGCGACGGCGCAAACGCCGCCGCCTGCCGAAAGCGTCCAGATCGGCCTGTCGACCGACGCCATATCTATCACGGCCGGTTTCTCCGGCGCCGACCTCACCATCTTCGGATCGCTGGAAAACCCCGATCCGCTGGTGGCGCGCCAGGGGCGCTATGACGTCATCGTGGTGCTCGAAGGGCCGCCGCGGCCGGTGGTCGTGCGGCGCAAGGACAGGGTGCTGGGCGTTTGGATCAACCTTGAATCCGAAACCTTCGAGAACGTTCCGGTTTCCTATTCTGTCGCAACGACGCGGCCGCTGCAGGACATCACCGAGCCCGCCAAGTACAAGCAGCTGTCGCTCGGGGCCCAGAACCTCTACATGAAGCCAGCCGACGCAACCGACGGCCCGGCGACGATCGAGGAATTCACCGCGGCGCTTCGCGACCGCAAGGCGGCGACCGGGCTCTACAGCGAAAATGTCGGCGGCGTACAATTCCTGTCGCAGAACCTGTTCCGCGCTACTGTCCGGCTGGCGCCCAACATTCCGGTCGGCACCCATAAAGCCCGCGCGTTCCTGTTCAAGAGCGGCCTGTTCATCAAGGAAAGCTCAGCCCAGCTCGAAATCCGCAAATCCGGTTTCGAACAGTCGGTCTTCCGCGTCGCGCACGACTATTCCTTCCTCTACGGCGTCTTCGCCATATCGCTGGCCATGCTGACCGGCTGGCTCGGACGCCTCGTCTTCCGCAAGGATTGAGGACGAAAGGGGTTTCCCTTTCGGCGATCATGCGATAAACCGCCGCCTCCCAACCCACGGGCAAACACGCACAATCCAATCGGCAGAGCAGTCCGGTCATTCCGGAGGACGGCGCGTCTTCCGACGCCGTAACCCGCTGCCGGGAGCCAATGACAGGAGGCTGCGATGCGACCAGCATTCGGCGGCATCGACTTCGGCACGTCCAATTCCACCGTTGGCGTGGTCAGGAGCGGACAGCCGCAACTCGTCCCCCTGGAGAACGGACAACCCACTTTGCCGAGCGCGGTGTTCTTCAATTTCGAGGACGGCTACACCTATTTCGGCCGCCGCGCGATTGCCGATTATACCGACAGCATCGAAGGCCGCCTGATGCGCTCGCTAAAGAGCGTGCTCGGCAGTTCGCTCGCTAACGAGAAAACGCGCATCAAGGCGCGCCAGATCGGCTTCATCGATATCATCGGCTTTTTCATCGGCCATCTGAAGACGCGACTGGAAGAGGATGCCGGCGGCGCGGTCGAGAGCGTCGTGCTCGGCCGCCCCGTGCAATTCGTCGACGATGATGCAGAGGCCGATGCGAAGGCGCAAGGAGAACTCGAGAAGGCGGCGCGCGCGCAGGGCTTCAGGCATATCGCCTTCCAGTTCGAGCCGATCGCCGCGGCGCTCGACTATGAGCAGACGGTCATTCGCGAGGAATTGGCGCTGATCGTCGACATGGGCGGCGGCACGTCCGACTTCTCGATTGTGCGGGTCTCTCCTGAACGCGCCCGCTCCAACGATCGCAAGGGCGACATACTGGCCAATCGCGGCATCCATATCGGCGGCACCGACTTCGACCGGCTGCTCAGCATCGCCCATGTCATGCCGGAGCTCGGCTATCTGACGCCGACCAAGGACGGCAAGCGCAACCTGCCGGCCAGCTATTTCGTCGACCTGGCGACTTGGCAGCGCATCAACCTCGTCTACACCGCCAAGGCGATGACGGATCTGAAGCAAATCCGCTTCGAGGCGGCGCGCGCCGATCTCGTCGGCCGCTTCATCCATATCGTCGAGCATCGCTACGGCCATGCGTTGGCCGGCCTGGTCGAGAAGGCCAAGATCGCGCTGACCGAACAGGCGTCGGCCGAGGTGAAGGTGCCGCTGCCCGGCGCGCGCTTCGCCGCCGAAATTACGCGCGCCGGCCTGGAGGAGACGATTGCCGCCGACATCGAAAGGGTGACCGCGACGGTCAGGCAGACGATTGCCGATGCCGGCGTTCCCGCTTCCGACATCACCGCCGTCTTCCTCACCGGTGGCTCGACCGCGATCCCGCTCGCCAGGCGGCAGATCCTGTCGCTGATGCCGCAGGCCTCCGTTATCGAAGGCGACATCTTCGGCTCGGTCGGGCTCGGCCTGGCGCTTGACGCCCAGCGGAAGTTCGCCTGACGCTACTTGCCGCTGAGATGTGACTTCAGCGCCATCTGTGCGAGACTCGCCTGGCGATCGCGGTGGGTGATCATGGCGAAATCGCGCTTCGGCAAATCGACCGGTACGGATCGCAGGCTGCCTTCCGCGACGGCACGCCCGACGACGAGCTCCGAAATGATGGTGGCGCCGGCGCCGGCCTCCACTGCCTGACGCACCGCCTCGTTGCTGGGCAGGACCAGGAATATCTGCAGCTCGGCGGGCGAGACGGCTTCGCTGCGCGCAAAATCCTCCAGCGCCTCGCGCGTACCGGAACCGCCTTCCCTGATGATCCAGCGCAATGCCCTGATGTCGAGATTCCCGGCCGGCGTCGTCAGAATTTCAGGATGCGAGGCGGCGACAACCAGCATGAGGCGGTCCTCGTCGACCTTGGCGCGCCGCAGGATGTCGGACTCGGTGCGGCCCTCGACCAGCCCGAAATCCGCCCTGCCGTCCAGCACGTTGGTTTCGACCTGCCTGGTATTGCCGATCGTCACGCTGAGGCGCACCGCCGGATAGGCCTCGTGAAAGGCGGCCAGCCGGCGCGGCAGCCAGTAGCTGGCGATGGTCTGGCTGGCGGCGATCGACAGGCTGCCGGTGACGGTCTGCGAGACATGTTCCAGCACGTTGTGCGCGGCCGCCGCCCGTTCGAGCACCGCCTTGGCCTCGGGGAGGAAACGGTGACCGGTCTGCGCCAGCTCGATGTTGCGGCCGACCCGGTTGAACAGGCGCACGCCGTGCTGCCGCTCGAGCGAGCGGATGGCGGCCGAGGCGGCCGACTGGGAGATGCCGAGCAGCTCCGCGGCTTTGGTCATATGGCCGTGCTCGGCGACGGCTACGAATATGCGCAATTGATCGAGGGTCATGGCTGACTAAGAAGCAAAACCGATCGGAATTACAAGAGCTGCTTGTTAGACAGATCAATAGCTTTGTTCTAAGTTTTTGCGAGAAGTTGGAAAAAATTGGCGGCGCTGCCGCAAGAGTTGGAAATGATGGGGCGCTTCAAATCGCTGTTCGCGCACTGGAGCCGTCGGTTGCGGCGGCATTTAGCCGGCGAGCGCTACCATCCTGAACAGCACTATATGCGTGGCCCCGGACCGAAGACGAAAGCCAGGATGGCGAGCGGCAAGAGCGTCCACGAATCATGAGCCAAATGCCGCGCGGCGCCAATTCCGCACCCTCGCAGCGGCCGCTGGCCGATAGCCAGGCGCCTGACGAAGGCGACGGCGTCCACACCTCGCCCAGCGTCTCCGACCGCATCGCCAAAACCACGTGCTACATGTGCGCCTGCCGCTGCGGCATCGACGTCCACATCAAGGACGGGAAGGTGCGCTACATCAACGGCAACAAGGACCATCCGGTGAACCGCGGCGTGATCTGCGGCAAGGGCAGTTCCGGCATCATGCAGCATTACAGCCCGGCGCGGCTGCAGAAGCCGCTGCTGCGCAGCGGTCCGCGCGGCTCGGGCGAATTCCGCGAGATCGAATGGGAAGAGGCGCTCGGCATCGCCGCCGGGCGGCTTTCGGCCATCCGCCGTACCGACCCGAAGAAACTCGCGTTCTTCACCGGGCGCGACCAGTCGCAATCGCTGACCGGCTGGTGGGCGAGCCAGTTCGGCACGCCGAACTTCGCCGCCCATGGCGGCTTCTGCTCGGTCAATATGGCGGCCGGCGGGCTCTACACGATCGGCGGCTCATTCTGGGAGTTCGGCGAGCCCGACTGGGACAACACGAAATACTTCATGCTGTTCGGCGTCGCCGAGGACCATGATTCCAACCCTATCAAGATTGGCCTCGGCAAGCTCAAGGCGCGCGGCGCCAAGGTGGTCTCGATCAATCCCTGCCGCACCGGCTACAACGCGATTGCCGACGACTGGATCGGCATCAGGCCGGGCACCGACGGGCTGTTCGTGCTGGCGCTCGTCCATGAATTGCTCAAGGCCGGCCGCATCGATCTCGACTATCTGCTGCGCTACAGCAATGCCCATGTGCTCGTCATCCAGGAGCCGGGGGCGGCCGACGACGGTCTGTTCATGCGCGACAGCGATGGCGATCCGCTGGCCTGGGACAGGGTGGCGAAGATATCGGCCAAGGCAGCCGATCCAGAGGCAAAAGCAGCCCTGACCGGCAGCTATGCGGTCAACGGCCGGCGCTGCGCGCCGGTGTTCCAGCTGATTGCCGATCGCTATCTGGACGAGAGCCATTCGCCTGATGCCGTCGCCGGGCGGTGCGGCGTTGCCGCCGACACGATCCGCCGGATCGCGGCGGAGCTGGCGCATGTCGCTTTCGAACAGACGATCGAACTGCCGGTGGCCTGGACCGACTGGGCCGGGCGCCGTCACCAGACAATCAAGGGGCGGCCTGTCTCGATGCATGCCATGCGCGGCATCTCGGCCCATTCCAACGGTTTCCATACCTGCCGCGCCATCCATCTGCTGCAGGTGCTGCTCGGCACTGTGGATGTTCCCGGCGGGTTCCGCTTCAAGCCGCCCTATCCGCGCTCGGCGCCGCCGGGACCGAAGCCGGCAGGCAAGAATGTGCGGCCGATGGAGCCGCTTGAGGGCATGCCGCTCGGCTTCGTCTGCGGACCGGACGATCTGCTGGTTGACGAAGTCGGCACGCCGCTGCGCATCGACAAGGCCTATTCCTGGGATGCGCCTCTGGCCGCGCACGGGCTGATGCATACCGTCATCCGCAACGCCTGGGCCGGCGATCCGTATCCGGTCGATACGCTGATGATGTACATGTCGAACATGGCCTGGAACTCCTCGATGAACACCGTCGAGACGATTCGTATGCTGACCGACAAGGATGCGTCGGGCGCCTACAAGATCCCGTTCATCATCTATTCCGACGCCTATTATTCCGAGACGGTGCCGTTCGCCGACCTGGTGCTGCCCGACACCACCTATCTCGAGCGCCACGACTGCATCAGCCTGCTCGACCGGCCGATCAGCCATGCCGACGGACCGGGCGATGCCATCCGCCATCCCGTCGTCGAGCCGGACCGTGACGTGCGGCCGTTCCAGTCGGTGCTGATCGAGCTTGGCGCGCGGCTCGGCCTGTCCGGCTTCGTCAACGAGGACGGCGCCGCCAGATACCGCGATTATGCCGACTACATCGTCAATCACGAGCGCACGCCGGGCATCGGCCCGCTCGCCGGCTGGCGCGGCAGGGACGGCGGCTCGACCGGCCGAGGCGAGGTCAATCCCGACCAGCTGCAGCGCTATATCGACAATGGCGGCTTCTGGCACCAGGACTTCGCCGACGACCAGCGCTACTACAAGATGGGCAACCGTTCCTATCTCGATTTCGCGGCCGAGATGGGTTTTATCCCCAAGGCTGAGCCGATCGTCTTTCAGCTCTACTCCGAACCGATGCAGCGCTTTCGCCTCGCCGCGCGCGGCCATGGAAAGGTGCAGCCGCCGGACGCCGAACGCGGCCGCATCGAAGCCTATATGGACCCGCTGCCTTTCTGGTACGCGCCGTTCGAGGAAGACGCCGTCGACCTCGAAAAATACCCGCTGCATGCGCTGACACAGCGGCCGATGCACATGTACCACTCCTGGGGTTCGCAGAATGCCTGGCTGCGGCAAATCACCAGCCAGAACCGGCTGTTCGTCCATCGCGAAACGGCCGGAAAGCTCGGCCTTGCCGATGACGACTGGGTGTGGATCGAAAGCATCAACGGCCGGGTGAAGGGACAGATCAAGCTGGTCGACGGCGTCAACCCCGACACAGTGTGGACCTGGAACGCCATCGGCAAGCGGCGCGGCAGCTGGGGGCTGAAGGACGATGCGGCCGAGAGCAATCGCGGCTTCCTGCTCAACCACATCATCGCCGACCAGACCGCGGCCGACGCCAATGGCCGGCGCTATTCGAATTCGGACCCGGTCACCGGACAGGCGGCGTGGTTCGACCTCAGGGTGCGGATCGTCAAATGCGCGCCGCAAGAAGCCGGCTTCACAGAGCCGCAGTTCGAGCGCTTCAGCCGGCCGCCGCATTTCCCGGCGCCGCCCGACACGCTGCGCTTCGGCGCCGAATTCCGCATGAACAGGGAAGCCGCCGAATGACCTGTCTTCCCACCCATAGCGACAAAAGGCTCGGACTGGTCATCGACCTCGACACCTGCGTCGGCTGCCAGGCCTGCGTTACCGCCTGCAAGGAATGGAACACCGGCGGCCATATGGCGCCGCTGACCGATGTCGACCCCTATGGCGGCCATGTCGATGGCATCTGGTTCAACCGCGTGCACAGCTATGAACACACGACCGAATTGGGCGGGCGCACGGTGAACTTTCCGCGCTCCTGCCTACATTGCGAGACGCCTGCCTGCGTCACCGTCTGCCCGACCGGCGCGTCCTACAAGCGTGCCTCGGATGGCATCGTGCTGGTCGACGAGGACAAATGCATCGGCTGCAAATTGTGCAGCTGGGCCTGCCCCTATGGCGCGCGCGAATTCGACACCGAAGTCGGCGTGATGAAGAAATGCACGCTCTGCGTCGACCGCATCTACAACGATAATCTGGCGCAAGAGGACCGGGTGCCGGCCTGCGTCGCCGCCTGCCCGACCAGTGCCCGGCATTTCGGCGATCTCGGCGACCCGGCCTCGGCGATCTCGCAACTGGTGGCGGAGCGCGGCGGAGTCGACCTGATGCCGGAGCTCGGCTATAAGCCGACCAACAAATATCTGCCGCCGCGCGCCCGCACCGAGCGTGCCGCGACGGTGCCGGCGCCGGCTCTGGAGCCGATCCGGGCGGAGGGCGGCTTTCTCGGCTGGATCGACCGCATGCTTTCGAACTAGCTAGCCATGCATCCCGCCTTTTCCGTCGTCTTCTTCACCACTGCGATCGGCGCCGGCTACGGCCTGCTGGCGCTGCTGGGCGTGCTCGGCGGGCTGGGTTTTGTCCAGCCCGATTTCTGGCTGGGCTTCATCGGCATGGGCCTGGCGCTCGGCCTGGTCGCTGCCGGGCTCTTGTCATCGACCGGCCATCTCGGCCGACCGAAGCGGGCATGGCGTGCCTTCTCGCAGTGGCGGAGCTCCTGGCTGTCGCGCGAAGGCGTGGCCTCGGTGGCAACCTTCATCCCGGCCGGGCTGTTCGGCATTGGCTGGGTGCTGCTTGGCCGCAGCGGCGGCTGGGTTGCCATAGCGGGATTGCTGGCCGCGATCGGCGCGGTGATCACGGTCTGCACGACCGGCATGATCTACGCCTCGCTGAAGCCCATCGCACAATGGCACAGCCGCTATACTTTGCCGGCTTATCTTATTTTCTCCGGCATGTCTGGCAGCGTTCTATTGAACGCCTTACTGCAAGCCCTCGGCGTCGGCTCGACAGTCGTGCTGATCGTCTCGGTGCTGGCCACCCTTGTTGGCTGGGGCTGGAAGCTGGCGACCTGGCGCTACAATGACCGGCTAGAGATAGCGACCACCGCCAATACGGCAACGGGTCTGGCCGGCGGCGTTGTGCGGTCGATCGAGTGGCCGCACACTGAGGAGAACTATCTGCTCAAGGAAATGGGTTTTCGCATTGCGCGCAAGCACAGCGCGAAGCTGCGCCGGGTCACGCAGGGGCTGGCCTTTGCCCTGCCCGCCTTGCTGCTTGCCGTCAGCCTCGCTTTGCCCTGGCCCTTCAAGGCAGTCCTTGCGGCGCTTGCAGCCATTGTTCAGCTCGCCGGCATGCTGGTCGAGCGCTGGCTGTTCTTCGCCGAAGCGAAGCACACCGTTACCCTCTATTACGGCAGGTAAATCCGCTCAGCCCGGTCGCAGCATCGAGCCGGATATCGCGAAGATACGCTCGGCGCCGAGCATATAGGCCATCAGTGTCTCACGGCGGAACAGACCGGCATAGGCGCGGTCGAGCACGTTGAGCGAGCCGGTATAGGCGCCGAAGGCCGGCATGATCATCCGGCCGCCGTCGCCGGCAAAGCAGCGCCGCCTGACCGAGCGGCCGCGCTGGACGATACGCGCGCAAGGATGCAGATGGCCGGCGATCTCGCCCTCCGCCCGCATCTTCGAGGGTTCGTGCCGGAACAGCAGCGAACCGATGGCAAGCTCGCGCACCGTCTCGCCGGGCAAGTCGGCAGGCGCTTCCGGATCATGGTTGCCGGCGACCCAGAACCAGTCGCGGCCGGCCATCAACGCTTCCAGCCGCTCGCGAAAACTCTGGTGCATGCGCCCGGCGCCGCCGCCGTCGTGGAAGGAATCGCCGAGGCTGACGACGATGCGTGGCTGATAGTCGGCGATGACCGCCTGCAGCCGCAGCAAGGTAGCACCGGTGTCGTAGGGCGGGATCAGCGCGCCGCGGCGAGCAAAGGATGATCCCTTTTCGAGATGCAGGTCTGAGACGGCAAGCAGCCGCAGATCGGGGAAATAGAGCACACCGCGCCGGTCGCAGACCGCGCGCTCGCCGGCGATACCGACCAGATCGGCCTCGGCGATCAGCGTTGCGCGCGACAGCGAAAAATTCATCCCCTCTCCGTTCTCATCTGTTTTACGCAATTCCGGACGGAAAACCGCTACACATTTTCCTGGAATTGCTTTTACCTTTGGCCCATGGCCTCCTCGACCAGATCGGCGGCTTCCATCAGCAGCGTCTCGTTGGCGCCGCCATTGACCGATTCCTTGCCGATCTCCAGCATCACCGGCACCGCTAGCGGCGAAATCTGGTCGAGATGCTTATGCATGATTCGACCGCGTACGCGCGAGAGCATCTCGCCAAGTCTGCTGACATCGAGCAATCCGGCCGAGGCGTCGGTGCGCGTCGCCTGCAGCAGGATATGGTCCGGCTCGTGGCTGCGCAGCACGTCATAGATCAGGTCGGCCGACACCGTTAGCTGGCGGCCGCTCTTTTCCTGACCGGGATAGCGCTTCTCGATCAGCCCGGCGATGACTGCGCAGGTGCGGAAGGTGCGCTTCAGCATCCAGCTGTCGTTCAGCCAGGCCTCAAGATCGTCACCCAGCATGTCCTCGTCGAACAGGGCGGCTAGCGACGGCTTCTTCGCCTTGAACAGTGCCGCCATGTCGTCCAGAGCCCATACCGCCAGCGAATAGTCGGTGGCGACGAAGCCGAGCGGCCGGGCATGGGCGCGCTCCAGCCGGCGCGTCAAAAGCATGCCGAGCGTCTGGTGCGCCAGCCGGCCTTCAAAGGGATAGGCGACCATGTAGTGCCGATTGCCGCGCGGAAAGGTCTCGATCAGGAGGTCGCCCCGCTTCGGCAGCACCGATTTTTCCTCCTGAATCCGAAGCCAGTCGGCGACCTGTTCGGGCAAGAGCTTCCAGCGGTCGCTGTCGGCCAGCATGGCGCGCACCTGCTCGGCGAGATAGGTCGACAGCGGAAACTTGCCGCCGGCATAGGACGGCACGATGATGTTGGCGCCGGCGCCGTTGGAGACGACGCATTCGTTCTCGCGAATGCCCTCGAAGCGCAGCACCTTGCCGGCGAACAGGAAATTGTCGCCGGGGCGCAGCGTCTCGGCAAAATATTCCTCGATCTTGCCGAGCACCGGCCCGCCGCGGCCAACCATGCCGCGCCCCTGCCTGACATAGCGGATATTGAGCTCCGGCATTTCGACGATGGTGCCGACATTCAGCCGGTATTGCTGGGCGACACGCGGATTGGAGACACGCCACAGCCCGTCCCTGGTCTGGCGGATGCGGGCGTAGCGCTCGTAGTTCTTCAGCGCGTAGCCGCCGGTGGCGACGAAGTCAACGACGCGGTCGAAGGTCTCGCGTTCCAGCGCCGCATAGGGCGCGGCACTTCGCACCTCCTCGAACAGGAGATCGGCGTCGAAAGGTCCGCCACAGGCGACGCCGAGCACATGCTGGGACAGCACGTCGAGCGCGCCCTTGACCAGCGGCGGCGTGTCCTGCGCGCCGAGATAATTGGCGTCGAGCGCCGCGCGGCATTCCAGCACTTCGAAGCGGTTCGCCGGGATCAGAATCGCCTTCGACGGCTCGTCCATGCGATGGTTGGCCCGACCGATGCGCTGCGCCAGCCGGCTGGCGCCCTTGGGCGCGCCGACATGCACGACCAGATCGACATCGCCCCAGTCGATGCCGAGGTCGAGCGTGGAGGTGGCGACAATGGCGCGCAGTGCGTTCTCGGCCATCGCCTTCTCGACGCGCCTTCGCTGGCCGACGTCGAGCGAGCCGTGATGCAGCGCGATCGGCAGCGAATCCTCGTTTGCCCGCCACAATTCCTGGAACAGCATCTCGGCCTGGCTGCGGGTGTTGACGAACAGAAGCGTCGTGCGGTGCTGTTTGATCGCTTCGTAGATTTCGGGAATGGCGTAGCGGGCCGAATGGCCGGACCACGGAACACGCTCGCGTGAATCGAGAATGGAGATGTCGGGCTTGGCGCCTCCGGCGACCGTGATGAGCCCGGCCATGGTGCCCGGCGGGTTCTGGCCGACCAGCCAGCGACGCAATTCGTCGGGCTCGGCGACAGTCGCGGACAGGCCTATCGTCTGCAGGCCGGGTACATAGCTGCGAAGCCGCGCCAGGCCGAGCGCCAGAAGATGGCCGCGCTTGGAGGTGACGAGCGAATGCAGCTCGTCGAGCACGACATAGCGCAGATCCTCGAAGAAGCGCCGGGCATCGCCTGCCGCGATCAGCAGCGCCAGCTGTTCGGGCGTGGTGAGCAGGATGTCGGGCGGCACCAGCTTCTGCCGATGTCGTTTGTGCGAAGGCGTGTCGCCGGTGCGCGTCTCGATGGTGACCGGCAATCCGATCTCCTCGACCGGCTTGCCGAGATTGCGCTCGATGTCGACGGCCAGGGCCTTGAGCGGCGAGATGTAGAGCGTGTGGATGCCGCGATGCGCCTGGCCGGGCTTGCGGCGCGGCCGGCTGGCGAGCTCCGTCAGCGACGGCAGGAAGCCGGCCAGCGTCTTGCCTGCACCGGTCGGCGCAATCAGCAACACCGATTGCCCGCCCTGCGCATTTGCCAGCAATTCAAGCTGGTGGGCGCGCGGCGACCAGCCTTTTTCGCCGAACCATTTGACGAACGGTTCGGGCAGGAGAACGGCGGCATTCTGTTCGGCAAGGCGCGGCTGCTCGGTCACGCGCAAGAGGTAGCGCGACGGCAAGCGATCGCCAAGAAAAATCGGAACAAAAGGGGATCGTGCGATTCTCCCTTCCCCCCTTGTGGGGGAAGGTGGATTGCCGCGAAGCGGCAAGACGGATGAGGAGTGTTGGAAGAAACGAGGCCTGACAAGACAGAGGTACTAAAGACGCTTAGCTGTTCAACGTAGCGATCCGTCCAGCACCCTCATCCGTCTCGGCGCTGCGCGCCGATCCACCTTCTCCCACAAGGGGAGAAGGGAAGCTGGCGCTATGGCCTCCTGAACCCTGTCGGACCGCCATAGAGGTAGCCGATGCGGGTTATCGCGTCCTTCAGCCCCTCGCGCGAGACCAGCATGGTGTGGCCGTTGGCGTGGATCATGGTGTCTGCATCGGTCATGATGGCGACATGGCCTTCCCAGAAGACGAGATCGCCGCGCTGGAGCCCTAAGTAATCCGGCCCCGGCTCCAACGGCTCGCCGATGGATGCCGCCTGCATATCGGAATCGCGCAGCACATTCCGGCCGGCTATGCGCATCGACAATTGCACGAGGCCGGAACAATCGATGCCGAACCCGGAGACGCCACCCCACAGGTAGGGCGTGCCGAGGAAGCTTTCCGCGACCGCGACATAGTCCTCGGCCACCTCCGCGAGCGGCCGCAAATGACCGGCGATGAGCGCCTGGCCGGATGGCAGGACGGCGTAGTGCGTGCCGCGCGTCTCGGCCGAGCCTGTCACCGCCACCGCCGAGCCCATCGACAATTGCCCGCTGATCGGGAAGCGCAGGTCGGGTCCCGGATAAAGGAAGGTGCGCGGCACCGAGACGACATGGGTCGGGGCATGCTCGCGTGGGCCCACGACGTTGTCGGCGACATAGCCGACATAGCCGTCGTGCTCCGCCTGCACCCACGCCCAGCCTTCCGCGTCCTCGAAAACCAGCACGTCATCGCCGAACAGTGCCTGCGTGTGGATGCCGGCGTCCGGTCGCGGCGCCTTGCGCAGATCGGCGACGGAAGCCGTAATGCGCGCCGGGCGGCCGGCAACAAAACGGTCGGCGGCGACCTCGCCTTCCAACCTCGCATCGGCAAGGTCGGAACGGAAGGCGTGAAGGCGGGCATCCCTGGCGGTCAAATCGGTAATCCAGTCAAATAGAGTCTTCGTTGGAGCATGATCTTATCCGAAAACCGGTTCCCACTTTTTGCTGCGCTGACCTACGGTTCGGGATCATGCTCTAGATGGGCAGCTCGTGCGCCCTGGCAACGATACCATCGCCGAAGCGCTCGACAAAGAGCGCGCCCTCGACCGTGCGCCTGATCAAAACGTTGCGCTTGTCGAGCTCGTCGCGATGGCGCGAGACCAGTTTCAGCGCGCCCATCGTGTCGAGCGCCCGGGTGATGACGGGCTTGGTGACATTGAGCCTGGCGGCCAGCCCGCGTACCGTATGCGGCGGCGGATCGAGATAGATGGTGAACAGGATCGCCGTCTGGCGCATGGTGAGGTCGGGCGCACCGTCGCGCACCTGCGACAGCATCACCTGCTGCCACAGTCGCAAGGCCTGGCTCGGGCGCATCGAGATCGACATCGCTCCAGCATGACGGCAAATTGTTTCGGTTCCGTTTCAGTCTCGACATTTCGCCGGCTTCTTGTTGCGCCTCACCCAAAGCGCGTCGAGATGGTCCGCTCCAGCGCGCGGATGCCTTGCGCCTCGCCGCCGGTCAGTCCGTACGGGCGGTCGCTCGGGTTCCAGGCGAAGATGTCGAAATGAGCCCAGCCGGGCGTCTTCTCGACAAAGCGTTTCAGGAACAAGGCAGCGGTGATCGACCCGGCAAACCCATCCGTGGTGACGTTGTTGACGTCGGCGATCTTCGAAGACAGCTTTGCATCGTAGGGACGCCACAAAGGCAACCGCCAGAGCGGATCCTCAGTCGCAGCCGAGGCGGCGGCAATGTCGGAGGCCAGTGTATCATCGCTGGTGTAGAAAGGCGGCAAATCGGGGCCGAGCGCGACACGCGCCGCACCGGTCAGCGTCGCCATATCGATCAGCAATGCGGGCGCCTCCTCATCGGCGAGCGCCAGCGCGTCGGCCAGGACCAGCCGGCCCTCGGCATCGGTGTTGCCGATCTCGACCGTGGTGCCCTTGCGGCTCCGCAGCACGTCGCCCGGCCGGAAGGCGTTGCCGGCGATCGAATTCTCGACCGCAGGGATCAGCACCCGCAGACGCACGTTGAGCTTCGCCGCCATGATCATGGAGGCAAGGCCCAAAACGTTGGCGGCGCCGCCCATGTCCTTCTTCATCAACAGCATGCCCGAGGACGGCTTGATGTCGAGGCCGCCTGTGTCGAAGCAGACGCCCTTGCCGACCAGCGTCACCTTCGGCGCGTCGCCTGGCCCCCAAGTCATGTCGATCAGCCGCGGCGCGCCGGTCGAGGCGCGGCCGACGGCATGGATCATCGGGAAATTCCGAGCCAGGAGATCGTTGCCATGGATCACGGAGACCTCGGCCCGATGCGCGGCGGCCAAGGTTCGAGCGGCCTCCTCCAGTTCATCCGGCCCCATGTCGCTGGTTGGCGTGTTGACGAGGTCGCGCGCCAGGAACACGCCTTCGGCGATGCGGCGCACATGCGCGCCGTCGGCCCCGGACGGCAGCGCGAAGCGCAATGCCTTGCCTGGCTTCTTGCCGTAGCGGGTGAAGACGTAGCCGCCGAGGACGAGCGCCAGCGCCGCAAGATCGGGCGCAGGCAAATCCTGGGCAAAATGCCATTCGCCCTCCGGCAACGCCCTTGCCAAGGCGCCTATGGCCAGTGCGCTGTCGCCGTCGCCGGTCCCAAACAGCGCTCCCGCGACGGTGCCATCCTCGCCCGGCAGGATCAGGGTCCGGCCCGCCTCGCCGGAAAAGCCGTTGGCGCGCGCCCAGGCGACAGCGGCGGCTGAAAGGCCTGCCATGTCCAGGCCATCCCGGGCCACCAGATGCACCGGCAGGGCGTTGCTCGATTTCGACTCGATGAGTTCAACAGGCATTCGATGATCTCCGGCCGAACCCATTGCCCGAGTCGGCGCTTCTTAACCGTCCGTTAGGGTTAACAGAATATTTCTGCCGGAGGGAAGACGGCCAGACAATGGCCGCGCAGAATGGAGACCGGGTGCCGATGCCGATCAAAGCCTTGAACGCTACCAGCAAGCGTCTGATCACCACGGCATTCATCGCGGCGCTGGCAGCCAGCGTGGCCGGCTGCGGCAGCACCAGCAAATTCACCACCGGCTCCATTTCCCGTTCCGACAGCAGGCCGCTCGAAACCATGTCGGCCAGCGAATTGCATACCGCGACGACCAGGCTCGGCGACTCCTATGCCAGAAATCCGAACGACAAGCGGATCGCCACCAACTTCGCCGCGGCGCTGCAGATGGACGGCGATGCCGACCAGTCGCTGGCCGTGATGCGCAAGCTGGCGATCGCCTATCCCAAGGACCGCGACGTGCTGGCCGCCTACGGCAAGGCGCTCGCGGCCAACGGGCAGTTCGAACCGGCGCTCGATGCGGTGCGCCGCGCTCAGACGCCGGAATATCCGGACTGGAGACTGGTGTCGGCGGAAGCCGCCATCCTCGACCAGATGGGCCAGAAAGACGAGGCGCGCCAGGATTACCGCAAGGCGCTCGAGCTCAAGCCGAACGAGCCTTCGGTTCTCTCCAATCTCGGCATGTCCTATGTGCTCGAGGGCGACCTGCGCACGGCCGAGACCTACATGCGTTCGGCTGCGCAGCAGCCCAGTGCCGACAGCCGCGTGCGGCAGAACCTGGCGCTGGTCGTCGGCCTGCAGGGCCGCTTCGACGAAGCCGAGAAGATCGCCTCGCAGGAGCTTTCGCCCGAGCAGGCGCAGGCCAACGTCGCCTATCTGCGCCAGATGCTGGCCCAGCAGAATGCCTGGAGCCAACTCAAGGACCAGGACAAGGGCAAGCCGAAGACCGCGACGAACTGATTTCGCCCGCCCGCATCCACCCCTCAAAAAAGCAAAGTCCGCGCTGACAGTCGCCGCGCGGCTTTCGCTTGATTCGAGTGCGTCATTCGCTGCTGGAATTGTGCTGGTCGCCGAAGATGCCGCGCTGGCTGACCTGGATGCCGGCCGGTCCCAGGATGATTGCGAACAGAACCGGCAGGAAGAACAGGATCATCGGAACGGTGAGCTTCGGCGGCAACGCGGCGGCTTTCTTCTCCGCCGCGTTCATGCGCATGTCGCGGCTTTCCGAGGCAAGCACGCGCAGCGCGTGCGCCACCGGCGTGCCGTAGCGTTCGGCCTGGACCAGGGCCTGGGACACCGACTTCACCGATTCCAGGCCGGTGCGGCTGGCCAGGTTCTCATAGGCGACCTTGCGCTCCTGCAGGTAGGAAAGCTCGGCATTGGTGAGCACGAACTCTTCGGCAAGCGCCACCGACTGGGCGCCGATCTCGTCGGCGACCTTGCGAAGCGCGGCCTCCACCGACATGCCGGATTCCACGCAGATCAGCATCAGGTCGAGAGCATCCGGCCATGCCATCTGAATCGACTGTTTGCGTTTGGTCGCGCGGTTGCTGACGTAGAGGATCGGCGCATAGAAGCCGCCATAAGCGACGACAATGCAGACGAACAGCTTGACGAAAGCTGGCTGCTGCGGCAGCCCGCCCAGGACGAACAGGTAGACGGCGGCCAGCGCAAATCCGACAAAGGGCAGGACCAGACGGAAGAACAGGAAGCGCGTCAGCGGGTTCTGACCGCGAAAGCCTGCCACTTTGAGCTTCTGCAGCGTGTTTTCGTCGGCAAGGGCACGCCTGAGGTCCAGCCGTTCGACGATGTTGCGCATGCCGATCGACTGCTCCTCGCGCAAGCCCTTTCGGCGGCGGTCAGCTTCGTTGGCCAGGCGCGCGCGCTGCTTAGCGCGCAGTTCGTCACGCTCTAGCGCGACGGTCTTCATGCGTGCCTTGAGCTGATTGCCGCCAAGTGCCGGCAACAGCGTGAAGACGGTCGCGAACACCGCGATGCCGACCAGCAGCGCGATCAGGAAGGAAGGATCGGTAAGGGTTTTGACGACGTGGTCTGTCATTGGATCCGCGCGCCCCTACACTTCGAAATTCATCATCTTGCGCATCACCAGGATGCCGATCGACATCCAGACGCCGGAACAACCTAGAATAATGTTGCCGGTGCTCGTGGTGAACAGCGGCATGATGTAGGTCGGACTCGAAAGATAGACCAGAAAAGCGACGACGAAAGGCAAGGCGCCGATGATCACGGCGGATGCTTTGGCTTCCATCGACAGCGCCTGCACCTTGGCCTTCATCTTCTTGCGATCGCGCAGCACGCGCGACAGGTTGCCAAGCGCCTCGGAGAGATTGCCGCCGGCCTGCGACTGGATCTGGATGACGATGCCGAAGAAGCCCGCTTCGGTGCACGGCATGGTCTCGGACATGCGCAAGGCCGCATCGGGGATCGATAGCCCCATCTGCTGGGAATCGACGATGCGGCGGAACTCCGAGCGGACCGGCTCGGGAGATTCGACGGCGATCATGCGAATGGCGTCATTGAGCGGCAGGCCGGACTTGACCGCGCGCACAATGATGTCGAGGGCGTTCGGGAACTCTGCCAGGAAAGCCTTGACCCGGCGCGAACGGCGAAACGACACGAACCAGCGCGGCAAGCCCAGGGCGCCGGCCAGCAAAGCACCCGGCAAGGCAAACAACGGCGCACCGGCGAAATAGGCAAGGATCGTGAGCACGATGCCGCAGACCGCGGAATAGATGTAGAAGCGCTCGATGGAAACCTGCATCCCGGCCTGGCGGATCTGCGCCTTGAGCGGCGGCTTCTTGACGTTGCGATCGTTGGCCTTCTGCTTTTCGTCGAGCTGCTTGAGCGAATCCTGGACGTTTTT
Organism: Mesorhizobium sp. B1-1-8; assembly: GCF_006442795.2. Taxonomy (NCBI): domain Bacteria; kingdom Pseudomonadati; phylum Pseudomonadota; class Alphaproteobacteria; order Hyphomicrobiales; family Phyllobacteriaceae; genus Mesorhizobium; species Mesorhizobium sp. B1-1-8. Next base: position 5,678,909 of record NZ_CP083956.1, read on the forward strand.
GCGCCGCTTGACCGCCTCGGCTGCCCTGTCGCGCGAAGCCTTCACCACGGACCGGTCGGTTTCGGCCGTCTTGATGGTCTGGAGCCGCTTGCCGGCCTGACTTTCGTTGCTGATGCGGGTGAACAGGAAAGCATAGGCTATGGCGCCGGCGCTGAGGCCGGCAAGCACGACGAAAGCCAGTACGGTGGTGTCAATTCCGAACATCGACCGGGGTCCTTGGGCCATTTCGCCGTTCCAAAGAAACGGCGAACTGCCCTATCTCTTTGTTTTGACGCAATTCCGGACGGAAAACCGCTTCACACTTTTCCTGGAATTGCTTCCAACCTCCAGATGCATCAGTCAGCGCGCTTCTCCATGGCCTCGAGCGCGTTGGCGAGACGCTGCTCCTCGCCGTAGTAGCGGGCGCGATCCCAGAAATGCGGCCGGCCGATGCCGGTGGAGACATGCTCGCCGAGCAGACGGCCGTTCGCGTCCTCGCCCTTGATGTTGTAGAGGATGATATCCTGGGTGATGATGACGTCGCCTTCCATGCCGATCACCTCGGTGATGTGGGTGATGCGGCGCGAACCGTCGCGCAGGCGCGCCGCCTGGATGATCACGTCGACCGAGCCGACGACGATTTCGCGCACGGTCTTCTGCGGCAGCGAATAGCCGCCCATGGCGATCATCGATTCGATACGGTTCAGGCATTCGCGCGGGCTGTTGGAGTGGATCGTCCCCATCGAACCGTCATGGCCGGTGTTCATCGCCTGCAGGAGGTCGAACACTTCCGGCCCGCGCACCTCGCCGACGATGATCCGTTCGGGCCGCATGCGCAGGCAGTTCTTCACCAGGTCGCGCATGGTCACCTCGCCCTCGCCTTCGAGGTTGGGCGGCCGGGTTTCGAGGCGGACCACATGCGGCTGTTGCAGCTGCAGTTCGGCCGAGTCCTCGCAGGTGATGACGCGCTCCTCGCGATCGATGTAGTTGGTCAGGCAGTTGAGCAGCGTCGTCTTGCCCGAGCCGGTACCGCCCGAGATGACGACATTGCAGCGGACGCGGCCGATGATCTTGAGCACCTCGGCGCCCTGCGGCGAGATGGCGCCGAACTTGACCAACTGGTCGAGCGTCAGCTTGTCCTTCTTGAACTTGCGGATGGTGAGCGCGGTGCCGTCGATCGAGAGCGGCGGCGCAATCACGTTGACGCGCGAGCCGTCGGGAAGGCGCGCATCGCAGATCGGGCTCGATTCATCGACGCGGCGGCCGACCTGGCTGACGATGCGCTGGCAGATGTTGAGCAGCTGCTGATTGTCGCGGAAGCGGATGCCGGTCTGCTCGACCTTGCCGTTGACTTCGATGTAGACATTCTTGGAGCCGTTGACCATGATGTCGGCGATGTCGTCGCGGGCGAGCAACGGCTCGAGCGGCCCATAACCCAAAACGTCGTTGCAGATGTCCTCGAGCAGTTCCTCCTGCTCGGCGATCGACATGGCGAAATTCTTGATCGCGATGATATCGTTGACGATGTCGCGGATTTCCTCGCGCGCGCTCTCGGGATCGAGCTTGGCGAGCTGCGACAGGTCGATCGTGTCGATGAGGGCGGAAAATACCTGGCTCTTGGTGTCGTAATAGGTCTCCGAGCGCTCGCGCTGGACCTTTCTTGGCGGCTCGGGCGCCATTGGCGGCGCCTCGACCGGACGGCGGACGGGTGGCGCGGCTGGCGCGCTGGACGTCGGTGTGGCCGGCCGCTCGAGAACCGCCGTCGTAGCGGCGCCTGGCGCGGCGGGAGCCGGTGCTGGCGGACGGAACTCGGGCTTCGCCCTGTTGCCGTCGTCGGAGCCTCTTTTACCAAACATGATCGACTACCCGATGCCGCAATGTGAGCGTCACTTCTTGTTGCGCGAAAGCTTGCCGAGGATGGAGCCCAGGCCAGCTTTCTTCCTTGCCTTGATTTCGCTGCGCCCGGTCAGCACATGGGCGATTTCGTTGATGATGCCGACGACCGGGCTCTTGGCATCCATCTCGCCGAGCATTCGGCCGTTGTTGGCCGCGTTGCCGAACAGCAGCGGTTCGAAATTGATGACCGCCATCGGCGTGATGCCGAGCGGCTCAGCGAAGTCCGAGGCCGCGATCTCGGGGCGTTTCGGCACGCCGGCCTGGTTGATGATCAGCTTCGGCGGCGGATCGTTCGGACGCAGCCGCTTCAGCATGTCCACCATGTTCTTGGTGTTGCGCAAATTGGCAAGCTCCGGCGTAGCGGTGATGACGATCTCGTCGGCCTTGATCAACGTGCTCTTGGCCCATCCGGTCCAGATGTGCGGCACATCGAGGACAAGCAGGGGCGCGCTGCGCTGCGCCGTCTCGATGATCTGGGAGAAGGCATCCTGCTCGAAATCATAAACACGCTCGAGCGTGGATGGCGCGGCGAGCAGAGAGAGATGTTCGGCGCACTGCGCAAGCAGGCGGTCGAGATAAACCTCATCGACCCGCTCCGGCGAAAACACCGCCTCGGCGATGCCTTGCGCGGGATCCTGGTCGAAATTGATGTTGGCGGTGCCGAAGGCGAGATCGAGATCGGCGACGACGACTTCGGACTTGAACAATGACGACATTGCCCAGGCGACATTGTGGGCGATGGTCGAGGAGCCGACGCCACCCTTGGCGCCGATGAAGGCGATCGCGCGGCCGATCGGATCGGCTTCAGGATCGACGAAGATCGACGACACGACGCTGACGATGTCGGTCATCGAGACCGGCGCGATGACATATTCGGAGATGCCGGAGCGGATCAGCTCGCGGTAAAGGCCGACATCGTTGTAGTGGCCGACCACCACCACCTTGGAGGAGGGATCACAATATTCCGAAAGCTGGCCGAGCTGCTCAAGCAACTGCTTCGGCTCGCTGCGCGATTCCAGCAGGATCAGGTTGGGTGTCGGCGCCGACTGGTAGAACTCGATCGCCGTGGCTATGCCGCCCATGTGGACTTTGACATGGGCCTTGGCCATGCGGCGATCCTCGCCGGCGCGCGCCACCGGATTGGCGACGCCTTCGGTCTCGCAGAAGGCCTGTATCGAGATGCGCGGCACCGGCCGCAGCGCCTGCATGGCGGCGATGTCCTGTTGCGAGGTGTCGCCGACATCCGCGGATGCGTCGTAGGCAAGATTGCTCATCGTCATGCTCTTTCCGTCATCTGGCGCGGTCAGTAAGTCACTTCCGAATTGCCCAGGAACTCGTCCGAAATGCCTCTCGAGCGGTAGACGTCGATCACGGCACCGCGATTTTCGGCGTCGATGTCCGACTGCTTGCGCGGCCCGAGCAGGTCGTTGGGATTGGCCAACTGAGCGGCAAGGTTGTTCTGATAGGAGCAGCCGAAATCGGCGTAGTGCTTGTTCTCCGCCGTCTCCGCCAAGTCATCGGGCCAGCGCCCGCATTTGTCGGTCTGCGCTTTTACAGCGACAAAGGCCACTCGGATCGGAGCCGAGGCTTCCGGCACGGCCGACTGATAGGACGTGATTATGATCCGGTTGCGCTTGACGCCGGCTGCGATTGCAAGCCTGGCGAAGTCGCGGCCGGCGGCGGCGGCGGCGGCCTGATTGGCCGATCCGAACGGGATCGCGATCGTCAATGCCGGGGCGGCGCTCCTGTCGTAGCCATCGAGGAAGCCAAGCAGCGTGTCGCGTTGCGAAACGGTCATGCCGCGATCGCCGGCGCCGACCGGAAGATCGATCTTCTGGTTCTTCTCGGCGATGACGATCGGATGATTGGTGCGATAGTCGTCGGGGATTGCGCCCACCGTTATGCTGTCGCGGTTTGCGCAGCCGGCGAGCGACGCCGCGAGCGCGATCGCCAGAGCCGGGACGGCCGGCCAGCGGATGCGTTCGCGACCCGCCGCGATCGTCGGGGCCTTAGATGCTGATTGAGACATGTCCACTTCCCCGCTCACTTGTAGATGAAGCCGACGACGCCGTGGTAGCGACCCGGCGGCCTGTCGGTCTGCATGGTGCCGTAGACGCGATTGACGCGGCCAAGGAACATGCCGGCGCCGTCGCTTGGCGGATTGAAATTGTCGTCCGGCTTGTCCAGCTCGTTGCGCGCCACCGGCTTCACCAGGTAGGGCGTGATGATGACGACGAGTTCGCTCTCGTTGCGCACGAAGTCCTTGCTGCGAAACAAGGTGCCAAGCACCGGTATCTTGGCCAGACCCGGCAAGCCCGAGACAGCCTGGCGAACATCGTCGCGGACCAGGCCGGCGATCATCATCGATCCGCCCGAAGGCAATTCGACGGTGGTGTCGGCCAGTCGCTTGCGGATCGACAAAAGCGTGGTGCCCGGCAATTCGGCAGCCCCTTCCAGGGTCGTCGCACCTTCCGCGGTCGGCTCCGAAACGGCCGTTCTTACCTTGAGACTTATCCGCCCGGCCGACAACACGACCGGCTGGAACTCGAGGCCGATGCCATATTCGAGCTTTTCGTTGGTGTACGTCACCTGGCCGGTCTGGTTGTCGGTCGAAACGTTGTTCGTGCGCGAGGTGATCAGATTGAACTCACCACCTACCTTGAACGTCGCCTTCTCGCCCGAAACGGCGGTGAGGGTCGGCTCCGCCAGTGTCTTCATCACGCCGCTTTGCTCCATGGCGTTGATGTAGGCCTGGATGCCGTTTCCGAGTCCGCCGCCGAGCCGCAAGTTGGAAGTCTGCGCTATCGGCTTTCCCAATCCGTAGGGAGGCGAGCTCATGGCGCCGTAGGAGATGCCATTTGCGCTGCCGCTGCCGATCATGTTGACGCCGAGCTGCTTCATCACCGAGCGACTGACCTCGGCGACGGTCACCTTGAGGGTGACCTGATCGTCGCCGATGATCTGCAGCAGGTTGACGATCTTCGAGACGCGGCGTTCCTGGTCGGGATTGTTGATGTCGACGCCGCCATTGGCCGAACCGCCGGCCGCGGTCTGAGAGTACTGACCGGTGGTCGCTTCACCACCCGACACGAAGATGGTCGCAAGGTCGACGGCGCGCTTGGCATCCAGCGGCGTGTCCACCATGCCGGTGAGGACCACGTTGTCATTCAGGAGCTCGACCTTGATCTGCGAGGACGGAATGAAGCGCTTGAGATAATCTTCCAGTCCGGCGACATCGCGCTCGACGGCCAGATCCAGGCTGACGATCTGCTCACCGTTGGGGCCGAAGACGAAGATGTTGGTTTCACCCACCGCCTTGCCGAACAGATAGATCCGCCTGGCGGTGCGCGTTACCGCGTCGGCGACCGCGGGATTGGCGACCAGAATGTCATAGGCATCGCTCGGCAGATCGATGACCACCGATTTGTTGAGGCCGAGCTTGACACGCTGCGTGGCGACCGAAGCCGTTACGCCGGCGACCTTGTTTGCGGCCCTGGCCTCGACCAGGCCGGGTGCGTTGGCGCCGAGCAGGAACAGGCCGATCGCCACCGCCGTCAGGACGGGCAGTTTACCGTTTAGCCTCATTTCCTTGCTCCCACTTCGGAAACTTCGCCCGACTTGATCAGCCGCACCGTGCCGCGCCGGCCATTGCCGTTGACCAGATAGTCGGCCTCGTCCTGGTTCTTTTCATGAGCGTCCGTGATCGGGCGCAGCGCCAGCGTCAGCCGGTCCGCCATCTGCTGCGCGACGGTGATGATCTCGGCCTGCTGCGGCGTCAGTTCCAGCGTCGCGGTCTGGCCGACCCTGGTCTTCTTGCCTTCTTCGTCTTCCTGGATGGTCTGGTCGATGGCCAGGACACGGATGTTCTTGAGGATGGTCTCGGTGTTGAAGCCGGTGCCGCCGTTGGCGGCGTCGGCGCGGCGGGTCATGATGACGTCGACAGTATCATTGGGAAGGATGAAGCCGCCCGCCGACGTGTCGGCCGATATCGCGGTCGCGACGGCACGCATGCCGGACGGCAGGACCGACGACATGAAGCTCTGCCCTTCGCCGACCAGCTTGGAGCGCCGCAGCGGCTCGCCACTGTACAACCCCACGCGGGCAACCGAGCTCTTGAGCTTCTCAACCGCGTCGGGTTCGGCGGCGCGGGTGATGAAATTGGCGTTGATGCCTTCGGACGGCCACTGCTGCCAGCTGATGTTGTTGCCAAGCTGGCTGCCCATCGCCACGTCGCCGGAAAGCACCAGCACGTCCTGCAGCGCCATGGCTGGCTGCTGAGGCCCTTCGACAACGACCTGGGGCGGCGGAGCCGCAACCATGTTCTTTGCGACATAACCCGCGCCGCCCGCCGCGGCCACCGCCACGCCTAAAATGATCAATCGGGATGCTGGCATTCGTCCGAACCCTTCGCCCAAGTAGCAAACCACCACGCCAGGCCGGACTTTGCAGTTGCAATCGTCAAAACAAGGTTAATGTAATGCTTACGATCGTGATTAATTTAAGGTTTACTCAAATTGGACGGAACCGGCTTCCGTTAACGAAAAAGGGCGGCCAAGCCGCCTTGAGCATGCTGTTTTATCAAGAGGAATTCCGTTCAGTTAAATTAGGACCGGTCAGGTCGTAAGCCTTTCCAATGCCCAGACCATCAGCGGCGAATCCGGAAAGGTGATGAGCCCGCCGAGCCCGAGCGCAACGCCGTAAGGAACGCCCACACTTTCGTCGGCGAAGTGACGCAGAAACCGGCTGTGCCCGGTATAGGCCGCCAGCGGCGATTTCCTGTAGACCAGAATGGCAATGGTCAGCAGGCCGCCGATCAATGTCGCCGTCACCAGATATCCGACGAGGTTGATGTTGAGGCCCATCCAGACGGCCGTCGCGGCCAGAAGCTTGGCGTCGCCGCCGCCCATGCCGCCAAGCGCGAAAAGACCGAACGTCACCGCCAGCACCAGGGTGCCCGCCGCGAAATGCCAGCCATAGGTTGCCCAATCCATTCCGGTCAGCGGAGCAACCAGGGCAAACGTCACCACCAGCAGCACCGGTACACGGTTGGCGATCGTCATCGACAATGTGTCCGAGATTGCAGCAAACAGCATGCAAAAGGGAAAGACGACAAAGATCACGGCTTCAAGCATGGAGGCGGTGTCCGCGGTGAAAGCTTGCTGGTTTCGAGTCTAGGCGCGTTCGATTAACGATCGATGAGGCCGGACGTTCAAAATCCTTGTTCCCGCTCGACGTGCCAATGACATGACCATGAACAGAACAAGGGCCGCCAGGTTGGCGGCCCTTGTTCGAAGCGACTGGATTGCTTCGATATTACGACTTGTTGACAGCAGCCGCGATGGCGTCGAACTTGGCGTTCAGCGCGCCACCGAGCGACGTAGCGCCGACCATGATGGCGAGGGCGATGAGAGCGGCGATCAGACCATATTCGATAGCGGTCGCGCCGGATTCATCCTTCACAAAGCGTGCGATGAGGTTAGACATTCGAGAGCTCCTACTCCACGTGTTACAGCACTTCCGTCAACTTCTCTGGTGGTTGATCGGATGCTGCCAATCTAGGCGGGAGCCCTTTCGATCGGCTTAATAAATAGCCTTACCAATTCCTTTCCGGCGGCGATCCCGTCGCGTGGTTAACCGTGGCCTAAACCTCCAAAAGCTGGCCGGCGGGCCCGGAAACCCGTGCAGACAGGCGCGTCCCGCAATATTGCTAAAACAGCATTTGCTGTGGCGGGCAGCACGGAAGACGGCCAATCGTTATCGCGGCCGGCTTCGGTTTAACCGTTGGTTCACCAATCTCCTTCATGTTCCGTTGAACAGTTCGCCGCCTAGGAACGTCTCAATGATCTGGTCGAAGCCATCATTCGCTGCCGCAGCGCTGGCAGCCGTTGCTTTCGTCATGCCGGCAAAGGCGGGCGCGGGCATCGAAGTCACCATGAACCAGGCAAAGATCGTCAAACTGTCGCGTGCGGCCGACACGGTCGTCGTCGGCAATCCGGCGATTGCCGACGCCTCCGTGCAGGATGCCTCTACCATCGTCCTCACCGGCAAGGGTTTCGGCGTCACCAATCTGGTCGTGCTCGATCCGGACGGCAGCCCTATCATCGACGAGCAGGTGACCGTCGTGCGGCAGGCAGCGTCTTCGGTGCGCATCTACCGGCGCGCCGAGGTCCAGACCATGTCCTGCACGCCCTATTGCGAGAGCTCGTACAAGAGCGAGGCCGAGAAAGCTTCCGAAGCAGAAATGAACGCCGGCCACTGAGCCGATAGCCGTGACGTTAACGGCGGGTTAAACGTCGCCCGGCGAATTTAGCGATGATCCAAACCGGACTTCAATGGGTTTTCGCTAATGTGCCGCCGGTATCGCAAGGGATCGGCAGGAACGGACATGAGCAGGGATCCGGCACCCGGCAAGGGCGTGGGCAAGGGGGCGGGAGCGAAGCCCCGCCATGGCTTTTTCAGCGACAAACGCGGCAGCACGGCGATGGAGTTCGCAATGCTGGCCATTCCGTTTGCGCTGCTCGTTTTCGCCATCCTCGAAAGCTGCATCTCATTCGCCGGCCAGGAGGTGATGGCCAACATTACCGACGATGTCGCGCGCCAGTTGCGGACCGGGCAGCTGAAGAAGGCAACCGTGACCGAGGCCTCGATCAAGCAGCTGATCTGCAGCAGGCTGGAGATCATGGTTGCCAAGAATTGCCCGGGATTGCTGGTGGACCTGCACGAATATGCGACCTTCGCCGACGCCGCCACGGCGGGCTTCAAGATCGTGAACGGCGACATTGTGCTGACGCAAGGCACAAACCCGACGGCCTTCGGCGTATCGCCGGGGTTGGCGGAATCAAAGAATATGCTGCGGGTTTTCTATAAATGGCCCGTAATGACGGATTTCATGGCCAAGCAGATGGCCAACCTCAAGGACGGCAACACGCTGCATTTTGCCTCCGTGACCTGGCAGAACGAACCGTTCGACGACTGAGACTGCGGCGTGGGGGATAAGAATATGTACCGTGCGGGGGCACAGCGGGGGATTTCGGCCGTCATGGCGCGAGCGATGCGGTTTTGCCGCGATCGCCGTGGCGTGGCGGCCATCGAGTTCGCGTTCATCGTGCCCGTGCTGCTCATCATGTACTTCATCACGATGGAAGCCTCCCAAGCCATCGAGACCAGCAAGAAGGTCAGTCGTATCGGCAGCATGGTGGCGGATCTCGTCACCCAGCAGCAGACGATCGTCAAGGCGGATCTCGACGCGATCATGAAGATCGGCACTTCGACGCTGCAGCCCTACAACCGTTCGTCGCCGTCGATCATCATCACCGGGATCCAGATTACCGACGAGGCATCACCGAAAGTGCAGGTGGCATGGTCGCGCAAGGTCGTGGGCACCACCTACAGCGCCGACGCGGCCAAGGACAGCATCACCACGGTTCCGGCGACGCTGAAGATCCGCAACACTTTCCTGGTGCGGGTGCAAAGCAACCTCGCTTACCAGCCGATCATCACCTGGTCCGCCAACAACGCAAAGGCGCTGGGCTTGACCGCCGCCTTCAACAACATATCGATGGGCGAAACCTACTATCTCAGGCCCCGCCGGAGCCCGACGATCCCCTGCAGCGACTGCTGAGGGCCAAAGCGTCCTTCGTCCCGAAATCGCTGCGCCCTGTCGAGAGACATGCTTCATGGCCGGTCGACTGTTTCACCCCGAACGATAGCCTCTGCCAGCGCGTAATCCTTTGCCTCGGCGAGCGCGAACCCGCCGGAATGCGTCGATTCGAGAAGATCGTAGACGTCGGGAGTCAGCGACTTGAGGTTGGTGAGAAAAACCGTCAGCCGGCGCTTCGCTTCGGGATCGAGATCGCTGCGAACGGCGTGCGGCCCGTAGCGCAGCAGACCCGAGGTCCAAAGCACCCGAAGCGACGTCTTCGGAACACCGGCTGCCTCAAGCCTCGCGACCGTTCCGCCCGAATCGCGCGGCTGTCCGTCGGCGCCGGCCGACTCCCAGCCGAACAGGCCGTCGGCCTCGCCGTCGTTCAGCATCGCCTCGGCCGCGGTGGCGGAGGCGGCGCGCGTCAGGAAGGGTGAGTCCCGCGCGATTTTGACGCCTTCGGCGGAGAGCCCGGCCAGCGGCAGCAGGGAACCGCCGACATTGTCGGGGGGTGCGACGGCGATCCGATGCGCGGCGATTGCGGCGAGATCGGGTATCTTGCCATCGCGCGTCACCAGGACGGAGCGGATGCCGACCGCGCCATCGGCGTCGACCGGCGCAACCAGCGGCTCCACGCAGCCGCAGCGCTCGGAGGCGGCGGCATAGGCAAGCGCCGAATAGATCGCATACTGGACGCGGCCGCTCGCCTGCGCCTCGATCAGCGCCGCATAGTCGCGGGCGACGACGAACTCCACCTTCATGCCGAGCGCATTGGTATAGGCCTCCGTCAGGCGCGCCAGCCCCGGAACCGTGTTGCCGCCACCGGGTTCGGCGACAATGCCGATGCGGAATGTGCCGATATCGTCGCGCCAGTCGGCGCGGGCCGGCAAGCACGCGGCCACCGTAAGGAGGATGCCCGCGAACGCCGCCAGGGTCCGCCTTGCCGCGTGTTTGCCGCCGCCTACCATCTTCTCCGTCCCAGCCCACATTGCGCCTTGTGTCGACTATGGCGCCAAGCCGTTGCGGTTTGGTTTCCAATTTGCCAACGCGGCCGCGCAACCTTATGTCTGGATGCTTAGATCCACAACGACGGCACCCATGGCGCGCGCTTTCCTGTTCGTTCTCGATTCCTTCGGCATCGGCGGCGCGGCCGACGCCGAACGCTATGGCGATGCCGGCGCCGACACTTTCGGTCATATCCTGCAGGCCTGCGCCGAAGGCCGCGCCGATCGCGAAGGTCTGCGCGCCGGACCGCTCGCCGTGCCCAACATGATCTCGGTCGGGCTGGGCCGCGCCGCAGAGATCGCGAACGGGCTGACCCTGGATACCGGCAAGCCGCTCTTTGCCTCATCCTTCCACGGCGCCGCGCAGGAAGTGTCCAGCGGCAAGGACACGCCGTCTGGCCATTGGGAGATCGCCAGCCACCCGGTGCATTTCGACTGGGGCTATTTTCCGGATATAGTGCCGGCCTTCCCGGCCGATCTGACCGCGGCGATCCTCCGGGAAGGCAAGGTGCCGGGCATCCTCGGCAATTGCCATGCGTCAGGCACTGAGATCATTGTGCGGTTCGGCGAGGAGCACATCCGAAGCGGCAAGCCGATCTGCTATACGTCAGTCGATTCGGTGCTGCAGATCGCCGCCCACGAGACGCATTTCGGCCTCGAACGTCTTTATGAGCTTTGCTTGACGGTACGCCGGCTGGTCGATCCGCTGAAGATCGGGCGGGTGATCGCGCGACCCTTCGTGGGCGAGACGCCGGCCACCTTCCAGCGCACCCACAACCGCCGCGACTATGCCGTGCCGCCGCCCGAGCCGACCCTGCTCGACCGGCTGACGGAGCGCGCAAGCAAGGTCATCGGTATTGGCAAGATCGGCGACATCTTCGCGCATCGCGGCATCTCGGAGGTGCGCAAGGCGGGCGGCAACATGGCGATGCTGGACAAGGCGCTCGGCGCCATGGACGACGCCGGCGAAGGCGATCTGGTGTTTGCCAATTTCGTCGATTTCGACAGCGAGTTCGGCCATCGGCGCGACGTTGCCGGCTACGCCGCGGCGCTCGAGGCCTTCGACCGGCGCCTGCCGGAGGCATTTGCCCGGCTCAGGCCAGGCGACCTGCTCATCCTGACGGCCGACCATGGCAACGATCCGACCTGGCGCGGCACCGACCATACGCGCGAGCGGGTTCCGGTGATCGGCCTCGCACCTGGACTGAAGGGCGGCGATATCGGCTTGCTGCCGACCTTCGCCGATATCGGCGAAACCGTCGCGGACCATCTTGGCCTGGCACCCGGCCGCCACGGGACCTCTTTCCTTGCGACGATAGGCGGCCATGCCGGAACTGCCTGAAGTCGAAACCGTCCGGCGCGGCCTGCAACCGGTGCTCGAGGGCGCGCGCCTCGTCAAGGTCGAGGCGCGCCGGCCCGATCTCAGATTTCCGTTTCCGGACAAGTTTTCGGAACGCCTGACCGACAAGACCGTCACGGCGCTTGGCCGGCGGGCAAAATACCTGACCATGCATATCGAAGACGGTCCACTGCTGATCTGTCATCTTGGCATGTCCGGATCGTTCCGCATCGAAACCGCCGAAAGCAGCGGCGTGCCCGGCGCTTTCCATCACGAACGCTCGAAAAGCTCGGCGCACGACCATGTCGTGTTCGATGTCGTGTCGCCGCAGGGCGAGCGGTCTCGCGTCATCTTCAACGACCCGCGCCGTTTCGGCTTCATGCTGTTTGCCGAGGGCGCGCCGGACACGCACCCAATGCTGGCCGGTCTGGGCGTCGAGCCGACCGGCAATGCGTTGGACGGCCCGCTGCTCGCCTCGCTGCTGGAGGGCCGGCGGGCGCCGCTCAAAGTGGCGCTGCTCGACCAGCGGCTGATCGCCGGGCTCGGCAACATATATGTGTCGGAGGCGCTGTGGCGCGCCGGCCTGTCGCCGCTGCGCGAAGCCGGAACCGTTGCCGGAACCGGCAAGAAGACCAGGGAGCAATGCCGGCGCCTGGCCGAGGCGATCCGCTCGGTCATCGCCGACGCGATCGCCGCCGGCGGGTCGTCGCTGCGCGACTATGTCCAGGCCGACGGCTCGCTCGGCTATTTCCAGCATTCCTTCGCGGTCTACGATCGCGAAGGCGAGCCCTGTCCGAAGCCCGGCTGCCGCGGCAATATCGAGCGCATCGTGCAAAGCGGCCGCTCGACATTCTATTGCCGGACCTGTCAGCGGTGAGCTAGACCGATCTCCTCAACAAAGCGAGGAGACGATGCCATGACCTATGAAACCATACTCGTGGAAACACGCGGCAAGGTCGGGCTGATCACGCTGAACCGGCCCAAGGCGCTCAACGCGCTGAACTCCCAGGTCATGGCCGAAGTGGCATCAGCGGCGACCGCGTTCGGCGCGGAGGCCGGTATCGGCGCGATGGTCATCACCGGTTCCGAAAAAGCTTTCGCGGCGGGCGCCGACATCAAGGAAATGCAGTCGATCTCCTTCGTCGACGCCTACACGCAGGACATCTTCGTCGGCTGGGAGGAGTTCACGCGCACGCGCAAGCCGATCATCGCCGCCGTCGCCGGCTATGCGCTGGGCGGCGGCTGCGAGCTGGCGATGATGTGCGATTTCATCATCTGCGCCGACACCGCCAAATTCGGCCAGCCCGAAATCACGCTCGGCGTCATGCCCGGCATGGGCGGCTCGCAGCGGCTGACCCGCTTCGTCGGCAAGTCGAAGGCGATGGACATGTGCCTGACCGGCCGGATGATGGACGCCGCCGAGGCCGAGCGCTGCGGGCTGGTGTCGCGGGTGGTGCCGGCCGCCGAGTTGGTCGAGGAAGCACTGAAGGCAGCGGCCAGGATCGCGGAATTTTCATTGCCGTCGGTGATGATGACCAAGGAAGCCGTCAACCGCGCCTACGAGACGACGCTCGCCGAAGGCCTGCGCTTCGAGCGCCGCCTTTTCCATTCGTTGTTTGCGCTCGACGACCAGAAGGAAGGCATGGCCGCCTTTGGGGAGAAGCGGAAGCCGAACTTCACCAACAGGTAGGGCGGGTTTCGGCGACGTTAAGACGCTAAAAAGACGGCGAAGCGGCGTTGACGCGCCGGAAAAGCTGAACTATAAGCCGCACCACCCGAGGCGGCCCCCATGGCTGCCCGTTTGTTTTTTGCGCCCTGCGGCACCCCGCTGGCGCCCACCAGATCAGAAGAGAGGCATCATGGCCAATACTTCCTCGGCCAAAAAGGCAACGCGCAAGATCGCCCGCCGCGCGGCGATCAACAAGAATCGCCGGTCGCGCGTCCGCACCTATGTCCGCCAGGTCGAAGAGGCGCTGGCCGCCGGCGACAAGGCCGCAGCGCTGGAGGCCTTCAAAGCCGCCGAGCCGGAATTGATGCGTGCCGCCACCAAGGGCGTGATTCACAAGAACACGGCATCGCGCAAGGTTTCGCGGCTGGCCCAGCGGGTCAAGGTGCTGTCGGCATAACCGACTTCCGCCAAGTTTGACTGTTAAACCCGGCTCAATCGCGCCGGGTTTTTTTCGTTTGCCGGCAAGCACTTAAAAAGAACGCTTGCAAATGCCGCCAGACCAAGATTCCAATATTGCAATTGCTTTGCCGGCACATACATGATCACGGATGTCGGCGATACTGCAATGCGGCGATCGCCTTAAATTAGCCTGTCACAAAATCTCTAGTTTTTTCAGAGACTTGCAGACGGTCATCCACAGCTTGTTCAACTCACGGTCGAGCGTCGGGGGACAAGTAGCTGTCAAGAACATTATTTCAGAAAATTTCGAAAGGTGTGGCCTTTTTCACATTCGCCGGAAAAGGGTTTGAATCACAATGGCTTTGTCAAAACGTGCCGCCGTGGCACCTGCTCCCGACCCGTCTTCGGTAACCAGATTCGTTAAAAATCCGTTAGACGTGGCCTTGCCCTATCCACAGCGATTTCGGTAATGTCCATGCATCAAAGGGACGGGCTTTAGCCCCTGACCCAGCCTGAATCGGCCAGCACAAAATGGCGGAATTCATGACGTGGAGCAATTCCGCGCGCGGCTTGGTTTGTCTCTTTGGTGCGGGTAGGGGACTGGCGTAATTGTACATGGCAGGTCGATGTCGCGCCGGCGTTTCGCCGGACGGTATTTTATTGCCCTGACGTGATCAGGCCGGCTTGCGAGAGGCCGGCAGCAGGTTCCTTGCGCGACGTTGCGATGATTATTGCCGGCGGCGGCGACAACGCAGCGAAAAAGATTGCCGGATCCAGGGTGCAGGAGGCGCATCCCCGGCGGAAAAAGGGTACGAGAAGACAAGGAACTTTGATCATGCAGAGCGGCATCGAACGGGAGATAACTGGCGAACTCCCATTCCCAGCAACATTCGTCGGAGGGGACGGC